>CADCJX010000009.1:0-413 GCA_902801885.1 uncultured Bacteroidia bacterium
ATTCCAGAAATGTTGAGTTCGCCTTTACATACAAACGCAAATTCGTCGACGAACTTCACATTGAAATCAATGCCATTGAGTCTCCCATCGATTTCAATAGCGGCGACTGGGCAACCTTGCTTGGCCTATACTGTGGTACAGCTCATTCTGAGGATATTAAGATATCTAAACGAACAAAAGACGGTAATCACGGCACACTTCTGAAAGGGAAATGGCCGCATAAGGCACCCAGGGGATATATCAATGTAAGGCGAGCCAAACATGATTGCTGGGTTGAAGTTGATCCTTCGACGGCCCCTTTGATCCGTCAACTTTTCAACGAGGTAGCCCTTGGCTTAGAGGTGCCGACAGTCATCGGACGGCGAATATTTCCCAAATTGCCTAGTACAAGCCTATTTGAAATGCTCAGGAAC
>CADCJX010000009.1:486-125182 GCA_902801885.1 uncultured Bacteroidia bacterium
GGAAAGACTGTCAATCCCGTCTTGTATTTGCGTCGTTATCTGACGTGCCCCATCTGTGGTGCCCCGCTGACCGGAGCGGTCAGCCGAGGAAATGGCGGACAATACGCCTACTATTTTTGCAACCATGATCACAAGCACCTCAACGTCCGAGCAGACGCTACGAATGATAGTTTTGTTAAGTATGTCTCGAAGTTAAAACCGAACAAGGCTGTCCTTGAATTATACAATGAAATCCTTCAAGACATCCGTGGTGAAAGGGTACGAGACAATCATAAACAGGCAGATAAACTACAAGCAGAGGTTGTGTCTATTGAAGAACGTATGAACCGTGTGAATGACCTCTATTTCGATGGTGAAATCACCAAGGCGGACAGGGACAAAAATATTGCCCGTCACAAGGAAAAAGTCGAGAGATTGAAGACCCAGATCGCAGCCTTGCGATTGAGTGCGGACATGCGAATTAAAGACAAGCTTTCCTATTCGATAAATCTAATATCGAACCTTGGAAAGTTCTTTCAGTCAGCAAATTGCGAAGTAAAAACTAAGCTCCTCGGTTCGATTTCCCCCGAAAAACTGCTTTTTGACGGGAAAAAATATCGAACCAAGTCCTTCAATGGAATGTTAAATCTTATCTTCAAGGAAACCAAGTACTTACAAGGAAAAAGAAAAGCGGAATCTCCAATTTTCAGAGGAAATTCCGCTCAAGTGCCCAAAGCCGGGCTCGAACCGGCACGTCTTTAAAGGACATTGGATTTTGAGTCCAACGCGTCTACCAATTCCGCCATTCGGGCATTCTGGTTGAAGCGCTACAAAGGTATTGAATTTCGACGAAATTGCAAAAAAACTACTTATCTTTGTATAATTGGCAATAAAACGACAACGACAATAAAAACACAATAACATGAGACTAGAAGGAAGACGCGAAAGCACGAACGTCGAAGACCGCAGAGGAATGAGTGGCGGAGCCATTGCCGGTGGCATTGGTGGTGGTGCTTTGATCATCGCATTGATAGTTATGCTGCTGGGTGGCGACCCCACTGCAGTTCTCCAGCAGGCAGGTTCTGTCCAGACCACCGGACAGAACACTGAAGTGACATTTTCACAGGAAGAACAGGAACTTGCCTCCTTCTCCAAGAAGATCCTTGCAGGAACAGAAGACATATGGACTTCAATCTTCGCCAAGTACGGCTATGAGTACCAGCCGCCGAAGATGGTCCTCTACACCGGTGTGACCAGTTCCGGTTGCGGGACGGCCAACTCACAGGTGGGACCGTTCTACTGCTCGGCAGACCAGACCGTGTACCTTGACCTGAGCTTCCTCTCGACCATGAGGGAGCAGATCGGTGCCGACGGAGACCTGGCTTATGCCTATGTCATCGCCCATGAGATCGGACACCATGTCGAGTACCTCCTCGGTACCTTGAATAAGGCCCACCAGATCATGCAGAGGTCCAGCAAGACCGTAGCCAACCAGTACAGCGTCAGGCTCGAGCTCCTTGCAGACTACTACGCCGGTGTCTGGGCTAACAACGACAACGCAAGGTTCCGTTCCATTGAGCCGGGTGACATCGAAAGAGCCCTCGATTGTGCTTCCAAGATCGGAGATGACTATCTCCAGAAGAAGGCCCAGGGTTATGTGGTCTCCGACTCCTTCACCCATGGTACTGCTAAGCAGCGCTATAACTGGCTGAAAAGAGGACTGACCTATGGCGACATGGAGCATGGCGACACCTTCTCCATCGACTACGACCAGCTTTAATCCACTTTCAGAGCTTTCGTCCGCTTGCGGACCACGAAATATCTCACATTTAACGAAACATCAAGCTCAAGATGAAACATTTTTCATTACCGAAAGACGGTGGATTGATCGAAGAGAACCTGCCCAAAGGCATTCTCCACTCCCACGAAAGGATCACCACCGAGATTTTTGACGATGCAGCCACGGGCAGCGAGCGCGTTGGCGAGATCGTAATCAAGGCTATCTCCGACCACGAGAAAGCCTCCCTGCCCCGTCCCTTCAAACTCGGACTCACTACCGGAGTAACTCCCGTCAGCCTCTACAGATGGCTTGCCGCCAAGTACCGCGAAGGAGCCGTCTCATTCTCCAATGTGGAGGTTTTCTCCATCGATGAATATTATCCCTGCAGCAAGGACTCAGCCCAGAGCCGCAACAACAGGCTCCACAAGGAGTTCCTTGATCTCGTGGACGTACGCCCCGAAAATATCCATATACCTGACGGAACGGTCGCACAGGATAAGCTTTCGGATTATTGCGCCGAATTCGAGAAAATCGCACGGGGAATCGACCTGCTGGTGATCGGAGTCGGAGAAGGCGGTCAAGTCGGCTTCAATGACGCCGGAACATCGGAGAAGAGCCGCACGCGCGCCGTTCCCCTCTCCTACCAGTCCAGAAAGATCCAGTCCCGCAATTTCAACGGTGACATCTCGGTTACTCCGAAGTCTGCAATCACCATGGGCATCGGAACCATCATGAGTTCCAGGAGGATAATCCTCATGGCTTGGGGTGAAGACAAGGCAGGGATTGTCAAGAAGATAGTCGAGGATGAAACAGATCCTTCATGCCCGGCATCCTTCCTGCAGAAGCATGACAACATCTCCTTCTACACTGATGAGATGTCAGCTTCCACACTGACGAGGAAGGTTGCACCATGGATCGTAGGCCCTTGCCAGTGGACTCCCAAGCTGGTACGAAAGGCCGTCGAGTGGCTCTGCGAAAAAGTGCGCAAGCCGATCCTCAAACTTACTCAGCAGGATTACCTGGAAAATTCCCTTGGAGAACTTATCGAGCGTTTCGGTCCCTACGACAAGATCAACATAGACGTATTCAATGAATTCCAGCACACCATCACAGGATGGCCGGGAGGAAAACCCAACGCAGATGACACCACAAGGCCTGTCAAGTCGACTCCTTTCCCGAAGAAGGTGCTGGTCTTCTCGCCGCATCCCGATGACGATGTGATCTCGATGGGAGGCACACTGATCCGTCTGGTACATCAGGGACATGAAGTCCACGTGGCCTACGAGACTTCCGGAGACCTCGCGGTACATGACGATGTGGTTCTCCAACACATGGACGCTGCCCGCCAGCTCGGCTTCGGAGACCGGTTTGACGAAGTCAAGTACATCATCGGGACAAAGAAACCCGGGGAACCGGAGCCGAAGGAACTGCTTGCCCTCAAGGCTGCAATCCGTCGCAGCGAAGCACGCGGTGCCGTCAGGAGTTTCGGTCTGGACGACGACCATAACGTCCATTTCCTGAACCTTCCTTTCTACGAGTCGGGCGGAGTGACCAAACTTCCCCGTACCCAAAAGGATCTTGATATCATCAAGGAACTGATCCTCGAACTCAAGCCGGATCAGATCTACATGGCCGGAGACCTTGCTGACCCTCATGGAACGCACAGGGTCTGTACGGAAGCCGCCCTTGAGGCCATAGAACAGCTCAAGGAAGAAGGCAATGAATGGCTTGACGACACCACGATATGGCTTTACAGGGGCGCATGGATGGAATGGGAGCTCTGGAGAGTCGACATGGCCGTTCCTCTCAGCCCTGACGAGCTGATCGAAAAGCGTCACGCTATCTTCCGCCATCTTTCACAGAAAGATATCGTCCCCTTCCCCGGAGACGATCCGAGAGAGTTCTGGCAGAGGGCCGAAGAGCGCACCCAGAACACCGCCAAACTGTACAACGATCTCGGAATGGCTGAATACCAGGCAATTGAAGTATTTTTAAGACTTAAATAAATAAACATCATATAACAATGAAAGTAATAATCAGAGATTCAAAGAAGGAGGCTTCCATCTGGGCCGCCCATCACATCGCCAACGCAATCAAGGCAAAGGCAGAAGCAACCGACGATCCCTTCGTGCTGGGACTTCCCACAGGTTCCACTCCCCTGGACACCTACGAGGAACTCGCAAGGATGTGCGCTGCGGGCGAGGTTTCTTTCAAGAATGTGATCACCTTCAACATGGATGAATATGTCGGAATCCCGGAGAAACATCCCGAGAGCTACCACAGCTTCATGTACAAGAATCTTTTCGACAAGATAGACATCCCCGCAGGAAACATCCACATCCTGAACGGGAATGCCCCCGATCTGGACAAGGAATGTGAGGAATATGAACTCGCGATCCTGGACGCAGGCGGAATCGACCTCTTCCTCGGAGGAGTCGGCGAAGACGGCCACCTCGCCTTCAACGAGCCCTTCTCCTCAATCAATTCCAGGACCAGGGTCGTGACCCTCACACAGGACACCATCGAAGTGAACTCCCGTTTCTTCGGAGGTGACACAAGCCAGGTGCCCAAGAGGGCTATGTCCGTCGGAGTGGCAACTGTCTGCAGCGCAGCAGAAGTCCTCATCCTCGCATTCGGGAGCAAGAAAGCCAGGGTAGTAGCCCAGGCCATCGAGGGTCCTGTCAGCCACTACATTACTCTCAGCGCCCTCCAGCTCCACGAGAACGGGACCGTCGTCCTTGACGAGCCCGCCGCCGGAGAATTGAAGGTCAATTCCTACCGTTACTTCAAAGCAGTTGAAGAAGCCGAAAACAAATAAATCTTAAGATACCATGAAAACCAAACTCCTGTTCACCAGCCTGCTGCTGTTGGCCACCTTGGGACTGAGCGCCCAGGATGGCGACAAGGAAGCCGCCAAGAGATATGGCTTCAAGTCCGCTACCGCCAAATTCGTCACTTCCGTGATGGGACAGAAGGTCGAATCCACCACATTCATCGACAACTATGGTGCCCTTGAATGCCAGAGGACAAAGTTGGAGGTTCCGGGCATGGGAGAAGTCGAGTCTGCCGTAATTACGAAAGAAGGAAAGGTCTGGTCGGTCAATTACGCCCTCAAGTCAATCCAGACTGTTGATCTCGAGCAGCCTAATTTCCTGAACCTCACTGAGGACGTAATCGGCAAATACAAGATCCAGGAAGTAGGCAAGGAGCAATTCCTCGACAAGGAGTGCACAGTGTACACCATGGAGAACGAGACCCAGGGAATGAAGGCTCAGATCAAGGTCTGGGTCTACAAAGGCATGGCCCTGAAACAGGAGACTTCCCTCAGCGGAATGAAGATTGTCGCCTCTGCAACCGAGTTCAAAGAGGACGCCATGGTCCTTCCCCAGGTGTTCGACGTTCCTGAATTCTAAACCTGACGCAAAACAATGAGTAATTTCAGGATATTCGTAGAGAAAAAAACAGGATTCCAGGTAGAGGCTGAAAGCCTTCGCTCCGAACTTAATGAGAATTTGCAGCTTCAGTTGCGGACTCTCCGCCTACTCAACGTCTACGACCTGTTCGGCTTCACTCCCGAGCTTTTGGAGAAAAGCCGTTACAGCGTTTTCGGCGAGATCGTCACGGACGAGGTTACGGACGAAGTGGAAGGGATGGACAAGTACATCGCAGTCGAGTATCTCCCTGGTCAGTTCGACCAGAGGGCTGCTTCTGCGGTGGACTGTGTCCACCTGATCGATCCCAAGGCCGAGATCAACATCAAAAGTTCAAAACTCATCATTGTCGACGAAGACACTGACAAGGGCACTCTCGAACGGATTAAGCACTACTTCATCAATCCCGTCGAGTCAAGGGAGAAGGATCTCGGGAAACTTTCAGACACAGAGCATGCAGCCGTGACGCCGGTCCCGGTACTGGAAGGCTTCCGTTCCATGAAGGGAGAGGAACTCAAGGCATATTGCAAGAAGATGGGTCTGGCGATGAACGAGGATGACCTCGCCGAAGTGGTAAAGTATTTTACCGAGGAAGGCCGCGATCCCAATGAGACTGAACTCCGCATCCTGGACACCTACTGGAGCGACCACTGCCGGCACACTACCTTCACTACGGAACTGGAAGACATCCAGATCGAAGAGTCCTTCATCAAGGAAGACATCGAAGGTACAATGAACCTGTACCTGAAGATGCGCAAGGATCTTGGCCGCGAGGCCAAGGGCCTCAACCTGATGGACATGGCCACAATCGGAGCCCGCTACCTTCGCAAGGCAGGCAAGCTCGACGACATGGAGGTCAGCGAGGAAAACAATGCATGCAGCATTTTCATCGATGTCGATGTCGTGCCTTTCGAGAACTCGGAGCAAAGCGACGCAGGGAGTTTGAGGGGAACGCCCCTCAATCCCCCCGGGGGGCGCAGTGGGGCGGATGAACATCAACAACGTTGGTTGTTGATGTTCAAGAATGAGACACACAACCACCCTACTGAGATAGAACCTTTCGGAGGTGCAGCCACCTGTCTCGGTGGAGCCATCAGGGATCCCCTTTCAGGGCGTTCGTACGTCTACCAGGCGATGCGCGTAACCGGAGCCGGGGACATCTACAAGCCGGTCGCCGAGACAATCCCCGGAAAGCTTCCCCAGAAGGTCATCACCCGCAAGGCTGCGGCCGGTTATTCAAGCTACGGCAACCAGATCGGTCTGGCCACCACCCATGTCAGGGAGATCTTCCATGACGGTTACACCGCCAAGAGGATGGAGGTCGGTGCAGTAGTCGGAGCGGTCAAGGCTGACAATGTCAGGCGCGAAAGCCCGAAGCCCGGAGACGTGGTCCTGATGCTTGGCGGCCGCACCGGACGCGATGGCATCGGAGGTGCCACCGGATCATCCAAGGAGCACACCGAAGAATCCCTCGAGACCTGCGGAAGCGAGGTCCAGAAGGGAAATCCGCCGGAGGAAAGGAAGCTTGAAAGGTTGTTCCGCAGGCCGGAAGTAACCTCCCTTATCAAGAAATCCAACGACTTCGGAGCAGGCGGAGTGAGCGTCGCCATCGGAGAACTCACTGCCGGTCTTGACATCTACCTCGACAGGGTGCCGGTGAAATACAGCGGCATGAACTCAACGGAACTTGCGATCAGCGAGTCTCAGGAGAGGATGGCCGTCGTAATCGAGGCCAAGGACGAGGAAAAGTTCAAGGAATATTGCCACTCGGAGAACATAGAGGTAACCCACGTTGCCGACGTAACTGACACCGAAAGGATGAGGATGTACAATGGTGGCAAGCTGGTCGTCGACCTCAGGCGGGACTTTATCGACAGTGCCGGTGCGAAACACTATTCGAAGGCAATCATCGGAGCGGTAGAGGGCACAGATCCTTTCTTCCGCGACATTCCCGGGAAGAACCTCAAGGAAAAGATGTTCGCCAACCTCCAGGATCCCAATGTCACAAGCCAGAAGGGCCTGATCGAGATGTTCGATTCGACCATCGGCCGCTCGACAGTACTGATGCCTTTCGGTGGCGAGCTGCAGACCACAGAGACCCAGGTCTCGGTCCAGAAACTCCCGGTCGACGGATTCACTTCCACCGCCAGCATGATGGCCTTCGGCTTCAATCCCGATCTCTGCGACTGGAGCCCCTATCACGGTGCAGCATATTCATTCATCGAAGCTTGCAGCAAGATAGTCGCAGCCGGTGGAGACTGGCGCACGATGAGATTCTCCTGCCAGGAATATTTCGAAAGGATGACTTCCGACCATCACACCTGGGGCAAGCCTGCAGCCGCCCTCCTCGGTGCCCTGAAGATGCAGGAAGCTTTCGGTCTTCCTTCCATTGGTGGCAAGGATTCGATGAGCGGCTCATTCGAGACCGAGCACGGTCCCATCCATGTCCCTCCGACCCTCATAGCCTTCGGTATCACCCCTGTGAAGGTGGATGACGTAATCTCCCCGGAATTCAAATGGGAAGGCGACAGGCTCTACCTCGTAAGGCATACCCCGCTCGAGAACAGGATGCCGAACGTCGAGCAGCTAAAGAAGAACTGGAACAATATTCATGAAAAGATTGCTGACGGCACCATCGTGGCGGCCTGGTCCATCGGATTCGGCGGGGTTGCGGAAGCGCTCTGCAAGATGAGTTTTGGCAATGCGTTCGGATTCGACGTGAACCTTGATGAAGAAGACCTCTTCAATCTGTCCTACGGTTCCATCCTGATTGAGACCGACGGGCAGGTCAGCTTTGACAATGCTGTCGAGATCGGTACGGTTACATCAGGAGAGGATGGGAACGTCCGCGTCAATGGGACTTCCATCTCGATCTTCGAACTCATGGACTTCAACGGATCCCTCTTCGAAAAAGTCTATCCGGCCGTCAGCGAGCCTGCCCACAAGAGGCTCCTGCCGCGAGGGATGGAAGGCGTCAAGCCTTTCAAGGCCAAGAAGGCGGACCTTGAATACAAGGGCCCGGCAGTCGACAAGGTCGTCGCCTACATCCCTGTGTTCCCTGGAACCAACTGCGACTACGACTCAGCAAAGGCATTCCGTAAGGCAGGAGCAGAAGTACGCACCAGCGTATTCCGCAACCTGACAGACAAGGATGTCTTCGAGTCGATCGATGAGATGGCCAGGAATATCGACAATTGCCAGATCCTGATGCTTGCCGGAGGTTTCTCAGCAGGTGACGAGCCTGACGGAAGCGGTAAGTTCATCGCCAACGTGCTGAACAATGCGAAGATAGCCTCTTCAATAGAAGGTCTTATCGCCCGCGGCGGCCTGATCCTGGGAATCTGCAACGGCTTCCAGGCCCTGGTCAAGTCCGGTCTTCTCCCTTACGGAGAGCTCGGAAAGGTCACCAAGGATTCCCCGACCCTTTTCCGCAACGACATCAACAGGCACATCTCCCAGATGGTCACGACGAGGGTTTCCACCACCAATTCACCTTGGTTGAAAGGTATGACGGTAGGAGATGAGTTCACCATCCCTGTCAGTCACGGAGAGGGCAAATTCGTTGTGAGCGAAGAACTGGCCAAGGAACTGTTCGCAAACGGACAGGTAGCCTTCCAGTACGTCGATCCGATCACTGACGAACCGACCATGGAGTCGCCTTACAACCCCAACGGGTCCTGCTACGCAATCGAAGGAATAATCAGCAAGAACGGACAGATCCTCGGAAAGATGGGGCACAGCGAACGTTATGAGGACGGTCTCTTCAAGAACATCGAGGCCGACCTTGAGCAGCCGCTGTTTGAGAATGCAGTCAATTACTTTAAAAAATAACTTTAAAAATCTATCGACATGAAGAAATACACATGTGACGTCTGCGGTTATGAATATGATCCCGCAGTTGGAGATCCCGACAACGGAATCGCTCCCGGAACAGCTTTCGAAGACCTCCCGGAGGATTGGGTCTGCCCCCTTTGCGGAGTCGGCAAAGATCAGTTCTCCGAGGCCGAATAAGTAACCTGCACATAAGATGAGGAATCTTTATCTTACAAACACCCTTTCAAAAACCAAGGAGCTATTCGTTCCGGTCCACGAAGGGCATGTCGGGATGTATGTCTGCGGCCCGACCGTGTACGGAGATGCCCATCTTGGCCATGCCCGCCCGGGCGTGACCTATGATGTGCTGTTCAAGCTCCTCCGTCATCTTGGTTATAAGGTCCGCTACGTCCGGAACATTACGGACGTGGGTCACCTCGAGCATGATGCTGACGAAGGAGAGGACAAGATCAGCAAGAAGGCCCGTCTGGAGCAGCTTGAGCCCATGGAGGTTGTCCAAAGCTACACTTTCCGTTACCACGAGGCCATGAGGCTCCTCAACGTGGCTCCTCCTTCCATCGAGCCCAGGGCTTCAGGACATATCATCGAGCAGATCGAGACCATCAAGAAGATCCTGGAGGCCGGTTATGCCTACATTTCAAACGGTTCCGTATATTTCGATGTCCAGAAGTACAACGAAAAGCATCACTACGGTGTGCTTTCCGGCCGCAACCTGGATGACACCCTGGAGGGAACACGCGCATTGGACGGCCAGAGCGACAAGAGGGCTCCATACGATTTCGCACTTTGGAAAAAGGCTGAGCCCGAGCACATCATGCACTGGCCCAGTCCATGGAGCGAAGGTTTCCCCGGCTGGCATCTTGAATGCTCCGTGATGGGCGAGAAATACCTCGGCGAGGAATTCGACATCCACGGAGGCGGAATGGACCTGATGTTCCCGCACCATGAATGCGAGATTGCCCAGAATGTGGCATGGAGAGGCACCCGTGGCGTCCGCTACTGGGTGCACAACAACATGATCACGATCAACGGACAGAAGATGGGAAAATCCCTCGGGAACTTCATCACCCTTCCTGAGCTGTTCTCCGGTAACCATCCGAAGCTCGAACAGGCATATTCCCCGATGACAGTCCGCTTCTTCATCCTCCAGGCCCACTACCGCGGAACGCTGGACTTCAGCAATGAGGCCCTCCAGGCCTCTGAGAAGGCTATGAAGAGGGTTATGCAGGCCTATAAGGACCTGGTCGCCTTGGCCAAGGGACATGATGTCATCCTGAGCGAAGCTAAGGATCTCCCCTACGGAGAGCTCTTCTCCGCAATCGCCCCCGAAACCTGCATTGCAGATTCAGCCGAGATCAAGGCCATCTTCGAAGGTGTCTATGATGCCCTCTGCGATGACCTTAACACACCGGTTGCCCTGTCGCACATCTTCGAGGCAGTCAGGATCATCAATTCAGCCAAGGCCGGTTCAGCCAAATTGACTGGCAAGGACCTCACTGCCCTCGCTCAGATCTTCGACGACATCGTGTTCGGTGTCCTTGGACTGAGGGACGAGGCCGCAGGTGAAGGCGGAAAGAGCCAGGAAGTAGTCTCCGGACTCATGGAGATGGTACTTGAAGAAAGGGCTAAGGCAAAGGCCGCCAAGGACTGGGGCCTGAGCGACGCCATCCGCGACCATCTAAAGGCCCTTGGCATCACAGTCAAGGACACCAAGGACGGCGCTGAATGGACTCTTGAATAGAGGTTTTCTACTTCACAATTACAATATTAGGTACGACCCGGGCTCCCTCGTGGTCGTACTTTTTATTGTCATAGGGATAGTTGATTATTCCGGTCTTGTCGGTCCAGAGGGTTGAGGAACCGCCACCGTCAAGGTTGATGGCGTCTTCAAGCCCCAGGATACGGCAAACAGTTGCAAGCTCCGGGATGCTCATTCCGTCGGCGTTGCCAGGGAATCGCCCATCCACGACGGCCATGTAGACCATCCCGTCAGCATCCCAGCCCATGAAGGTCCTTGGATGACGCATCGTAAAGAAGGATGCATCCGGGAAAGCCGGGACCTTGCCACCCTTCATGAGGATAGGGCCGGAGGCCAGGCACTGCTTGTAATCGAGCCTGTAGTGTTCAGTCAGGGTGCTGTCATAAGGGAATATCTCGAGCTGGTGCCCGCTCCCGTCTTTAACCGCAAGGACTCCGTTGGAGCGCTGCAGCTCAGTGGAAGGAGTCTGCCCGACCACTTCCCCGTCGATTGAGAAGAAGGTGTGGGGGATGAGGCGTCTCATGTTGAAATAGCTCCCATTCAATCCGATACGCGCATTATTCCGCATTGCAAGGGTGTCAGTTGTCGAAGAAAGCTCACCCGGAGCATGGACAAAAGAGGTAGACATGCTGGAAGCAGGGTACCTGGCCAAACTGATGCTCTGCGTTGTACCATGGAATGGGAACTGGGCATGGGTGGTCTGGGCACCGTCCCCGATGTCATTCCACTTCCACCCTGCCGTATTCCATTCTTCAAGATCGGAGGGACAGACGGCTCCCCATTCCTTGTTGGGAAGGCTTCCCATTTCTAGTACCAGGATACCACCGGCCATGATGTCTTCATGCTTGATCCATGGTCCGTCGAGGGCAGTACCGTTCAAAGTCGCACTCTGGATGTACTTGCAGTCATCAGACACGTTCTTCGCGATGATCTTGAATATATTCCCGTTTGATAGTTTGATCTCGGCCTCGTCGAACACAGGGCTGCCGATCGTGTACAGAGGTTCGCCTGGAGTGACAGGATAAAGGCCGAGCGAGGAGAAGACCACGAAGGAAGTCATTCCTCCTCCGTCCTCATCGCCGGGAACTCCCATCAGGTCGTCCCTGAACCAGGTGTCCAGCATCTGGCGTACCCTCTTCTGGGTCTTCCAAGGTGCTCCGGCATAATTGTAGAGATAAGGGACATGGAGAGAAGGCTCGTTGGCCATCGAGAACTGTCCCACGTTGCCGGTGTGGTCTGGAAGTTTAGCAAAAAAAGAGTACTTGCTTCGGCCCAGAGGGGTGGCGAACATCCTGTCGAGTTCCTTGCAGAAGCGCTCAGGGCTCCCCATCAGGGCAATCAGGCCGGGAATGTCGTGCTGCACATCCCAGCGGTAGACCCAGGCGTTGTTTTCGTCATAGTATTCCCTTGCCCCCATTCCTCCGGGGAAGTTGTAGTCTATGTCTGGGATGAAGTTCCCTTCCTTGTCACGCGGATGGAAGAAGAGGGTCTCGGGATTGAAAAGCTTCTTGTAATTGGCGGACTTTTCAAGGAACCAGGCAGCATCCCTGCCCTGTCCTGCAGCATCTGCAAGCTTGGAAAGGGCCCAGCAGTCATAGGCTGTCCCGAGGCTCACGGCAACCGGCTGGCGCTTCTCAAAGCCATGGACATTAGGATCGGTCTCCGCTTCCCCCTCGCGAAGGGCAGGGATATAACCGTTCTCCCAGTAGAAATCATCAAGCCAGCCTGCAGGCTTGCCGCTCCATGGTGCCAGGGTCTTCTCGGCCAACGCCCTGCGTCCGGCTTCATAGGCGGCAGGGACATCGATTTTAAGGCCTTTAGCCAGGGCATCGGCAAAAGAAGGGATCGCGTGGTTGCTGTTCATCCTCCTTGAATCTCCGCTGACTTCCGGAAAGGTCGGCATCCAGCCGTTACCCATCTGGTCAGCCATCTTTAGGAAGGAAGAAAGGATATTCTCCTCCAAAGGCTGATCCATCAGCGTACGGAGCGGATGAGCGGCCCTGTAGGTGTCCCAAATCCAGTCATCAGTGTAGAAAGGAGTGCCACCATCCTCATGGACAGCATTGTCGAATCCGCTCCAATAACGGCTGTCTTCACTCATGCAGACAGGGCGTTCGAATGTGCGGTAGTATGACGTGTAGAACACCCTTTTCCGGTTCAAGGGCCCTTTCACGGCAATCCTGCCGAGGGTTTCGTTCCAGATCCTGCGGCCTTCAGCAGCAAGGGCGTCGACGTCATAGTCTTTAATCTCTCGGCGAAGGTTCTTGCCAGCCTGGGCGGCATCTATGAAGGAGACCCCGTAGCGAAGCCTGACGGAAGGTACGTCGAAGCGCAGGATCACCCAACTCTGCCTGCCGTTGCCGGCGGTGTCGACCTTTGCAGGAGCTACTTCAGGTTCCAGATGGAGATAAACCTTGGTTTCGTCCTTGACTCTCTGGCAGCCCTCTACAGCACCCCCATCCCATGAGACCGTACCGTCCATGCTGGCCAGGATTATATTCAAAGGACTGCCGCCTTCGAGTGAATATATGGCACTCTGATGTGAAAGAGCGTACTTTGCGGTCACGGCTCCGTCATCGAGGGTCACGTCGAATGAATATGGTGTCAGGTGCTCGTTGTCGTAGGATACAGGTATTACAGGTTTGTCATTCTGAGCGAAGCGAAGAATCTCTCTCCCCGTCGTCACTGACAGCTTGAAAGCCGAGCGCTCACGATGGTTGGTAACGATTATAGGAAGTCCGTTCAGGTACTCTGAAGTGTAGTCAGAGCGTTCCGGGTAGACCCTCAGCATCGAATTGGGCAACTGCACCGTAGGGAAGGTCGGCACCAGGAGATGACTGACGTTACCTGCATAAGGATTGACATAATCCACCGGGTCCGTAGCCAGGTCGCATCCTGCTACCAGAAGCGATACCAGAATCAATACGTTTGAAAGAAATCTATTCATGGGTCACAAGGTTTTCTCGTTTGCAATCACAAATTGTGATCGCAAAGCGAATATAAGATTTTTTTAAAGAAAAAAGGCTGCGACAAACGCCGCAGCCTTTTCCAACAGGATTAAAACTTCTACTCGGTCTTGCCGTTGAGGGAAGCGACCCAAGCCTTCTTGGAAGAAGTCTCGTAAGTGGTCTTGTACTTGGTCAGCTGGCCCTTGAGTATAACCTCGTCGCCTTCGGCGATCTGGGTGTTGCCCTCTTCCCATGCCTTGTTGCCGAAGTAATAGACACTGTAGGCTTCGAAATCCTTTGTGGGATCGTCATTGAAAGCTCCGTCATCGGAGATCCAGAAAGTCGCAGTGCCATATTGGGCGCTGAAGGTGTAGACAACCTTGGAGATCTTGCCCTTCACGCAGACATCGGGGAATACAGGAGCGGGCTGGTCTGCGGCCTTGGCAGCCTCAGTTGCAGCTGTGCAAGCATCGATGAAAGCGATGGCACCGGCCACGTTGAAAGGAGCTCCCTCATTGCCGATACCGTTGGCATCGGAGGTAACACCATTGACGCTGTAGACCCATGCCTTCTTGCTGGAAGTCTCAGCCACACCCTTGTAGAGAGTGGTCTTACCACAGACGACGACCTCGTCACCAACCTGGATCTGAGCATTGCCCTCAGCCCAAGGAGTGTTTCCGAACCAGTACACGCTGTAGCACTCGAAGTCATGACCGTAGTCAGTCGTGGTCTTCTTATCCTCACTTCCATTGAAAGTACCATCGTCGGAGAGCCAGAATGTGGCGGTACCGTAGTCAGCACTGAAAGAGTAGAGGATTGCGGAAACCTTTCCCTTAATGTAGATGTCCTCGTCGAAGGTCTGTCCGCCGGTGATGGCAGCGGCAATCTCGGAAGCGGTGTAAGGGTTGGTTACAGTGCCCTTGGGATTGTCAACATATTCATCGATCTTGGTAGCGATGATGTTGATGTACCTACCCTTGCTGGAGAGACCGTTGAAGTAACCGGTTACGGTGATCTTCTTGCCGTCGAAGCTCTTGGCATTGAGCTCGTCAACAGGGTAGACGATGCTACCCATCTTGGTCTCGGGATCGATTCCGTCGAGGGTCATGTTGTAGTAGTTGCCGGAGACTGAAAGGGTTCCGGAGAGCTTGATGTACTCAGCCACGGAAGCATTGTACTCTGCAGCTGTGGCAGTGATGTCGGTAGCAGTAGGATGATTGACTGCATTGCCTTCGCTGTCGACGAACACGTCGGTGATGTCGGTAAGCTCAGGGACACCATTGTAGGTGGTCTTCTTAGCGGAAACCTTGACTCCGTTACCAGTCTTGAGAGCGGCGGCGCTGTTGCCATAGGCATAGAGGGCGTTCTGTCCGTCGGAAAGGACTGCACCGCGGGTTGTAAGGGCAACGACGACTGTTGAAGGCAGGGTCTGGACCATGTCGTTATCAGCAGCAGCGATGATCTCGGTCACGGTCATACCGGTAGCGGGAACACCGGCCTGAGTGAGAGTAACAGCCTTGACTGCACCAGGAGCCTTGATAGTGAAGGTGGCGGTACGGTCAGCGGTACGGGGATTAGCATCATAAGTGATCAGGTAGTTACCTTCTTCGGTAAGGTCACTCACCTTCACCCAGTCTGCATTCACAGTCACAAGGACAGGCTGGACCTTGGAAGAAACAAGGAGGGTGTCCTTGCCGGCAGCAGGAGAAACCGTTGCAGTCGTCAGGCTGGCATCTATAAGGGACTTCTCAATCTTGATGATGCTGGCATCCACAAGCTCAACGGTTCCCTGATAGACACTCTTCGGCCCTTCGACGGTCACCTTGTCTCCGACTTCAATTCCGAAGCTTGCCCAACCACCGTCGGCATCCTTCGGATACTGTCCCTTGCTGTTGAAGGTACCGTAGATGTAGAGGCCATCACCCTCGACAGTACCGTCATTAAGGTACCAGTTACCATAACTTGTGTTGGCGATTGTCGTTACTGTACCGGTAACCCGATAAGTAATGTTCTCACCTGCATACACCTCTGCGCAAGTCGAAGGCTCGACATCAACACCCTGAGGAGCAAGTTGGCTAACGGTGACAATCTTTGTCTTGTCTCCCATAACAATGTAAACGGCAGCCTTGCGGGCAGCGCTAGCATCAGCAGCAGAGATAGTCATAGTCGTTTGGCCGCCAGAACCATTGGCAGGACTGACAGAAAGCCAATCACCACCTTTGACGGAAGCTGTCCAAGATCCATCAGCCGTAACTGTAATAGTAGCACTGGTCTGGGACTCGGCTGCTACCGAGACATAGTCTTCAGAGACTTCGAGACCTACGAGCTTAGAAACAGGCTCTTCGACAGTACAACCAACCAGCAGGGCGGCGGCCGCTACGAATGAAGCAATAATATATTTGAGTTTCATGTCGCGTCTGTATTATTAGTTGAACATGTATTTGATACCGATCTGCATGTACCAGCAATTGGCAAGCGTGTGAGTGAAATCCCAGGTCTTTACACCAGAACCAACCATGGTAGAGTAAACGGGAACACCGTCAACATCAGTATATTCATACTTGATGATCTTGGCATTGCCATTGTTGTCGTGAGGAACGTCAGTATTCCATGTCTTGGAGACACCCCAACGGGAATTGAAGAGATTGCCCACATTCTGGACATCAAGACTTAGCTGAAGGGTGTTCCTGGTATTTCCTGCCTTCACGACAAAGTCGTGGGCGTAACGGAAATCAAAGGTATGCCTCATCGGCTGGGTCACAGCATAAGCCTCGGCGTACTTACCCTTGTTGGCAGTGAGATACTTGTCCTGATCAACGAATTCCCAGAAACGAGTCTCACTGTCAGAGTCGATGAAACGGATCTCATTCTTGTCTAAAGGGATGTAGATAAGGTCATAGGCATTGCCATCACCATTCATGTCATTGGAATAGATGAAGCTGTTGCCTGCATATCTCAGTCCCTCGTAGAAGAGGCTCCAGTGATTGCGTGCCTTGTCTGAGTAGGAAACAGAAGCCATCAAACGGTCAGGCAGATTGTAGGAAGAGTTGTGGAGTATGTTGAAGTTCGGACCATCCACAGAAGGAATATACTTCCATGCTGCAGCAGCGTTAGAACCAGGCATACCCGTAATTTCCTTGCTGACAGTGTGGGTGTAGGCTGCTGTAAAGAAGAGACCCTTGACCGGCTCGGTATTGATGGCAACCGAAGCGACGGAGCCGTAACCCTTGTTAGTATTGGAAAGGACAAAGGCGTCGAGGCTGTTATATCTGTAACCTGAAGGATACATGTGACGGTTGTCAGCTCCGTTGAAAGTAGTCCAACCGGCGTTGTCAGTAGGAATGTTCCAGTTCTGAAGCATTACACCATTGAGTGTCTTGTTGAATATGTACTCGGCAGTTACAGTGAACGGGAATGCTATAGGAAGGGTGTAATCAACAGCGATTGAAGACTTCCAGACTTGCGGCATCTTGAACTTACGGTCAACAGCTGCAGCCTCACTCGTGATGATAGGGTTGATAACAGCAGTCTCAGGTGTAGGCCTCGTTGTAGCAAATGTCTTGGGATCATACTTGTTCAATGCTGCAAGGATATCCCAGCGGTCGGTAAGTATCTTTCCGGAGTTATCAACAAGCTGATTCAAGATAGCTTTATCTGTGACACCCTTGACACGACCCTTGACAAAGCCGGCGTTAGTAGGCATGTTGGTGAAGAACACAAGGGGAAGACGTCCGGCAAACAGACCGGTACCTCCACGGATCTTGAGCCTCCTGTCACCGAAGACATCATAGGAGAAACCCAACCTGGGGCTGATCTGTACGTTGGTAGTGGGCCAAAGGCCAGTGTCAACATGAAGACCATTGTAGTCCAAAGCCTTGATGGCATTGTTCGTCATCACATCATCCTCATTGAACATGATAGTGTCAAAGCGGATTCCGGCAGTCAACTTAAGTTTGTCGTTTACATTCCACTCATCCTGGGCATAGGCACCAATCTGATTGAAACGGACCTTTGCTGAAGGATACTCGTCTCCGTCATATCCCCAGTCAAAAGCAAACTCTATAGGCTTCTTCTTACCAAGGAAGTCGCTCAAGCTTGCGAAACGGTAAGATCCGGTACCATTACGCATATATGTATTAAGGGCCATCTGCGCCTCGAAACTTGCACCGGCAGTGATCTTATGGGCTCCCTTATACCAGGTGACGTCATCCTTGATGTTAAGAATAGTGTTCACTACCTTGTTACGATATGTAAAGAGCTCCGTTCCAAGGTCCATGTAAGGCTCTTTCTCGTGCCCTTCACCGAGATCTCCGGCAAGAATCTCCACGAACGGGAAAAAACCTCCGTCATTACCACGCTCGTCAACAATATTGGAATAGGTAACGAGCAACTGGTTGGAAACGTTATCGGAGATACGGCTGTTAAGGTCGGCCGAGATTGTATAGAGGTCGTTCATCTGATTGTACAGAGTGTTCGAGAAGATCAGACCATACTTGGAAAGCATATCGAACGACATTCCTGAGACATCCCTTGATGTTGAAGGATACTTCCAGGTGTTGCTGGTAGTATAATTGTACCTAAGGGCAAAATGATTTGCACGGTTGATGTTCCAGTCCAGACGAGCCAGGAGTTTTGTGGTGGAATTGTCCTTTCCGTAGTCGTCGAAAGATCCGGGATCATAGCCGTATTCCTGCTTGAGGAAGTTAGAAACGGCGAGTGCTTCGGACCTGCTGACACGGGAAATCATACGGTCTTCATCCGCTACTCCGTCTTCAGAGACCTTCCACTTGATTACGCTCGTAGGACGACTGATCTGCTCGGCATTAACGAAGAAGAAAAGCTTGTTCTTGATGATAGGACCACCAAGTGTGAAACCATAAGTAGTGGTGCGTTCCTTCTCCCTTTCGAGATCTACACCATCGATACGGCTTCCATGCATGTTCTCATTCTGGTGATATACATATGCAGTTCCCTTGACGGTGTTGGTTCCTGACTTGGTAATGGCGTTGATACCACCACCGATGAAGTTTGACTGACGGACATCAAAAGGAGAAACCACAACCTGGATTTCCTCGATAGCGTCAAGAGAGATAGGATTGCCACCTCCAGGAAGAGACGTGGAAAGACCGAAATTATTGTTGACATTCGCACCGTCCACAGTGAAATTGGTGCTTCGGCCTGAACTTCCGGAGAAGTTCATTCCGTTACCTCCGTAAGGAGAGAGTTTGGTGACATCGGTCAGACTCCTGCTCACGGTCGGCATCTCGGTAATCTGTGATGTGGAGATGTTGGTGGAAGCACCGGTCTTCACGACCGAGGTGAACTTCGAAGTCGGAGCGGCGATGACAACTGAAGACTCCAGCTGCTCTGTGTCAGGCTTTAGCTGGGCGTTCAGGTTGAAGGTTTCTGCAAGCTGCAGGGTCACATCGGTGTACTCGATGGTCTGGTAGCCCAGGAAGGTGACGGTCACCCTGTAGGGACCACCGACACGCATACCGTTGATCATGTAGTTACCATCGACGTTGGCAACGGCTGCGTACTGCGTACCGGAAGGGGTGTGGATGGCGACAACCGCAGCACCTGTCAGCGGTTCGCCGTGCTCATCCTTGATGTTTCCGGCCATGCTGGAGGTAGTGACCTGAGCGAAGGCCGCTACTCCGACAAAGGCTGCCAGTAAAGCGGCAAATCCTTTTCTGATAAATTGAACCATAGATTTAATTTAAGTAATAATGTATTAATAAATTATACTTGTTTCATTTTTAGAGTGCGAAATTAATACAAAAACTCGGGTTGCTAAAATTTTATTTAGGCTTCTCCGATAAAATTCTTACCTTTGTCGCGCTAAACTTCCGGGGAAGGATTTGCACCGCTTGCAACCCCGGTCAAAAAAATGCTAAAGACATGAATTATCTTTTTACTTCGGAGTCAGTCTCCGAGGGCCATCCGGACAAGGTGGCCGACCAGATTTCAGACGCAATCCTCGACGAATTCCTCCGCCGCGACCCCGAATCGAAGGTCGCCTGTGAGACTTTCTGCTCCACCGGACTGGTGATAGTCGGCGGCGAAGTCCGCTCCGATGCCTACGTGGACATCCAGGGGACAGTGCGCAGCGTGATCAACCGAATCGGCTACAACAAGGCCGAGTACATGTTCGACGGAGGCTCCTGCGGAGTCCTTTCAGAGATCCATGAGCAGAGCCAGGACATCAACCGTGGCGTCGCCCGGGAGAATCCCGATGACCAGGGGGCAGGAGACCAGGGCATGATGTTCGGCTACGCCTGCAAGGCGACCGATGACTACATGCCTCTCGCCCTGTACCTTTCGCATCTCACTCTTAAGGAACTGGCAGACATCCGTCACAATGAGCTCCACCTTATGCCTTACCTGAGGCCGGACTCTAAAGCCCAGTACACGATTGAGTTCAACTCTTCCGACAGGCCCGTCAGGGTCCACACGATCGTCCTGTCAACCCAGCACGATGAATTCGGATCTGACGAGCAGATGCATTCCAGGATCGAAAGCGACGTTCGGAACATCTTGCTGCCCAGGGTTATAGCCCGCCTCGATCCAGAGACTGCGTCCCTGTTCAAAGGCGATTTCATCCTCCATGTCAATCCGACCGGCAAGTTCGTCATCGGCGGCCCTGCAGGAGACACAGGCCTGACCGGCAGGAAGATAATCGTCGACACCTACGGTGGACGCTCAGCCCACGGCGGCGGTGCCTTCTCGGGGAAAGACCCTTCAAAGGTGGATCGCAGTGCCGCCTACGCCGCAAGATATATAGCCAAGAATATGGTAGCGGCAGGCGTTGCCGAGGAGATGATGGTCCAGATCGCCTATGCTATCGGTGTCGCCAGGCCCGTGAGCGTTTATGTCAACACCAAGAGGACAGGAATAATCCCTGACGCAGAGATAGCAGACAAGATAGGCAAGTTGTTCGACCTCCGTCCTGCTGCAATCATCCGCAAGTTCGGACTCAAGAATCCCATCTACTCCCCTACTGCGGCCTATGGCCATTTCGGCAGGAAGCCCTACAC
This sequence comes from uncultured Bacteroidia bacterium, assembly GCA_902801885.1. Lineage (GTDB taxonomy): Bacteria > Bacteroidota > Bacteroidia > Bacteroidales > UBA932 > Cryptobacteroides. The sequence goes on from CADCJX010000009.1 coordinate 21,255, forward strand.
GGAAAATGTGACCCTCTACGAAGACGGTAAGCCGGTCCAGAAAGAAGTCCAGTTCTTCGGCTGGGAAAAACTGGATTCCGTCGACCTCATCAAGCGCGAGTTCGGAATATAAGATATATTCAAGTCACACAACCATTCTTATGGATAATAGATTCCTGGCGATTATCCCGATAATCGCGATCCTTGGTTTCGTATCATGCCAAAAGACCCCCGATCCCGTACTCTCAATCGGCCAGACAGAGTATTCAATCAGCGGGGATGGTGGTAGTTTCAGCGTCAATGTAAACACGAATGTGGAGGTCTCCATCAAGATTTCGGATGGATGGATCCGACAAGCCAGTGTCTCTCCAGATAAGAATACCTACTCCTTCACGGTTGCCTGCAACGATAGTTACGGAAGCTGTGATGCCAGGACTGGAAACATCACCTTCGCTAACTCCGAGAACGGATTGCTAAAGACAGTGACCGTCCACCAGGAAAAAGGGTCGATCCTGATTACGTTCAAAGACCAGGCGGCAAAGGACATTTGCGTCAAACAATGGGACTCCAACCGCGACGGGGAGCTCTCAGAGAAAGAAGCTTCCTCCGTGAAGAATCTTCAGGGTGATTTCTCCGAAGTCAGTTCCTTCGATGAATTAAAGTATTTCACAAGCCTCAAGACTATTCCGGATAATTTTTTCAACGGATTAAAGGGACTTGTCTCTATCTCTTTTCCGGAGGGACTTGAGACAATCGGCAATTCCGCTTTTATTAATTGTACCGGTCTGTCGCGGCTGATCATTCCCAATAGTGTCAAGAGCATAGGAAATGGAGCATTCGGCGGCATCCCGCTCTCGAGAATCGATGTCCTGGCCGAGACACCGCCGACTTTGAGTGATAACGAGTTCTCCTGGATCAAAGATGAATGCCTCATTTATGTTCCGGCTGGGAAAGCCCTTCTCTATCAGGAAGCGGAAGGATGGAGGATTTATGGTTACAGGATAACCGAAGAAGGGCACTCCCCCTTCGACTTCCTGTATGCCTCAACCGATTATTCAAAGGATGGAGAAGTGGTCTGTCTTCAGAAAGCTTCTGAAGGAGCTGGCATTAATTTGGTTTTCCTTGGAGACGGCTTTCTAGACAAGGATATGGAACCCGGAGGCAAATACGAGACTGTCATGAGGCAATGGATGGATCAGTTCTTCGTTTATGAGCCTTACAAGACATTTAGAGAAGTTGACCAGGGACACCGAGGCAGGCGAGACTGATGAAGGCGGCAACCGGAACGCCGTCCTGATCGATGTCTGCAACCAATACGCCGGATTGGTTCCTAATCCAAATGGCCAGGAAAACAAGGTCTGCGTGTTCTTGAACATCGATAATAGCTTGGGCCGCAGCTGGTGCGACTGGTATTCAGACGGTTCCTGCCTAGGTGTTATCTTTGAATCGATAGAGCACAGGCCAACTGTCGTAAATCATGAGTTGGGAGGTCACGGGTTCGCTTTTCTGGATGACGAGTATTCGCTGTACGATAAGCCACATCCCAACGCCCAGGAAGCTTATGAGAATGCCTGGCAATATGGCATGCTCCTCAATCTCGACTGGAGAAGCGATCCTGAACAGGTACGGTGGAGCCGTTTCCTGAAAGATCCAAGGTACTCCGAAGAAGGACTCGGTGTGTTTGAAGGCGGAGGGTATTACTCTAAAGGAGTATTCCGTCCTACTGAAAATAGCATGATGAGAATGGATTACGCTCCTGGAGCCGTGTTCAACGCCCCAAGCCGGGAAGCGATCTACAGGCACATCATGCGTATGGGTAAAGGAGAGGACTGGACCTTTGACTACGATACCTTCGTAGAAGCTGATGCTGCTGGTCGAAAGCAGGCTGCAGCGGCCTATTCTGAATATCTCTCTACCCGCTCCTCCATCGCCATAGATAACTTCGAACCCGGACTTCCTCCCATATTTGTCGAAGACGGAGTGAAGGAGATCTGCGTCTCAAAAGAAGGAAAGGTCTCATTTGTACGGTAATCGCTCTCGCCTACCGCCCCTTCACTGGTCGTCACAGGTCTAAACCAGCAGTTATTTCCAGCCGCAATCCTTTTCAACCCGTCAGGACTGAGCTGTTACGAAATAGATTGACAATCTGGATATTAAGCAATCAGACGGTCCTGATTTTGGGACCGTTGGATCATTTAATATATTAAGAATAAGACACTTACATAACAGCACTACCACTTTTGTCAAGTTGACTTTTAATTAGTATTTTAGCATCGGCTTACCGGCGCACCGGTAACTTAAACTATAAATACTTCAACCATGCAAGCAAGGCACGCATTCATAAAAGGCCTCAAGGGCTTTGGGATATTTTACCGCCTGGAAGACTTGCTGGTATTCTACACTATCGTCAGCGTCACCGTCCATAGGATAGGGTTGAAAGTTCTGGCATTCTGCCCAATGTTCAACCACGTTCATTTTCTGTTCAAGGAAACCTCCCTGCATGATTTACGTTGTTTTATCCATCGGATTACCTCTGTTTTCGCAAGAGAGTATAATGTTCGATATGAGAGAACAGGACCATTGTTCCAAAGTCCTTTCGGCAGTTCAATCAAGAGAGGAATAAAGATAATAATGGGCTGCATAGCATATGTGTTCAATAATCCTGTTGCCGGAAGGATGGTCAAGACCGCCTTGGAATACAGATGGAATCTCCTGGCTTATCATGACAATCACAATCCATTCTCAAATAAACTCCGAAAAGACCATTGCCGGAACGTGATGAGATCTGCGTTAAGGAAAGTCGATTACTTCTACAACAATGGGAAATATTTGTCATACAGCGCGCTAAAAGATCTCTTCAAAGGTTTGGACAAAGATGAAAGCAATCAACTTATCGACTACATAATCTTCAAGTATAACTTCCTCGCTTACAACGATCTGGTAGAATTGTACGGAGATTTCGGGAAATTGATTACAGCTGTAGAATCAAACGCAGGATCGGAATTCGATCTTGAGGATGAATACGGTGACCATTCATGCTACCAAGAGATGCTCGCCATAGTCAAATCATTAGGTTATAAAGGATCAAGCCTCAACTTTGAGAAGCTCTCAGAAGACTCGAAGGACAGTCTCTTCTGGATACTTAAGAATCGGACTCACGCAAGCCCTTCGTCTATATATTAAGCAATCAGACGGTCCCAAAATCGGGACCGTCTGATTATTCAATTAGCTAGTAATAAAACATTTACATAACAGGTAAAGGAAGGTGGCCGGGATAACGACCGACGAATCACATAGTAGTTAGTACCCGAAGATCTCTTCGAGGGTGAGGCGGGTGACGGGACCGAGGGTGGACACGAAGTCCATGTCAAAGTCGGACTCGCGGCCTAGGAAACCGTAGACATATTCACGATTCTTGATCCACTTCTCCTGGAAGGCTTTCACGTCGGCGAGGGTCATGTTCTGGACTTTCTCGAAGACGGCCTTGTCACGGTCCTCACTCAAGCCGAGATCCCTCAGGGCAAGATATTCATTCAGGACTGACATGCCGGTGGTACGCCTGGTACGGAGCTGCGAGAGAACGGCAGCCTTAGCTACCTCGAAGGCCTCAGGCGACTCTGGCATCTCGTTGATAATCCTGTCAAACTCCATTACGGCGTCCTTCAGCTTGTCATTCTGGGATGCTATGAATGCGTAGAACATGTAGTCGTCATCGGGATAGGAAGGAGCGTTGAGCGATGCCCTGGCAGAATAAGCCAGGCCCCGGGCCTCGCGCATTTCCTGGAACACGATGGCATTCATTCCACTGCCGAAATAATTGTTGTACATCGTCAGTGAAGGATCATTGGCCACGTCAAACTTTTCTCCCCTGTCGGAATACTGTACATAATAGAACTGGTTGGCATCATAAGGGGCCAGATAAACCTCATTGGACGCAACCTGCCTGTGGATGGGATGCTCCCTCACAAGAGGCTGGAGACCTGAAGCTATCTTGTGGTGACTTGCGAGCATTGCCTTCGCAGATGCTTCATCTGAGGGGCCGTAATAAAGGATCTCATGCTTCTTGCCAAAGAGGTCACGGACAGCCTGGAGAAGTTCGTCGGAAGTAAGGGCAAGAACCTGCTCGTTGGAAAGGGTCGTCTTTGCGACAAATTCAGGTCCGTAGAAAATGTAGTTCTGAAGGGCACTGAAACATGATCCCTGGCTGAGCTTCTGGTCAAGGCGGTCCTTGAGGACATCCGCCTTGAGGCCTGCGAGAACGACCGTGTCGGGAACTGCGTTGAAGACCAGGTCCTCAACAATGTCCATGGCCTGGCCGATGTTCTCATCCAGACCGCGGATGCTCACGTAAGTCTGGGTCTGGCCGGAAGTAAGCCTGTGGGTGCAGGCCAGGGAATACATGTCCTTGCCTATCTGGGCAGCACTCCTGTCAGGGGTTCCAAGGTAGTTCAGGTAGCGGAATGCAAGTTCCAGCCTGGGATCGGACTGGATGCCCTTGTCGAAAACAATGACCATGTTGGATATGTCATTGATCTCGTTCTGTTTGTACAGGAGTTCCACTCCGTCAGCGAGTGTCCCCTTGGACATGTCTGTCGAGAAGTCCGGGAAGACCGGCTCGATAGGTGCGACTTCCGAATTCTGGATGTCGGTGAGGAAAGCACTCTGGAGATGACGGTTGGTCTCGATCGGGGTTATGGCCGGAGCGGCAATCTTATCGATGTTCCTGTCTTCGCCAATCCTCTTGTAGGCAACAACATAGCTGTTTGCCCCCAGATATTCATTGGCCCAATCGGTGATCTGGCGCTTGGTGACCTTCTCAAGACGGGACATCTGGAGAGCGTCATCCTTCCAGTCATGACCGTTGATGAAGGAATTGACATAGGACATGGCCCTTCTTCCGTTGCTTTCGAGCTGGGACATCTCCGTAAGCTTGATGTTGTTGATGGTGGACTGGATCAGTTCATCGTCGAAGTCTCCGGTACGGATCCTTCCAACCTGTTCGAGCATGAGGTCACGCACATCATCAAGTGATTGTCCCTCGCGGGGATAACCTATCAACAGAAACTCACCGTAGTCCGGGCGATCATAATTCATGAGATAGAAACCACCGATCTTCTGGGCCTGGACGAGGTCGATGTCGGCAAGACCGGCCTTCCCGTTGTAGAGGATCGAACTCACGATCCCGCCAACTTCGCTCCTGAGGAAATCCTTCTCGCCGGGAGTCCTCCAGCCCAGCATCACGAATTCGGCATCAAGTCCGTAGACAGTCTTTTCAACAGGAGTGTTGATCTGCTGCTCCGGTTCGTACTCCAGGGTCTTTATATCGGGATTAGGTTCCCAGCTTCCGAAATATTTCTCGATGATTTCGACGAATGAATCAGGATCGAAGTCGCCAGAGACGCAGATGGCCACATTATTGGGAACATAGAAATTGCTCCTGTGGTTCTCTATGTTGATGATAGAGGGATTCTTCAGGTGCTCCTGGGTTCCGAGGGTGGTCTGGAGGCCATAGGGATGATGGGGGAAAAGTACGGAATCAATAGCTTCCATGGCCTTGGAATCATCTTCAGTCAGGCTCATGTTCTTCTCTTCATAGACAGCCTCGAGTTCAGTGTGGAAACCACGTATGACCGGATGCATGAATCGGTCAGCCTCGATCCTGGCCCAGTTCTCTACCTGGTTCGAGGGGATGTCCTCCTGGTAGACAGTCATGTCGCTGGAGGTAAAAGCATTGGAGCCGGTAGCTCCAATGATGGACATCAGTTTGTCATATTCATTGGGTATGGCAATCTTGGAAGCCTCATAGCTGACCGAGTCGATCTGGTGGTACAATGCCACCCTCTCTGCAGGGTCCGTCTTGGTCCTGTAGACCTCGAAAAGGTCACGGATCTGGTCAAGCATTGGCTTCTCAGCTTCATAGTCAGAGGTTCCGAAATGCTTTGTACCCTTGAACATCAGGTGTTCCAGATAATGGGAGAGACCCGTAGTCTCATGCGGATCATCCTTGCTTCCTACCCTGACTGCGATATAGGTCTGGATGCGAGGGGTCTCCTTGTTGACGGACATGTAGACTTTGAGTCCATTGTCGAGGGTGTAGATCTTAGTCTTGAGGGGATCACCCTTGACAGTTTCGTACTTGTACTTTGCACAAGAACCAGCAACCAGCATGGCTGCTACGGCAACTGCCGTTAAAATAAGCTTTTTCATCTTACTAAGTTTGAAACGGTCACAAACATAATCATTTTTCACCGCAACGCAAAAAAGTGGTATATTTGTAATCTATGGTTTATTGAATATGGCCAAGCAGAAATCGCATAAAGTGGAGATCCGGAACAAAAAGGCATCGTTCGATTACGAGTTTCTCGAGACTTACGAAGCCGGGATTGTCCTGGTGGGAACGGAGATCAAGTCCATAAGGATGGGAAAGGTCTCCCTGGTGGATTCGTTCTGCTATTTCGCCGGCAACGAGCTGTTCGTCAAGGGCATGAACGTGGCGAAGTATTTCTGGGGTTCATGGGGCCAGCATGAGCCGCTCAGGGACCGCAAACTGCTCCTGACCAAAAGGGAGCTCCGTCACCTTCACCAGGCTGTGAAGGAAAAGGGACTCACTATCGTGGCCGTCAAGCTGTTCATCAATGACGAAGGCTTTGCAAAACTCGTGATCGCCCTGGCAAAGGGAAAGAAGGTTTTCGACAAGAGGGCGACCATCAAGGAGAAGGACATAAGGCGCGAAATGGAGCGTGGTGACTAGCATGGGAAGGAACCGTCAGAACAAGTTCAGGGAAGCCATCCCGATTCCTCCCCCGGCACCTTTGCCGGAGGCGGAAGAGATCGACGTGAAGTCTGTCTTCAATGAATATGTCTCCGGCTCCATCGACCTGATCGTCGTCCTCGGGCCCACCGCCTCAGGCAAAACTCGCTACGCCGTAGAATTGGCCCGGCAGCTCGGAGGTATGGTACCCTCCGCAACCGTGGCCACCCTCGGCCACGTAAGAGGGGGGACCGGAGCGGAACGAAGTGAAGCGAGCGGTGGGGCCGAGCGAAGCGAGGCGTTGTCGGAGGGTACCATACCTCCGAGCTGTGAGATATTGTCTGCGGACAGCAGACAGGTCTACAGGGATATGACAATCGGGACGGGGAAGGATCTGGATGAATACGGCGACGTGCCGTACCACCTCATCGATATAGTTCCGGCAGGGACCCGTTTCGACCTTTACCAATGGCTTCAAGCCTTTGAAGAGGCATACCAGGACATCCGTAGCCGCGGCAGGATTCCTATCCTCAGCGGCGGGACAGGACTGTACATCCAAGCGGCAATCAACGGCTATTCCCTCCCCCAGGTCCCACCGGATGAGGAACTCAGGGAGGAACTTGAGCAATATGGCATCGAGGAGTTGATCGAAAAGCTGGCTGAATACGGCCCTTTGCCTGACGAAGGTGTACTGCAAAGCAAGAGGAGGGTTATCAGGGCCCTGGAAGTAGCTGTTTATCAAAGCAAACAGCCTGTTGACAAGATCGAGGTCAAACCTAAGAAGGCCTTCTGCATCGGGACCCTCGTCAGCCGTGAGGAAAGGAACGCCCGGATTGATGCAAGACTAGACGCCAGGCTGCAGGGCGGCCTCATCGAAGAAGTCAGAAACCTGCTTGACAGTGGTATCAGGCCCGAGGACCTCATGTACTACGGCCTTGAGTACAAGTTCGTAACCCAGCACGTGCTGGGCATACTCAGCTACGAAGAGATGCGCCTTCTCCTTGGCAACGCCATCCATCAGTTCGCCAAGAGGCAGATGACCTGGTTCCGCGGGATGGAAAAGGACGGCATAAAGATCCATTGGACAAACGTTTAAATATTCATACATCATGAAAGTTGCGATAATCATGGGATCGACGAGCGACCTGGATGTCATGTCCGGCGCCTTCGGCATCCTCGAGGACTTCGGGATTGAATTCGAAAAGAGGGTCATAAGCGCCCACAGGACTCCCGAACTCATGTTCGAATACACCAAAGGCCTGAAGGACCGGGGTTTCGGAGTGGTCATCGCCGGTGCTGGCGGAGCAGCCCACCTGGCAGGTGTCGCAGCCGGGCTCACCACCCTTCCGGTAATTGCCGTCCCTATGGCCACCAAGAATCTTGGAGGCCTTGATTCCCTCCTTTCAATGGTCCAGATGCCCACCGGCATTCCGGTGGCAACCGTCGCTATCGGAGGCGCCAAGAACGCTGCCATCCTCGCAGCCGAGATCCTGGCACTAGGCGACAAGGCCATTTCCGACAAGCTGGATGCCTATCGCGAGGCCCAGGCCGACAAAATACGTAATACAGTTATCTAAATGAAGACCAAGATGTTGGCCGCACTGCTGGCGCTCTTCCCGCTGGCAGCGCAAGCCCAGAGCGTAGTCACCCTGCAACCATCCAAGGAAGATGGCAGGTACACAATCGAGACCACTGTCAACGGAGTCGGAGTCCGCACCTACTACACCGAAGAGAACTGGTTCGTAAGCATGTCCACGACCACCTACCTCTTCCTTTATGAGAACGGATATATCCATGACGAGGACGTCAAAGGAATCACTTCACTGAAATTGCCGGACGGATCCAGCTCGAAGGGAGCCGCTTTCGTCATCAGGAAACTCAAGGTCGGAGACCATGTGCTCGTGACAGACATCCCAGCCTTTGTCGTAAGCAAACAGACTGTCCCCTTGATCATCGGAAGTTCCGCCTTCGAAAGCCTCGGCGAAGTGACCAGGGATGGTGACAGGATAGTGATAGGCGACCTGGAGGATGTGGAGTCTCTGGCAGAGGTGGTGGATCCCGTAGACAGCCTCCGCATCGCCGCCCAAGCCCACCTCGATGCCGAAGAATACGATGAAGCGATCAAGTGCTTCTCAGCCCTCAAGGACAAGGACGCCTTGAATATGCTGACACAGTACCAGTATGCCATGCTTCTCGGGATCCTTGGGAGGGACCAGGAGAACATCGAATTGTCGGAAGACTGGCTTTCCTCCAACGAAGGGAAATCACTTACGATGGACTACTGGATACACAATGGAATGGGGGCATCTTTCGCCCGCCTCAGCGACAATTCCAATGCTATCGCGAGTCTTGAGAAAGCGGTAAGTGTATATTATAGATTATTCAACACCTCTGAAAAAGGCATCAAGGCAGGCAATTTCCACGACAATAACCTGGGTTCCACCCTTTACCGGCTCGGCAGGGTTTACGCAGCCGAAAGCAAAGTCAGGATGACGGAGACATACTGCTCCCTTGCTGCCAAGTGCGGCTACCAGCCTGCCATTGACTTCTGCAATCAGTATAAGATCAAGTACTAGTCTCAGAAACTGGCCTCGATAGGTTCAGCACCGAAGTGGCCGCCCAGTACGAGTTTGGCCTTGAGAGAGACAACCTTGTCCTCTTGCGAGGCCTGCTCTTCGATAAGCTTCTGCAACAGATTGAAAGACTTTTCACCAATCTCTTCAAGAGGCTGGACTACGTGAGGGATGACGGGCTTCTTGAGATCATAGATATCACTCTCATCGAAGCACACGAAAGAGAAGTCTTTAGGAAGATTGAAGCCAAGTACGTTCAAGGCATTGAAGCTGTACATCGCAAGTTTCTTCGTGGGCAGGATGAAGGCCTCGGAACCTCGCTTGGCGGCATCGCGGAAAATCTCTATCGTGCACTTCCTTGCGGCCTCCGTTTCGTAATCAATCCTGTGGATCATGACATCATCCTTGAGTCCAGCCTCCTCCATTGCCTTGGAGTAGCCCAATTCCCTGTCGGTAAGACTTGTGACACCCAGTTTGTAGGATATCATCTCTATCTTGCCGAAACCTTGGTGGATAAGGTACTTGGTAGCCATGATTCCCGCGTCGACATTGTCAACAAGTACACGGCCGAAACCTTCTCCGGGGATGTCCCTGTCAATCAGAACCGTGGGAATGCCGACATTGATCGCCCTGGAAAGGGCGCCTTCAGCGCCAAGGCAGGGGGCGACGATAAGCCCCTCTACATTGAACCCGACCATCGTGTCGACAAGATGTTCGAGTTTGGTAGGATTCTCTTCGGAAGAAGCAAAGATTACCGTGTAACCAGCCTTGTAGGCAATGTTCTCCAAATTCCTGCAGATTTCAGCAAAGAACGGATTGGCTATGTCTGAGACTATGACCGCAATAGAGTGAGACTTGCCACTACGAAGAGATGCAGCTGCATTGTTGCGGCGATAACCCAGTCGCTTGGCTACTTCAAGGACCCTCGCAGCGGTACCTGGATTGACAGGACAGTCCAATCGACCGTCCTTGCCCATCTTGGCATTCATTACAAAGGACACTAAAGTTACTGAAACTCCTGCTTCACGCGCAACATCTCTAATCGTGACTTTCTTCATTGTTGTTGGGGTATTTGTTAGTTCGTAAATGTTAATAAACTTATTATCCATGTATCATTACGATCAGGCCGGCCACAACGATCGAAACCATGCTCATCAGCTTGATAAGGATGTTGAGCGAAGGACCTGAAGTATCCTTGAAGGGATCGCCTACAGTGTCTCCGACGACAGTCGCATGATGGTTGACAGAATTCTTGCCACCGAAATGTCCGTCTTCGACATATTTTTTGGCATTGTCCCAGGCCCCGCCTGAATTCGCAAGGAATATTGCAAGAATAAAGCCAGCACCGAGTCCTCCGATAAGAAGACCCATGACTCCGGCTTCTCCCAGCACGACACCTACCAAAATGGGGACAATAATGGCTGTCAATGCAGGAAGGATCATCTCATGCTGGGCAGCCTTGGTCGAAATCTCTACGCAACGCTTGTAGTCGGGACGCTTCCTCCCTTCCAGGATACCTGCAATCTCCTTGAACTGGCGACGTACTTCCACTACCATCTTCTCCGCTGCACGGCCGACTGCATTCATTGTCATGCCGCAGAAGAGGAAAGCCATCATGGCTCCAAGGAAGACCCCTGAAAGAACACGGGGGTTCATAAGGTTGACCTGATAGTACTGCACCAGATCCGGTATAGTTGCATGGGCCACTTGGACCACCCTGTCACCTATGGTGATCGCAGTAGTGCCGACGTGCTGGAGACCTATCTTGATTTCTTCTATGTATGAAGCGAGGAGAGCCAGGGCTGTCAAGGCTGCTGAACCGATAGCGAAGCCTTTGCCGGTGGCGGCAGTGGTGTTTCCAAGTGCGTCAAGGGTGTCGGTACGATGCCTGACCTCAGGATCAAGCTCACTCATCTGGGCATTGCCGCCTGCATTGTCGGCAATCGGTCCATAAGCATCGGTAGCAAGGGTGATTCCGAGAGTTGAAAGCATTCCCACGGCAGCAATGCTGATTCCGTAAAGGCCGAAACTGATCAGTGAAGGATCGAATGAGAATCCAGTGGCAAAAAGATATGAAAGAAGTATCGCAACCACAATGGTAACGACCGGAATGCAGGTAGAGATCATTCCAAGTCCTATACCCTGAATGATGACTGTAGCAGGACCGGTCTGTGAACTCTCAGCAAGTTTCTGGGTCGGCTTATATGAATGGGAAGTGTAGTATTCGGTAGCCTTGCCGATTATCACTCCGGCGAGAAGGCCGGAAATCACGGAAAGGCTCAGCTGCCACCAGTTTGCGAATCCCAACAGCTTGAAGACTCCGAATGTAACCACGGCGATCAAGGCTGCCGAGAGGTTTGTTCCGACACTCAAGGACTTGAGGAGCTGCTGGAGACCGGCCCCTTCCTTAGTGCGCACCGCATATATTCCTATGATGGAAAGAACCACACCTATAGCCGCTATTATCATAGGAGCCAGGATGGCCTTCATCTGGCTGTCCACTCCAGCACTGAAATAAGCCGAAGCTCCGAGGGCCATTGTGGCGAGGATTGAACCGCAATAGGATTCATAGAGGTCGGCGCCCATGCCGGCGACGTCTCCCACATTGTCACCTACATTGTCTGCAATGGTAGCCGGGTTACGGGGATCGTCTTCAGGAATGTCCTGCTCGACCTTTCCGACTATGTCAGCTCCCACATCCGCGGCCTTGGTGTAGATTCCTCCACCGACCCTGGCGAACAAGGCCTGGGTGGAAGCACCCATTCCGAAGGTAAGCATCGTGGTAGTGATTACGACGAGTTTCTGGGACACGTCCGGATTGTCTACGCATGCGTTGAGGACCACCCACCAGATTGAAATGTCGAGTAGTCCGAGTCCGACGACTGTCAAACCCATGACCGCACCTGAACGGAAGGCAAGCTTAAGTCCGGAATTGAGCGACCTGCTGACTGCATTCGCTGTCCTGGCTGATGCGTAGGTTGCAGTCCTCATGCCGATGTAACCGGCAAGGGCGGAGAAGAATCCTCCCGTGAGGAAAGCAAACGGCACCCAGCCATTCTGGACATGAAGGACGTAAGCCATGAAGGCAAACAACAGGGCAAGGACGATGAACACTATCAGGACCACCTTGTACTGCTGCTTGAGATAGGCCATGGCGCCTTCTCTGACGTACTGCGCTATTTCTTTCATGGTCGGAGTACCTTCGTCCTCCTTCCTCATCTGGCGGTAAAACAACCACGCGAAGAGCAGTGCCAGGATGGATGCTACCGGGACAAGATAGAATAGATAATTCATAACCACAGTTTTAACGATTTAAAAACCGATATTAAAAAAAAGTCCTCTGCATGGGCTAGAGGACAAATATAAGAAAAATCTAAAAAAGTTATCCCTACAGAGGCTTATCTGACAGGGAATTCTGCAATCCTGAGGGTCGTACACCCGTAAGGAATAAGCTCAATGGTCTCTTCCGGGCCGACACGCCCTCCCTGCTGACGGTAGAAAGGAACCTGTCCGGCGGAGCCGCGATAGGCTGTCCAGTCAAGGAGTTCCTTCGCCGGACACTTTATCATAAGAGGGGTATTCTCCGGATTCCATGGATAAAGGCCGGCATCAGCTCCGGTACGCACCAGGGTAAACTTTTCACCAAGACTCTTGGCGGAGATGTCCTTGCGGGAAAAACACCAGTTCCACTTCGAAGGAGATGTCACTTCGTAGTACCAGTCACCGTATCTTACCCTCTCTTCAGGTTTGAATTCCTTCCTGGTCCAGTTTTCCTGCATTTTGAGGGCATACACCAGCGGGCCTCTTTCAACCACGGCAGCACGGTCGTACCACTCTCCGCAGCTGATCTTCATAGGAAGTTCGATGGTGACCATATCTCCCCTCTTCCAGTTTCTCCTGAGGGACACCACGTCACCGGCAGAACAAACCTGGCCGGAGACTTCCCCATTGACTTTCACCACAGGCTCACTGCACCATGAAGGGATACGGAACTTGATGGGGAAATATGCTCCCTTGACCTTTTTGTCAGGGAAAGAAACCGTCAAACGGATCTCTTCGTCGAAAGGATAGAAGGTCTCTTCCTTGACACTCACCCTGGTTCCTCCTGCGACTTCAGCCTCAACGGAAGAAGGCGCGAAGACAAGGGCAGCGAGGCCGCCGTCATCAGTGGCGTACCAAAGGTTCTGGGTGAACTTTGGCCAACCCTGGTGCACGTTGGTCGTACAGCAGGGATAGCCGTTCAAGATGCCGAAGACCTGGTCCGTGTCGTCATGCGGTGTCGAGAAATTACGCATAGTGTTGCGCGTACATTCGATCTGGTTGGTCTGCTGGAAATACTGCCTGGCAGTAAAATCGTCAGTAACCTGCGTAGGGAGGGCATTGTAAGCCACTCTCTCTAGATAGTCCGCCCAGTGGGTGTCGCCTGTGATGCGAAGCATCTCTTCCAGGGAAAACATCATCTCGACAGCCGTACACAATTCAGATCCACGGGTCGGGTCACCGTAGTTGATCAGCTCGTCACCGGCCCAGAGTCCGGTGGGCAGGCCGAGGTAGTCGTGGATGACCTTCTCTCCCCTGCGCATCGCTTCCAGAAGCTTGGGATCCTTGCTCTGCTGGTAATAGATCACTGGTTCCTTGAACCCTTGTCCAAGGTTGACGCAGTGCATGCTATTCTGGGTGCGGAGCATTTCCCCGTCGTAGAAGATCTGACTCCACTTGGTACTCTGGGAGTGGATCAGTTCACCAAGTTCCAGAAGGTATTTCTCACCAGTCAGGTTGTAAAGCCAAAGTACAATCTCAAGATTGTCTCCCCCACGCTGCGCCCCCCAGAAAGTCCAGTTGTCAAGAGGGAACTTGGGGAGCATCCTTAGCTGGTAACGGAAGTATTTGTCCAGGAAAGGAATCACCCTCGAGTCCCTGGTGGCCATGTAATACTGCTTGATTATCTTGAGGGCGACCATCTTCGGCCACCAGTCATGGGAATTATTCCTTTGCAGACCGGGCTCCGGATCACGGTCAGTGTCCGGACCGAAATACCCGTCTTCTTTCTGGGAACCCAGGATGGCTTCAACCCAGACCTGTGCCTTGGCCTTCAGTTTCTCATCGTCGAGGATATATGCCAGGGGAAGCAGGCCGTCTATCCAGTAAGGGCCTCTTTCCCAAGCATCTCCGTCACCTCCTAGCCAAGCATTGCGTGCTCCCACGACATTGGGATAGACCTCATCCAGATGTCCAGTCAAGCCTGTAACCTGTGCCTGCAGCTGAAGTCTGAGCCAGCCTTCAGGCTTTATAGCTCCCAAAGGAAGTTCCAGATAGCGGCTCTCGGTCAGTGGAGAGCGATTGGGAATATAATCTCGCGCGAAGGAAACGGTGCTCAATAGCACCGTCGCCAGGATGGCGGCAAACTGTCTCATATTCAGAGAACTTTTAAATCTCGGCAAGAGGGACCCAGACCTTCATCTTTCCGGCCTCACGGTTGTCCCATGAATAATAAGGAATATAGTTCAGAGTCTGACTGCCGGCATGGGCCTCGATGCTCACTATTCCATGAAGTTTGCCGGGCTCGAATGCAACATCGAAAGAGGCATCCTCCGCTATCCTCAGGTCATCAAAACCTTCCTTGTTGTCAGCCTCCTCGATGCAGTACACTATCGGTCCGCGCTGGATGGCACGCTTGCCGATATCTTCCTTCACCCTGGGATCGGCTGCTACGACTTCGACGGGCATGTCGAAATTGATCTCGACCAGATCTCCGTCAGACCATTTGCGGTCAATGACGGCATAGCCTTTCTCTACCGGAGCTTCAACTGTTTCTCCGTTTACAGAAAGAGTGTAGTTCTTGCACCAGCCGGGGACACGCAGGCGTACCTGTGTCTGGAGACTGCCTTTGACACCTACCTTGAGAGCTACGGCCCCTTCCCAGGGATAGTTGGTCTCCTGGGTAAGCGTTACAGCTTTCCTGCCGACCTTGACATCAGCCTTGTTTCCCATGTAGAGATTGACCCAGATGGCATTGTCGGAGACTCCGTAGATGTAGTTGCCGATCGAAGGAAGGAAGCGGCATATCTGGCTGGGGCAGCAGGCGCAGCCGTACCAGGCCTGGCGGTGATGTCCTCCGAGTGACTCGAGAGGATTGACATAGAAGAATCTGTCTCCGTCAAGGGATATTCCGGCCAGGGCGCCGTTGTACATGGAGCGCTCCATGACGTCGGCGTACTTGCTGTCTCCGGTGAACTGGTTCATCCTCCAGTTCCAGAACACCATGCCCACGGAAGCGCAGGTCTCACAGTAGGCTGTCAGGTTCGGGAGGTCATAGTCCTCGGTGAATCCTTCATTGCTGGCACTCTGTCCGATTCCTCCGGTAATGTACATATTCCTCAGGACGACGTCGTCCCAGAGGCGGTTGAGGGCTCCGATATAGCCCTGGTCACCGGTGTAAGCCGCCACATCTGCCATTCCGCAATAGAGGTACATGGAGCGGACGGCATGGCCGGAAATGTCGGTCATCTCACGGACAGGGACTTCATCCTGGTAGTAATGCGGCGGCCAAGGCTTGTCGATGAGCTTCCCGTAAGTACCGTAACCATGACCGCGCTGGTCCAGGAGCCAGTCTGCAAAATCAAGGTACTTTTTCTCACCGGTCGTCTCGAAGAGTTTCACGAGGGCAAGTTCGATCTCCTCATGACCAGGCACCCAGTGACGCTTCCCGGAGCCGAAGACAGTCATCATGTGATCTGCCATCCTTATGCAGACGTCCAGCAGCTTGCGCTTGCCGGTGACCTTGTAGTAGGCCACTCCAGCTTCGATCATGTGACCGGCGCAGTACATCTCATGCTTGTCCATGTTGTCCCAGCGGTTCTCCAGGCCGGTCAAGGTGTAGAAAGTGTTGATGTAACCGTCCTCTTGCTGCGCGGCTGCGAACTTGTCGATCCATTCGTCGCATTTTGCCTCCAGGACGGGATCAGGATTGTTCTGGAGCGAATAAGCCATGCCCTCGAGAGCCTTGTAGACATCGGAATCGTCGAAGAATATTCCCGAATGCTCTCCTTCGCCCTTAGCGGCATTCTCAAAATTGCGGATCCTGCCTGTCTGGTTCTCTATCTGGTCGATGCAGACGTCCAGGGTCACATCCTTATGACTCTTGAGCCTGGGTGACCAGAAACTGTCGTTGATCACCACATCAGAGAAATAGACCGGGGATATCATCTTCATGTTGGCCCCGTCCTTCTTTTCAGAACAGGAAGAAAGGGCTACGGCAAGTATTGCAGCGCCAAGGATGATTCTATGCTTCATATTCTTTATTATTTTTTAATAACCAAAGTCTTGCCGGTGTCTTCAAGTGGAAGGATGACCGGATGTGAATGGCCGGAATTGGGCTGGTGGAAAGTGAGATTCAGCCCTCCGTCGAAATCGCGGAAGACCATCGGATGTCCACCGTCCTCCTCGAAGATCGGATCGGGATCGCAACTCCAGGGGCCTGCAAGCTTACCTGAAGCGGAGCGGGCGATGGCGACACAATACTTACCGTCCTTGAATGATGACCATAGGATCAGCAGTTCACCATCCTTGGTCTCGTAGACGAAGTTGCCATCGGAAACATAGGACTTGCGCTTGGTGCCGTCCTTTTCAGTCCAGTAGCTTCCTCCGGTGGTCCAATCTGCCTGGGACGCCGAGAAAAGGGTCACAGGATCCCCGTCAGCGGCAGAAAGATCATCCTTGAGAGGCATGACCTCAAAGGTTCCGTCCACAACCTGGACCCACTCATGGCAGAAAACCATGTAAGGCTTGCTGTCTTCAACCCAGAGGGTCCCGTCCAAGGCCATATATTCCTTGGGAGTCGTAAGTCCCTTTCCAAGGGGGAGGAAAGGTCCTGCCGGGGATTCAGCACGGAAGACCTGGGTGCCACGGTAAGTGAACGCTGGCCAGCCTTCTATTCCTTCTGCCCATGTCTTGTCCGTGTTGATGGTAGCGAAGAGGTACCAGGCTCCTTTGTAGTAATGTACTTCAGGTGCCCAGACACGGCCAGTGATGAAATTGTCCTCAGGCACAGTGAAAACCCTCTCAGGTCCCCGCCATGTCTTGAGATCCTTGCTGGTAAAGGCCTCCTCGCCACCGAATCCCTCAGGAGTCGTGGAAGAACGATAGAGATAGTAAGTCTTCGTTGAGCTGTCAGCCACGATGAAAGGGTCCCTGCAATAGATGCTGTCCAGCGGTGTTCCTTCACCTGCCTCAGAGTCAGTCGAGGTTGCCGAGGTCTTCCCCTTGCATGAAGCTACCAGGGCAAGGATGGATAGAATAATGAATAGATGTTTTCTCATGGGAATGCAAAAAAAATGTTCCTGACGGTTTCCCGTCAGGAACAAATTTACCGATAATCCTTCAGATTATCAATATGGTTTTTACTCAGCCTTGGGCTCTTCTGCGGGAGCTTCGGCGGGAGCGGCCTCTGCTGCAGGGGCGGCCTTCTTGGCGCGGCTGCGGCGGGTAGCCTTCTTCTCTTCCTTCTTCGCAGAAGCGAGAGCGGCCTCGTTGAAGTCGACGAGCTCGATGAGAGCCATGTCGGCGCCGTCACCGAGACGGAAACCGGTGTGGAGAACGCGGGTGTATCCGCCCGGACGGTCTGCGACCTTCGGAGCGATGACGCCGAACATCTCCTTCACTGCCTCCTTGTCCTTGAGGTAGCTGAAAACTACACGACGGGAGTGGGTGGTATCCTCCTTTGACTTGGTGATAAGCGGCTCGACGTAGGTCTTGAGGGCCTTAGCCTTGGCGACAGTGGTCTGAATCCTCTTATGCTTGATCAAAGAAGAGGCCATGTTGGCCATCAGCGCCTTGCGGTGGCTGCTCTTGCGGCCAAGGTGATTGATTGCTTTATTGTGCCTCATTGCTAAACGTTGTTCTTTTTCTTGGGTTCAATATTATACTTTCTTACATCCATACCGAAAGTAAGCTTCATCTTCTCGACCAGCTGGTCAATCTCGTTGAGGGACTTCTTGCCGAAGTTGCGGAACTTCATGAGTTCGTTCCTAGAATAGGCAACCAGGTCGGCGAAGGTGTCGATCTCAGCAGCCTTCAGGCAGTTGTAGGCCCTCACGGAGAGACCCATGTCTGAAAGCTTGGTGAGAAGGAGATGCCTCATCCTGAGACTCTCTTCGTCCAGTTCCTTGGAATCGGACTCGACAGCGCTCTCAAGGGAGATCTTCTTGTCGTCGGTGAAAAGCTTGAAGTGATAGATAAGGATGTTGGCCGCCTCCTGAAGCGCCAAGTTGGGAGAGATTGAGCCATCAGTGATGATCTCAAGGTTGAGCTTCTCGTAGTCGGTCTTCTGTTCGACACGCCAGTTCTCGACTGTCCAGTTGACCTTCCTAATAGGAGTGTAGACAGCGTCGATCGGAATGGTGCCGATCGGCGTGTTCTCATCCCTCATTTCCTCGGCGGGCACGAAGCCGCGACCCTTGGTGATGGTCAGGGAGATTTCGAGAGTGACTGACGGTTCGAGCGAGCAGATGTGCTGCTCAGGATTCAACACCTTGAAAGAAGACAATCCCTTAGAGATATCCTCAGCGGTGAACTCGTTCTTGCCGCTGACAACGATGTTTGCCATCTCGGAATCGACAGACTCGACCATCCTCTTGAACCTGACTTGCTTGAGGTTCAGGATGATGTCCTGCATGCCTTCGATCACGCCGGGGATGGTCGCGAATTCCTGATCAACTCCGGAGATCTTTATCTGACTGATAGCAAAACCTTCCAGAGAGGCGAGAAGTATGCGACGGAGGGCGTTGCCGATGGTCTGTCCGTAGCCAGGCTCGAGAGGCCTGAACTCGAAACGGCCAACGGTGTCGGTGCCTTCGAGCATTATCACCTTGTCCGGTTTCTGAAATGCCAAGATTGCCATGATTATTCTTTTTGGGGTGTTAAATGTTACTTGGAGTACAGGTCAACGATGAGCTGCTCATTGATGGTCTCAGGGATGTCCTCCCTTGAAGGGATGTTCAGGAACTTGCCGCTGACAGCCTTCGGGTCGAACTCGATCCATGAGTATTTGGTAGCGGATGCGACGCTCTTCTGGATGATCTCCAGACTCTTGGAGCGCTCCCTTGCTGCGACGACGTCGCCGGGCTTCACCTGTGCGGAGGGGATGTTGCAAACCTCGCCGTTGAGGGTGATGTGGGCATGGTTCACGAGCTGCCTTGCAGCGGCGCGGGAAGGAGCAATACCCATCCTGTAGACGACATTGTCAAGCCTGGACTCAAGGAGGAAGAGGAGGTTCTCACCCCTCTGGCCGCTCATGCGGGTAGCCTTGAGGTAGGTGTTGTGGAACTGACGCTCGAGAAGACCGTACATGTAACGTACCTTCTGCTTCTCCTTCAGCTGCTGACCATACTCCTTCTGCTTCTTGCGCTTGGATGCGAGGCCGTGCTGTCCCGGAGGATAATTCCTCTTCTCGAAATTCTTGTCGCTTCCGAATATAGGTTCGCCGAACTTACGGGCGATCTTGGTGGTAGGACCAGTATATCTTGCCATAGTAATTACTTTTTAAATGATTAGACTTTACGACGGCCTTTTGGTCTGCAACCGTTGTGAGGCATCGGGGTCACGTCGACGATCTCGGTGACGACGATTCCTGCATTATTGATGGTCCTGATGGCGGACTCACGTCCTGCACCTGGTCCCTTTACATAGACTTTGACCTTGCGGAGGCCGGCATCATAAGCGGTCTTGGAAGCATCCTCGGCAGCCATCTGGGCAGCGTAAGGAGTGTTCTTCTTGGAACCACGGAAGCCGCACTTTCCAGCGGAGGACCAACTGATGACCTGTCCCTGGTTGTTGCTGAGGGAGACGATCACGTTGTTGAAGGTTGATGAAATATGGGCCTGGCCCGTAGCCTCAACCTTGACAACTCTCTTGGATGATGTTGTTTTCTTTGCCATAATTCATCTGGTTTTACTTGGTCGCCTTCTTCTTGTTGGCAACGGTCTTCTTCTTGCCCTTGCGGGTACGGGCATTGTTCTTGGTGCTCTGTCCGCGGACAGGGAGGCCGATACGATGACGTATTCCTCTGTAGCAACCGATGTCCATCAGTCGCTTGATGTTCATCTGGACGGAAGAACGGAGCTCGCCCTCAATCTTGTACTCCTCGTTGATGAGGTTACGGATGAGTGCCACCTGCTCGTCGTTCCAGTCTCCGACCTTGATGTCGTAGTCGATACCGCACTTGTCAAGGATCTCCCTCGAGCTGCTGCGGCCGATACCGTAAATGTAGGTGAGGCCTATCTCACCACGTTTGTTGTTAGGTAAATCAACACCGGCTATTCTTGCCATAATTTATCTTTGACTTTATTTGTTTTACAAACTGTTATCCCTGGCGCATCTTGAACTTGGGGTTCTTCTTGCAGATGACATAAAGACGACCCTTGCGTCTGACGATCTTGCAATCATCGCTGCGCTTCTTGATGGATGTTTTGACTTTCATATCGCGTGTTATTTTTATTTGTACCTGAAAGATATTCTTCCCTTAGTCAAATCGTAAGGTGAGATTTCAACCCTAACCTTGTCCCCAAGGAGGATGTGGATGAAATTCATTCTCATCTTCCCAGAGATGTTGCACAGAAGGACGTGGCCATTCTCGAGCTCCACCTTGAACATTGCGTTGGGAAGAGTCTCGATAACTTTTCCGTCTTGTTCTATTGCTACTTGTTTGGACATTGAAAAAACACTTTAAAATTTTACTTGCCAGTACTTTCTATATATTCGAAGGTCGACAGCTGCTCGGCCTTGCCGCGACGGACAACAACCGTAAGCTCGAAATGAGCCGACTTCCGGTGGTCGGAGGTGTGTACAGCCCAACCATTTCTGGCCACATACACTCCCCTTCCTCCGGCGTTGATCATCGGCTCACGGACGACGGAAAAGCCGAATGATTCAGCATACGATTGCACCGCGTGTCCTATGTCGCCGGTCCTAGCCCCCGCCACTGCAGCCTCTATGCCCTTGTAGAGCGAAGCCTTGGTGACGTCAAGAAGCTTCCTGGTGGCCTCGTCCACCTCCCCTACCGGGAAGGTGTACGCGGAATCACCATTGTAGCCTTTGTACAGCGTGCCGATGTCCGCACTGACGATATCGCCTTCCTTGAGGACGTAGTCCGACGGGAAACCGTGGACGACGACATCATTGACAGACATGCAGGTCGCTGCAGGGAAGCCCTCGAAACCAAGGAAGCTGGGAATCGCGCCGTTGTCGCGGATGAAAGTCTCGGCCACCTCATTCAACTTCGCAGTTGTCACACCAGGGGCGACCCACTTACCGACTTCAGCCAACGTCTTCGAGACGATAATGGCATTCTCGCGCAGCAGCTCTATCTCTTCTTCTGTCTTGGGCTTGACCATCTTCCTTCAAATTATCAAAAAATTACATACCAGAGCGTCCGCTGAGGCGTCCGGTCTTCATGAGACCGTCATAGTGACGCATCAGGAGATAGCTTTCCACCTGCTGGAGAGTGTCAAGGACAACTCCCACAAGAATCAGCAGCGAAGTGCCGCCGTAGAAGCTCGCGAACGAGTCGTTGATACCAGCGATCCTTGCGAAAGCCGGAAGGATAGCGATAATGGCGAGGAATATGGATCCGGGGAGGGTAACCTTGGACATGATGTCATCAAGGTAGTTGACGGTAGCCTTGCCAGGCTTGACTCCGGGGATGAATCCGCCATTCTTCTTCATATCTTCTGCCATCATGGTCGGGTTGACGGTAACGGCAGTGTAGAAGTAAGTGAATATCACGACGAGAAGACCGAATATAAGGTTGTACCAGAATCCGGTGTAGTTGCTCAGGCTGGCTGCGATACCCCTAGTTGCGTCGAAACGTGAGAAGAGGAGGGGGAAGAGCATGAGAGCCTGTGCGAAGATGATAGGCATAACGCCGGCAGCATTGATCTTAAGAGGGATGTACTGACGGACGCCACCGTACTGACGGTTGCCGATGACCCTCTTGGCATACTGTACAGGAACCCTCCTGACAGCCTGCACAAGGGCGATGGTGGCAACGATCACGAGGAACCAGATGATGAGCTCGACGATGAGGGCGATAGGACCGCCACCGGTGGTGGTTGTGAGCTTCGTACCGACCTCGGCCACGAGAGCGTAAGGCAGACGGGCCACGATACCGATCATGATGAGCAGGGAGATACCGTTACCGATACCCCTGTCAGTGATCCTCTCACCAAGCCACATGACGAACATCGAACCGGCCATCAGGATGATGGTAGCTGCGAGGTTGTAAGCGAACCTGCTCCATCCAAGCTGGGTCTCCGCGATAAATGCGGCGCCCGGGATCTGGCTGTGGATCGAAGCGATGTAAGCCGGTCCCTGGATGCAGAGGATGAGGATGGTGAGGTACCTGGTGATCTGGTTCATCTTCCTACGGCCGCTCTCACCTTCCATCTGGAGTTTCCTGAAGTAAGGGACGAACATGCCCAGAAGCTGGATCACGATGGAAGCGGAGATGTAAGGCATAACTCCAAGTGCGAAGACTGAAGCGTTGCCGAAAGCTCCGCCGGAGAACATGTTCAACAGACCGACGAGTCCCTGCTGGGTAGTGCTCTGAAGCTGGGCCAGCATGGTAGTGTCGATGCCAGGCAGCACGATGAAGCAACCCAACCTGTAAATGAGGATGAGAAGGAACGTGTAGCCGAGCCTCGTACGGAGTTCCTCGATCTTGAAGATGTTCTTTATTGTTTCAATAAACTTCTTCATCTGTACTTGAACTCTACTTGCCGATTACAATAGCCTTACCGCCTGCAGCCTCGATCTTTGAGACAGCAGATGCAGAGAAAGCATCAGCAGTGACCGTGACGGCCGCTGTGATGTCACCGTTACCGAGGACCTTTACAAGCTCCTTGGCATCGGCGAGACCGGCGATCTTGATGTCATCGAGAGTGATCTCTGCCTTTCCAAGAGACTCGGAGAGAGCCTGGATTGCGCTGACATTGACTGCCTTGTACTCGATCCTGGTAGGATTCTTGAATCCGAACTTGGGAAGGCGTCTCTGAAGAGGCATCTGGCCACCTTCGAAACCGATCTTGTGTTCGTATCCGGCGCGGGCCTGTGCACCCTTGGTTCCACGGGTAGAAGTACCACCCTTACCGGAACCCTGTCCACGGCCGAGACGCTTGCTGTTATGAGTTGCACCCTTTGCGGGTTTCAATTCTGATAGTTTCATCGCCTTTCCTCCTTATTTCACTTCTTCAACTTCAACAAGGTGACGGATCTTGGCGAGCTGGCCTTCTGTCACCGGATTCTTCTCGACCTCGACGGTCTGGTGAATCTTGCGGATACCGAGGGAGCGGAGGTTGTCCTGCTGCCTCTTGGTGGTTCCGTTCTTGCTTTTGACCTGAGTTATCTTAAGCTTTGCCATAACTGTAGCCTCCTATCCGTTAAAAACTTTATTCATGGGAACTCCACGGAGACCGGCCACGGTGTAGGCGTCCCTCATCTCGGTAAGAGCGGCAACGGTGGCCTTCACGAGGTTGTGAGGGTTGGAAGAACCCTTACTCTTCGCGAGGACATTCTGGATGCCGGCTGACTCAAAGACAGCACGCATAGCACCTCCAGCCTTCACACCGGTACCAGGGGCAGCGGGCTTCATGAAAACCTCTGCACCACCGAACTTGGCGATCTGCTCGTGGGGAATAGTCGTGTTGATGACGGGGATCTTGACAAGATTCTTCTTGGCATCCTCGACACCCTTTGCGATGGCGGCAGTTACCTCATTGGCTTTTCCAAGACCATAACCAACAACGCCGTTCTCGTCACCGACCACCACGATTGCGGCGAAGCGGAAGTGACGACCACCCTTAGTAACCTTGGTTACTCTCTGGATGGCGACCAACCTGTCCTTAAGTTCAAGATCAGAGGTCTTTACTCTTTTAACATTTGTATTTGCCATAGTCTTCTTCAATTAGAAAATAAGTCCACCTTCGCGGGCACCGTCCGCCAAACTCTTAACCCTGCCATGATAGAGATAACCTCCACGGTCGAAAGAGACCTTGTCGATACCTTTCTCCTTGGCACGCTCGGCGACAGCCTTGCCGACGATAGCGGCAGCCTCGATACCAGTCTTGCCCTTGCACTCTGCGGCAAGAACCTTGTCGTTGGAAGCGGCGGCCACGAGGGTCACGCCCTTCTCGTCATCGATAACCTGGGCATAGATCTGCTTGTTGCTTCTGAAGACAACCAGTCTGGGCCTCTCGGCGGTTCCATTCACATGCTTGCGGATGCGGTAATGGATCCTTCTTCTTCTTTCAATTTTATTCAATGCCATATCTGTGTCCTCCTAATTATTTAGCAGCAGCAGTCTTACCAGCCTTGCGGCGAAGCTGCTCGCCAGCGAACTTGATACCCTTGCCCTTGTAAGGTTCAGGCTTACGGAGTGAACGGACCTTGGCCGCGACCTGTCCGAGGAGCTGTTTGTCGTTGCTCTTGAGGATCAGGACGGGATTCTCGCCCTTCTTCACATCAGGAACCTCAGCCTTGACCTCAGGAGAAAGCATGAGCTGGATCTCATGAGAATAACCGAGGGAGAAAGTGAGGAGCTGTCCCTGCGCAGCGACGCGGTAACCGACACCCACCAGTTCCTGCTTTGTCTGGAAGCCCTTGGAGACTCCTTCCACCATGTTGTTGACAAGTGCGCGGTAGAGGCCGTGCATTGAACGGTGACGAGGCTGGTCTGTAGGGCGCTCGAACTTAATCTGATTGTCCTCGATGGTGACCTTGATGTCGGGATCGACTTTCTGGCTGAGCTCACCAAGAGGTCCTTTAACCTTCAACACGTTGCCAGGGAGAACTTCAACGCTCACCTTGTCCGGAAGGCTTACAGGCAATTTACCAATTCTTGACATTATTCTATACTTTTAATATTAATAAACATAGCAGATGACTTCACCGCCGACGTTCAGGTTCTTTGCCTCCTTGTCGGTGATGATGCCCTTGGATGTCGAAAGGATCGCGATTCCGAGGCCATTGAGTACCCTGGGCAGGTTCTCCACGTCAGCGTAGACCCTGAGGCCGGGAGTGGAGATGCGCTGGATCTTCTTGATAGCGGCCATCTTAGTCTGGGGATGGTACTTCAGAGCGATCTTGATGGTGTTGTAGGGGGTTCCCTCGACTACCTTGTAGCTGAGGATGTAACCCTTCTCACAAAGGATCTCGGTGATGGCAACTTTCATCTTGGAGGACGGGATCTCGACGACCTTCTTTCCTGCCAGATAAGCGTTGCGAATCCTGGTGAGATAATCTGCAATTGGATCAGTCATTGTTTTTTTTGTTTTTTTGGTTCGACGCCTGTTACGACGCCCGATATCCGATTGTTAATATAAAATGTAATATGTGAATGTGCCTTTGATTACCAGCTGGCCTTCTTCACTCCGGGGATGAGGCCGTTGCTGGCCATCTCACGGAACTGGATCCTACTGAGACCGAACTTCCTCATGTAGCCCTTCGGACGACCGGTGAGGGAGCAACGGTTGTGCAGACGGACTGCGGAAGAGTTCTTGGGGAGCTTGTCGAGAGCTGCCCAGTCTCCGGCTTCCTTGAGGGCCTGCCTCTTTTCAGCATACTTGGCGACCAGCTTAGCGCGCTTGACCTCGCGGGCTTTCATTGATTCTTTTGCCATATTCCTTAATTGTTATGTTTCTTGAAAGGAAGACCGAATGCGGCGAGAAGGGCGTGGGCCTCTTCGTCCGTCTTGGCGGTGGTCACGAAAGTGATCTCCATACCGTGGATCCTCGGGTTCTTGTCGATGTCAACCTCGGGGAAGATGATCTGCTCCTTGAGACCGAGGGTGTAATTGCCCTTGCCGTCCATCTTCTCTGCGATACCGTTGAAGTCACGGATGCGCGGGAGGGAGATGCGGACGAGTCTCTCGAGGAACTCGTACATCTTGACGTCACGAAGGGTAACTTTCACACCGATAGGCATGCCCTTACGCAGACGGAAGTTGGAAACGTCCTTCTTGGAAGAAGTGAGGACAGCCTTCTGGCCGACGATCTTGGCGAGCTCATCAGCTGCCTCTTCGACGAGCTTCTTGTCCTGGGTGGCGTCGCCGATTCCCTCGTTGATCGTGATCTTCACGAGTCTGGGAACCTGCATGACAGTAGTGTAGGAGAACTGCTTCATGAGCTTGTCTACGATCTCCTCTTTATAGACCTTCTTGAGGGAAGGTACATAATCCTTCGGAAGTGCCTGGACTTCTACGGGTTTTGCTGCTTTCTTTGCCATGATTACTTGATCTCCTCTCCTGATTTCTTAGCGTAGCGGACCTTCTTGCCATCGACGAACTTGTAGCCGACCCTGGTGGGCTTGTTGGTAGAAGGATCTATGAGCTGGACGTTGGAAATGTGGATTCCAGCTTCCTGCTTGATGATACCGCCCTGCGGATGAGCTGCATTGGGCTTTGTGTGCTTGCTGATGACGTTCACGCCTTCAACGATAACGCGATCCTTGTCAGGAACGACGGTCAGGACCTTTCCGGTCTTGCCTTTGTCGTTACCCGCGTTGACATACACTGTGTCACCTTTCTTAATATGTAACTTCTTCATGATTCTCTGATGATTAAAGGACCTCGGGTGCCAGTGAAACAATCTTCATGTAATTCTCGCGAAGCTCCCTGGCCACAGGGCCGAAGATACGGGTTCCGCGGAGCTCGCCCGCATTGTTCAGGAGAACGCATGCATTGTCGTCAAAACGGATGTAGGATCCGTCCTGCCTGCGGATTTCTTTCTTGGTGCGGACAACGACAGCCTTGGAGATCGTGCCCTTCTTGGCGTCACCGCTAGGAATGGCGCTCTTGATCGCAACAACGATCTGGTCGCCCACTGTCGCATACCTATGATGGGTACCTCCAAGCACACGGATGCAAAGGACTTCCTTCGCTCCGCTGTTGTCGGCAACCTGTAAACGTGTTTCCTGCTGTATCATAATTACTTAACTTTTTCTACGATTTCAACTAATCTCCACCTCTTGGTCTTGCTGAGAGGACGGGTCTCCATGATGCGTACGGTATCGCCCTCGCTGCACTCGTTCTTCTCGTCCTGGGCGACGAACTTGGTCGTCTGCTTGATGAACTTTCCGTAGAGAGGGTGCATCTTCTTGGTCTCGACTGCAACAATGATGGTCTTGTCATTCTTGTTGCTGACCACTACGCCGATTCTTTCCTTACGAAGATTTCTTTCCATAATTATTTCTGATCTTTTTCTTTTTCAGCGAGGATAGTGATCATGCGAGCTATATCCTTCCTGATTTTCTTGAATTCCGATGTGTTCTCCAATGGAGAGATGGCGTGGTTGAGCCTCATGCTGTCAAGCCTGTTCTTTTCAACCTGGATGCGGTCCTGCAGATCTGCAATGGACATTTCGCGAACTTCAGATGTTTTCATTTCTAATCTACTCCATTTAATTATTCAACATAATCCCTGCGGACGACGAACTTGGTCGCGATGGGAAGCTTGTGGGAAGCAAGGCGCATGGCCTCCTTTGCAGTTGCGAGGGAGACACCGTCTGCCTCGAAGAGGATACGTCCGGGAGTGACGGGAGCAACGAAGCCCTGAGGGTCACCCTTACCCTTACCCATACGAGTGTCAAGAGGTTTCTTGGTGAAAGGCTTGACCGGGAATATCCTGATCCAGATCTGACCTTCACGGTTCATGCGACGTGAGATAGCCTGACGGGCAGACTCGATCTGCTGGGCAGTGATCCAGCAATTCTCGAGGGTCTTGAGACCGAAGGAACCGAACGCGAGCTGATTGCCCCTCTGGGCCATTCCCTTCATCACGTTCTTCTGTTCCCTTCTGTACTTTGTTTTCTTTGGTTGTAACATTGCCGTATTACTTTAAATAAATTTCCAAACTTTCCAAATCCTTGATTATCAACATATTAAGCCAATAACCCCTAGAATTTGGGACTGCAAAGTTAGTAAAAAAATGTGGATTTCAAACATTATTCGAAAAATATTTCAACATTTTCGGCCACAACTTTTTCAAGTGAATACGGTCATTTTCAGCGAATTACCACTTAGGTTAAAAAATATTCGCCGGCGGTTTCGACATCGCCTTTGAAGGTTTATCTTTCAGGCACGAAATTTTCAGCAAATTCGTACATTTGCGCCGCAATCGTAAGCATGCCTGGCAACAAGAAGACATATCCATTGTGGGCAGCCCTGCTGCTCGGACTCCTGATGACGACCCAGGCGGCCGCCCAGGAGCCAGATATCCCCATTCCTTCCACTCCCAAGGGAGGAGCCTACATGGGCTACAGGGTCGAACAGGGCGACACCGTCTACTACGACAGCATCAATCCCATCTGGGTCTTCCCCCGTGGCCGCCAAGGCAAGAGCGACCTCAAGAAATACTACCGGCTGGTCTACAACTTCAACAAGGTCTACCCCTATGCCATGCTCGCCAAGGACCTGACGGTGCAGGTCGACAACCACATTGCAGGCAACGCCTTGAGGCGGCGCAAGAAAGAAAAATACATCAACCAGATGCAGAAGGAACTCTTCAACATCTATGAAGAGCCGCTCAAGAAGATGAGCATTTCCCAGGGACGCCTGCTCATCAAGTTGA
Source organism: uncultured Bacteroidia bacterium (assembly GCA_902801885.1). GTDB lineage: Bacteria > Bacteroidota > Bacteroidia > Bacteroidales > UBA932 > Cryptobacteroides. The sequence continues at coordinate 50,173 of CADCJX010000009.1, forward strand.
TAGACAGGGAGATCGGGAAGTCATCATTCAAGATCATAAAGGACTACAAGAGCGGGATAACCGCAGGTTTCTGGCAAGGAATCGCCAAGATCTTCGGCAACGACCTGAAGAGCCGCTACGATGCCAACGGCGAAGACAAGATGACTGAATATCTGGTCGAAAAGTGGAAACGGGGGGAATTCGACGCTCTTTATTATTCAATATTCTGGGAGATGCCCAAGCATCCGGAAGTCAGGTCGAAGACAATCCAGTTCGAAGACTGAGGCTGCATCCAATCCTTCAGCACGAGCAATCTGCCACCGCCAGGGAGAGTCATGTCCACGGAAGTGTGGAAATGGCCGAAAATGAAATAGTCCACATGGACTTCCTTTGAGAAATCAACCGCAAACTTGTACAATGGCTCATCCTCGCCTCTGAATACATATTCCTCATTCCTGGCGACCCGGCTTTTCTTGGACCATCCTGTACCGATCCTGAATGCGACCGTAGGATGCAGGAAGGTGCTGAACAACCACTGGCAGACCTTGTTGCGGAAAGCCCAACGCATGACCTTGTACCAGAAATGGCCAGGACCGAGTCCATCCCCGTGTCCCAGGCAGAAAACCTTGCCACCGATTTCCAGAGGGAAGGGCTGCTGGAGGATCTCGATACCCATGCTTTCAAAATAATGGTAACACCAGATGTCGTGGTTGCCCTGGAAGAAATAGACTTTCACTCCGGCATCCATCAGATCCATAAGGGAGGCAAACACACGGACATAGCCCTTGGGCACAACGTCACGGTACTCGTACCAGAAATCCCAGATGTCTCCCAGCATGAAGAGGGCCATGGTGCGGTCCTTGGGAATGGAATTGAGGAATTTCACGAAACGGGACTCCCTGTCCGCCGGATCGTTGACATCCAAGCCAAGGTGAACGTCAGAAACGAAGTAGACAAGGGTGCGTTCAGCCATTCTGACAAGTGATGATTAAACCAATATGAATATAAGGACTGCGACGATGACACAGTAGAGTGCAAACCAGCCGAGCTTTGCCCTGCGGACAAGGGCGACCATGGCCTTGCAGGCGAAGAGACCGGCAAGGAAAGCAGCGATGAAACCAGCGACGAGGCAGGCTGGGCTGAGCCCTCCGCCAAGGGGTGCTTCACCGGCGACTGCCTTCAGGATGTCGAGGAATTGCTCGCCAAGGATTGGTACGAGTACCATCAGGAAGGAGAACTGGGCCATGACGCTGCGCTTTACTCCACAGAGGAGGCCCGTTGCGATGGTCGTGCCGGAACGCGAAAGTCCGGGGGCGACAGCACAAGCCTGTCCGACACCTACCAAAAAAGCCTGCAAGTAACTGATCCCGTTTCGGTGGCCATTATCACCGTCTTCCTTACCAGTCGAACGCTTGCCGAACAGGTCGGAGAGCAAAAGCAGTGCAGCGGTGATGAGGAGGCAGACGGCAACGGTAGTGAGAGAGTCGCCGAAGAGGGCCTCCACCTTGTCTTTGAGAAGGAAACCCACAAGAGCCACAGGAATCATGGAGACCACTATCTTGAAGATGTAGTCGGTCTCTTCATTGTACTTGAACTTGAAAAAGCCGGAAAGCAGCTTGCAGATAGGCTTCCAGAAAACCACTATGGTACTGAGCACGGTAGCAAGGTGCACCGTGACGGTAAAATCGAGGAAACCTTCGGAATCGACGCCGAGCAGTTCCTTAACGATCATCAGATGTCCGCTCGAACTTACGGGCAGGAATTCGGTAAGCCCCTGGACCAGGCCAAGGAGCAAAGCTTGCAGCCAGTTCATCTCACTTCTTCTTCATGATGGCAGCGATCATAATGACCACGCCGCATATGATCACCAAGGGAGCAGCTACCAGTCTCCTGAAATCGAACATCGACCAATTGAAGACATTGGGATCCTTGACTCCTCCGCCCATCATAAGGACGAAGCCTGCTACCATGACCAGCAATCCCATCAGGAGCATCCAAAGCCCCTTGCGAGTGATTGCCATCTTTGTATTTTCAGACATATTCGCTTTTGATTCCATTCATTCATCAATAATACAGCTCGTCGTTGCTGAGCGACACGAGCCTTCCGACAACAAAATAAGTACTCACAAGGCAGATCACGATGCCTGCGACAATCACTATGCCGATAACGGTCAGAAGCAGGTCGAGGCTGAATATCTCGAAGAGCTGGACGAACTCCTTGCGGACGAAGTACAGGATCCCTAGGAGGATCAGGATGGCAAGCAGGGCGGAAAAGAGTCCCTGGAATACAGCCTGGCCGAGGAAAGGTGCACGTATGAAGGACTTCGTAGCACCTACGAGCTTCATGGTGTGGATGGTGAACCTCTTGGAGAAAACATTGAGCCTTACCGTGTTATTGATAAGGACAAATGAGATGAAGAGAAGCAGGACCACGAATATTCCCAGGACCAGGGAAATCTTGCCAAGGTTGGTGTTGAGCTTGTCCACGAGGGACTGCTGGTACACGACCTCATCCACCAGCGGAGAAGAGCCGATGGCCTTCTTGACAAGTTCGAGGCTGTCCGCACTAACATAGTCCGCCTTCAAGGTGACATCCACGGACACCGGAATAGGAGCCGTTTCGAAAACGCTCAGGAAATCTTCACCCAGCATGTCCGTCATGTCCCGGGTACCCTCCTCCTTCGAGATGAAGCGTGTCCCCTTTATGAATGGCATGGCGTCAAGGGTCGTGGCATAGTTCATGGCCTCGTCTTCGGTGACATCCGGCCTCATAAGGACAGAGACCTGGACATTCTCCTTGAAATAGTCGGAGACACTCTTCGCATTGACGAGAAGAAGGCTGGCGACACCCACGAGCAACAGTACCAGCGTGATACTGATTACACTCGACAGCCAAGCCCCCGCGAGCCTCCTCCGAATCAGTTTGTTTTCTCCTGAAGACATAAGAGCACAATTCTCCAAATTGGTTTCAAATATAGTGAATTATCAAAATATGAAAAAAAATTCTTACCTTTGTAAGACAAGTTTAGTATTATGGGAAATCCCGTCAACAGAGTATTGTTCGTCAATTCGGAGATCATGCCATTCCTCCCCGAAACTCCGGTTTCCAAGATCGGACGTTTCCTGCCCCAGGGCATCCAGGAGAGGAAGAAGGAAATCCGGGCTTTCATGCCCAGATATGGCTGCATCAACGAAAGGAAGAACCAGCTGCACGAGGTTATCCGGCTGTCCGGAATGAACATCATAATCGGCGACGTCGACAGGACCCTTGTAATCAAGGTCGCTTCGATCGCCTCTGCAAGGATACAGGTCTATTTCATCGACAACGACGATTATTTCCGCCGCAAGCAGATCACTTACGATGCTGACGGCAAATTCTTCGAAGATAATGGCCAGAGAGCGATCTTCTTCGCAAGAGGCGTTCTCGAAACCGTCAAGAAACTCCGCTGGGCTCCAGACGTCATCCATTGCCAGGGTTGGATCTCGCATCTCGTACCCCTCTACCTCAAGAAGGTCTACAACAGCGATCCTATCTTCAGCGGAAGCAAGGTAGTGACATCTCTCTACAACGAAATAAGCAAGGAAAAATTCCCCGCCTCTTTCAAGGACAATGTCCCTTCAAATGGTATTCTGCCTGAAGATGTGGCTATCCTGGACAATCCCGATGGCATAAAACTTGCGGAAATGGCGGCCATGTATTCGGATGGCATCATCATGGGTGCGCCCGATCTGGACAAGGACCTCCAGAAGTTCTGCGAAGGACTCAAGGTCCCGATCCTGCCTTTCGATGAGGAATCGATAAGCAACGGACGCTACATCGACGAATACGATGATTTTTATCAACGGTTGAAGTAATGAGAAAACTTCTTGCGGCGATAGTCCTTGCGACTGCTCTGCTGTCTTGCACAAACGTCAATGAGTCTGTTGGTGGCAACTTCATTGCTACCAATCTTAAATATGACTTCTTCACTGCCGAGTTCGATCTTGACGAGGTCTGGATGAAGCCTGTAGACAGCCTATCAGGCTATTCCTCCAGGAGGATCAACTTCGGAGCCGTCAGAGATGACAATTACGGCCTCTTCAAAAGAGGTTGTGCCCTTACCCTTGTTCCTGTCTTGAGAGAGTTCGACTTCGGTACTGATCCTGTCTTCAGGAGGTTCAAGTTCCAGGCCGAGAGCGACTCTGTCTCGATAGGCGACGAAAGCGAGGGCAGCATCCTCCAGAATGTCAATGTCTATGCTCTTGAAGAGTCCCTCCTCTCAAACAGGTTCTACTCCAGGACTGCTCCAAAATACGGAGAAAAGAGGATCACCAAGGGTGTCCCCGTCGTCAACGGAACCGACTCGCTGGTCTTTGATTTCACTGAAGAGTTCGGAAAGAAATACTTAAGCATCACAAGCGAGGATCTGAAGGATTTCGAAGAGTACAACAAGAAATTCCCCGGGATCTACATCACGACGGATGATCCTGCAGGAAATGGTGGCCGTTTCAACATGTTCAAGATGAACATAACCGACTCTTACAACGGAACCATCTACAGGACAGACAACTACGCCGTACTCTATTTCAGTGGTATCTACAACGGCGAAAGAAGGGATTCAAGCCTGATGTTCTACTTTAGTCCGCCGGAATTCCAAAACCTGGATTCACTTATCAACCTTAAGGTTCAGCCGGAGCAGTATGTCTTCAACGTGGACTCCCACGAATCTGACTATCTGGCCGGAAAAGCTGATGACAAGGTCTACATCGAGGGCGGCAGCGGCCTCAAGCCGGTCATCCCTGCTGATGAGATCCGCAGGCTCGTCAATCCCGAGATCATCTCGAAAGGAGGTGACCCCACTACGGCCCTCATCTCCAAGGCCACTATAGTGCTTCCTTTCGAGTTCCCGGAAGACTACAAGTCAATGTACCTCTTCCCCAGGATCCTCAGCCCTTCCGTCAAGATCACCAGGGACAGTTCGGTTGTATTCGCAGGACTCACCGACGCCAGCGTCTCGACAGAGAACCAGGGCGACATCAACCGCTCCCTCTGCAATTTTGCACCGGACGTGACGCATCACGTGCAGCAAATCATCAGGAAGGTGGATGATCCGGACATCTCCGACTACGACATCTGGATGTTGATCATGCGCTACGAAAGCACGACCACGACCAATGCGGAAGCCAGTGAAATGGCTGACTTCTATCAGCAGATGGCATACTATTCTTACTACAACCAGCTGTACGGTGGAGGCTACGGTGGTTATGGCGGCATGTACGGTTATGGTGGTTATGGCGGCTATGGTTATGGCTACAACAACTACTACAACTACATGATGATGGCCCAGTACGCCAATGCTTCCGCTTCGAAGACCACAACCAGCACCGAGCTGGACAAGGACCACTACTACAACTGCCACCTCAACGGTCCGGGAGCCGCAGGCAACAAACCGAAACTGAAGATAACCTTTGCCCTGCCCAGGGAATAGGCAGAAAGCAGGAAACAATAAAAGCCCCGGGGTTACCCGGGGCTTGATTTTTTAATGTCCAGAGGATTATTCTTCCTTACCGGCGAGTTTTTCCTGAACCTTGTCGATAGCGTCCTTCACGGTTGCGATGGTGCTGGTCTCCTCATCAGGAATCTTGATTCCGAATACCCTCTCAAACTCCATGAGAAGCTCGACAGTGTCGAGAGAATCTGCGCCAAGATCATTGGTAAAGTTGGCGGTATCAGTAACTTCGGATTCTTCAACGCCGAGTTTGTCGACGATAATCGCCTTGACCTGTTTTACGATTTCTTCTTCAGTCATAATTATACGAATTAAATAGTTTTTGAATATTCTACACAATAACCGTGCAAAGAAAAGAAAAAATCAGCAATTATCCAAATCTGGCGATGCAACCCTTTTGCTCAAACCAAGCCAGATCCGTAGTCCATTGAGCGAATTCATCAGGTAGAAGATGTATTTTATGAGCATCACGGCGGCATTGCCGGAACCTGTACCACCAAGAAGGGCTACTGCCCATAGAGAGATCGAGGAGATGTTAACCAGGATCCAGATGTACCACTGCTCCATGAAGGCAAAGCTCAGGAGGACCTGTCCAGCGATGTTCAGGGTCATGACCACTGAGTCCAGCAAGACCTTGGATTTGTTGACGGAGTCTATCCTTCCTGCCCTCAAGGCAGCCAAGTCGACTTCAAGCAGGATGAAATAGAGGGCCGCGGTTCCTGCCAGGATACCGGCAGCGAGCCAGACCCATTGTTTTCCTGAGAGCCTGCAGGCTTTGACCCTGGAATCCTCCCCCTCTCCTGACACCACCTTGGCACCTCTCCTTCTCCATTGCCAGAAACCGATGAACTGCATCGGCAGGAAGTACAAGGCATGGAGGGCGAAATTGCCCATGATGCCGTTGTCAAGGTAGACGATCGTCGCGATCAGAACGTCTATGAAGCCGAAGACGAATGTCAGTATGTGGCCGTTGGCCGACAGCACGGTGTTCACCACTCCCATCAAGGCGCCGAAGGCGGCCAGGAGGAGCATGAAAGTCTTGACGTCAGGCTGCCGCAGCTTGAAGGCGGTTGTGATGACCAGGGCCACAAGCATTCCTGTGACAAGGAATATGTTGAAGGCCAGGTTGAATTTCTTTTCTGCAGACGGCGTCATGGTGCGAAGAGATCAATCAAAAGACAGCCTTTACCCAAGGGGCCTTTGTCTTCATGAAGTTCATCACCTCGACAGGAATGTCGGTACAGAGGAAATCAGCTCCAAGATAGACACCCAGCATCGCATCAGCTGTGCTCTGTCCGGGCCAGAGACTTACGATAAGTCCCTGCTCATGGGCCTTCTTCACAGCGGCCCTGGAAGTCCCGTCCATGGTCGCTCCGAGACGGTTGATACCCATGGCCTTGCAAAGGGCGATAGTCTCGTCGTTACATGGTTTGCCGGTGATGAGAAGCATGCCTACTCCGGGGTGCTTCTGCTGAAGGTATCTCAAGCCGCGGTAATCGCTGGAAGTGAAGAGATAGGTAGCCCCGGCGGGTTTGTTGCGCATGACCCTTTCGTAGAGTTTGTCGCAATACTCCCTGAGCCTATCCTCAGGATAGAGTTCGATCGGATTCGTCTTAAGTTCGAACTCGACATAGGTCACGTCTCCCTTTGAATCGAGCCAGTCCATCAATTCATCGAGGAACATGACCTTGTGGCCTTTCTTCGTGGAGGCTTTGCGGATCTGTGCCTCGGTCATCTGTTCGACCACTCCCTCCATGTCGGTGGTACGGGTCAGGTTCGAGTCGTGAAGGATCACAAGTTTGCCATCCTTGGTCATGCGGATGTCTGTCTCATAACCCCTGTAACCGGCTTTGTAGCTGGCCTCAAAAGCAGAAATGGTGTTTTCGTCGTACTCCATGCGTCCGCCGCGGTGTGAGAAGAAGCGGACCTGTTGATCCTGTGCGAAAGCGGAAACGGTCATCAGTACCGCTGCCAGGACTAAGAGATGTCTTTTCATATTCATTGGGTTTAAATACTATTTTTCATCATGGATGTAGCCATCGTCCTTGATGTTCCAGAGAGCGGATACGATGAGCCCGCCGATTACGGCGACTATGGTCATCAGAAGGAAGAGGTTGTCCCAGCCGAAATGGTCGGAGAACCATCCGAGGCCGACACCGGTGAAGATGACCGAACCATAGCTCATGAGGCCGATGAGACCCACAGCGGTCGAAGCAGCCTTCTTGGTCGCATGCTTGACGGCAGTCACTCCCAGCATCGCCTGGGGTCCATAGACGAAGAAACCGGCCAGGGCGAGGAGGACAAGTACGAGCACCGGACTGCTGTCCTTGGGAAGCAAGTGAAGGGCTATCATGCACAGGGCCACAAGGAACATCTCTACGGCGCAGACCCTATGGGACTTGCCTTTGAAGAAGCGGTCGGACATCCATCCGGCACAAAGCATCCCTATACACCCCGCGACTTCGAAAATACCGATCGTCCAGCCGGAGAGTTGGGGAGAAAGAGGATTCTCCCTCTGCTGGAGGAACATGGGGCCCCAGTCCAGGACAGCGAAACGGACTATGTACACGAAGAGGTCGGTTATTGCCAGGCACCAGACAATGGGACTGCGGAAAACCCTCTTGCGGATAAAGGCCCTGAACGCTGCCGGACTGTCATCCTCGTCAAGTTCGGTGCGAGTGTTCTCCAGCTCAGGCAGTCCAACGGACTTGGGTGTATCCCTCAAGGTCAGGAAGATGAACAGGACTCCGATAGCGGCGACAGCCGACGGGAATATGAAGCAGTAACGCCAATTACCTGTCTTTGCAATGATGTAGCCGCAGAAGACGGAAACCACGGCTGCTCCTATCGAATGGGAGGTGTTCCAGATGGCAGACTTTGTGGCGAGTTCCTTCGGAGGCACCCAATGGGCAAGCAGCCGGTTGCAGGGCGGGAAGCCGCAGCCTTGAAATATGTTGTTGAGAACCAGAAGGATGGCCATGATCACGACCATCGTGTTGATGAAATCGGGACCGGATTCGTTTCCGGTGATCATTGTGCTCAGTTTGTCAGACCAGCCGAAGAAAAGGTTCAGCAAGATACAGGCGCAAAGGCCGATGACAAGGTGCCAGCGGGCATTGATCCTGTCTGCGACTATACCGTTCAGGAACTTGGACACTCCATAGATGATCCCCACAAGGGAAAGGATTATTCCGAAGCTGGTGTTGGTGATTCCATATTCAGCACTCAGGGCAGGCATGGCGAAAGAGAAATTCTTACGCACGAAATAGAACATGGAGTAGCCGATCATCGTGCAGATCACCACCTGCCATTGCCATGACTTGAAGAAGTCGATCTTCCCGTCTTTCCCCTTCACCTTGAAAAAGGGTTTTACAAACTTGTCGTTATCCATCAGGACGATTTTGTGGTTTACACAAAGTTAGTTAAAATAGCGGAAATATTCCTATCTTTGAGTCCATGAAACACACACGACGCTTAATTATCACCATCGCGTGCGCTACTGCCGCTATCTTCAGCACTTTTTCCCCACTAAACGGACAAGTCTACGACGTTCTTGACCAGGTTGCCTCAAGCCGCGAAAAGGCTGCCGGCGTCGAGGGTCCCTACCGGTTCGATGCCGCTCCACTGACTCCGGCACCAAAGGGCTACGTTCCTTTCTACATCAGCCATTATGGGAGACATGGTTCCAGATACGCCTGGAATGCCAGGACTTACACCAAGATCAAGGAAGTCCTGGATGCTGCAATGGCGGTTGATGCCTTGACACCGAGAGGCAAGAAACTCTACGAAGACTTCATGGCCTTCTACCAGGTTCCGCTTATGAACATGGGCGACCTGTCCCGTCTCGGCTGGCAGCAGCACACCGAGATTGCAAGGATCATGTACGAGCAATTCCCTGAAGTCTTCAAGGACGGAGGGGATGTCCTTGCCAGAGCATCGACTTCGCAGAGGGCGATCGTGAGCATGAATGCTTTCACTGTCAGCCTGCAGAAACAGGCCCCGAAACTGAACATAGAGATGAACTCCCTCCACACTAACCTGCCGGCTACAAACCCCGGAGCTACTCCAAGGGAGATTGCCAAGTCCTATGCTGGGGAAATAATCGTTCCTGAGAGCATCAACGACTTCCGCGACAGGATGACAGACTACGATGGCATCCTTGGCAAACTGTTCACGGACAGGAGCTTCCTAGAAGAAATGGGAGGCCGCAGGGAGTTTGTCTACGAACTCTTCAACCTCTGGGCAGGCTATCACAATTATGACGAGAGCGACTGGCTCGAAGACATATTCACGAAAGAGCAGCTGCTTTCCGAGTGGGAAGGCGAGAACTACAGCCACTACATCGGACACACCAGAAACAAGTACAGGATGATAGTCCTGCTGGACGACATCATCGATTGCGCTGACGAGTCCATCGAAAACGGATCCTACAAAGCCCATCTCCGCTTCGGCCACGACACTGTGGTCAATGCTTTCATCGCCCTGCTCAACATCAACGGCGAAGGACACGAGGCAGACAAGCCGGAGGATGTGAAGTACTGGTTCCAGAACTACAACACCCCGATGGCGGCTAACCTGCAGTTTGTCTTCTACCGAGCGAAAAAGAATCCAGAGATCCTTTTCAAGTTGCTCCGGAATGGTTCAGAGGTCTCCCTGCCACAGATTCAGCCGGTCGAAGGACCGTATTACAAATGGACTGATTTCAAGACCTGGGCGGCCTCGGTGAAGAAGGCACATCCCCAGAAGGCAGCCAGCAGATAAAGTGAATATAGGGCGTTTCACGCAAGTGATTGGTCCTGAGCCTACTACAGAAAACGCCTGGGTAAATTACCTAGGCGTTTTCCATATTGTGTTAATAATAAGCAAGTTGCAAAAAACGGATAAGGGCTTCCATATTAAACAAAGAGGGTGGCTCGAAAGAACCACCCTCCTTATTTGGAATATGTCGTACGAGATTACTTCTTGAAGTACTCTGCGAACTCGACATCCTTCTCAGCCCTTGCAGCGAGGTCCTTGTTGGCCTTTCCGACCTCCTCGAGGAGGGTCTTGACCTGATCCATCTTGCCCTGGCGTGCAGCGATGATAGCCCTGAGGTAGGTAACCTTCGGGTCGCCGCACTGAGCAGCCTTCTTCGCATTGTCAAGCTGGTCGGTGAGGATGTAGGCAAGAACAAGGTTGTGGCAGCATCCGGGAGCATCCTTCAGATCCTCGACAGCCTTCTCGTAGTTGCCGGAGCAGATGTCGATGACACCCTGGTTGGCCTTTGCAGCGTCAGTACCAGCCTTCTTGAAGTAGCTGGTTGCGGTGGCGAGGTCACCCTTGCGGAGAGCGATAACACCAAGAGCGTTGTTGAGGTCGCCGTCCTTGGTCTCGACATTTGCGAATGCCTTGGAAGCGTTGTTCAGGTCGCCGGCGTTGAGGTAGGCAACACCGAGGTTGAACCTTGCCTTGTCGCTGTCGTACTTGGAGATAGCCTTGTTGTAGAGCTTGACCTTCTTGTCAAGATCCTTTACGAGGGTAGCAGCGTGGAGGAGAGCGGGCTCGTCGAGGACATCGCTGTCGTTGTCAACCATCTTGACGAGTTCGTCGGCGGTGTAGTTCTTGAACTCGACGTTGGCGATGAACCTTGCACGGCGGAGTTCAGGAAGAACATCATTCTTGAGTTCGGTGTAGATGGAGGACATATTCTTTATCTCGCTTTCACGGACAGCAGGATCGCTGTACATGGAAAGGACGCGGAGGATGAGATCCTTGTCGCGGATGCTGGAGTTCTGGACAAGCTCCTGGAAGCCTTCCCAGTCCTCACCGATGCTCCTGATTTCAGGATCGGTAACTTCCTTTCCCTTCACGATCTTGTTCCATGCCTTGTCTGCAGTCTTGGAACGGTTGTCGGAGAGTTTCTTGTTGAGACCCTCTGCACCATCCGGGGAAGCGTAAGCAACGACCTCAGTTCCGACGAGAGTCTTCCTCTCGTTGTTCTTGATCTCGTCGAGAGCGTTCTGGAAGTTCTTGATGGACTCGCCCTTAAGCTGCTTGTTCTGGACATCTGCGGAGTTGATCCTATAGAGGATCTGGCCCTCGGCGGTCTGCTTGAGGATAGCCTCATAGCCGTCAGCCTTCATGGGAACGATACCTGCACCCTTGACGAGCATGTAGGTCGTGTTGACACCGTCAGCAACCTTCTTGGTAGGGAGCTTGATGCTCTTTCCCTTATATTTGGCAACACCGCGGAGCTCGAGATGGCTCTGCTCCATTCCTTCTACGTAATTGAAATGAAGTTTCTCGGTGACAGTGCTACCAGCCTTGGGGACTACCTTGTAGTTGTCCTTAACTTTCTCTCCCTGGTACATGAGAGGGCTCATCTTGGCCTCGCCTCCGTCATAGACGATGACAGGAGTGACCTCGAGGATAGCCTTCGGATGGAAATAGTTGGCAGGATAGGTTACGGAAACGGTAGGATCGATGTTTCCGGCGACACACTCAAGGACAGCGGGATCGCAATTGACAATCACGTTGTCAGCAAGTTCAGCCATCTTCTTGGCTGAGGAGCAAGCGACAGCACTCAGGACGAGAGCCGCTGCTGCAAGAATTCTAACTGCTTTCTTCATGTTGTTTTGGAATATTATTTGTTTTGTTAAACGTTTGCTGTTTGGGATAAGCCCATAATCAAGGCAAATATAACTATAATTTTCGTAACTTTGCCACATCAGACGCAACAATTATCATGGATTCACAGGAACTCCAAAGGCTGAAAAACAAATACGACATCATAGGAAACGATGCCGCCCTTAACCGGGCGTTGGAGACTGCGGTGGCAGTAGCGCCAACCGATCTTACAGTCCTCATTACAGGTGAAAGCGGTGTCGGAAAGGAGAATATTCCCAAAATCATCCACCAGAACAGTCTTCGCCGCAACGGTAAGTATTTCGCGGTCAACTGCGGAGCCATTCCCGAAGGAACGATCGATTCTGAATTGTTCGGTCATGAGAAGGGTTCTTTCACCGGGGCTATCGAGACCCGGCGCGGCTATTTCCAGGAAGCAGATGGAGGTACACTCTTCCTCGATGAGATCGGTGAACTTCCGCTTGCCTCGCAGGCCAAGCTCCTAAGGGTGCTCCAGAGCGGAGAATTCATAAAGGTGGGATCCTCAAAGGTTGAGAAGACCGATGTCAGGGTGATCGCCGCTACGAACGTCAACCTGCTCTATGCAGTGAGCAAGGGCAAGTTCCGCGAAGACCTCTACTACAGGCTGAATGCCATACAGATCCAGATGCCCCCGCTTCGTGAGAGGAAGGAGGACATCTATCTCTTTTTCAGGAAATTCACCTCTGACTTTTCGGAGAAGTTCGGAATGGGCAAGGTAAGCCTGACCAACGATGCCATCGACCTTCTGATCAATTACCGTTGGCCGGGGAATATACGCCAGCTCAAGAACCTCGCCGAGACAGTCACAGCCCTCGAATCAGAGAAGCTCACTCCTACTTCACCCAAGTGTGTCATCGACGCCGCCACCCTATCCCGCTACATGCCTAAGGAAGAGCTGAATCTTCTTCCGGTTGCTGCAAAGGAGGAGAGGAACGACTCGATGCCGGATTCAGACCGGCAGATGATCATCAAGGCCATCCTCGACCTCAAGCAGGAAGTGGACGACCTCAAGGCCAAGGTAGGATCAGGTCACGTCTCTGCCCCTGTATTGACTCCTGCTCCAGTGCGCGAAGAGGAACCCGAGTGGCAGGGCCAGGGGACTCCGGTCCCCAGTGGCACCATTGGGAAAGTGGTGGACATCAAGGCAGAAGAGCAGCCTTCACAGGATCTTTCACTGAACCGGTCCAAGGTGGACATCATCGTCAAGGCACTTGAAAAGCACCATGGCAACCGCAAGCTTGCTGCCGAAGAGGTGGGAATATCCGAAAGGACACTTTACCGCTGGATCGAAAAATACCATCTGGATTGAACATGATAAGTAAAAGAATAGCCTTAGCCCTGGTCATCATGGCGTCCTTCTTCCTGGGAGGATGCTCCATTGTCCATTATTCCTTTTCCGGCACTTCCATCCAGCCAGACGTGAAGACGGTGACAATCAATTATTTTGAATATAAAGCCCTGAAGGTCAATCCCTCCCTGAGCAATGACCTGACCGAGGCCATGAAGGATAAGTTCCGCAAACTGACAAAACTCGAGCAGGTGGATAGTGACGGGGACCTGGAACTTACCGGGGCCGTGACCGGCTATGAGGTCAGGGCATCAGCAGTGACGGCTGACGAAATCGCCGCACAGAACCGTCTCACCGTCACGGTAAGCCTGAAATTCACAAACAAAAAGTATCCTGAGGAGGATTTCGAGCAGAATTTTTCCGCTTATTCAGACTACGATTCAACCAATTCGCTCGATGCCGTCGAGGCCTCCCTCTGCGCGGAGATCGTCGAGAAACTTATTGAAGACATGTTCAACGCCAGTGTGGCACAGTGGTAACGATGGAAGGAAGCGTAAAGAAACTTGAGTCTTTGACGATGGACCAGCTGACCGGGATCATCACGATGTACCCTTGGTTCGGCGCGGCCAGGCGTGAGCTTTGCGAGCGGATGTCCAAGGTGGGCGGAAACGAATGGGGCAAGGCTGAATACGCAGATGCCGCGATGTACATCGCTTCCAGGACAATAGTTTCTGACATCGTCCGCTCAACCCGTCAGGAGGATTATTCCGACAAGGATATCCAGGCCCTTCTCCGCTCTGTCATCCTGAGCGAGGTGAAGGATCACGCAGCGAAGGACCTGCCCGAGGCGAATGATCTGTCCGAACCATCCGGAAGCCAAACGTACCGCCGGACTGTCAAGGTCATCGGCGGAGACTTCTTCTCTTCCGACCAGTACGACAGTGTGATGCAGGAGGAAGACAACTATTTCTCCCGCTTCAAGGCAGGCCGTTCCGACGAAAAAGAAGAGCGGAACTGGGAGGATCCCGAACTCGGTTTCTGCACGGAAACCCTGGCCTGGATCTACGCTGAGCAAGGCTATTTTACTGAAGCAAAGAAGATTTATTCCCGCCTAATCTTGCGATATCCGGAAAAAAGTGCTTACTTTGCATCCCTTATTGAAAAATTAGACAAAGAAAATTAAAATTTAAGAATATGAACACCCTATTCACAATCCTCACGATCCTGATTGTCATCGCGGCCATCCTGCTTACAGCTGTCGTACTTCTCCAGAGCGGCAAGGGCGAGGGCATGGCCAGCAATTTCACTTCAGCCAATCAGACTCTCGGAGTAAGGCAGACCGCCGACATCCTCGAGAAGGTGTCCTGGGGTCTCGTGACCTTCATCCTCGTAGTTTCCATCATCACTTCCTTCACCATCAGGACCCAGACTTCCGGTGTCGATGTGACTGACATTATCGAGAACGTCGAGGAACAGCCCGAATTCCCTTCAGCCCCTATCCAGCAGGGCGCCCCTTCAACCGAGGCTCCTTCAACCGAGGCTCCTTCCACTCCTGCCAACTAGTGACATTTTGTCATAAAAGGCTGTTGGAACATATTTTGACTCCTAGATGTCCGGCTACCAAACTAGCCGGACATTTCTTTTGGATGGAAGTGTCCACAGTCGGACCACTGCCACCCTCGGCACGTTAAGAGGGAGGGGCCCGGAGCCTGCGACGGGAGGGGCCGCGAAGCGGCGGTCCGTGTAGACACTTCCATTCAAAAAATAAAAAAAGAAAAGGAGGTATGATATGAATAACAACAGTCAATTGCAGTTTCTTCCGAAGTTTGCCGTCAACCTGAACGAGCAGGCTTCCCAAGGCAAACTCGATCCTGTCATAGGCAGGGATGACGAGATAAGACGTGTCCTCCAGATCCTTAGCAGGAGGACCAAGAACAACCCTATACTTGTAGGTGAGCCCGGAGTCGGCAAGACCGCCATCTCCGAAGGCATCGCCCAGAAAATCATCGACGGCGACGTGCCCGAAAACCTCAAGAGCAAGAAAGTATATTCCCTGGACATGGGAGCCCTTATTGCGGGAGCGAAGTACCAAGGCGAGTTCGAGGAGAGGCTAAAAGGAGTCGTTAAGGAAGTTGTGGACAGCGCCGGTGAGATCATCCTGTTCATCGATGAGATCCACACCCTCGTGGGAGCCGGAAGGACCTCCGGAGCCATGGATGCCTCGAACATCCTGAAGCCTGCCCTTGCAAGGGGTGAACTCAGGACCATCGGATCCACGACCCTGGACGAGTACCAGAAGTATTTCGAGACAGACAAGGCGCTTGAGCGCCGTTTCCAGATGGTCATGGTCGACGAGCCCTCGACGGCCGAATCGATCGCCATCATGAGGGGCCTGAAGGAGAAATACGAGAACCACCACAGGGTCAAGATCGAAGATGATGCCCTGATCGCGGCAGTCAACCTCTCCCACAGGTACATCACCAACAGGTTCCTTCCGGATAAGGCCATCGACCTTGTGGACGAGGCCGCTTCCAAGCTCAGGCTAGAGATGAACTCGGTCCCTGAGCCTATAGCCGAGCTCAACAGCGACATCCGCCAGCTTGAGATCGAGAAGGAAGCCGTCAAGCGTGAGGGTACGACACTGAAGTCTGAGAAGATCGAAAAGGAACTCTCCGAAAAACTCGCTGCCCGCGACGCCCTCATGAAGAGGTGGAACGATGAGAAGGACATCCTGTCCGGTCTCCAGGAGGCCCGCCAGAAAATGGAGGACTACAAGATCCAGGCTGCAGCTGCCGAAAGGGCCGGGGATTACGGGAAGGTCGCCGAGCTGCGTTACGGCAAGATGGCAGACGCCCAGAAGACAATTGACGAGCTTTCTGCCCGCCAGTCCGCAATAGAAAACCCGATCGTCACCGAGGCTGTCACGCCCCAGGACATTGCGGAGGTTGTCGCTAAGTGGACCGGAATACCAGTACAGAAAATGCTTGAAAGCGAGAAGGAAAAGCTCCTGCGCATCGAGTCCGAGATCCACAAGAGGGTCGTAGGCCAGGATCAGGCCATCCAGGCCGTCGCTGATGCAGTCCGCCGTTCCAGGGCCGGCCTTTCCAACGAGAAGAGACCGATCGGCTCCTTCCTGTTCATGGGTACAACGGGAGTCGGAAAAACCGAACTTGCAAAGGCCCTGGCGGAATTCCTGTTCAACGATGAGAACATGATCACCCGTATCGACATGAGTGAGTACCAGGAACGCCACACCGTGAGCCGTCTCGTCGGAGCTCCTCCGGGATACGTCGGCTACGACGAGGGTGGCCAGCTGACTGAGGCAGTAAGGAGGAAGCCATATTCAGTGATCCTTCTGGATGAGATTGAGAAGGCCCATCCGGACGTGTTCAACGTCCTTCTCCAGGTGCTTGACGACGGCCGTCTGACCGACAACAAGGGCCGCACGGTAGACTTCAAGAACACCATCCTGATCATGACTTCAAATGCTGGTTCCGATATCATCGCAAACTACATGGAGAGACTGCCCCAGGTTGGAATGCCTGGAGCGGACCCCATGGAAGAGGTGAAGGCTATCGCCCACAGGAGGGAACTTCTCGACGAGTGCAAGGGAAAGGTCATGGACGTCCTCAAGATGACTGTGAGACCCGAGTTCCTGAACAGGATCGACGAGATCATCATGTTCGATCCTCTCACCAGGAACGATATCAGGGAAATCCTGCACATCCAGATGCACCAGCTTCAGGACAAACTGTCCGAGGAAGGTGTCACCATCGAATTCACCAAGGAGTTCGAAGACTGGATGGTTGAGGGAGGTTACGACCCTGCCTATGGCGCCCGTCCTATCAAGAGGCTCATGCAGAGGGAATTGGTGAACCAGCTTGCTAAGGAAATCCTTGCCGGCAAGGTACACAAGGACTCCACGATCGAAGTCGACGCTGCCGGTGGCAGCATCGTCCTCCGGGACAAGTAGACGTTTTTCGCAACTTACTTATTATTAGCACAATACAGAAAACGCCTAGGCAATTAACCTAGGCGTTTTCTGTAGTATATTGAAAATGAAAAGGTTACGAAAAACAACAAAATGCCGGGGTTAGAAGTCCTTCCCTTCGAACAGGTTGGAACTGGAAGCTGAAGAAGCCTTGTGGTCAGAGGAGTTGAAATTGTAGGTAAGGGAGATCACCACATTGGGATACTTCGGCCTCACCAATGTCCTGGAGACCAATCCCGGAGCCGAGCGGATGTTGAGATACCTCGCCGTGTGGAAAACGTCATGTGCAACAGCGGAAAGGGTCAGACGGTCCTTGAGCATCTGCTGCCTCAGGCCAAGGTTGAAATAAGCATAAGCCTTTTCTCGTCCCTGGGTCAGGATCTTGGGGCCGACGGCATAGGCGTCGAACTGGATCCTGGTGGTCTTGGAAGCTTGGAAAGAATTGATCCAGTTGGCCTGGTAATAGAAACCGCTGGCATCGGTACAGGCTGCATTACGGCTGATGAAGCGATAGTCGAACACACTTCCGGCCGCTGAACTTGTCCACCAGGATGCGGGATGCCAGACTCCTGCCAACTCGAATCCGGTTTCTTTCTGGTTGCCGGCATTGACAATCTGGTCGAGGGTCACTCCGGGTTCGTAGGCAGTACGGATCCAGTCAGTTATGTCCCTGCGATGACGGTAATATGCAGTTGCATAGAGGCTGTTGCCCTTGCCGAAAGACTTGTTCCACCCGAGCTCGCCGCTGTGTGAATATTCAGGAAGGATGTCCGGATTGCCTATTTTCTTGGTATAATAATCCTCATAGGTTATGTAGGGCTCAAGCTGCCATATTCCCGGACGGTTTGTACGGTAGGAATATCCAGCCCTGAAAGAACCGGCCTTGCCGGCATCGTACTGGAGATGGGCGGACGGGAATAAGTTGAAACGCTTGATGTCCCTTGAAGCATCGGCGATGTCAATGTCCATAAGGTCTATCACCCTGTCCCCGCGGAGACCGGCATCGAAAGAGAACTTCCCCACTTGTTCGCGGATCATGGCGTAGAGGGAATGGACCTGGCGGCGGTAGTAGAACGGAGTCGCCAGATCTTCCTGCCAGTCGAACTGTGCTGCTTCGCGGTCCCAGTACTTGATCCTGTAGCCTCCATGTTCGCTGTAGGTAGTGTACTGGTAACCAGCCTCGAGAGAACCGTCTTCCCGGTAGCGGAGCTTCCAGGTCAGGGAACCGTCGCAGTCCCAGTGGTGCTCCTCTTCGTATCCGCGAGTACCTTCATAGCGGTTGCCGTCAGAATCGAACATATTGCTCTCGGTGTACTCTATGCTGTAGCTGTCGTACCTGAAGCGGTTCTGGATGGCAATCTCGTTCTTGTCGTCAGGACGCCATACGTAGTCCAACGAAACTTGGAAGAGGTCCTTCATGAGGTTGTAGCGGTCATGGGAATCAAAAAGGGAACCATTGGCGCTGTACTGCATGTCTCCCCCCCTCCAATAATCAGTCCTACCGGCCTGGAGGTCAAGCGAAAGGTTATGTTTCCGCCCGTCGGAGTACTGCCATCCGGCCCGACCTACATAGGTACCGTTCCGGCTCCATCTCTCTCCGTCGGAAAGGGAGGTCGTCTTTATTCCCATCACATCGGTCATCTTCTCCTGGGTGAATTCACTTCGTCCTTTCAACTGCTGCAGGGTTCCTCCGGCGTACCAGTTGTTCCTGCCTTTCCGGTAATTCAGCGTCCCGTCGAAACCCCAGGTTCCAAGCGTGCTCCCCGTGGTAGTGAAAAGTCCACTCCACTGGTCGGATGAGGATTTCTTTGTCGTGATGTTGATTATTCCTGCGTCTCCGTCCGTCCTGTACCGGGCTGAAGGAGTGGTCAGGATCTCGATGTCTTCAACCGAGGCTGCAGGAATCTGCTGGAGGGCCGACGTTCCTTCGAGAGGACTCGGCTTTCCGTCGACATACACAAGGAAACGGGTACTGCCCCGGAAGCTCAGGTTGCCGTCACTGTCCACCAGTACTGAAGGCAGACCTGAGAGGATGTCCACCGCTGTCCCACCTGAGGCCGTGACAGAAGAAGCGCTGATCTGCTGGCGGTCAAGTTTGTAGACAATCCGGTTCTTCTCTCCCGTGACGGTCACTTCCCTCAGGCCCTCAGCAGAGCGCGAGAGTCGGATCACACCGGCATCGAGCCTCTCCGGGGAATTCCCCGAAAGCGTCAGCTTTTCTCCGATGAAAGAATCATAGCCCATTGTCCTCACGACCAACAGTACTTCCGTGGAAGGAATCCTGTCAATGATGAAGACCCCAAGGGAATCCGTCGCTCCGAAGGAGAGGATGTTGTCTTCCAGGTCGGTGACCAGGACGTCGGCCGACGGGATCGGAGCGCCGTCAGATCCATCGACGACCTTGCCGGTCACGACGTGCATGGCCTGCTGACCGAAACAGACCGGAGAAAGGATGCAGGGCAGGAGAAGCAGCAACAGCAGGAGAATTCTCTTGCTCATCGAAGGAAGGATCTACAGTTTGTGCGAAGCGGCGAATTCAGGAGTAACGTAGTTGAAGGCCGACTGGCAACAGGAAGCAGAAAAACTCTGGGCACAGGCCACAAGGTCATCCCATTGCTCCTTGGAAAGACCTCCGCGGAGCATCTCACCGGTAATGCCGTCCTTGACAAGACCGTAGATGAAGCCGGCGTTGAAATTGTCACCGGCACCGATGGTGCTCACAGTCTCGATGGGCTTGACTGGATATTCCCGTACGAAACCTCCGCAATCGAAAATCTTGAGAGGAGCCGAGCCGAAGGTACAGATGAAGTTGCTGCAGCGGGACGATATCTTTTCTTCGAACACCTTACCGGCATCACCGATTCCGAACAAGGTTATGAAGTCCTCGTTGCTTCCCCTTACGACGTCTGCAAGTTCGATATTCTCCCAAAGGGCATTGCCGATGTGCCCCAGATCCTTGACGTGGGAAGGACGGAAATTGACATCGTAATACAGGATGGCCCCCTTGGCGCGGGCATGTTCGAGGAATTTCCTTACAAGAGGACGGCAGGCCGGATTCAAGGCATAGAAGGAACCGAAAAGGACGACATCATCTTTCTCTATCTCCGGATAGACGAAGTCCGGTCGATCTTCCGCAGCATCTCGATAAAAGATGTACTGGGCATCATTCTTTTCGTCAAGGAAGGCCAGGGAAAGAGGAGTCTTTGACTTGAGCAGATTGACATGGTCCGAGATCACTCCGTTTTCCTTCATGAAATCCTTGATCATGATCCCTACCCTGTCGTCTCCGAACTCGGAGAGGAAGTCGGCAGGTACGCCGCATCTCCCCAGGGAGATCATGGAATTGAACGTGGATCCTCCGGGCACCGCTGCCTGCGGCTGGTTGTTCCGGAATACGATGTCGAGGACAGTCTCCCCTATTCCAATTGCTTTTCTCATATCCTTGAATGTTAGGAGAATTCTATCTCCTTGATTATCCGTTTCATACCCGCATATTTATCAAGCACCCACATCACGAAACGGATGTCGGTGTTGATGCATTTGTTGTAGCCTTCCGTGTAAGAGGTGTCACTCGCGAGAGATTCCAGGTTCCCGTCGAAAGCAAGTCCGATCAGGTCGCCTTCTTCATTCAGGACAGGACTGCCTGAATTGCCCCCGGCTATGTCGTTGTCCGAAATGAAATCAACTATCATCCCATGCCTTCTTTTGCCGACCCTGAAACCCCAGCGGCCCCAATTATCCTTTTCAAGAAGGTATTTCTGCCTGGAATTGAGGTTGTAGTCATGATTTGAAGGATCGTACTTCTGAAGTATGCCGGCAGGGGTGGTATACCAATCTTGCCAGACTCCATCATTTGGGCTGAAGCCACCGACACGGCCATAGCTGATCCTCATCGTGGAATTTGCATCAGGATACTGAAGCTCTCCCTTATGGAGTCGCATCCAGTAAATGGCCCTTTTGTACTCGGTTTCCAATTCTCCGGCCCGAGCCCAATCCTGCTGGTGACCATTCCTTTCGTTGAAGACAGAGATAGGGGAATCAGAGATGAACTTCCTGAGAGGATCATCCTTGAGATCATCCATGGATTCCATAGCTTCGATCCTGGACTTGGAAGACACCAGGCTGTTGCTCCAGAGGTATTCTGTCATAGCCGTGAAATCATAGCCGAAGCGGTCCTGGATCCACCTCTGGTAGGGGCCGTAGTAGTAGTTGTCGAGATTGGTGAAATATTCCCTGAGGGCATATTCAAGAAGATCCTTCTCCACTGCAGGGTCTGTCTCTGCAAGGCCTGAGAGGAGGACTTCCTTCGCCCTCTTCACGTCCTTGGAGTTCCAGGCTCGGAGAAGATAGGTTCCGATGACGGTGCCCCGAAGAATGGTTTCACGGAAGATCACCTTGTCCCTTTCAACTGCGGCCGTCTTTGAATATGCCCTATCGAGATCCTCCAGCAAGTTTCCCCAACGGTCCGAACGGGTGCTTCCTCCGCCAATCCAAGACCTCAGCTGTTTCTCCTGGGCGACCTTCTCGTCTTTGACTCGAAAGCGCTTGTAGCACTGGGCCATGCCCACATTGTTTACCTGGGAGTTGCTGATGCTGAAATAGCGGTCGGAGTACTTGAGCCTTACCACGGGATCGACATCCATTCTGCGGGCCATTATCTTCAGCTGGTTGCCCCTGATCTCGTTGGAGACCGGAAGCACGACCTTCTCCTGGTAGTCTATCTCGGAGGAAGAGGCGTACCTGTCCGTCCTGCCGGGATAGCCGATGACCATGGTGAATGAGCCCGGGGAATAGCCTTTCAGGGACACTTTCAGGTTTTTCTCACCCTGAAGCGGAACTCCGTTCTCGTAGATCCTGTAGATCGTGAAATCGCAATTGTGACGCGGCCAGGTGAAATTATCCCCTTCCCCGCCGAAATAACCTATGCACACGGGAGGGGCGGCCACCAGGCGGATGTCGGTGTAGACCTTGTAGGCGCTTATGTAAGCTTTTTCTCCAGCCCACATCTCGCTCAAGATGCACCGCAGCCCGGTACTTTCGGAATATCTCTTCTCGAGTGAAGAGGCTATCTTCCTCATGGAAAGAGGCTTGCCGTCTTCATCCAGCTGTTTTTTAAGGGCCGCGACCTCGTCGGTGACTTCAAAGACCCTCTTGAGGAAATACATCGATTCCCCTTCCACCGGAAGTTCCTGCTCCGAAGTCATGGCCCAGTAGCCTTCCTCAAGATAGTCATGTTCGGGAGTGCTGAGAGCGGCAATGTTGGAATAGGCGCAATGATGGTTGGTTATGACCAGGCCGTTGTCCGAAATAAGACTGCCGGTACAATAGAACCCTATCGATACCACAGCATCCGAGACGGCAGTCCCGGGTGCATCGGCATTGTAGATCTCCTTAGCTGACAATTTCAGGCCACGAGCCTTCATGTTCTTCTCCAGGGCAGCATTGATGTCCTGGATAAGCCACATACCTTCGTCGGCGTGCATCGACACCGACACCAATAGAACCGCTAAGGAAAGAAAACCCTTGAGAATCTTCATCATTATCTCACGCGAAGCACATCGCCATGATCCTGGATCACGGCTTCCTTCCATTTCTCAGTGTAGCCAGGATTAGTTATCCCGGCGGGTGTACCCTTATTGTACTTGGAATGCTTGAAATTGCCATCCTCATCCTGGGCCTTGACATTACCGTCGATGAACTTGACGGTGATCATCTCCTCAAGGTCCACCCAGGCCCAGAACTGCTTCTGTGCAGTGCTGACGGAATAGTCGGTAAGGAGCTTCTTGACAGGGGCAAACCAATCCTTGCTGTCAAGACCTTTCTTTTCAGCCTTGGCAAGGATCGAATTGTAGGCGGCAAGGGCTTTGGCATCCATCTCCGCCACCTTGGTGAACATCTGCTCGTTCTCGAACTTGTCGATAGCCTCTCGTACGGTCGGAGCCATCATGTTGTAGGCCTTGTAGCAATCGTTCGCAACGCGGTTGTTGATCCAGAAGGATGCTGTCTTGGAATATTCCAACATATTGCCGTTACCCTCCTTGAAACACTCGGGGACCTCGTTGGTGTTGGAATAGATAGGGGTAAGATAGGAAGTCGCGGCGTCATCGGTTCCGAACCAGATGATTCCGCCGACCACGTCGGGAAGGTCATGCCTGGACTGGGCTACGAACCAGAAACCTGTCTGCTGGGTAGCGATCGCCCTCTCGTTGACATAGCTCCAGCCATCCTTGGAGAAGTTCATCGGTCTCCACCTGTAAGGGAGGGCGTTGCCGCCGGCTCCGATGTCGGTGGTCATGTCGAGAGGAGTTCCCTCGAAATGGTCCCTCATGGCATCAGCCACATTCTTGACAGTAATCTTCTTGGAAGGCTTTACGAACAGGGGCATCCTATGGGAAAGATTCTTCCCGGTGATGTAGTCGTAGTAAGCGGAAGCGGGCTCGGTGACCATCTTTCCGTCCTTCTCGTAGGTGAACTCACCGCCGGTCAGGATGTTGAATGCACTCCAGGCCCTTGCGTCACAGGCTCTTGCACCACCGAAATCGACCGGGCCGAAAGCAGCGCTGTAATCAAAGTCCTCATCCTTGCCGCTGAACCATCCGTGCTTCCTTGCGAAATCGATCATTCCGGGGGCGAAGATGCAGTTCTCGGGATCGTTCTGGGGGAAGGTCTGTATGCGGGCCTGGTTGGCGTGCGAGCAGATGTAACCGTCAGGAATCCTGATGGCCACGTAGTTGATACCCTTCTCATCCGGTCCCTTTCCTACAAGATCCATGACCCAGGCCTCGTTCTTGTCGGCGATCGAGAAAGTTTCACCAGAAGACGCGTAACCATATTCATTGGCAAGGTCAATGATGGTCTGGATGGCTTCGCGGGCGGTCTTGGCTCTCTGCAGGGTGATGTAGATCAATGAGCCGTAGTCCATGATTCCCTTGGGATCGTGGAGCTCCCTGCGGCCTCCCCATGTGGTCTCGCCTATGATGAGCTGGTACTCGTTCATGTTGCCGACAGTCTTGTATGTCCTCTCAACCTGAGGTATGCTTCCAAGCGGCCTGTAGGAGTCCCAGTCGATAACATCAAGCATGGTACCAGGCTTCCAGATGGCTGCGGGATGGAAATACAGCTCGCCATAAAGCACATGGGAGTCTGCAGCATAGGAGATTATGTTCGAATTGTCAGCGCTTGCACCCCTTGTGACTATGATGTTGGTACAAGCTTTGCTTTTGCTTCCTCCGGACAGTAGGAGGGCGGCTGCCAACACTGCTCCGATGATTGATCTTCCGGTCATTTTGTGATTATTTTAATAATGATTAATTTTGTCTGCTAATCTTATGAATTGTAAAGATATGAAAAAAATATTGTTTGCGGTACTGGCGATGTTCTTTTCAATGGGAGCAACCTTCGCGCAGCAACAGCAGATGAGTCCTGAAGAAAAGGAAAAGAAGATGGACGAGTTCATCCAGAAGGAAATCGAAAAACTCGAATCCAACCTCAAACTGGAGGACTGGCAGGTCTTCTACACAGACTCCATCCTGAACCATGACTACCGTGCCATGCAGAAGGAATTGGACGAACTCCAGGAAGCAAAGGTATCCAGCAACGATCTTTACATCCAGGCCAATGACAAATGGGCCGAGAAGATCTACAACGCCATGCACAAGGTTCTCAACGAAGAACAGTGGGCCAGGTACAACAAAGGCGACGCCGGACGTGCAAAGAAGGCAAGAGACAAAAGGAAAGCAAAACACAATTAACAGACCATGAAGGAAGAAATAGAGAAGCTGATGGAGCAGGTGCGCGAGCTTGCTTGCGCCAACGCAAAGGAAGTGGAAGAAGCCAGGGTACGTCTCCTTGGCAAGAAAGGTGAGATTACAAAGCTTTTCGAAGAGTTCAGGACTTTCAGTCCCGATCTGAAGAGAGAGTTCGGAAAGAAGATCAACGAACTCAAGCAGGCAGCCAGCGCGAAGATAGAATCCCTGAAAGAGATGACCGTTTCTTCAGCTGCAGCTGACAGCCCGAAGGAAGACCTCTCCATGCCCGGAACTCCTGTACCGCTCGGATCAAGGCACCCTGTCTCGATTGTCCGTCAGGAGATTGTGGACATATTCCGCAAATTTGGCTACGACGTGGCTGAAGGTCCCGAAATCGAGGATGACTACCATGTCTTCGAGGCTCTGAACTTCCCTCCCAACCATCCCGCCAGGGACATGCAGGACACTTTCTTCGTGTCTGCAGGACACCTCAATCCGCTTCTCCTCAGGACCCACACTTCTTCTGTGCAGGTTCGTGCAATGGAGACCATGAAGCTCCCCATCAGGGTCATCTGCCCCGGAAGGGTTTTCCGCAATGAAGCCATCTCAGCCCGTGCTCACTGCATATTCCACCAGGTTGAAGGTCTCTACATCGACGAGAACGTCACTTTTGCAGACCTCAAGCAGGCTATCCTGCTTTTCGCCCGTGAGATGTTCGGACCTGACACCGCTATCCGCATGAGGCCTTCCTACTTCCCGTTCACCGAGCCTTCAAGCGAGGTTGATGTCAGCTGCAACATCTGCCATGGCAAGGGTTGCAACATCTGCAAGGGAACCGGCTGGCTCGAAATCATGGGTTGCGGAATGGTTGATCCCAACGTCCTCGAGGCGTCCGGAATAGACAGCAAGAAATATAGCGGATTCGCCTTCGGAATGGGCTTGGAGCGTATCGCAATGCTCAAGTGGCAGGTCAACGACCTCCGCCATTATTTCGAGAACGACCTCCGCTTCCTCTCCCAGTTCAAGACTGCTATCGAAGTTTAAAGAGGACCTGCTAAAGGTCGTCGATAGGATTCCTGCCGCTGGTGCTTGATGCAGCTACGGCAGCGGAATTGGTATATTTCAGGATAACATGCCAGGAAGAACTGTCCTTAACGTCAGCATCGAGTGTGATCCTGCCGTTGGGAAGAGTGTAGACAGCCTGGTTGCTACCTGACGAAGTCTTCGGCTCGATGCCATATTTCTGGGTAAGGGAAGCCTGGAGTGAATCATAGGCTTTTTCCAGAGCGTCCCAATCGGAAATGACAGGGAAATCCACCCTGACCTCCTGCACGGTATCGCCTCCGACAGGGGTTATCTTGCATCCGGTGTAACCTGCGAAATCGCCCGAATAAGTGCGGCCGTCCAGGGATTTCCTGAAACCAGCCTTTACCAGTTCGGTGCCGAATGCCTGAAGGGAGCCGGTGATCGGAATACCCTTGAAGGTCAAAGGTGACGATGCCGATGTCGAAGAAGGTACCGAAGGAATAGTCGTAGTGGTCGAGGTAGCGTCGTCATTCCCTATTCCGAGCTGCCTTTCCAAGTCACGGATGTCCTCCGGAACACTTTCGTTGGACTTCTGTCCTGTCTTGTCCTTGGGGCCGAACCAGCCACCTCCGGTGTCTTCCGTCTTATCTCCCCCGAATCCGCCAGGGAGGTTGATCACGCTTCCTGAGGTGCCGGAGCAGAGTCTCACTAAAAGGAGGATGACCACGACGGCCAGGATAAGTCTGATAAGCTTCTTCATCGCTTTTGATTATTTAATTCTCATTCTCTCTGTATTCCTCCCACTTCTTCAGGACCGCGAGCAGTTCATCTGCATGGGGGTTTGATTCAAGTGATTTGAAAGAAAACTGTATGGCAACGGGGCAGTGCCATTCGGCGGCCAGGCTGTCGGCAAAGTTCCACATCTCGGGAGTTGTCTCGGGCCTGATGTTCCACCAGCCGAAGTCAAGGCGAGTCATGTTATCGGCCATCTTCGGGGCTTCGGCATAAGGGAATTCAAGTATCTTATCCTTGAATACTTCAGGAGGGAATACGTCAAAAGCATTTGCACCTGCCTGGAGATGCCAGCCGAAATGGGATTTTGCAGCTCCTTCCGTGAAGAGAGGCATCTTCCCAAGCTTGGATGCGACCCTGTACTGAGCGAGGGAAACATTTATTCCGGTCGGGGGATGGACACCTTCAGATCCGTCAAGGTAGAGGAACTCAAAGCCGCAGTCATATATTCGTGCGATCTTTTCAGCGATTTCATCCTGGAGATCATTGTCCTGGTTGATGTAGATGGAGGTTCCCTTTCCGAACTCACTGAGGTCCAGGATTCCCCCTGTCTCACCTTTGCGATGGGCTACGGCATCTGTACCGAACGCACCGCGTTTGACGCCTGTGAACTTATAAGGAGGTTCCGTGGTGTATCCTTCATAGGCAAAGCCTTCGCCGCCGAAAGCAAGGACTCTGGTATAGTCGTGAAGAGGCGAATCCACGGGGTTCTCTTCCACGAAGATTTCCTTCACCTCGCCGGAAGCAGGGATAGGTTCCTTGAGGGTGAACAGCCTCTTGCGGTTGAGCCGGGCGTCGATGGAGGGCCTGACATAGCGGCTCTCCACGCCGACGTGCGTCTGGAGCGTGTGGAATCCGGGGGTGATCCCAGCTGCCTTGACCTTATCGATCATATTCCTTAGGTCATCATAGCCGCCGGGATAGTTATCATTCAGATCATAGTCTCCCATGAGCCTGTACCCCCGAGCCTTTACGAAGCAGGGGTAATAGAACAGCATCATCTTGAGACCGGCTTTGCGGGCGATGGCGATATGCTGGTCAATGTTCGACGGATTGGCATCGGATGTCCAGTAAATGGAGCGGTTGAGCATCGGTGAGCGACGGCTCTGAACACCTCTGGGCAGGTCCAGAGCAGCTTCAAAACCATCCATTACCTCAAGGAAAGACTCCTTGCCGTCAGCTACGATTATCGCAGCCGAGCCACCGCGAAGTTTCTTTCCTGAATATAGGTCCGCAGTAAGAACCCTACCGCCGTCACGGTCTTCATGCCAGATCAGCGACCAAGGGTCGCACGCAGCCACACAGACGGCAGAGACATCATCCCACATGCAGTTCAGCCATTCTCCGTAATGCCTGCGCTCTTTGACAGGCAACTGAAGGATCCTGAATTCGGCCACCGGGGGAAGGTCCATGGCCTGGTTGCCGTAGTCTTCCGGATCACAGATGAAATCTTCCAGGATGAACCTAAGATAGCCTGCTCCTTTTTCCACTTTGACCACGGCCTTGTAGGGGGCCGTTTCAAAACCGACGGTAAGCCTCTCACCATCCCAGGAGAGGGAATCCGCCTTGTAGGTAGTCCTTGTGTTTGGATGCTGGAGCTTCGTCTCATTGTTGAATGGCCTGTCCTGGGTGGAGGAAAACAAAGGCACGTTTGCACCTTCGATGAGCATTTCCTCGTTGGTGCCCTTTACGACGAGGGATCGAGCCACTGCATCTTTACCTAAGGTCAGCTTGAATGATTCGGTTTCGAGGACGATGCCGTCCTCTTCGCTCAGGCCTCCTGAACAGCCGTGAACAAGTGGCAACGCCATGACCGTCGCCACCAGGATTCCTATTAATGATCTGATTCTCATATTCGTTTAAAGTTACGACTTTTTTGAGAACCAGCAAGACCCCTATTTAAAATTGAACCTGATGTCAGCGGGAATCTTCTCAAGGCCCAGGTTCAAGCGATCGGCATCGTAGTCGGAATTCAGCTTGGAATACTGGGCTTCAAATTGCCTGGCGAAGGTCTCGTCTCCGGTCGCCTGTGTCTTCAGTACGAGGGCAGTCAGTCCGGAAAGAGCAGCTTCCATATTCTTATAATCCAGATCATACTGTCCGGAAGCATTGCGCTTGAAAGCACCTGCCTCTTTCAGGTAATTGTAGATTATGATGTTTGCACGACCCAGCGCCGTTCCCTCTCCAAATCGTTCGGAACGCACCAGGGAGGCGAAGAACGTAGCCAGGGCATCTTCTTTCGTGAAGAGGTGATGGATGTCGAAGTGTTTCTGGAGGTTACAGACCATCAGGACTCCTGCGGCGTTTGCTTTCACCTCCTCAAGGGTGAGAGCTGCGCTGCCTAGGGCTTCTTCCACGCTGCCTTTGCCGTTGACGGTCTCCTTGACTCCCAATCCATGCGCCACTTCGCGGAAAACGATATTCCAGAAGAAGGCATCTGCAGAAAGGTGTTCTGCATCATCAGGCTTGAGCAGGATCCTGCCGGTTGGACCGACGATATGGTTGTACTTGATGTGGATAATGTTCTCCAACAGGATGGTACGAGTGCCGCGGTCACGCTGGACGTCACTGTCGAAAGGCAGGTTCAAGGCGATAACCTTCACGCCGGCATTGGCTTTTCCGGCATAGTAGAGGGCATCACAAGAGAAGATGTTGGAACCGGCTCCAGGCTGGAATGTCTTGTAGGCGGGATCGCCCGGGAGATCCTCCTGGAATTCCCCGATACGTGAAACATATTGCATCAACTCCTTGGTGTGAGTCTCATTCTTCAGGAGGACATAAGCCTCGTAAGAACGCTTGATCCCCATCAGCTGGTCATCCGTCACCTCGTTGGGACCGATAACCAGGTCCATCTTGCTGTCTTCCATGTCAAGCCAGGCCAGGGAGCTCTCGTAGTAGTTGTCTGTCCTGAGGGCTTCCGCCTTGCTCAGCAGATAAGCAGCCACGCTGGGCTTTATCGTGATGTCGGCAGCTGCTTTCAGGTAATTGCCGATCTTGTCGATGTGATCCTTGTAGGCATCGTGGTACCAGACAGTCTCCAGGGAGCCGTCTGCTGCACGACGGATGAGGGTGTAAGGGCTGTTCTTGTCAGGGTTGTCCCAAGCATTGAACTCTTCCTTGGTCATATCAGCCGGGTAGAAACCAGCTCCCGGGAGACGGTCGGAATAGCCTTCCACGAAAGATTTCCCACTCGTACGATCCCAGGGACCATAGTTGATTTCAGCGAAGGTCTTCTGGACGGGATCTTTTATCCCATCCAGGAGAGTTTGCTTGTCGCCGAAATACTGCTCCCAGTAGATGGCATCCACTTCATCTGCGGCAAAGCGGTAGAGATTGAGTACTTCCTTCCCATTGTCAGTGATACCTCTGAGGTCAGGAGCCTCGATGTCCACTACAGAATAATTTGCCACATCGCGGTCGAATGGTGATTTCGTTTCATGGCAGGAAACCACTGCAATCAACACGGGGACAGCCAGAATCAGATTCTTATTCATGATGAATATTTTCTTGTGAGTATTAGACGATATTTAACGACCCTGCTGCGAAAAGCACCAGGTATCCAAGCACCACGCTGATAAGGCCGATGAGGAGACCCATCCTAGCCATGTCCTTCTGCTGGATAAGGTTGGTTGCATAAGCCAGTGCGTTCGGAGGAGTGGAGATAGGCAGGATCATGGCGCTGCTGGACGCTATGGCGACTCCGATCAGTACGGTGGAGGTGCCGCCGACAGCCGAAAGCTTGTCACCCATGGCGGTACAGACTACAACCAGGATAGGCATGAGCAGCGCTGCAGTCGCAGAATGGGAGATCAGGTTGGAAAGTCCGTAACACAACAGGCCGGAAAGGATGACGATCAGAAGGGGCGAGAAGTTGCCGAATGGAATTGCACGGACCACCAGGGCTGCAAGTCCGGAACCGTTCATGGCATAGCCCATGGCAAAACCTCCGGCAACCATCCAGATGACCGACCAGTTGATTTCCTCAAGGTCGTATTTGCTGATGATACCTGCCAGGGCAAAGACCGCAAAGGGTATCAGGGCCACCGTGTAGGTGTTGATGCCGGTAACAGTGTCCATCATCCAGAGGAGGATGGTGACAACCATGGTAATGATTACGAGAGTGGTGTCCTTGCCCTTCTTCATCTCACCGTCAATCTTCAGTTCGATTGTCTTCTGGGTAAAGGGGAATACCTTCTTCAGCAACGTCCAGGCAATAAGGATCATGATAATTACCAGAGGTACCATGAACAGCATCCACTGTCCGAAGCCGATTCCCAGGTTAAGGCCTTCGGGATCATTCAGGTACTTCAAGGCAATTGTATTCGGAGGCGTGCCGATAGGGGTGCCCATGCCACCAAGATTGGCAGCGATCGGGATGCTGAGTGCCATGGCTGTCCTTCCCTTCCCAGCCTCGGGGAGCTGCTTGAAAACAGGTGTGAGGAAAGTCAGCATCATGGCGGTAGTGGCTGTGTTGCTGATAAACATCGAGAACAGGGCGGTCACCAGCATGAAGCCCAGAAGGATGTTCTCGCTCTTTTTTCCGAAAGGAGTGAGCAGCACACGGGCAAGGTGGACGTCCAGGCCGGTCTTCGTGGTAGCTATGGCGAGTACGAATCCTCCGATGAAGAGCATGACCACAGGGTCTGCGAAACTGGCCATCACCTGCTTGTAGCTGAGGAGCTGCCCTGCAGAGTCAGGATTGCAGATCCATTTGATTCCTGAATCGGAGGTACAAAGCAGGAGGAAGACCATGATGGACACCGAGGTCGCCCAGGCGGGGACCAATTCGAACACCCACATGAGGGTGGCGTAAACGAATATTGCTATGATCCTTTGCTGTACCTGGGTAAGACCGTCAATCCCGAAGGATTCAGTCGGCAGGAACCAGAGGACCAGGACTATGATTGCGACGAAAATGAGGCCGAGGCTCTTTTTCTTTAATATCGAGGGGTCGAATCTATTGTGCTGACGCAATTTGTGCATCTGTTCAACCAGATTGAAACCAGTGAAATTCTTGAACATGGTGTAGTATATTTACGATAGCATTAATAGATTATTCATAAGAAAAGCGGATATCGACAGGAATTCCGGCGCTTTCCAGGACCCGTTTGTCGGAAAGGCTTTCCGGACCGACGACTCCGTACTTGGTGAGCAAGGCATTGGCCCCTTCCACGTCACCATGGGCCTGGATTTCAAGGATCCTTGCCCCAAGGGTTTCAAGTGCCTTCCAGGTCTTGTCGTAGTCGATGCTGTAACGGCCCGATGGATTCCAGGTAATGGACTTGCTTTCAAGCAGGTAGTTGTAGACGATGATGTTTGCTATGCCGGTAGGGTCCGCTGCGCCGAAACGGGTTGAGCGGATGGTGTTGGTGACAAAGGTCGTAAGCACATCTTCTTTCTGGAAAAGGGCTGAAATATTGTAAGCTTCAGCTTCCTGAGCGCAAAGCCAGGTACCAAGCACATTCGACTTTGCTTTTTCCATGGCCAGGGCCTCATTGCCGAGAGCCTCGGTAACGGTTCCCTTTCCATTCACTGTCTCTTTTACTCCCAGGCCTTTGGCAATCTCACGGAAGACGATGAGCCAATAGAAAGCACTTGCATCAACATGGGGCAGATAGGCTTCCTCAAGAAGGGCATTCCCTACAGGATGGACCGTACGATTGAATTTTTCACGTATGACGTTGTCGAAGATGATGGTACGGGTTCCCAATTCCTCCTGGACCCTGGCATCATAAGGGAAATTGATACCGATGACCTTGAATCCAGCATTGGTATAGCCGCTGCAATAGAGCACGTTACATGAGAAGATATCGGACTGGGCTCCCGGAACGAAACTGTGGTTGGCCGGATTGCCTGGCAACATTTCCTGCAGTTCTGGCATACGTGCAGACAAGGCGTTGAGTTCCTCCGTACGCTGGAGGTTTTTCAATAGTACATAAGCTCCGTATGAAGCCTTGGTTCCGTAAAGAGCGTCATCCACGGCTTCGATAGGGCCGAGAACAAGATCCATCTTGCTGTCGGTCATCTCCAGCCAGGCCTTGTTGCTATTGTAATAATCATCCGTCTTGAGACCTTCTACCAACTCAAGGAGATAGTTGCGGACACTCTCCTTAATGGTAACATCTGCAGCACGCTTCAGGTATTCCTCTATCTTGCTGATGGTCTCTGCGTAGGCATCATGGTACCAGACGGACTTGAGACCGCCGTCAGATGTACGCTGGACCAAAGTATAAGGGCTGTTCTTGTCAGCATCATTCCATGAGAGGAATTCCTCCGCGGTCATGTCTGCAGGATAGAAACAAGCTCCAGCCGGCTTGCTGCCGTAGCCCGGGAGGAAAGGCTTACCGTCGATGCGGTCCCAAGGGCCGTAGTTGATTCCGGCGTAAAGTTTTTCGGAAGGATCCGAAAGAGATCCGAGGAAGGCTTCCCCGTCACCGAAATACTGCTGCCAGTAGATCTTGTCCACCTCGTCTGCAGCCATACGGTACAGTCTCAGGACTTCTTTTCCGTTGTCGGTAATGCCCGTAAGGTCTGGGGCAGGAATGGTCACCTGGGCATAATTCTCCACGAGCCTGCCAACGTCTGCCCTGTTCTGCGAACAAGACACTGCGACCATGGTCAGGAGTGACAATACAACAACTGTGATATTCTTCATGACGAATGATTTATAAAAGTTTGCAAAGTTAATCGCTATATCGGTTTATCCTTATTGACAGATAAGGTTTATTTCTATAAAATTAATAGATTATTTCGATAAATTCGCTATATCGGTTTATCCTTATTGACAGATAAGGTTTATTTCTATAAAATTAATAGATTATTTCGATAAATTCAACTATATTTGAAAACGATCGGCAATAAAATGGAATTACGTCAATTGAAATACTTCGTGGAAGTAGCGCGTCTGGGGAGTTTCTCCATGGCTTCAAAGGCATTGTTCATAACCCAGAGTACCATCTCCCAGCAGATTCAGAAACTGGAGGAGGAACTGGGGGTGGAACTTCTTTCGCGCGACACACGCCACGTGGTCCTGAGCGATTATGGGGAACAGTTCTATCCCTGCGCCGTCCAGGTCCTGGAAGAGGCCAGGGCCGGTGTCGAACGGATCCGGGATGTCAATGCATTGAAAATCGGCACGCTCAGCATCGGGGCAACATATTCATTCGGCCCGCTGCTCAAACGGACGGTTCAGGATTTTTACAAGCAGTTCCCCAACATACGGCTCAACCTGATCATCACTTCCAAAGAGGAACTGCGGCAAAAACTGCTCGACCGGGAACTGGACCTGCTGCTCACCTACAAGTCGCCGCTCGGGGACGACCGCATCGAGTCCCACCTGCTCTTCCAGAGCCGTCTCTGCCTGATCGGTCGCATAGACGAATTGAAGGGGGTGGGTAAGGAGGTGTCCGTCAGGGACCTTGCAAGGTTCCCTTTGGCTTTGCCCTCCAGGGGCCTTCAGGCGCGGGACACCCTCGAAGACGTCCTTTTCGCCCAGAATGTCAACCTGGACATACGCCTGGAAATCAACAGTGTACGAACGCTGCTGGACTTGGTGGCGAACACTCCGCTGGTGACCATCCTATCAGAGGAATCCATCCAGCAGGTGCAGGGTTTCGAGGCAGTCCCGATCGCCCATCCGGACGGGCGCATGGATGGCTGCTATCACTACTTGAAAGGTGCCTACCACAAGATGGCAGCCCAGAAGTTCATCGAACTCCTGAAAGAGAACAATTCATTCAACCAGGCCTTCTCTACGGTACTCTGAGATAAGCCGGCGGGCGATTAAACGGCCAGGGGAATGCGTGTTTTCATCGGAATCAGCGTTTTGTAGAAGCGACTACCCTCTCTGCAACGCTGCGGAGGTAGGCGCAGCTGTCAGGATCGAGGCCGCAGTCGGAGGCTTCTCCATTGAACCTGCCACCGAATATCATCAGATAATTTACACAGGATTTGAGATAAGTCCCGAATGCGGACTGATGCTTCTTGTCCTTGGAAAAAAGATCTATGTCAGGTCGCTCTTCACGAGAAATCCGGAAGGCCTCCCCTATGGGAGAAACGGCGGTGTGAGCGGCTTTAGCCAGCATCCATGTGCCTTTCACCATTAGGCGGTTGAACTCGGCTTCCGTGCCGAATCCGCCGCAATTGCCGGCGGGATATGACCAGGTGCTTTCCAACCATATCCTTGCATCGGGAGAGTACTGACGCACCCGATCCACAAGCTCCACGGCATCTTTCTTCTGGAGCTTATGCTGCTTCGGATTCTGGGCGTAAAGTGCGTGGACCTGGCTCTGATTCTGCAGGAAGACGCAGTCATAAGGTTTGGTAAACTGCTCTATGGCACCGATAGTCTTCAAATCATTAAGATGACGGTTGAAGGTGTAGCCACCGACGTAAGCAGCAGTCATGTCAATATAATGACCTTGGCTGAGCGCTATTTCAGCAAGCTTCAGGTGTGAATCAAAATAGTAAGTGAAGGAATTACCGACACACAGCACCCTGGTGGTGTCCACCTGGGCATGCATGAAAAGCGCTGATAACGACAGCGCAATGACGAGGATACTTTTTTTCATCTCCTGAACATTATTGGATTCTTCTTCAAATATAATGATTATCAGCTATTCGTCAATAATTTGATCATTTCCGGGACGCATTTGGGATAATTGTGTGTTTCTATGTTAGAAGTTAAGATCTGCGTATCTTTATAAGTCCAGACCAAGACTTGAATGTATAAGGAGATGGATGAGCAGTCACTTGCCAGGTACTGCTCACATAGAGACAGAATGGCGGAGGATGAACTGTATAAGAGATATGCAGTCAGGGTGAACTTGCTCTGCAGACGCTACGTTAAAGATGAGGAAGAGGCCAAGGATCTGATGCTGGAAACGCTTATCCAGGCTCTTGACAAGATAGAGACTTATAACTATTCAGGGAAGGGCTCCTTGTACGCTTGGATCCGCCGGATCGCTATCAACAAAGCCATCAACCAGATAAAACGGCAGCGGTGGAAGATGGTCCTCATGGACTTCCGGGAGCACGACAACATTCCGGAACCGACCGAAGAGGAGATGATCACGATCCCTAAGGAAAAACTTCGCGACTGGATTGCAGAGTTGCCGGATTTGAGGAGGACGGTCTTCAACCTCTACTGCATCGACGGGTACTCCCATAAGGAAATCGGAGAGATGCTGGGAATAAGTGAGACTGGGTCCAGCAGCATATTGGCAAAGGCAAGGAAGCAGCTGAAAGGAATGATTAATGAATATCTGAAAGGACAGGAAAGATGAAACAGTGGGAAGAAATAATAAAAGACAAGATGGAAGAGTTCGATGACACTCTCCCGGAGAGCGTCTTTGCGGAGTTCCGCGCCCGCCGGGACGGTGCTATCCATGTCCCAAAGCGTTCCCGGATGATCTGGGCGATTGTTCCTGCGGTTGCTGCCGGACTGGCAGCAGTCCTGCTCCTCCGTCCGTCTTCCGCTCCTGATGAGGGCATCCGGATTGTCCGGCAACCTGCCCCCCCTGTTGCACAGGCCGATATTCCTGCTGAGCCGCCAGTGGACGTTCCCAAAAAGGCTGTTGTCTCTGAGGCTGTTACCCCTCAGGCTTTTGTCTCTTCGTCTGCTACCCCGAAAGCAGTCGTTAATGATGCTGAACCTGCAAAAGAACCGGTTGCGCAACTGGCAGAGCCAGCAGAACAAACAGCAGAACCGGAAGAACAACCGACTGAACGAACGGTGGGACCAATGGTGGAACAATCTGAACCTGCAGCAGAGCGGCCCAAAATCAAGATCTCACCTGCTGGCGGGGCCATCACCGGAGGCGGCCTTCTTGCAGCTGTCTTATCATCTGCTTTAGGCAACACTGATCTCAGTACAGAAACTGACATCAACAAGGCTAGGGAACCTTATGACTATGCTACTTCCGCTGATCCTAAGGATATCGTTGCACCTAAAGACTTTCTCACCGGACCAATCAAGCATCATTCACCGATCAAAACAGGCCTGTCCGTCCGGATACCTGTTTCAGAAAGGCTGGTCATAACGACAGGACTCGAGTACAGCCTTTATCGTTCTTCTTTCACATTTTCTCAATCCGGAGAGAATAAGCAATCCGTCCACTATCTCGGGATTCCCGTGCGGCTTGACTGGACTTTCGTTTCACGCCGGTGGTTTGATGTCTACCTCGGCGGCGGCCTTGCCGGAGATTACTGCCTGGGAGCTACCTTCGCTGGGAGAAAGATCAGAAGTGACGGCTTTGGGCTCTCCGTTTTAGGGGCTGCAGGAGCACAGGTGAATCTCAATGAAAGAATCGGCATCTATATCGAACCCGAGGTCAGTTGGGATGCACTGCCCGGGAGAAGTGTTCTTCAAACCTACCGAAGCGAGAACCCCTTCATGTTTTCATTGGCTACAGGCTTAAGGATTAATTTATAAATTTGAACAATATGAAAAAGACTTTGATTCTGGCATGCATGATTGCAACAGCCTTTGTTTCCTGCAGTAAGGAAGACCCGGAAATTACCATCCCTGAGAGGGTGGACATCGTACTGACAAAGTCAGAGGCCGAAGTGCTGGAGGCCGGGACGGACTTCTCGTTCGACCTGTTCCGGGAAGTGGCCTCCAGGAACGGCTACGGCAACATATTCATTTCACCTCTCAGCGCCCACATCGCCACCTGCATGCTGGCCAACGGCGCCGAAGGGGAAACATATTCCCAGATAGTAAAGACACTGGGCTATGAAGGCTTCAGTATTAACGATGTAAATTCAGCCTACAGCACCCTTGTCTCCGGACTGAGAAAGGTCGACACTTCTACAAAGCTGGAGATTGCCAATGCATTATGGGTCAACAAGATTTTTCCTGTCAGCAAGACCTTTGCCGACGGAATGGCAAAGAACTATGATGCCAATGTTAAGAATCTTGATTTTGGATCACGGGACGCCGTCAAGACCATCAACAAGTGGTGCTCCGACAAAACCGAGAAGATGATTCCGGATTTCCTCAAGGAACTAGAACCGGACGATGTGATGCTCCTTATGAACGCCCTCTACTTCAACGGGAAGTGGAAGGAGAAATTCGATAAAGCACAGACTGTTGAGGATTCTTTCTCTACCCTGGACTCTAAATCGGTGAAGAAGGAATTCATGCGGATTTCAAAGAAATTCAGCTATGCCGAGACAGAAGACGAGAAGATCAGGAT
The DNA here is from genome assembly GCA_902801885.1 of uncultured Bacteroidia bacterium. Taxonomy (GTDB): domain Bacteria; phylum Bacteroidota; class Bacteroidia; order Bacteroidales; family UBA932; genus Cryptobacteroides. The sequence goes on from CADCJX010000009.1 coordinate 88,329, forward strand.
GTGCGAACTGCCCTACGGCAACGGTGCTTTCGTGATGGACATCATCCTTCCGGACCAGGATGTCGATTTCAAGAGTTTCATAGACAAAATGACCGGTGAAGGATGGAAAAACATGTTCACCTATCGCGGGACCCACAAAATCGTGCTGGCCCTGCCGAAGTTCAAGATGGAGGCTGAATATGACTTGAAGGATGCCCTGTCTGCGATGGGAATGGAACGGGCCTATGACCCGAAAAAGGCCGAACTCAAGAAGATGTGCTCAAACGATGACTGGCAGCTCTGGGTGGACAGGACTATACAGAAGTCGGTGATCGAGGTGGATGAAGACGGCAGCAAGGCCGCAGCCGTAACGACCCATGTGATAAAGGGAACCACTTCTCCAGGACCCGAAGCAGTCATCAACTTCACCTGCGACCACCCATTCATGTTCATGATCAGGGAGACCACTTCCGGAGCAATCCTCTTCATGGGTACCTTCACTGAATAGAGTGTCATCGCTTTTGAGCGTTTCGCAGAAATCATTGAATGTCACCATATTACAGAAAGCGCATAGACTAATTATCTATGCGTTTTCTGTATAAAGCTCTAAATCAACTTGTTGCGAAAAACACTTTTTGCGACAATAATCACCTTGCAGGAAAACAGTCACAAATAATGACATTTTCCTGCATTTATTGTCTGTATTCCATAAAGTCCTTTCACAGGTCAACAGCCCCGCAACGACCTGCAGGGCCGATTCGTACAAAAACAAAAAGGCCTTTGCATATCACAAAGGCCTTGGAGAGCGGAAAACGAGACTCGAACTCGCGACCCCGACCTTGGCAAGGTCGTGCTCTACCAACTGAGCTATTTCCGCAGTATTTTTGTTTTTGTACTCCCGTTTTGGTAATTCGGGATTGCAAAGGTACGATAATTTTGGATAAGACCAAATTTTTTTGACTGAAATATTGCGTATATTTGTGTTTACTGAAAAGAATAACACTCTATAATCATGAAAAAAATCATTTCCTTTCTGGTCCTGGCCCTGCTCGGGACGTCATGGGCAGGGGCAAAGGTGGCCCTCCCTTCTTTCTTCAGCGACAACATGGTTCTCCAGCAGAACACCGAAGCAGCCATCTGGGGATGGACAGACTCCGGGAAAAAGGTAACAATCACCACGACTTGGACCGGCGTCAAGTTTACCGCCGTGCCCGACAAGGACGGGAAATGGAGCACTAAACTCCCCACCCCTGAAGCCGGTGGTCCTTATAAGATATTCATCAATGACGGAGAAAAGCTTACCTTGGAGAACGTCCTGATCGGAGAAGTCTGGTTCTGCTCCGGCCAGTCCAACATGGAGATGCCTGTCAAGGGTTTCGGCTCGCAACCGGTTGAAGGTTCCTTGGATTTCATCGTCGAAGCCAATCCCAAGACCCCTATCCGCATGTGCACCATCCAGCGCAAAGCATCCCTCACCCCTCTGCAGGAAAGTGTGGGCTCATGGCAGGAGAACACAGCGGAAGCAGTCGCTTCCACCAGCGCTACCGCCTATTTCTTTGCAGTAAAACTCCAGAAAGCCCTGGGCATTCCTGTCGGACTGCTCATTACCGACTGGGGCGGTTCCACGATAGAGACTTGGATCAACCGTGAGACTCTCTCCAGTAAATTCGGGAAAGAATTCAACCTCGGTTTCCTTGACGGAAGTGAGCTTCCAAAGAACCAGCACCAGACGCCCTGCACCCTGTTCAACGGTCAGGTAGCCCCTCTTATTCCATTCACCTTCAAGGGTATGCTTTGGTACCAGGGCGAATCCAACCGTGGAAGGAACGAGCAGTACATCCGTCTTCAGAAGGAATATGTTGCAATGATGAGGGATCTTTTCCAGAACCCTGAGGCGCCTTTCTACTTCGTCCAGATCGCTTCGTACCCCTACAGCGCTCCAGACAGTTTTGCCTCCGGCTATTTCTGCGAGGCCCAGCAGAAATCCCTCGACGTGATTCCCCACAGTGGCATGGCCACGACCCTGGACATTGGTGAATATGGCACCATCCATCCCTGCAAGAAGCAGGAAGTCGGCTATCGCCTTGCCTACCTTGCCCTGGTCAACGACTATGGCATGAAGGGGATAAACCCGGTAGCCCCGACCTACGAGAGCGTCCGTTTCGAAGATGGCAAGGCCATAGTGACCATGAAGGTGGACGGCATGGGACTCGCTCCCATGGGCCAGGACCTGAAAGGCTTTGAGATTGCAGGAAAAGACAAGGTGTTCTTCCCTGCCACCGGAAGGGTCAACGGAAAATCCGTTACCGTAAGCAACCCGAATGTCACGGAACCCGTGGCCGTGCGCTACGGATTCAGGAACTGGACTGTTGGAACGCTCTTCAACAGCTATGGAATTCCCGCCGGGCCTTTCCGCACCGACGACTGGGATCTCTAGAGTTTCGTAGCCGGAACTCCTTCGAAAGTGATTTTGACGGGGAGGATCTTTCCCTCCTCGTCAAATTTCATTTTTTCCACACAGACTACCCTGTTGTTGCCGTCCTTGGAACCCAGGGGATGGCGGTGGTAGACTATGTAATATTCATCCTTACCGCGTCCCTTGACAACCGAATGGTGTCCTGCGCCGGTGGCTACGTCCATGTCCGACTCGAGGATGGTACCAATACGCTCGAACTGGCCGAAGGGACTGTCTGAAATGGCATAGGCCACATGGTAATCAGGACCTGTCCATCCGCCCTCGCTCCACATGAAGTAGTACTTTCCTCCACGCTTCAGCATGAAGGGGCCTTCTACGTAACCCTTGGGAGTGATCTCCTTGAATGTCTCGCCGTCCTCGAAAGGAATGATGCTCTTCAGGTCGTCACCGAGCCTGACCATGTTGCAATGACGCCAACCGCCGTAGTACATGTAATAGGAGCCATCGTCATCCTTGAACACGAACTGGTCGATAGGTTGAGCCCCGTTGATGACCTCATCGATCAGAGGATGGCCCAGGGCATCCTTGAACGGTCCTGCCGGGTTGTCGGCAGTGGCGACACCTATGCCACCCTCGCCCTTCTCATGCATGTCATTCGCTCCGAAGTAGAAGTAATAGGTTCCATCTTTCTCTATGACCGACGGAGCCCAGAGCGCCCTGCGAAGCCAGGAAATATTCTCCTGCGAAAGGACTCTTTCATGCTTCGTCCAATGGACCAGGTCCTTCGAAGAGAAGGCATCCATGAAAAGCTGTTCATCATAGGGCTTTGAATATGTCGGGTAGATCCAGAACTCTTTCCCGAAGACGACTCCTTCAGGATCAGCGTACCATCCTTCAAAAAGAGGATTCCCGCTCATCTCGGCAGGTTTGCGCGAACAAGCGCCTACCGACAACGCGAGGACTAGCACCGCGGCCGGTAATAAAACAGAAAAACTCTTATTCACGATAAGTTATTTTGCTTCTTCAGTGGCTGTATTATTATCTCCTTTGACATCCTTGAGGACATCCTCATTAAGGACACTCTTGACAGGAGTAGGAATAGAAGTCGAATCAGAAGATTGTGATTTCGGAGGTTTGGGTACGATAACCACCTTTGACGGGGAGGGATTATCGCTGCTGTAAGATTTTTTCATGACGATAAGTATTAAGAGATGATCAATTTCGGTTTGTGCGACGCTTCTTGCCAAGATAGGAATCGATTGCATGGACTGCTTCCTGGATGTCGGAAACATCGGTGAAATTCTCCGGATCCGGCTGGGCCGTAAGCCATTTGATGGAATAGAGTCCATAGTCAGTCTTTATAAAATCCTTTATGGAGATGTTCCCGTCCAGAGCATAGAGTCCAGCTGTCTCCTTGTCGATGGAGTTCTCGAACCTGGCATCACGTGAGGAAAGGTGGCGGTTGAGATTGTAGACTATCGATGAGCAGGAATCATACGCCCGGATTATCTTCATGGACAAGCCATTGCTCTTGATAGACTGGAAGACGGAAGACATCTTGAGAAGTTCCAGGGCATCCTGGCTCAAAGAGAAGGAGACATCGGCGAATATCATGCTGGAATGATAATTCACGGAATCTTCAGGACAGCTGTCCAGTGAATCCTTGTTGGACAGTATGTACTCTGCGGAAGCCTTCTCCTGGTGCAGGTAGTCAGCCATGATCGAGATATCATCCATATTAGTAACCAGTTCTGATCGGACGAGTTCCAAGGAAGACCTGGTCTCTTTCTTCTCCTTGGAACGGTCTATCATCCCTTGGATCGTGAAGGTGATGAAGATTCCGAGGATAACCGAGAGGATGTTGCTCAGGAAACTGGTTACGGATTCTTTCATGGCCGCAAGATTACTACTCAGCGTTCGCTACCTTGATGACGAGTTTCTTAAGTGGCCTGTCATAGACGGCGCCGTCAGCAGCAAATGACGGATTGTGCAGATTCTTCGGGAAGAAGACGAAGATAAAAGGCTGATCAGCTTCCTGGGTGTAGTAGACGGTGTCGTCGGAAAGATAGAAACCGGCCTCGATGAAAGGATCATATTCGCTCAACACCTTCAACTTCGGGCTGTCAGAGGGACAGACTCCCCATTTGACAGGACCTTCTGTGAGCTGGATGTCGATGTAGTCGTGATGGCCTTCGAGTTTCGTCTCTTCAAAAGGTTTGGGAATATATTCGGAGAAAACGGCATAGCATTTCTTCCCGACAAGCTCTGTCGTACCGAATTCTGTGACGCCCGAAAGGACAGGTGCCGTCTTGGAAAGGCATTCAAAAGCGGAATCCCAAAGTTCCGGATTGGCCTTGTACTGGCGCATCAGTTCAACATAATCAGTGGAAGGATGGAACGGAACCGTTATACCTTTGTCCTTGAGAAGTTTGGAAGCCATTGTAGCGGCATCGTCCTTCCTGGTTCCACAGGAAACCGCCGCCGCAAGCGAAGCGATTGATATCATGATGAGGAGTATTCTTTTCATTGTATTTGCGTCATGGAATCTATTTTCACAAATATAAGCAATTTACCAGTCACTTTCTGAACAGGGCATCAAGTTCTTCAATTTTGAAACGGACAGACACGACGGAATGCTTTTCGGTACCGGGATTGTACTTGACATAGGTAGTAGCGACAATGGTCCCGTCTGGTAGAAGTTCAAGTCCCGGATAACCGCAGTCAGAGCCAGCAAAACTGTGTAGCAGTTTCACTTTGTACTGGCCCGAACGTCCGTCGGTTATGTCGCTCCACGTCCCGACCCAAGCTACGAAATGACCTTTTGTAGGACTGTTCGGTGCCATGTCCCTGAAAACCGAGATGATCCTTCCATCAGGAAGATATATTGCCATGTGCCGGTCTCCTGTCAGGCCCCATGGTGTTTCTTTCAGAGGCGTCCAAGTTTTGCCTTCATCCTTGGAAGTCATCATCAGGGAACATCCCTTTCGCTGGTTCTCACGGGCAAGGCACAGAAGTGTGTTCCCGTCAGGAGAGCGCAGCACGCAGGGCTCACAAGGCGACTTATCAGATACCTCTCCAACGAGTTTGGACTCATCCCATGTAAGACCTCCGTCATGTGATACTGACTGCCATAACTTCAGGGGTGCACGATCCTGGTCGGAATTGCCCCTATGGTACATGCCGAGGTAATCCCCGTTCTTCAGCCTGATTATTGAAGTGAAAGCCATGATGCAAGGCTTCCCCAGCCTGACGATGCTGCCCCAAGTCTTGCCACCGTCCTCGCTGCAGGAATACCCCATCTCCCTGTAGGTAGCATTGGATTCAAGCTGGGCGAAAACAAACAGGCGCTGCCGACCGTTTTTGTCGGTGAGCTTATAGATGCTTGGACAGTTGACCATCCCCTTCCACTCCGCAGGAGCGGCTTTGTTCACCCAAGTAAGACCTCCGTCGTAGCTGAAACCGATGAAATCAGCAGGTCCTCCATGATTCTTTGACCAAGTACAGATCATGGTTTTGGAATCATCCATAAGTACCGTCGTAGGATGACCGTTGTACAAGTCAGGGGTACCTGCTGCAATGACCACGTGATGGTCTGTCTTCTCAGAGAAATCCCTCCAAGGCAGGTTCGAGCGGTAATCCTGAGCAGCAGATGAAATGGCAGTGATCAGGGCAAGGCAAAAAACGAGTATCGATCTCATTGTATCTAAATATCAAACAATTCTACATCTATGTTGAAGTCCATGAAAGCTCCTGGATCAAGGTAGTCCAAGGTTCCTTCGGCGGCGTGGGCAGCCCGGCCGGTCATCTTGCAGCTGGCCGGTTCAAGGCCGAGGACATAGTCACAATTCTCAAACTGCTTCCATTGCGTAAGATAAGGAAAATCTTGCGAATTGAAATGGAGTGCGATTCCGAATCCAAGTTCCGGGTTGGCCAGCGATACCGTGGTCCTTCCATCATCACCTCCGCACATTGAGTGGAAGAAGACCTGCTCAGGATAGCGTTCCTGGGGTCCTTCAATCTTCAGATATGATCCGAATCCTTTCGCAGCAACCTCGTCACGAGGCTCAACCGCTGACGAGGGAATGTCCAGGACGGAACCGGGGCTGAGGAACGGATAACCGAAATTGATGTGGAGCATGAGCATGAAGGCTTCCTTGTGGAATCCTGCGTTCCAGACACGGTTGCGAATGGTGAAACCATTGCCCATTACAGGGATCGAATATTCCCTCTCAAGGATAAGGTTCTGTTTGAATATGCGTCCGTCTCTTACGAGGCCTTTCACCCTGATTACAGGATTCTCAGATGTCCTGTCCGTGAATGCACAAACCTCCTCAGCCGGAGTGTTGGAAATGGTTCCGTGAAGTCCGAAGTCCTCTCCGTCAACAGTGCAAGGCGCACCAATGTGCCGGAGACCGCAGGTTGTAAGAAAACCCACGAAAAAACTATCGAGAAAGTCAAAACCGATTCCGCGGAAATATTCAGGAGCGACTATTCCGCATTTAGAAAGGTATGACAGGTTGATCCCCTTGTAAGTGAGACGGGAGACGTCCAATCCCCTGTCCGCCAGGACCTGCATTTCCAGGCCGGATCCGTTCCTTATCTCAAAAGCGCGGACTCCCTTCGCCTTTCCGTCGGAAAAGGTAAAGGGAGTCGCTCCATAGAGTTGGGAAGGATGACCGATAAATCTGTCTGTATCCATCCTTGATAAACTATCTTTTCAATTCAAATACAAAATCATTGCAAGGAGACTTTTCCCGGGCATGTTCCTTGGTAACATCGGATATTCCGAAAAGAGGTGAGTATGTATGGACCTTGACGGTCTTGCCGTCCGGCTTGAACTCCAATATCCTCAACCATCCATCGCCACCGTTGCCGCTCATTGCCCCATCAATCCCTTGCATGTTGAACATCATCTGGTAAACTTCATTACCGGCAGAATTCCGGTCTATCCTCCAGCCATTGCCCGTCTGCATGTCTTTGCTGGCCTTTGCCACATGACCACAGATAACCATCCTTATGTTAGGAGTGTCCTTGATCAGATTGTCCCAGATAAATTGCCCGCCGTTCTCCTTCTGGTCATCAAGGAGCATCTTGTAAGTCTCGTTCATGACATACCCGGCAGGCATCCCTGCGCCGAGATATGAATGAGTCATGAAGATTACGAACCAATCCTTGTACTCATCTCTCATGCACAACCCATGAACCCAGTCAAGCACTTCCTTTCTTGGCGCATATTCAGTAGTAACAATGAGTACATTCCCCAAGACAGGATCATGATACTCATAGGCCGAGTTCTCGAGAGTCATGACTCCGAGCCGGTTGAATGTTGTAGCCACAAGCCTTTCCCTGTTCTTCTCATTGCGGGAAATAGGAAAGAATCGAGGATACTCAGTGATAGGACTTTCAGAACGAGTGTAGCCGTAATCGTGATTGCCGGGGCTTATGACGTAAGGCAAAACATTGTCCAGGCGGCTGAATATCCTTGAAACACCTTCCCACTGTTCCTCGCTCGGCAAGTTGCCGAAACGGGGGAAAGGAGGGGCTATACATGAATTCTGGTCAACCAGATCCCCGGTGCAGAGGACAGTCATGACATTGAGGTTCTTCCTGTTCTCTTTCACCCAAGAGACCATAAGATCGAATATCCCCTGATTGTAGTCGAACTTGATATAGCTCTGCGGATCAGGAAGGATAATGATTGAAGTAGAAGCAGGATCTTCAAGTTCGAATATGTCTGCTTTTTTCAGTTGTGAGAAAGCAGGGGCGGTCGCCAGGACGGCGGACGCCAGACTCAGGAATATCTTTCTCATAAAGATTAGAAAGGATATTCGTTGCAGAGATAGTGCTCGATAGGTTCGTCTTCCTCGATGTTGGAGAAGCGGCCTTTTGGAATAAGGAAATAGTTGTCTGTCTTGTCGTCGTTGACAGACGAAACCTCTCCGACAAGAGCGTCACCACCCTCGGCCCAGAAAGTATGGTAGAGGTAAGGTGTGTAACAAACGCTCTGGCCGGGCTTAAGCTTGATGGTCTCACCAGCCTTGAATACTTTTGACATACCGTCAACCTGGACATGGACATCGGTTGAATCGAGTTTGCTATCCTCAGTTGCATTCCAGAGCTTCATGCAGAGAAGCCCACCGCCACGGTTGATGATGTCTTCGGTCTTGAGGACATGGTAATGCTCGGGAGTCACCTGGCCGTCACGGACAACCATGATCTTCTCGCAATATACTTTCCCGCCTGGCTTTGCAATGTTTCCATTGCGCAGGGTTATCAGGCTGAGGCCAATCTTCTCAAAGTCTCCCCAGCCGAAATCGGTTATGTCCCATCCGATTCCGTTTTCAAAAATTTCCAAGCAGCTTCCAGCCACTGCCTTCCAGTCTTCGGGTTTGAAAAAAGCCCAGTCGGGAAGCATGAAACGGTGCTTCTCCATCAGCGCCATGTTGTAGCGGATGTAGGCGTTTACTTCACTTCTTTTCATTGTCTTAAAGCTTATTCAAGTCAATTACGTCACTGATCCTGATCTGCTGGTACACAAGGTTGGCTCCGCTGCCCTCGTAGATCACACCGATGTTCTCGTTGTCCACGGAGATCATGCAGGAATAACCAGCCCCCTGTCCTTCGTCGACTTCAAGCACTGCCGGCCACGTCATACCCTCGTCAAGACTGCAGCGGATCGAATGATGGACCCTCTTGTCAGGATCGTTAGGGTTGAAGAAGAACAGCAGTTCTTTCTCGCTGCCATCAGCCTTTTTGTACATGTGTTTCAAGATCGAAGCCTGGCAGGTGGGTTCTGTCAGGACATGGCCCGAAGTGGGATGGACCTCCCAGGTCTGTCCGAGGTCCCTTGTAACAGCGACCAAACGGCCGTTTTCCTCATGGTTCCCACGGTTCTTGCTTGAACGCATGTTCAGCATTATGGAGCCATCAGCCAGCTGTACACACATGCTTTCATTGGAATGTACGGCCGGATCGGCAAAGGCGGGTTTTCCGGACTGCCAGGTCTTGCCGCCGTCCTTGCTGAAAATAAGGGTGGAGAATGCACTCGCATCCTCGCGCCTTCCTTGCGCAGGGAAAACCAAGGTCCCGTCCTCCAGGGTGATTCCGGCCCCAGGCCCGTTGATAGTGAGGCAATACTTCTCGGGCTTGACCTGACGGGTATAATTCATGGGTTCACTCCAGGTCAGGCCGTCGTCCGTACTCTTAACGAGCATCCACTGGGAACTCTGCTTCACATCGTAACCCGGATGGGTACCGTTCTTGCGCCACTGATGGTTCCAGGCAGTCGAGTCCTCAGTAAGGCCCTCGATCCATTTACCTGTCTTCTCATCGATGACACCATGCATCCAACATGCGGAAATGTAGATATCACCTGTGTTCTCATCTACCAGGATGCAGGGATCGCTTACTCCGTTGTATTTCTGAGGAAGCCCTCCCCATTCCCCCATGTCCATCGCCACCATCATTTCAGACCAGGTCTTACCACCATCCGTGCTTCGGTTATAGCAGATGTCAATATCGCCTTGAAGGTCGCGGTCACGGTCGCGTCGGGCATCATAGATTACCAGGATAGTGCCTTTGGGAGTGATGGCAAGGCCAGGAATACGGCAGTTGTCGACACCGTCCTGGTACCTTTGGCGGAGTGCGATCGCCGTCCTCAGGACTGGAGCTCCGGAGCAGTCCGGAACCACCTTACCGTCAGATGTGAGCAACTTAACCCCCTTCAGGGTGATTTTGTTGTCCAAATCCACCTTGTCAGCAGTCCCGAGGCCGATGGCAAGATCAGCCACCGGCCCTTCTATCGGAACCGCTAAAGCAAGTTTGACAGTCTTCTCATGAGCGTCGGTCATCAGATCCGCCTCCGCAATGGACTCGTCTCCTGATAGGACAGCCACCTTACGCACATCTCCCAACCCCGCGGTAGCGGCGAGATCCACTTCCACGGCTTTCAAGGAATATTGAAACCCTTCGGGAGCTGCGATTTCAACCGAGGCTATCCTGTTCATGTCCTTCAGGGCAAGGACAGGGACATTTGGCACATTGACTGTCGAAGTCAACGTCTTGCTCTCCCGCACGCAACCTGCCCCAAGGGAGAGAATCAGGGCGAATGTCAATAACTTTCTCATGAGAAAACAACCGTTATCTATATCCTTCTGTCTGTGTGATATTAGGATTTGAGTTGATACAAGCCTGTGCGACTGGCCACAGGGTAACATTAAGCTCTCCTTGCCTTCCTACCAGAGTCGAAATCCTTGAGAATTCCTTGTTCATTCGAAGGATGACCCACCAAGCCTTTGACTCCGCGACAAACTCCTTGAGAGATTCGTCAATGATTGCTTCATCAATTTCATCTTTCCCTGTGAGAGCGTAATAGTTATCAACTTTGTATGCCCTCTTCGCAACCACATTAAGAGCTCTTACTGCCTCTGAAGCATTGCCAAGTGCATTTTCCACTTCTGCCTTGAGAAGATATGCTTCAGCCAATCTGTACATTGGTACATCATGGTCGAAAATCCTAGTCCCATTAACTACCGTTCCTGCGAACTTGACTATTTCTGTCTCATAATGTAACCCTGAAAGATACGCATTATCTCTGAAATCCCTTGCAGAAACAGCAGTCCTTGTGTCTTTAGAATCTGATGCAAGGAAATCATAATAATCAGGAGTAATTATGATGTACATCGCATGTGATCCACATATTATGATGTCTTGGTAATCCTTAAGGGTTCCAGAGGCTTCAGCAGCAGGGGCAAGATATATTGAAAAAGTGTTCGGGTATTTCCCAGCAAAAACATTTTCATTGTTTATGTATGGGATAGTCCATATAGACTCAGGACTAGAAGCTCCTTCTTTTGTGAATGCATCGGCAAACGAGTTTGTCAATGAATAACCTGCTGAGAGAACTGAATTAATTGCAGATTGAGCAGTTTGAAGTGCAGAAGGGCCACCTCCAAGACGCTTTGCTTTCCACAAATAAAAATCAGTCTTGAGCATTTTTATGGCAGCAGGCGACGCTTTATGAAGTGACTTGGAAGAGGCTGGCATCAATTCTTCTGCTGAAAGGATGTCTGATTCAACCTGATCGTATACCAAGGAAGCTTTCTCGCGATAAGGATACATGTCATCCTGACCATCAGACTCGATTCCCTGTGTTAGCAGTGGACAGTCTCCGAAGACACGTACCAGTTCATAATAACAGAAAGCCCTTATGAAATACGCATTTGCAAGTACTTCATTCTTAGCTTCTTCCGTCCTATACGAGACAGATGGTGCATGCTTGATAATAAGATTGGCAGAGTTGATCACCTGATAGATTGATGACCAGTTACACCCAGTATAAGAATAGACTATCTCATTTTTCCCAATATTGTTGTAGAAAGCATCATTTACTGGACCACTCTTGTACAAATTAGTCCTAAGCTCTCCATAGACGTTCAAAAATTCTGAAAACGCACCGCGAAAAAGAGAGTACATTCCATTTACAGCCCCGGTAGCATCACTTTCCTCATGCCACATGCCAACAGAAGTTATTTGACTCGGCTGACTAACATTGAGATCGTCAAAACACGAAGAGACAGTAAGGCAACTTACTATGAGTATCGGTAATAATCTTAGTTTCATAATCTTGAATATTAATGAGTCGACTAGAAAATTATCCTACAACTTAGAGAGATCTTCCTAATAGGAGGATAGGTATAGAATGACGCACTATACGTCGAGCTTGCACCAAGTTCTGGGGAGATACCAATCACATCCGTGAAATAGTGCAGGTTGTTTCCTGCCAGAGTGAATGTAACACCATCAATCTTGGATTTTTGCAGAATCTTGCTGGGGAGGGAGTATGCCAATGATACTTCACGGAGGCAGAGAAAGTCCGCCTTCTGAACAAACACATTGGAATTGTCTCTAAAGTTTTTGTTCAGATTATCAGAATCATTCCCTGAATATCTTGCATATTTTGCAGTAGTAGGATCATCCCCTACATTCCAACATTTCAGGATTTCCCTTGGAAGAGAGGTATTTCCTCCCATGAAGTTACACATCTGGCGTTGCAGATATCCATTGGAGATCGAATGGCCAAGAGCATAATCCAAATAGACATTAAACGTGAAGTTCTTGAATGTAACGGTGTTATTAAGGCCTCCTGTTGTAGTTGGAATCGTGTTTCCAAGCAAAAACATATCTTTACCATTAATGATATCATCACCGTTCAGATCCTTCCATTCATAGTCTCCTATGGTCTTTTTTCCCTTACCCATGCTAGTCTTGGTCGTCCAATCCCAACCCTTCGAACTATTATCATAATGGGCATTTTCTGCCTGCTCTTTGGTTGTAATGATATAATCAGTCATATAGCCATAAATGCGGCCAAGGGGTTCACCTTCAGCTGTTCCACCGAACTCATAATTACTTCCGTCTTTCATTGTTACGGTGTAACCGCCTTGACGATTCTTCTCACGACCATTCTCTGGAAGTTTGAGAACTAGATTCTTAACATAACTTAGAGTGAATTTAGTTTCCCATGAAAAATCTCTCTTATTGATGTTCCTAGTAGTTATGTCAAGATCGAATCCCCGAAAACGGACAGTTCCATTGTTAGTAAGTACGGCACTGTAGCCGGAAGTATTAGGCAACGTCTTGGATGTTATTAGGTTATCGGTAATCTTGTTGAAATAGTCGAACCCTAAGATTATCCTGTTGTTTGCAAGACCTAAATCAAAACCAAGATCAAGTTGTGTGGATGTCTCCCATGCAAGAGCCTGATTGGCCATTTCAGAGGAATACAAAGCGACCTGAGACTCGTAAGGAGTAGTGACAGCAAACAAACCAAGTGCATCGTAATAACCGACCGAGTTGTTTCCGGTTTGACCATAACTCACTCTCCATTTAAGATTACTTATGAATCTAAGATTATCCATGAACGGCTCGTCACTCATGATCCATCCTGCTGAAAGGCCAGGGAAAAATCCCCATCGATAACCTTCAACGAATCTTGACGACCCATCTTCACGGAATGTCAGAGTCAACATGTATTTCTTCATGTAATCATAATTCAGACGCCCGAAGAAACCTATGTTGACATCCAGATTCTTAGTAGATGTTGCCACACTCGGTGTGGGTCCACCATTAAGAGTCGTTATTTTATCAGAACTGTGACCTTGGCTGGCAGCTTGCAGATACTTATAATTATAATTTTGGTATGAATAACCAACCATAGCACTCAAATAATGCTTCTGAGCAAAAGTATTAGTATAACTAGTATATATCTCTAACTTTTTCCTTTGCTCAGAGGTTAGATAAGACGTAGCTGTCCTTGTTCCATTGAGTGGATCTGCTTTGTGGAAAGAGTCCTGCTCCCTAGAAGAAAGGAACAAAGAACCCGTACCGACTACTTTCCACCCTTTAAGTATCTCCCATTCAATTGATCCATTTAGTCCTGTTCTGTTGTATTTAGTCTCATTTGTATTGAAATAAGAATAGAAAAGTGGATTAGGAGAAGATGCATTAGGTCCAGGTGTTGGTGTTCCTTCCCAGGTTCCAGCAGCCCAATACCTTCTCTGAGTAGGAGGTGTCATCAATCCCCTTGTGATCGCTTGATATTGATTGGCATATTCACTTGAATTAGTCTGACTATAATCTAAGCCCCCTGTGAAGATAAGGTTATCTCTTAGCTTTGTAGTCGCATTCATACGAGCATTAAAACGATCGTAACCAGTTCCTACACCTACTCCGGAATCCTTTAGGTAACCAATGCTACTCACATAATTTGTCCTTTCGGTACCACCTTCTACTCCTACATAATAGTTTCTCCACCACGCGCTTCGGAAACTCTCTTTGGCCCAGTCATTATCTTCGAAAACAAGTGTTTTGGATGGATCAAGTGGATCCGGGCAGGATGACCATCCTTCAGGAACGGCCTCGCCAGGGTTAAGATACCTCGTAGAGAACTTAGACGTCTCGCTGTTACCTGAACTGAATGCATTTCCATCAGCAGTAAGCTGATTGGAATAAGCCACAGTGGCAAGACGATCGCGGGCAAGTGCAACTGTTTCGGCCGCATTGAGGTATTTGATCATCCTTTCCACATTTTCATTTGCAACAGATGTTTCAAAAGTAACCTTGGGAGCAGAAACAGATCCTTTTCTCGTAGTAATGAGCACAACACCATTGGATGCCCTAGATCCATAAATTGCTGATGATGCGGCGTCTTTGAGTACTTCTATTGACTCGATATCATTGGGATTGATACCAGCTAAGGATCTTTCAACTCCATCAACAAGGACAAGAGGATCACTGCCTTGACTAATGGAAGATCCACCACGGATGATAAAGGAGGCTTCTGAACCTGGAGTGTTGTTTGCATTATACACTCGTAAACCTGCAACTTTACCTTTCAATCCTTCGCCAACGGTGTTGATCGGCACATTCTTTAGAGTCTCTCCTCCAATACGACTAATAGCAGATGTAACAGTACGTTTAGACTGCGTACCGTATCCAACTACCACCGTCTCGTCAAGGAAGAAATCCTTGTCAGTCTGGAGAGTTACATTGATTACATTCCGCTCTCCGACCACTGCGGTTGCATCCGTGTAGCCGATTAGGGAGAAGACGAGAGTCTGGTCCTGACGGGCATTGATGGAATAAGATCCATCGTCACCGGTCATGGTGTTCTCGGTACTGCCTTGAACATAGACGATGACACCCCGTAGAGGCGCTCCGGTACCATCCGACACTTTGCCGGTAATACCTCGCGTCTGGGCGATAATGCTGATCGGAAGCAGCATCATCACGGCAAACGCAGCCAGATGTTTGATAAGTTTCATAATTATGGGGTTTGATTGTTGATTCTTTTATTTCTAAACGAAGTCGAAGAAAAGGGTTTTCCTTAGATCTGCTTCCATGCTGGCGAGCTCTTCGTCCGAGACCGGAGTGACTGGGCGACGGCACTGTCCACAATCCACGCCTGCGAGTTTCATGAAGGCCTTGCCTGCCCTGACTCCGCCTCCATGGGCGATCAGCACATCCACGATTTTGACAGCCTCATACTGCCACTTCCTGGCCTCGGCAAGATTGCCAGCCTGGAGAGCATCGATGACATTCTGGTAAATCCTGGGAACATAGTTGTAAGTACTGCCAACAGCTCCCTGGGCCCCGCAGATGAGACCGGCGATCAGCATCTCATCATAGCCATTGAGTATGTTGAACTCTCCATCGCAAAGATTGATGATTTTCTGCATCTCGAAGAAGTCGTTGTGGGTGAACTTGACTCCTGCCAAGTTAGGCATCTCCTTCTTCCCTTCAACGAGAAACTCATCCACCGGGAGTTTTACTCCAGACATGCCCGGGAAATTGTAGAAATAGAATGGCAATTCCGGAGCAGCTGCTGCAACAGGTTTAAGGAACATTACAAGATCGTGCACGGATGCAGGACGGAAGTAGTTGGGGGCTATGGATGCTATGGCATCAGCACCTGCTTCAGCTGCATGAGCTGCAAGTTCCACACTGTCCTGCGCACAGTTGCTTCCCACGTGTACAATCACCTTGAAACGACCGGCGGCTTCGGCAACCCATGTCTCGGTAACAGCCTTCCTCTCCTGGACAGTAGTGGAGGCATATTCACCAGTAGAACCGCAGATGTACACTCCTGTCAAGCAGCCGAAACCGGCAATCTTATCTGCGTACTCTGCAATTTTCGGAAGGTTGATGCTCCCGTCTTCGTTCATGGGAGTGAAGGGGGCAGCGATCAGTCCTTTCAGATAATAGTTTTTACTCATGTTGTTATGTGTTAATGTTGAATTCAACCATTTGACGAGGAACCGGAAGGGAACACCAGACTGGCCAGATAACCCACTACAAAGCAGGTAATAAAGCCTACAGTCGTGTAAAGCAGCAGATAGACCGGTGTGTACTTGGCTACGATGAACTGAACCAACACGCTGACAGCCATTCCGATCAAGGCTCCTGTCGCATTGGCCCTCTTGGTGACCATTCCTAGGAAGAAGAGCCCTCCCATGCTGCCCAGTACCAGGCCTAGGATCTTGCTGAATTCATCCCAGAGGGAGTCTATGTTCCAAGTTGCCATCAAGCAGGCGAAAAGGAGAGAAAGGACTCCGATCACAAGGGTGGCCGTCTTGGCGACTTTGAGTTCCTTGGTCTTATCCTGTTCGATTTTCCCCGTGAGATTGGGACGGATATCCACCACATAGGCCGTGGCGGCGGAGTTCATGCTGCCACTCAGGGTGGACATGGCCGCGGCGAATATTCCGGAAATCAGGAGGCCCGTCACTCCTGTAGGAAGGCTGCTGTAGATGTACCATGGGAAAATGGCATCCGTGTTGTCCATAGTTACGCTCAACTCTGCCGGATGGCTCTTGTAGAACACGAAGAGCATAGTCCCGATCGTGAAGAAAATCAGCGTAGCAGGAATAGTGATGACGGCATTGGTCAGTACGCTCCTTTTGGCGGCATTTTCGGAACTCGTTGACAAGTAGCGCTGTACCATGCTCTGATCTGTACCGTAGGTGGTGAGGTTGGTGAAGAATGTCGCTATCAGGACTGTCCACATCGATGCATTCGTAAAGTCCAGCTTGGTACTACCGAGGAAGAACTTGCCGCTGTCCGCGGCCGTAGCTATCGCCCCGGACATACCAAGTCCGCTTGAGTGAATGATGTGGAATATGCAGAACAAGGCACCTCCGAGAAGGATAATGGTCTGCAGGGCATCTGTCCAGACCACTGCTTCTATTCCTCCCATCCTGGTGTAGATGATGCTGAACAATCCCATCAATGCAATGCAAAGGAAAATGTTCATGCCGGTGACTACGTGGATGGCTATTGAAGGAAGATAAAGGACGACACCCATCCTGCCGACCTGATAGACGATGAACGCTATAGAGCAGATGATGCGAGTAG
Organism: uncultured Bacteroidia bacterium; assembly: GCA_902801885.1. Classification (GTDB taxonomy): domain Bacteria; phylum Bacteroidota; class Bacteroidia; order Bacteroidales; family UBA932; genus Cryptobacteroides. Next base: position 105,637 of record CADCJX010000009.1, read on the forward strand.
CCTTGTTGAACCGGACCTCAAGATATTCGTAAGCTGTGGAAATGTTCAGCTTCCTGAAAAAAGGGATGAAAAGGTAGATGATCAGCGGGCAGACCAAGACAATGCCGGCGTTGAAAAGCATGTAGCTCCAATCGGTCGCATAAGCTTTAGCAGGAATCGACATGAAGGTGATCGCGCTTAGGGCAGTAGCGAACAAACTGAGGCCGGCGGCCCACCATGGTATCCTCTGCCCACCCTTGAAATAGTCATCGGAACTCTTCTGCCTTTTCGAAAAATACAGGCCGATCAACACCAAAGCAATGAAATAGAGCACCATAACCAGCATGTCGATAGGCTTGAAGCCTCTGCGGACCTTGGTGAATTCGAAAGTCAAAGCCTTGACCTCCGAGCCCTCGGCAACGTATTCGACAACTCTCCCGCCAGAAGCCTCCCTACGCAAGAGTGTACGGCCGCCCGAGAGTACCGGATATGGGAACGTGGTGAAAGTCCCAGTGATGGTGTGGTAAAGGAGCATCGAGGGACCTTCGTCTCCAATCAAAACTATATGTGCTGAGCCTTTCGGAAAAGCGCAGTGGAAACGGCCCTCAGGGACATTCGCAGGCAATTCCACGTCATCCCATCTATTCAGGCGCTGGTTGTAACGACGTATCCCGTCAATCCGGGAGGACTGGGCAAAAACATACTTGCACATGTCACTCCCGGAAGATTGCCAGGCTATCAGGGTATCCGGCTGACCTGTCTGGGCAGAAGACGTGGAAGGGGGGACAATACTATCAGCTGAGACACAAACTAATTGCTCTGGGAAACCATTAACCATTCTATCGGGTTCTGCAGATGAGCACGAACATAGCAAAGCCATCGTCACGACGGCAATTGAAAAACATTTCAAAACAGCTTTCATCGGATATATAGGTTTCTCGTTATTAAATGTGGCTTAATCCCCCATTCCAGTCATCCGATGTAAAAATACAAATAAAAACAATAAATACTATTTATTTCGAAATATTTTTATCAAAAAAAATAAATAAAGACATAATAAAGCGATTATGTCCGACTTATTGATTTTTCGATTATATTGGACATATTTCTTATTATTGTACCTTTTTTATATATTTGTACTGATTAATGACTCAACTCCAGATGAACGGCTACTCTACCCTCGTCGAACAGACCCAGAAGAAAATCCTCAGCTACATTTCCAACAATCCTGACATCAAGCAACTGCCAAAGGAAAGTGAATTCGCAGAAATCCTCGGCGTCAGCCGTGGGGTACTGCGAGAATCCCTGAGCGAACTCCGGGCCCTTGGAATAATAGAAACTAAGAGGAAGAAGGGTACAAGCGTTGTGAGTCCAAATGTATTCGGAGTTTTCAAACCCCTGATCGGCACTGGACTCCTGGACAAGAAAGCCCTGACGGATCTGTATCAGCTACGCTTGATGCTGGAAATCGGCGCCGCCGATTTCATATTCATGGGTAAGAACGACAAGTTCATGGCCGAACTTGACGAGATTGTCGGGCAAGAAGCAGAGTTGGACCAGCAGATGAACCTGGCAAAAGACGATGCTTCCAAACTTGCTATAGCAGATAAATTGAGGGATGTAGACATCCAGTTCCATGCGAAACTCTTTGAGATCACCGGCAACCAGGATCTCATGGATTTCCAGTTCATCGTCAGGCACTTGTTCTCATTGTATTCCCCAAGACTGAAAAAAGATTACCACGACCGGAATGTTGTTTCTCATATCGGTCTGTACAACCTTCTGCGAAACGGCACTCCGGACGCGTTCAGAATGGCCATGAGGCTTCACCTCAGCACCCAGTTCGAGAACATGGATGCCAACATTGAGAAAGCCGGAGCCAAATAGCCCCTAGCTGCAGTCGTAAAGCTCGGCCTTGAGGGACTTGACTTCGGAATTGACGAGGGCCCTGACCTTGAGGCCTGGAGCGGTCTTGTAGAGTCTGGTACCGAAGATCTCGGGTTTGCCGGCAGCCTCATGTGTCAGTGTGTAGACCCTTCCGTTCAATGTAACCTCTATTGTGCCCACGAAGTCAAGGGTAAGGATTGCCGACGCGAATTCCGGGGTTTCGGGATTCCACTCGACTGACTGGCCTTCCGGCAGTCTCATCTTGAACTTGCGGAAGACATCCACGGGCTTGCGGCCCTCGGTCTGATGCCAGTAGAAATCCGACAGCTCTATCGTAACGCCATCTGTAAGAGCTCTTTGCTCATGAGGTGCCGGGAAGATCGAAGCCTGCACTTCGAAGCCTGCATCCTTGACCGTCTTTATGTACTCGGCGTCAAGCATGTCATGTTTCATGGTGCTCATTCCGCAGGTTCCTCCAAGTTCCTTGAGCCTCTCGATGGTCCTCGGTGCTGGGTCTTTGCCCGGGTCGAGGAGGATAAGGCATCTGGAATAATCCCTGGCGTGCTGGAGGGCTGCCTGGGAGACGTCGAAGGCAACGAACTTGTCGCCCAGCATCTCGTGGGCAAGCTTGTAGGACTCAACCACGGCGCTGTGGAGCATGGGGACAATTCCGTACTCACGGCATGCTTCGAGTTCTTCCTTCAGGGTTGGAATAGGAACTCTCAACGCGGGATCGGTGGAAGCCAGGACATACTTGGTACGAAGTTCCTCGAAAGTATGCTCAGTAACCTTGACAGGCTCCTCGATAACTGAATAATCCGAAGCGTTGCGCATGGTACGGTTGATCGTGGCATCATGCATGATGACCATAACACTGTCAAGGGTGTACTTGACGTCGCACTCAATGGCCGGATAGCCGTACTGGGCAGCCATCTTCACTCCGGCAGGACAGTTCTCGTTGATGTAGAACTCTTCACCGTCCTTCAGCCAGCAGCCCCTGTGGGCAACTGCCATGGGAAGGTCTACATCTTCGACCTGGCTGCATGAAAGAGCCAGCAAGGCCCCTAGGAAAAGGGCGGAAATCCTTCTGATCATATATTCAATCATTTATTGTTGCATTTCTTGATAACCTCGAGTTCCTCAGGATCGAACGGAGTGTGGTCCTGACGGAATATGTCATGGAACCAGACCTCAGGCTCAGCACCATCCGGACGCGGATCGCTCCATGCGAAGATGGTATTGGTCTTGCCGGAAACGAACCCCCAGTTGATGGCGCCCACGTTATTGGACTTCAGCAGAGGCATTATCTTCTGGAAAGTACAACCGCGTGTCCTGGCCATATATTCAGTGTTGATCACAGGACGGCCGTACGTCTTGAGAGTGTCGATTGCCTGCTGCTGGTTCTCTTCGCTACCGGAATAGTTGTGATAGGTGATGATGTCTGATTCCTCGAGCTGGATCTTATTGAGGTCCGAAAGGGCATGTTTCCATACGCCGGCAGAAAGGGGCTGTGACGCCCCTGCTTCGCGGGCCCAGCGGAAGGCATTTTTCAGGAGAGGAATGGATTCGTTGCCATGGTCACTGTTGCCGGGCTCGTTGTATAGATCCCAGAGGAGCACCCTGCTGTCGTCCTTGAATGTCCCGACAATGTCCTTGACGTACTTCTCAAGTTTCGGATAAAGGGCTGTGGTGTCGGCCCGCAGAGAGACTGACGGGTCCTGGATCCAGCCAGAATTGTGGACACCCGGTTTAGGTTCAGGCTGTTTCCCGTAGGCAGATTCTGCGTTCCAGCAGTCATCAAAAATCACGAACATAGGCTTGATCCCATGTTTCTGGCAGATGGACAGGAAATTGTCCATACGGCTTTTCAGTCCCTCAGGATCATTCTCGTAGACCACACTGCTGAGGAAAACCCTCATGGTATTGAAGCCGAGTTCTTCGGCCCAGCCGAGTTCCTTGTCTATCAAAGCTGCGTCATAGGTGTCCGCACTCCACGCCTCAATCTGGTTGATGGCAGTAGCAGGAGTGTAGTTACATCCGGAAAGCCATGGCAATGAGGAATACCATGCTTCAGCCTTTTCCGGAGTCCATTTTTCAACAGTTTCGATCTTCGTCCTGTTCCCGCATCCTGAAATGACGAACGAAAGCAGGATCACAACAGCAAAACAAATCTTTCTCATCTTCGTTATTATTGGTTAATTGATATTCGGAGTTTGCCAGATCTTGGTCTCATCGCAATGCCGTGTAATTGACTGTCCTCCGCAGGCAAAGCGGAAGTCGCCTTCTTCAAGGCGCCATTTGCCGTCAGCGCCGACAAAAGCCAGGGAGGATGCCGGCACTTCAAATCTCACCACCTTGCTCTCGCCTTTCTTTAGGTCGACCTTCGAAAAAGCCCGGAGCCTTTTGACATCAGGAATGAGGCTGGCCACGAGATCGCTGGAGAACAGAAGTACAGCCTCGCGCCCGTCGCGGCCTCCGGTGTTCTTGACCTTGACCGAAAATTCAAGTACATCCCCGGCGCCGAAGGTTCTGGAGCCTTGGCACTTGAAATCCGAGTAGGAATATTCAGTGTAGCTCAAGCCATGGCCGAGAGGCCACTGGACGTCCATGACGGCATCGTAGTTATATGCTCCGTCCATCATCTCGCGATGCTCGGAAACCTTATAGTCATAGGTGTGGAGGGCGTTGATGTGCTTTGAATATGTGAACGGGAGTTTTGCACTGAAATTCTCCTCTCCCGAAAGGAGGGCAGCAAGGGCATCCCCTCCGTAATTACCAGGCAGCATCACATCGACCACGGCATCCACCTGCGGCTCGATGTCCCCTATTATCCTGGGACGACCTTCGTTAAGGACCAGGACAACAGGCTTTCCTGTCGCGGCCAGGGCCATGACAAGATCCTTCTGGTTCGATGAAAGATTCAAGTCGTTAATGTTTCCCGTAGTCTCGCAGTAGGAGTTCTCGCCCACACAGACTACGATCACGTCCGCCTCACGAGAGGCGGTCACTGCCTTGTCGATCTCGGGGACATTTTCCTTCGGCCAGTCATTGACCGAAAGATCATAGGTTACACCCGGCTCATAGATTACGTTGCCGGCGCCGAACTTGTTAATCATAGCTTCGAGGATGGTGTTGTACTGAGGCACATAGGAATCCCCTTCACCTTGCCAAGTGTACGTCCAACCTCCGTTCAATGTCCTGAGGCTGTTGGCATTGGGGCCTGCCACAAGAATCTTCTTTCCTCTTTCAATCGGTAGCACTCCCTCATTCTTCAAAAGGATCTCGGACTCCAGGGCCGCCCTATAGGAATCGTCAGCGAATTCCTTGCAGCCAAACCTGCTGAAGGCGTCTGTGTCCCAGACCGGGTTGTCGAAAAGGCCCGCCCTATACTTCATCCGAAGGATCCTTCGGACAGCATCATCAATCCTGGACATAGGAATCTCACCGCTCCTCACCAAGTCAGCCAGGATCGAGCAGCACTCCTTGTCATAGGGTTCCATGATCATGTCAACGCCTGCATTTATTCCGATCTTGATCGCCTCACGCTTATCGGCCGCAACATGGTCACGTTCATAAAGGTTGTTCAAGTCGGACCAGTCGGTCACGATCATCCCATCCCAACCAGTCTGCTCCTTTGCCCACCCTGTAAGAAGGGTCTTGTTGGCATGGACCGGCATCCCGTTCACCGAAGAGGAATTGACCATTATGCTATGCGCTCCAGCCTTGAATCCTCCGAGGAAAGGAGCGAAATACTTTTCCCTGAGGTCATGATCGGGCACATAGGCAGGAGTACGGTCCTTGCCCGTGTACGGGACGCTGTAGGCTATGAAACACTTGAGGGTGGCGGAAGTGTGCTCCTGGTCAAGATAGTTTGGATCTTCTCCTTGAAGACCTAAGGTCTCCTCAACCGACATAACCGTGGACAAGTAAGCATCCTCTCCCCAGTTCTCCCAAATTCTCGGCCAACGCGGATCCCTTCCGAGGTCGACGGTAGGGGTGAAAACCCAGGGCACCATGGCAGCACGTGTCTCATAGGCTGTCACCTCCCCCATCTTCCTCGCAAAAGAAGGGTCGAAAGTTGCTGCCAGATTGATTTCATGAGGGAATATGGTTCCGTCAGTAAGATAATTCGCCCCATGGACCATGTCAAGTCCATAGATACACGGGATTCCTATCTTCTCCATGGATTTCTCCTGTATCTGGCGGATCATGACAGCTGTCTGCTCCCTGCTGTGCGCCCTTCCGTTCATTACGTTCAGGATTGAACCCACCTTGTACACCCCGAAGATCTCGTCCATTTTGGCCGGATCAAGGGCCTCATGAGTGTCATCTTCCAGGACGGAAATGGTCAGCTGGACCATCTGGCCTACCTTCTCTTCCAAAGACAATCCGCTCAGAGTCTTTTCAACCCGGGCCTCCAGGCCGATTTTCCTGTCGTTTCTGACAAGATAGAAATGGCCGTCCTCTCCTCCGAGGAGAATGTCGGTGACTCCGTCTCCGTCCCAGTCGAAGGGTGTCGGACAGGTGCTGTGTCCGGCCAGCCTTGTACTGCTGATGTCTCCCATGTAGCGGAATGTCGTATTGACACCGTCGTCGGAGATATTCTTGAACCACGAAGCATTCCTGCTGTCCACGACAAGGTCAAGGCGTCCGTCACCATCCCAGTCCGTGAAACAGAACTTACGCCTACCGGAACTCCCGGCCTTTCCAGCATTGAGCCTCAACAAGCCCGGTTCCGGATCGACTACACCATTGATGTTGTTGTACGACGAGCAATTCTCGCAGCTGAAAATCCTCTTTCCTGGTTTGAAAAACACTTCTCCGGGAATCCTCTCATAAAGGCATAGATAGCCTTCCTGGTCCAGGGTCACGAGGTCGTCATGACCATCCTTGTTCCAGTCTATCATCACGGGTGAAGTACGCCACTGGGTGACAAGCGTACCCTTTTCCGGAGTCCACCAGTTCCATTCCGGTTTGGGAGTCTCACCTTCCCAGGCCACCATCACAGGTCTGGGTCCGGACATCTTCAACCCGCTGCGCGAGCCCTTATTCCTGAGCCATTGGACCTTCCCCAAAATCGAGTTGAAGACTATGTCGGGCCTGCCGTCCCCATCCATGTCGGACACGGACAGAACCGTGTAGCCCCACTTCCTTTCAGCCGGTCCCTGGATGGAACCGTTCTCCCCGGCCATGACCCTGAAAGGCTTCCTTCCAACCTTGAAGAACTCGGGGGCTGCCCAGAGAGGTTCCTTGCCTTCGGAGAGATTCCTTATCAGGCAGATGTCTCCTGCTGAATTGCCGGATATTATGTCCTGGTCACCGTCGCCGTCCCAGTCATAGGCGCACGGGGTCGCCAGAGCGCCGAACTTGAGAAGGTCGGATTTCTGGCGGAAATACTTCAAGTCCTCGAAAACAGGCATGTGCTTCCTGACCTTGCCTGTGTTCCTGAGCCATGACACCGTTCCGTCCTCGTCCCCGACTATGAGATCGACATGTCCATCCCCGTCAAAGTCACATGCCACAGGGACTATCATCTCAACATGGACGGTAATCTCTCCATGCCTGTTCCTCAGCCGTCTTCCTTCGGCGAAACTCGGATTGTCCATCATCTGGATGTTTTCGTACCAGGTGAGTCCGTCAACGAATTCCCCGCAGATGACATCCAGGTCACCATCGCCGTCAAAATCTGCAACACAAGGGGTAGGGGCACCGTAAGTGGTGATCGGAAGCGGCCCAGCATTCTCGAAGACTCCGTCATTGTTCTTGATCAGGTGGACATAGCCCTTGAGGGGGCCGTTCTTCCAGTTGCCTTCCTGGTCGTAGGCGTTGTCCCACCCATAGTCTTTCCAAGTGTCTATGCCTACGATTATGTCCTGATCACCGTCACCGTCAAAGTCCACATATTCCCAGGTGTGGCTTCTCTTCCTTTCAAGTTCGATAGGATCGCCCTTGTATGGGATGGTGTCCGGCTCTGAAAATAGCTTGTGGCGGAAATCAGAATACTCGACTCCGGGTGAAAGCACCCTGGCCTCACCTTCTACCTCAGACACGCGGATGTAGTTTTCCCCTCTGGAAGAGATCTTAACCGCCCTGTCGAAGAAAGGGTTGGCATTAGTGCCTATATTCCTGAAAAAATACAGGCCTCTGTAGGGAGTGTCAGGACAGGAGACCACCAGGTCGCGGACTCCGTCGCCATCGTAATCCATCGGGAGCGGACAGTTCCACAGGCCGACGGAGACATTGTCCTCGAAGTCGTTGTTGAATCTCAGAATCTCCGCCTCCTGGGCAGGAGCAACCGACCACCCCAGCATCAGGGCAGCGGCCAATACAAATCTGATCCGGCTGCTCATGATTTCTGGAATATCTTATCAGAACAGGAAATGAAGTTTCTCCGGGAGACGGGTGTAGTCATAGATACGGACGTAGTCCATTCCGTAGATTCGGACCTGGCTGTCATTCCCTCCGTCGTCGAAATCATCTCCCACGAAGAGAACCTGGTCCTCGGTGTATCCTCTCTCGGCAGCGTAACGCATCACTGCATCGTACTTGTTGTACTTCTTCGGAGTGATGTCAAATGAAGTCGTTCCACCGATAAAGACAGAGTAGTCCTTGAATATCTCCATGACCTCAGGATACATCTTGCGCCTTTTCGCCTTGTCGGGGTCAAAAACAAGTTTGTCGGCCGGGTCGGCCTTTGTCCCAAGAAGGGCGAAAGTCACCATCCCCGAATTGTGGTACTCGTTGCCTTCTCCCTTGAATGATGTGAAACCATATTTCCTGCGAAGCTCGGCGCATTTCTCATCGAAGAATTCCCGGTCGACATCAGCCTTTTCCTCACGCACGATCTTGAACTGTCCGTCCACAATACGGCTCTCCTCCATGCCGTAGTTACCTACGATGGTGATAGGGTACTCTCCCATCTGGCTGTAGATCCTCTTGCAGTTGCCGGCACCGGCCATGATGATTTCATAACGCGTGGCAAGCGTGTCCAGCACCGCCCTGTTGGCTGCGGAAAGAGGCTGCTTGTGCTGAGTAAGCGTACCGTCCAGGTCGAAGGCTATGAGTTTCTTGGTCTGTCTCCATCTCCCTTCGTCAGGGAACAAAGGTGAAGCTTCGATCAGAACACCCTGGTTGGAAGTCACCGTGCACTCACACCATCCCTCGGCATTTCTCCTGAGGGGAAGGTAACCGTCGCCTCCCTTTACACTGATTTCACGGCCGGGAGCCTTGAAACGAAGGGTGTGCTTTCTGGGAGCCTTGTCGAAGGGATCATCAGCAACGCAGACAAACAGGGCCTTGGCGGAACCTCCGTCCCTTGGCTCCATCTCCCCGACTATCAGGGGACAACCGGCAGAAAGGCTTGAGAAAATCTCGTCGCCATACTCCTTGACACTCTTCTCACCTGAGCCCTCTAGCATTTTGGTACCTTCGAATCCTACGAACGTAGTAGACCTCCTGGTGTACTTCATGTAATCCTTCCCGAGAGAATGAAGTTCAGAGTTGACTCTCCTGAGCTTTTCGTACTGCTGGGTCTTCTCTCCGTTTTCATCTACCACCTGGTTATTCCACCAACCCGCTGTGTAGCATGCCCATGTAAGGTTCTCTGCACCGAAAGCCAGAGCTGAATAAGCCTGGAACCTGAGTTCGTTCTCAGTGATCCAGACCTTTGGATCCTGGCTGTTCACCTGGACAGTCACCCACATGCCGCGGCCGGTCTTCAGGCAGGCGTCGGAAACGATGCGAAGGTTGGCATAATCCCTGGCCACGCCGATATTCTTATAGTAGAAATCGTAGGAAATGTAGTCCGCGGGGACATATTCACAGTACTTCGCAATGTGCTCCGCATAAGTGGCGGTACCGAGCTGGCTTTTAGTCTGGGCAGCTGTGTTCTGGGAAACTGATGCGTAGTTCGGATAGAGGTTCAGGAAGGCGAACTGGTTGGGGAACAATCCCTCCACCTTGGCCACCACCTTGCCGTAGTACGGGAAATCCAGGGCAGAGGGCTCGTCACCTATGTCTATTCCCCAGATAGCAGGATGGTCCTTGAAGGAGGCCGCAGCCTCTTCGTATTTCGCAAGGGGGTAGGTCTCTTCCAGCTTGCCGGCATTGTCTCCGTCACCTCCCCACCATCCTGGGGCCACTCCGCTTACAATCGCTCCGATCCCATACTTGCTGAATAGATCCAGGGCAGGACGGTCATTATCCATGCAGATCACGAAATCAACTCCGCAGTCTGCCAGATCCTTTATGTGCGCTTCGGTACGGGCATAGGGACGCAGATGATAGACTCCAATGTTCAGGCGGCTGCGGTCCATACGGCCAGGCTTGGTGACATAATCCTGGGCAAAGGCATTCGCCGCCAACAAGGATGCCACCAGGATAAAAAACAACCTTTTCATGCCTATAAAGATAGCAAAAAAAGGTTGTGTTTAGGATAAAACGTCCGCCTAATTATTGGAACAAGATATCTTTCGGCCTGTCGAGGTGGCCTCCCAGGTTGAAACGCTGGTTGTCCGGGAGCTCAATGTCTGTCCGGCCGGCTCCCTTTTCCATCAAGGCTTTCAACTCAGGTAGGTATTTCTGATAAACGCCGCGCGGGGTGGTACCCTTGTCCTTGCAGATGCTGGCAGCCATTCCGACCACTTCTCCCATCATGGCTCCGGTACGCATCAGCCTTGTGGATCCGAGGGTCACATGGGTGGTTGAAATGTCGCGGCCGGCCATGAAGAGATTATCTATATTCCTTGAATAAAGGCACCTGTACGGGGCTGCATAAGGATAGATCGGGTTGCTCTTGGTCGCAGCCTTGAACTCTTTGCCGGGAAAGTTGGCTGAATTCACCGGATCCGGGAAATGAAGGTCGAAGTGCCAGGTCATCGTAAAGGAAGCATCTTCATGGAAGACCTGCTTTTCGACGTCGTCCTGTTTGAGAATATAGTCTCCCACAAGGCGTCTCGACTCACGCTTGCCCGCCACGTAGGCCACCCAACCGAGAGAGCGTTTGTAATAGTCCTCTTTCTTTGAATAATGGTTCTTGAGATAACTCCAGTTGGAATATACGACCAGTAGGCCATAATCCCTGATCCGTTCAAAATCATTGATCTGGTCGAGGTTCATCCCCGTTTCCCAAGTCCACTCGCCCATCTTGACTTTCTCACAGTTATCTTCCGTGAACTTGACTCCATATTCAAATTCCGGGAAGGATGATTTCTTCTGGTCTTCAATACTGTACCACTGGATGGAAGATCCCATGGTCAGCTTATCCCCATGCTCGGGAGCCAGAGACTCTCCGAACTCATCCCGGCCTTCCCGGCCCATCATCCAGTCTGCTCCGGCCATGAAACCAAGGTTGCCGTCGCCGGTGCAGTCAGCGAAAAGCCCAGCCTTGAGCAGCCGTTCCTCCCCTGATTCAATATTCCTGATTACAACCGAGGCGATCTTGCTTCCTTCCATGTTGACCTTCACAGCCCTGAAACAAGGAAGATACGTCAAGCCTTCCTGGCTTTCGATAAAGGCTATCTTCTTGTCGTCCTCGTAGTTGGAGGCCGGCTGGGCATTACCGCCCCTGGAATGTCCGAACTCCCTGAGCATCCGACCAAGGGCTGGATAAGGAGGTTGCTCAATGTAAGCACCCAAGTGGACACGTATTTCCGAAGAATTGTTGCCTCCGGGGATCGGACGGTCGTTGACAAGTGCCACCTTACACCCGAAGCGCGCGGCAGAAACCGCTGCGCACATCCCTGCCACACCGCCACCGATCACCACGAAATCATATTCCCCACCATCAGAAGGTTGTGCAGGAAGGGCTCCGATCTGCCGGCGGAAAGCCTCTAGAGATCCTCCGCCTGAAGGTGGGACACTGCCCTCCTCTTTTGTCAGCCATATTGCATCGCACCTTCCGTCGAAACCCGTCATGTCGGAAAGGGAAAGGGTGTATTGCCCTTCCTTCAGGCTCCTGTTTCCAGCATACTGCCAACCCCACTCGCTCCCTGTGTTGCCGAGGATGCCTTTAAGTGGTTTGCCGCCTATCTTGACCCTGAACGATCCAGGGCCGGCGGCATCAGTCCATGGAGAAGTCCAGTTGTAGGAACGGACCCAGACATGATAAAGGCCAGGTTCATGGATGATAAGCGTCGTCGAAGCATCGGCGACAGGCCTTCCCATGCCATGGGCTATCAAGTAAGGTGAACCCATCTGGTCCATGAACTGCTGGTCTACCGACCAACCGCCCTTAGAAGCGAAACTCTCGGCCTCTATGAATACTCCTTGGGCCGGAAGGCTCACGGCCAGGAACATGACTGACAAGCTCAATATGAGCTTACGGATATGTTGCAAGCTTCCTTCCATACTTTTTTTGATGTAAATATAAATACAATAATTCTTATATTTGCCTCTGCCATGGCAAACAAAACTGGAAAGATACTCGTCGTCGACGATAACGTCGGCATCCGTAAAGCCCTGAAGATCCTGCTCCCGGTTCATTTTGCGGAAGTGGAGACTATTCCTTCACCTTCCACCCTGGTTGCTACCATCGAAAGCTTCCGGCCTGACGTGGTCCTCCTCGACATGAATTTCAACACCTCCATCAACACCGGCAACGAAGGACTCTACTGGGCCGGTGAAATCAAGAAGATGGTTCCAGAGATCGAGGTCGTACTCTTCACTGCCTATGCCGACATCCAGCTCGCCGTGGAAGGGATGAAGCGCGGCGCCTTTGATTTCATCGTAAAGCCATGGGAGAATGACAAGCTGATCGAAACCCTGAAAGCCGCCCGGGACAAGGCGCAGAAGGCACGTCCGAGTCATCCTGAGCAAAGCGAAGGATCTGGAACCACAATGTTCTGGGGTTCCTCTCCCGCCATGTCAGCAATCAGGAAAACAGTAGGCAAGATCGCACCTACCGATGCCACCGTCCTGATTACCGGAGAAAACGGTACCGGGAAGGACGTGCTGGCCAGGGAAATACATGCCCACAGTGCCAGAAGAGGGAAGCCCATGGTGGCTGTCGATGCTGGTGCAATAACCGAGACCTTGTTCGAAAGCGAACTGTTCGGCCATGTCAAGGGAGCCTTTACCGATGCCCACACCGACCATGTCGGCAAATTCGAGCAGGCTGACGGCGGCACACTGTTCCTTGATGAAATAGGGAATATTCCTCCACACCTTCAGGCAAAGCTTCTGCGGGCTATCCAGAACAGGAGCATAGTCCCGGTTGGGGGCACACAAGCCAGGCCCGTCGACATAAGGCTGATCTGCGCAACAAACATGGATCTCGAAGGACTTGTCAGCGAAGGAAGGTTCAGGGAAGACCTGTACTACCGAATCAACACCGTCCACATCGCCATTCCTCCACTACGTGAACGAAAGAGGGACATCATCCCACTTGCCGAGCACTTCCTTGCTGAATTCGCAGAAAAATACCACCGCCACTTGACCGGGATGGACGACAGCGCCAAAGCCGCCCTGGAAGCCCATCGTTGGAATGGAAATATCCGCGAACTCCAGAACTGCATCGAGAAAGCTGTCATTCTCTCTGAAAAGGAGACTCTTGGAGCGAAAGACCTTGCGATTCCATCCTCGCCTTCTTCGTCTTTGATGAATTCCACATTTCATTCGGAACGAAGTGAAGAATCTTCTCCCGACGAAGAAACCCTTGTCAAGCAGGCCATGCAACGCTGCGCCGGAAACATCTCTGCCGCGGCCAAATTGCTTGGCGTTAGCCGTCCTACCCTCTACTCCAAACTGAAGAAATACGGCCTATGACAATCTCCGCATGGTATGTGATTGGAGCCTGTGTCCTTGCCGTACTTGTTTCGGCCTTCGTGGCTACTGTCATAACGAGGAGGAAAGCTATCCGCAAAGTAGCTTACATGATGGATGCCCTTGAAGATGGAGAACTTAATTTCAGATTCAAGGACAGCAACCGGCTGAACCGTACCCTCAACCGCATCCGCTCCATATTCGAGCGCCAGAGGCAGGCGCACGAGCAGGATTCATGGACAAAGCTTATCCGGGTCCTCACCCATGAGATCATGAACACGGTCTCCCCTATAGCAGCGCTTTCAGACGCCCTGGCCGATTCTGTCGATGAACAAGGTCACAGCGAGCTGGACGTGAAAGCCGGACTAGAGACCATCTCGGATTCCTCCAAGAACCTGATCAAGTTCGTACAGACCTACAGGCAGCTGAGCGGCGTGGCAAAGCCTGTCCGTAAGGCGATCGACATCCAGGAACTGATGAACAAGGTAATATCCCTGAATCGGGAATTGGTTGCGTCCTCGGGATCTGCATGCCGGTATATCCCTAAGGACAGGGACCTTATGATCTATGCCGATGAAGGCCAGATCTCACAGATCCTCATCAATCTCGTAAAGAACGCAGTTCAGGCTGGAGCGAGAAACATAGAGATCACCGGGGAGATGGGCATAGAAGACGAGGTCATCATCCGGGTAATCAACGATGGAGAGCCTATTCCGCCCTCCAGCCAGGAACAGATATTCATCCCATTCTACACTACCAAAAAAGAAGGCAGTGGAATCGGACTCTCGATTTCCCGCCAGATCATGAGGAACCACAACGGTACAATCGAACTTATCCGCAGCGACGAGACTTCGACAGTCTTCGAACTAATCTTCAGATAGTGTAAAGTCTTTACAAAAAAGTGTAAAGTTCTTTACACCTTTACACCAAGAGGTAAAATCTTAATTTATTGCTAATCAATCATTTAGATTGTTTGGCACGTTCAATGCTTGCAATTTCCGGTGTAAAGGGAAAAAAGATCATGAAAAAAAACTTCATAACTTGTGTTTGTGTGTATTGTGTGATGGCCCTGGGGCTTGCAGGACCCCTGCAGGCCCAGGAGCCTTCAAGAATCATGACGCTAAAAGATTGCATGGAATATGCAATCTCCAACTCGACGAAACTCCGCATCCAGCAGGCCGCGACCTGTGATGCCAGGATAGCCCGAAGGGATGCCATCCTCCAGGCTTTCACTCCGAACATCAGCAGCAGCACCTATGCCTACTACAATTTCGGACGTTCAATCGACCCTGAAACCAATACCTATTTTACCCAAACCTCTTTCCACAACAGCTACAGTGTCAGTGCCGGCTTCGACCTTTTCGACGGCTTCCAGGCAGTGAACAACCTTAAAATCTCAAAAACCGGACTTGCAATCAGCGAATCACAAGAGAAGCAGGCCGAAGCCGACATCTGCCTGGCTGTGATGGAAGCCTACTACAATGTGGTCTACTACAAGAGGCTCACGGATGTCTACGAAGAGCAGGTCGGTGCAGCTGAACTTGCTCTCACAAAGGCAGTCAAGCAGGAAGAGATCGGCCAGAAGGGCCACGCTGACGTAGTCCAGATTGAAGCCGACCTGGCTGACAGGAAATACGACCTGACCAATGTCAGGAATATGTACAAGGACCAGCTCATGACCCTCGGCGACCTGATGTTCTGGCCTGCGGAAGAAGAACTGGTGATTGAAACCTCCCTCCCCCGTTGGACTGCCGAACCTGTCAGCACTGAGGAAGTCGTCGACTTCGCCCTTGAGAACAATCCCCAGATCCAGGTAGCTGAATGGACCATGCAGAACGCAAGAAGGGAGCTCTCAACCACCAAATGGCAGCTCCTTCCCTCGCTCGGAGTCTACGCAGGATGGAACACCTCCTACTATAGCATCCAGAACGCGCAGACTAAGCCTTTCCAGGACCAGTTCAAGGACAATGCAGGTAAATACGTCGAGATGTCGATGTCCCTCCCGATCTGGGGAAGGATGCAGAAGCATTCGAGAATCGCGAAGCAGCGCAACGCCCTGACGAAGGCAACCGCCGAATACGACCAGAAACGCCGTGACATTGAATCAGAGGTGCGCAGGGCCATCCAGGACTGCGAGGGTACCGGAGCCGCCTACCTTCAGGCTCAGTACAAGTCAGAGGTCCAGGCGGAGGCCTACAACCTCAACCTGAAAAAAATGGAGCAAGGACTCATCTCCCCTCTGGAGCTTCAGACCGCGACCAACAATTACCTGAAGTCGAAGGCCGACGAGATGAACTCGCTCTTCAAGTACCTCATCAAGCAGGCGGTCGTCCGCTATTTCAATGGAACTGAATACGTTAACCAATAAGATAATATAAACCATTATGGATAAGATAATCGAGAAGAAAACAGGTTGGAGATTGGCATTCACAAAGAAAGCCCTGCCGTACTGGCTGGGAGCCCTCTTGGGAATATTCATAATCTACCTCATTGCCCGTCCCAACAACAAGACGCTGAGAGTGGACAAGGACACCCTGACCGTAAGCACGGCCTCGAAAGGAGAGTTCAACGACTACATCCGTGTGAGTGGCCGAGTACAGCCCATGACCACCATCCAGCTAAGTCCTCAGGAAGGCGGAATGGTGCAGGCCATCCTCATTGAGGAAGGTTCGACCGTCAAGACGGGGGATCCCATCCTCGTACTCTCGAACGACGGCCTTGACCTTCAGATCCTGAACGCAGAAGCAGAGCTGGCCGAGAAGGAGAACATCCTCAGGAACACCCAGATCCAGATGGAGCAGCAGAAACTTGACGTCCGCCAGAACGAACTTGAATATGGTACCAACGTTGAGAGGCTTCAGCGTGCCTACGAGCAGCAGAAGGCCCTCTACGAGGATAAGCTCATCGCCAAGGAAGACTATCTCAAGGCAAAGGAGGATTACGAGCTGTCTCAAAAGAAATATGACCTCATCCGTGAGCGTTCGCGCCAGGACAGCCTTTACCGCGGTACCCAGGTCGACAGGATGGAGGAGAGCCTGGAGAACATGCTCCTCAACATGCACATGATCCGCAAGCGCAAGGACAACCTTATCGTTAAGGCTCCTATCGACGGTGAATTGGGACTCCTGGACGTGGTCCTCGGTCAGACAATCGCCAGCGGAGCGAAGATTGGCCAGATCAATTCCGTAGGCACCTACAAGGTTGAAGCACAGATCGACGAGCACTACATCGACCGCGTCGTGGCCGGCCTGGAGGCTACCTTCGAGCGCCAGGGTGAGACATTCTCCACCGTCATCCGCAAGGTCTATCCCGAGGTGCGTGAGGGGAAATTCAAGGCTGATTTCAAGTTCGACGGCGAGCAGCCGGACAACATCAGGGCGGGACAGACCTATTACCTGAACCTCCAGCTCGGACAGCCCGAGGAGGCGGTCATAATCCCCCGCGGCACCTTCTACCAGAAGACCGGCGGCAAATGGATATATGTCGTGAACAAGGAGGGCAACAAGGCCGTCAAAAGGGAGATCCGTATCGGACGCCAGAACCCTCAGTACTATGAGGTCCTGCTCTGGCGGCGGCGATGATCCTGATGGTGCAGGTGCGCTGGGACACTACTTACAATAAGAACTTCGAGGGACACGAGCGGGTGTTCCGGATGGAGAACAACTGGATAGATCAAGGGCTTTTCAGCACACATATCAGCCGGCCGTTCATCGAAACGGCCCGTGATGCCAGCCCGAATATCGAAGCCGTGGGGACGATATCAGACCAGGGGAATCAGATATTCTACAGGGAGGGCGACAAGGAATCAGCCATAACAATCCCGGCCGTTCTGGTGGACAGCGCAATGTTCTCGGTATTCCCTTTTGAGTGGGTGGAAGGTTCGGCCAAGGACTTCAACGTCCCGGGGAACGCTGTTCTGAATGAGACCTTCGCCAAAATGATATTCGGGGAAGAAAGCGCCATTGGAAAGACGCTTCATACCGGCGACATCTCCTCCCGTATCATCGGTGTGTTCAAGAATACGCCTCGTAATTACAGTATGCATTGCGGGATTATCGCAAACATCGGGGACAATAATCTGGAGGAATTTAGCGAATGGTCGTACGGTTCTTTCTTCAAGTTGAAAGATCCTTCTCTGGCTAAAGAGACAGAGGATGCGATATATACCGCTCTCAAGGAATACATATCGTCCGATGAAGAGACCCAGGCAGAATGGCGCAACGGATTCAGGATTTCCCAAATCCACGAGGCTCACTTTAAAAGGGATGTGAAGGCTGATGTTTCCAGCGCCAACAAAGCCATTACCATCACTTTGGCGGCCATCGCCATCCTGCTGATTCTCATTGCCATAATCAACTTCATCAACTTCGCCTTTGCCGAGATCCCTTTCAGGATCAAGAACATCAACACCAGGAAGGTTCTTGGTGAGGGCAGAGGGCCCCTCATCGGCCGTCAACTCGCCCACGCAGGGCTGATCGCCATGGCGGCATTCGGAGTTGCTTGTCTGGCCGTTCACATTGTCTCCGGGACTTCCTGGGCATCCTACGTGTCTGATTCACTGAAACTTAAAGATATTCCTGGAATACTCGCCCTGACTTTTTGCGTCGCATTGGTCTCTGCGGTTGTGGCTGGAATCGCCCCTGCGATGTATTCCACGTCGCAACCCGCCGCCCTAGTGCTGAAAGGATCCTACGGGACAAGCGTCAAGGGACGCGCATTGAGAAACGCCCTGGTCGCGATCCAGTTCGTGCTGTCTTTCATATTCATAATCATGGCGCTTTACGTCTCGGTCCAGACCAAGTATATGATCCGCAAGGACATGGGATTCGATCAGGCGAGAGTGCTGCAAGTATGGTGTGGCTATTACGCCGGAGGCCAGCATGAAGCGTTGGAATCCAAACTGTTGCAGAACCCCTCGATAGAGGCGGCGACTTTCTCCGACAACATGATTGTCTCCGACCAGAAGATGGGCTGGGGCCGTACGGGCGACGACGGGAAACAGGTCTTCTTCGAGGTGCTTCCAGTCACTGATGACTTCCTGAGGTTCTTTGACCTCCAGATCTTGGAAGGTCGTGATTTCCAGGCTTCTGACAACCAGAGTGAGACCGGTGTTTTCATTGCCAACGAGAACTTTATCCAGAAATTCCCGCAGTACCATGTGGGCAGCCAGATTGGCGGTCATGTGGACAATACCGAGATTGTCGGAATCGTCAAGGACTTCAATTCCAAGAGTCTCCAGCATCCGATGGAGCCGCTGATGCTCTTGGTCTGGGGTAAAACTCAGTGGCGCAACTTCAGCACGATGTATGTCAGGATGGCTCCTGGAGCTGACTTCAAGGAAGTATCCGAATTCATAAAGAAATCGGTCTGTGAGTTTGACAAGACCCGGGAGCCGGACCAGGTGAATGTACGCCATCTGGACGAATGGATCGAGAATATGTACAAAGAGGAAGAGTCGCTGGGGAAACTCATCACCATCGCTTCGTTCGTGGCCTTGCTCATCGCTATCATCGGAATCATTGGTCTGGTGTTCTTTGAGACTCAGTTCCTACGCAAGGAGATCGCCGTGCGCAGGGTCAACGGAGCGACTGTAGAGAGCATCCTTGGGATGATCAACCGGAAGTACTTGATTATGGCAGGAATAAGCTTCCTTATCGCCTCACCTGTAGCATACATGATCATCACCCATTGGCGGAAAGGCTTTGCCTATCAGGCTCCCGTGCCGGTGTGGATATTCATCGCCGCCCTGCTGGCCGTTGCCGCCATTACCCTGGCCGTCGTCACCCTCCAGAGCTGGAGAGCCGCGAATGCCAACCCAGTTGATAGTTTGAAGAATGAATAGATTCTTCGTTTCACTCAGAATGACAACTATAATAAACAATTAAAATACAAAACATTATGATTAAAGTTACCAACCTTT
>CADCJX010000010.1:0-10620 GCA_902801885.1 uncultured Bacteroidia bacterium
AGGAGGAAGATCTTCGTTTCAAGTGTCTCGTGCTCCAACTTTACCAACTCTCTCTTGATGTTGGACTGATGGTAGTTCATTTCTCTCACTTTACTTGCTCCCAGTTTCTCATAGGCTTCCCTTACCAGTGGTTTCTCTACCTCAATCCTTGATTTCCGGAAACAATTAAGGTTGAAAGTGTCCTTGCACAGATCCACGTATTCCTCGAAGATGTCCTTGAAGGATGTCCTCTCGATGCTCTTGAGCTCGTCCAGTTCCAAGTCCTCACCGACCTCGAGATTCCTCTGAATCACGTCCAAACCGGCTTGTAAGAGTGTGTCTTTCATGTTGCATTGTGGCCCGTACTGTCCGTTGACGATGCCGTAGTTGACAATCTGGAGATTGGCGAGGTTCCTGTCAACGACGATCTTACCGTCAACGATCCCGATGTATGGTGCCTTGTTGACATAGCCTTTGAGGAAGGCCTTACCATCCTTGGAGAGCTTGTTCAGCAACTCGGCGTCATGCTCGGCCTGCTCAACCTGAATCCGGATGCTCTCCTTGTATTCCTCAAGGGTAACCTCCTTAAAAGGGGAGACGGAGTATATCTGCGTGACCTCATTCTTGTAACGGGAGTCCCGGATTCTTCCGCATATCTGGGGCAGTGTCGTCATGACATCGACTTTTGTGTGATCCTTGTGTTTTTCGCTTACGATGAATGTCCTGCCGAGCTGGTCGAAGATGTCCTGTCCTTCGAAACAGGTGGACGTGTAAAAGTTGAACGTCTTGACTGGATCAAGAGTTGTCTGTATCTCAAAACCGTCTGGAAGTTTAGACAGGTTTTCCTTAAGCGAGTCAGCGCTCTTAGAGCAGACAATCCTGCATTCTGTCGGAATCAGATTCGCCCTGCGGATGATTTTCGAGATTCCCTCGACACTGTTAATGAAGGTATGGTAGTTGTCATCACCGCCATTCTTCACACGTGACTTGCACAGACGGGCCATGTAATCAGCGGGGTCATCCACCTTTATTGGGTTGACAGCGACCTTAACAGCATCCGGTCACACGATCTTGTATTCCGGTAATGATGTCAGCTCCGAGAGCCAGTATTCCCTGGGGATCGGTGTCGCTGAGACAAACGTCTTTCGGTCAAATTCCTTCGCCTTTTCCAGCAGATGCCTTGCGGCCTGTTTCCGGAACCTGTAAGAGTTGAAGATGATGTGCCATTCATCCACAAAGAGAAACATGTCCTTATAAGGATCGAAGCCAAGAGCCTCTAAAGTGTCACAGACAAAGGGGAAGGAATCGTAAGTCGTTGCGATTTTGATTGTGTTGTGTGTCTTGACGTAGTTGGCGATGGCGGTTGCCCTGTCCATATCACCGTGGATTCCAAGCAGATCTGGATTACTTGCCGCCTTGTTGCTCACCAGACCTCGGAAAGGCATTGCGAGGATTGTGTGTCCCGGCTGCTTAAAGGCTAATGTGGTGGCGCCACAGCCCGTGATTCCCTTACTTAGTACGCAGTTTTCCGGGGTCTCCGTCATTCAATCGGAGAGAAATTTTGCCCCTTTTGGGGCGGTTTCAATTTTGTCTTTCATTTTCATAAGTTATTGATAATTAATATTGAGTAACTATAATTCTTCTCATTAAAGAGTAAATATTATGATACTCAAAAAATCTATACAGATAATAGGTTATCCGGACTGAGAATCTTGAAAACTGAGAAGTTGGCCTGCTCTATAATAATTGAGTAATCACATATATTTCTATAAAGAGATAAAAATACATTACTCAAAAAATCTATACAGGGAGAGCAAATAATAAGGGTACCGAAGTACCCCTAGAAAATAAATGTTTAGCTTTAAAATATGCCCTTTTAAGACATACAAATATAAGAAAAAGATTTGAATTTTCCAAATTTAATTCACTTATTTTCAAGTGGTTCCGCAAATGGCGGAGAGTGAAGATTAGGGTGATGGAAGGGGGTTGAGAGAGGTGGAAAAGAAAAAGAAACCCTCAGAGAATCATCTGATCCGTCTGAGGGCTGGGAATTACGATGGAGACTTATTATTTCTTGAAACATCGAGAAACCTCATCGACGATACTATTTTTCAACAACTTGGCATAATGTTGAGTTTGCCGGATATTAGTGTGCCCCAGCAGTTTTGAGACAACCTCTATTCTTACTCCTGCGTTAAGGCACCTTGTTGCATAGGTGTGTCTTGCAATGTGTGTGTGAAGAGGTTTGTTTATGCCACTAAGGTCCTGGATTATCTTTAGATAAGCATTGACTTTCTCGATAGATATCAGTGGTAGCTGGAAGTTGTACTTCTTTAATATCTCCATCCCGTCTGGGAGAATTACTGAGATAAAAGGGATCTCAGTCTTTACCCTATTCTTGGCGATATAGCATTGGCCGTTTTCATCATAAAGGAAATCCTCCTTTTTCAGTTCTCTCATATCTGCGAACGATAATCCGCAATTTGCTTGGAAGATAAAGATGTCTCGTATTTTGGCAAGACTTTGGTTCGCAAGAGGCAATTCCTTGATTCTGTTCAATTCACTATCAGTGAGGAACTGAACCTCCCTGTTCCATCTTCTTATTGGAATCCCTTCAAATGGATCCTGTGAGAGCATTTTGTTTTTTACGGCGTAAAGTAGCACACTTTTTAACTTTGAAGCATAGCCCATTGTAGTCTGATATTCATATACCCTTTCAAGTTCGGTCAAGAAGTTTCGTATCGTCGTTCCATTTATGGAAGAGACTGGATCAGTTGGAGATACCATTTCCAGGAACTTGTCCCTGGAGAGCTCGAATTTCCTATAGGTCTTGTAAGTAAGATTCACTCCGATTCTTCTTTTTAGCTGGCTCATGTATTCTTCAAAGAGTTCGCTAACAGTGATAGGACGTATGCCTCCATGGAGTACGAAAGATTTTACCAGTTCGATGTCGAACTTGGTATCATTCTGAAGGGTAAATAACTGGCAGTCCCTGATCTTACTCCTGATCTCTTCGAGATACTCTTTGATTGCATTGTTCCGTTTTGACTTTAGAGCATTCTTGAATACCTCAGGATTCTCTTTTTGAGGAAGTGAGAAGATCCATCTCCTACCATTCATGACGATTGATGTTTCAATGGGCGAAAGGCCTTGCCGGTTCTTTTTTGCTTCCCGGCAGTAGAAGCTCACCGAAAAAGTGGTGTAATTGCCTGGTTTCATTTTAGTTAACCTTGAATTTGTGACTGACTTTTATTACTTGCATGACCAGTCACAGATTCTGACAATAAAACCTGGGAAAAAGGAAAACCCACATAGCTGTAAGGCTCTGTAGGTTTGTTCAGTTTGCTTAAATCGTTAATTTTGAGCCACTTAACAGACTTGAACTGTTGACCTGCGCGTTACGAATGCGCTGCTCTACCGACTGAGCTAAAGTGGCCTGGACATTTCTCGTGGAAATGGATTGCAAATATAATGATTTTTTCGGAAGTTAAGACTAAATTTGCAGCAGCAATCCAAAAAGATGAAATCAGAGATAATCATAATAGGCGGCGGTGCCGCTGGCCTTATGGCTGCATATGGAGCCGTCAAGGCTTTGCCGGCAGGGAGTCGCGCCCGTGTCACCATCCTTGAAAAGATGCCCAGGCCAGGCCGCAAGATTCTTTTTACCGGCAAGGGTCGATGTAATTTCACCAATTTGAAGGATTGGAATGACTTTTCCCGACACATCCGCACCAATCCTAATTTCGTCAAGCCGGCATTTTACAATTTCACCCCGGCAGATATGATTGATTTCCTTGAGAGCAATGGACTTGAAACCATTGTCGAAAGGGGAGACAGGGCATTCCCATATTCCCACAGGGCATCTGATGTACTCGACACGATGGTTGAGACTGTGCTCCGTCATGGTGTTACATTGTTGACCGAGAGGGAAGTGGAAGACATTAGGCCTGGTTTTTCAATCCGTTGCTCCAGTGGTGAGACCTTCGAATGTGAGAAACTCATCATTGCCACGGGTGGCTTGTCCTATCCGATGACAGGTTCTACAGGGGACGGTTATCGATGGGCCGGCTTTTTCGGACATGTGGTCACTCCTTGCTTCCCGTCCTTGACCGCTCTCGTACCCAAAGGTTACAAGGTCATTGAGAAGATGGACGACATCCTGAAAGGACATGTAGACCGCACGACTCCGATGACCGGAAGCGGCGAGGCCTTGCATGGTGCAAAACTCAAGAACGTAAACCTTACCGTCACTTATGACGGGGGAGCCTCTGAGACCGAGTTCGGAGACATTGATTTCACGGACGGAGGAATTGAGGGCCCTATCGGTTTCCAGGTCAGCCGTAAATGTGTCAAGACCTTGATGAACGGGGGAAGGGTCAGTTTCTCCCTTGACCTGAAGCCAGGTGTTCCGCAGGAAGAGCTTTCTGAGAGAGTAGGATCCCTTTGGGAATCAATTAAGAACGATCCAAGAACCCGTCAGGCCAAAGATGGGCGTGGGATAAACGGCAAGGAGATGTACAGGATCCTTCTCGGTAAGTTAATGCCCTGGGAACTTATTCCAGGCTTCCAGGCATGGAATCCTGACATCCTGAAGACTTCCATAAAGACATCTCCTTCACAGGGACGATTCCACAGGCCGCCAAGACGGTTCTACGACGTGGATCTTAAACTTCTGGCCAAGACCCTGAAGGACTGGAAATTCGAGATAATAGGCTTCGTGGGTTACGAGCGCTGCGTGATCACTGCAGGCGGAATCTCAACTGACGAGGTCACTGCCAAGACAATGGAGTCAAAGATCCAGTCCGGTCTGTACTTCTGCGGCGAGGTTCTGGATATGGATTGCGACACCGGCGGTTACAACCTTCAGTGCGCCTTTTCTACTGGCTATCTTGCCGGCCAGTCTGCCGCCAAGTCCATCGGCTAGGATTGAATTACACGGAGATCCTGAACTGACGCGGAGTCATCCCTGTGGCTTTCAGGAAATACCTCCCGAATGATGAGGCATTCGGGAAACCCATAATGTTACTGACCTGCTGGACATTGTATTCCCCGCTGCTGAGAAGGAGCCTCGCTTCGGCTATCACATATTCCTTGATAATCTCTGTCGCCACCCTCCCGGACTGTTCGCTTACGATCCTGGAAAGGTATTTAGGGGTGACGCATAATTCGTTGGCATAGAATTCCAGGTCGCGATGGCGTTCACAATTCTTCTGGACGAGGGAGATGAATTGGCGGAGGAGGGCCGGCCTTCTCCCGTATTGCCTTCTGCTGCCGCTCCTTTCAATTATGATTCTGGCAATGCCGCCTGCGATGACTTTTGCGAATCCTTCGACAATGTCTTCCTTGAAAGAATAATCCGGACCGCCTTCCGCCACATGTTGAACTACCCTGAGCAGCTGAAGATACCTGTCCATCCTCCCGTGGTCAACCGGCAGCAGAAGGGGAGTGTATGTGGATGCCAGGATGATCCTGGATGATCTTGAAGTTGCCGGAAGCAGGCCGCCGGCATCGCTGTAGGCGATTATCAGGAAGCGGGTGCCTGCTTGATATTCAAGGGAATCGAGTACGATTCCAGACGCGGCCAGGAAGATCGAGCATCCCTCGATCCTGTAGTCCTTCAGGTTGATCCGGCAGTCCACCCTCCCGGATTCAACGAATAGTATTGTGTGGAAAGCGACCCGGTAAGGGAAAGTCATTCCGTATGGGCGCAGGGTCCTGGTCGAGAGCCCTTTCTTCAATCTGGAAGCTATTTCCACGGGGACCCTGCTGTCCAGATTGTCCGAGATGACTACCTCGTCTTTCAAGGAAAGAGTTCTCGCCATGGCCGGCACCATGTCGAGTCTCAGAGTGCTTAAATTCTCTTTCATGCTGCTAAATTGGGAAAATTGAACAAAAATACCTTGATAATATTAGAAAAATGTTCAATTTTCTCACAAAGAGCGCCCATTTTCCTCGGTTATTTCCCTCGTTTTCGGAAATGAACTACTTTCGCCGCACCAAAGAAACGAATATATGATTGAGAGATTCCTGGAAAAGACAAGTTTTGAAAGCCTCGAGGATTTCAGGGCAAATTACAAGTTGAATATTCCCCAAGGATTCAATTTCGCCTACGATGTTATGGATGTCTGGGCGGCCGAGGAACCTGACAAGCTTGCCATGCTATGGACAAATGACCAGGGTGAGTGCCGCCGGTTCACATTCAAGGATATGAAAGATATGTCAGATAAGGCGGCATCGTACTATCTGTCATTGGGAATAAAGAAGGGTGACATGGTCATGCTGATCCTTGGCCGGCGCTATG
Organism: uncultured Bacteroidia bacterium; assembly: GCA_902801885.1. Classification (GTDB taxonomy): domain Bacteria; phylum Bacteroidota; class Bacteroidia; order Bacteroidales; family UBA932; genus Cryptobacteroides. The sequence goes on from CADCJX010000010.1 coordinate 6,281, forward strand.
AATTCTGGGTTACTATGCTGGCCTTGCTCAAGATCGGGGCAGTAGCCATCCCTGCGACTCATCTTCTGACCGATCATGACATAGTTTACAGGGTAGAGAAAGCAGGCATAAAGGCAATCGTATGCGCTGGAGAATCGTATATCGTCGGTAATGTCGAGATGGCCATCCGTAAGTGCAGCGCAGCCGGTAATGCTCCCATCTCCCTGGTCAGCGTGGGTCCGGAAGTCCCTGAAGGATTCCATGACTTTCATGCGGAGTGGAAAGATGCTCCGGCATTTGTACGTCCTGAGGACAAGGGGTCGAATGACGATATAATGCTGATGTATTTCACGAGCGGTACCTCCGGAGAACCTAAGATGGTCGCCCATGACATGGTATATCCCCTGGGGCACATCGCCACAGGGGCCTTCTGGCATAACCTCGGGCCTGACAGCCTGCATTTGACTATAGCGGATACTGGCTGGGCCAAGGCAGCCTGGGGAAAACTCTATGGACAATGGCTCGCAGGTGCTGCCCTTTTCGTTTACGACCATGCCCGTTTCAAGGCTGAGGACATCCTTGAACTGATAGGGAAGTACAGGATAACCTCGCTTTGCGCACCGCCTACGATTCTCCGTTTCCTGATCCAGGACGATCTCGGAAATTATGACCTGTCTTCCTTGCGGTATCTCTGCACCGCCGGGGAAGCTCTTAACTCAGTGGTCTATGATACAATGCTCGAGAAGACCGGTCTTAAGATCCACGAAGGATACGGCCAGACTGAATCCACCCTTCTTCTCGGGACATTCCCTTGGATGGAACCTAAGCCGGGTAGCATGGGAATCCCTTCCCCTCAGTACAAGATAGCTTTGTTGAGGGAGGACGGAACTCCAGTAGAAGACAGGGAGATAGGCGAGATCTGCATAAATGTCAGGGACGGCAAGCCTTGCGGCCTTTTCAAGGGCTACCTTGGCGATCCCGAAAGAACTGCAAAGGTCTGGCATGACGGTTGGTATCACACGTGTGACCTTGCCTGGCGGGACGAAGACGGTTATTTCTGGTTCGTAGGAAGGAATGATGACATCATCAAGACTTCAGGTTACCGGGTCAGTCCATTTGAGGTCGAAAGTGTGCTCATGATGCATCCCGCTGTCGTGGAATGTGCTGTTACTGGTGTCCCGGATCCCTTGAGGGGATATCTGGTGAAGGCTTCGATCGTCCTCACGAAAGATTACCGCTCGCAGGCAGGGCCTGAACTGGCAAAGGAGATCCAGGCTTTCGTCAAAAGGACGACTGCTCCGTACAAATACCCTCGTGTGGTGGAATTTGTGGACGAACTGCCGAAGACAATCAGTGGCAAGATCCGCCGTGTAACGAACTAGACCTTATTTCCCTTCAGCGAAGACGTCCAGAAGCTTACTTACAAGCTGGGAGTTGTCCTTGCTGGGCCTGAGCATGCGCCACGCACCAAACAATCCGACAACGAAGAACACCAGTACGATGAGTCCGCTGCCATTGGAGATGAACCACCCGAGCATGGCCCAGATCAGGACCATGGCCAGGGCAACGTACAGCCCGACATTGGAATTCTTGTTGCCTTCCTTGAGCGAGACGGCGTAACGGTGGATATCTTCTCCGTCAGGAGTCTTTCCTATTGTCCCTGCATCTTCCAGGGTGCAGGAGAGATATTTCCACTTGTACTTTGTCGACCTGTCAAGGAACAGGTCGCAGCCTGCGGCTGATGGAGGAAGTATCTTATCTTCTATCTCATTGGTGCGCAAGACCTTGCCATACAGCCCAAGCTCTGTTTTAATTCCGCCAAGGACGTTGCCGAAAGGCTTTTCACTATCGAAAAGCCTCATTCCGGCGTCCATCATCTGTGTGTTCCTGTCAATCATAGGTATCTGCTGAAGAAGTCCCAGATCGCCTCGCAGGTGTCCATGTCCTTGTCGGACCAGCTATGATTGCCACCTATTACTTCGTAAAGGAGGACGTCGGCTGCGGGACCTCCCTTGAAAGCCGGCTTGCCGTTCTGGAAGTGATGCAGGATGACCTGGTTACGCCCTTCTCTGCGTGGAAGGGCGGTGATGGTCTCGCTTATACATCCATTGGCGACTACTATGTGGCTGATGCTCACCGGGACTGCCAGATAGGCACCCCATCCTCCCTCGTTGAAAGGATCACCCGTCCATTCGGACGTGTGGTCCTGTGTGCCGTGGACTTCCATGAATGGGATAGGCTTCTTGTATTTGAGTGGCATCATGTTGGTGAGTGTCAGTCCAGCAATCGATGCGATGGCCTTGAATGTGTCAGGACTTTTCTGAGCGAAGAGGTAGCACATCTCTCCTCCGTTTGACATCCCGGTGAGGAAGGTGTTCTCACGGCTGAAACCATATTCTTTCTGCAGGTGCCTTACGAGTTTGATGACGAAATCGACATCGTCGGTTTTCATCCCTTCCTGGGGAGGGTAGCCCACATTCCATCCTGTCTTTCCCTTGGGGTCGCGTAGCCCCTGGGGATAGCACACTGCGAATCCGTGCCTGTCTGCAACATCCATAAGGGCCACCTTACCGCCGGCTGCCGATCCGGTGTAACCGTGGAGGCAGATTACAAGAGGCGCTCCCTTGTCGAGTCCGGAAGGCTGGTAGAGGTAGTACTCCCTTTCCACGCCGCGGTGTTTCAGGGTCTCGTGAGAACACCTTGTTTCTATGGGAGTCTTGTCCTGGGCCAGGGTAGAAATACTGAATGCCAGAGCGACGAGAAGCAATGCAATCTTGCCTGCAAGTCTTGAAGAGTTGATCATGTCTTAAGAATATGTTGTTATAGTTTCTTATACAATATTACAAAGATTTTTCGTAATATTGAGAAACAACGATGCGAAATATGGACAGGAGAGAATTCATAAACAAAGGAGCCGGTGCCGTGGTTGCCGTCGGCCTTGGCGGAACGGTCATGCCGGCCTTCGCCGGAGTGACTAGGCCTTCTTTACACAATGGCCAAGACATCAATTATAAGCCTGAGGACGGAATTAAAGGCCCTTTGAAGCTCCGTTTCCTTGGGACCGGTGCTGCAGACTGGAAGGGCAGGGATGAAAGGGGAGAACTGCGCAGGCGTTCCAGCGTATTGCTCGACGACGCCGTCCTGATCGATTTTACTCCTTCAGCAAGGGACATGATTCCTGAGGGCATCAGCCCTGAGGTGATTTTCTATACACATTCCCACGGCGACCATTACAAACCTGCCGCAGCTCTGGAAATCGGTGTCAAGCGTGTCTATCTAGGCTCTACTTGGATCGAGAGGGCGAGGAAAGATTTCGAGAAGGCTTCTGCTGAAACAGGCAGGCCTGCCCCAGAGATAATCCCTCTCGCTCCCGGTGATAAGGCTGTGGCCTATGGATTGGCCGTGACCGCCTTACCTGCGAATCATGCGACAGGTGACCGCAACGAACAGACTCTCATGTACCTTGTTGAGAAAAAGGATGTCCGGGTACTATATGCTACGGACACCGGTGGAATTCCTGCAGTTGCCGCCAGGATAGTTGGCATAGATCCTCATGAAGACGGGAAGCCGATCACCGGTCTTATCATGGAAGCGACAATGGGCATGGGAGGAGACGAGGACTTCCGGATATTCACACATTCCAGCGTCGAGACGGTCCTCAGGACTGCACACATGTTGATCCGTCAGGGACGCTATCTTCCGAAGCTTAACCAGCCGGTTTACCTTACCCACATGGCACGTACCCTCCATCCAACCCAGGCGGAACTCGATGCCACCCTGCCGCAGCCTCTCAAGGCGGCCTACGACGGACTTGAAGTTTATTTCCAGTAGCAGGCCGTTTTCCGCATCTGCTTGTAAATGAATATAATAGAGAAAACGCATAGACTAATAATCTATGCGTTTTCTGTAAGTGAGTATTATTCAAATAGTTCCGAAAAACGGGAGACTATTGGGAAAACGGTCAACTATGAGAAGTTGTCGTAGAGGATGCTTTCGGGTTGGACTCCCAGGCTGTCAAGCAGCTTGTTGACGGATGCCACCATCATAGGCGGGCCGCACATGAAGTACTTGATGTCTTCCGGGGTCTCGTGATCCTTGAGGTAGGTCTCGTACATCACATTGTGGACGAAGCCAGGGGTGTACTTCACGCCTGCTGCATCTGCTGCGGGATCCGGACGGTCGAGGGCGAGGTAGAACTTGAAGTTCGGGAACTCCCTCTCGATCTCCGCGAAGTCCTCCAGGTAGAAGGCCTCGACGAGGGCGCGGGCTCCGTAGAAGAAGCTTACCTTCCTGCCGGTCTTCAGGGTCTTGAAGAGGTGCATGATGTGGCTGCGCAGAGGGGCCATACCGGCACCACCGCC
>CADCJX010000010.1:10673-101587 GCA_902801885.1 uncultured Bacteroidia bacterium
CCCGGAGGAACGGGCAGCATCTTGAAGACGCCCTTAGGCTGGCTCCTGTCGAACGGAGGAGTTGCGATACGGACGTTGAGCTTGATGACGTTCTTCTCTGCAGGATACGAAGCCATGGAGTAAGCGCGGATGGTAGGAACGGTGTTCTTGGCCTTGATGCCGAAGAATCCATATTTCTCCCAGTCTGCCCTGTACTCGGGAGCAACGTCGATGTCTGCGAAGTCGATGTCGTAGGCAGGAATGTCGATCTGGATGTATTCACCGGACTTGAACTCGATGTTCTCGCCTTCGGGAAGCTTGACGGTGAATTCCTTGATGAAGGTAGCGACGTTGTCGTTGCTGATGACTTCGCACTCAAGCTTCTTTACACTGAGAGTCGAGTCGGGAACCTGGATCTTGATGTTGTCCTTGATCTTGACCTGGCAGCCGAGTCTGTAGCCGTCCTTGATCTGCTTGCGGTTGAAGAAGCCCTTCTCTGTAGGAAGGATGCTTCCGCCGCCTTCGAGGACCTGGACCTTGCACTGGCCGCAGTTGGCCTTTCCACCGCAAGCTGAGGGAAGGAATATTCCCTGGTCGGCCAGGGTGTGCATAAGGTCGCCTCCGAGGGGTACTTCAAGGTTCTTCTTGCCGCCGTTGATGTCGATGCTGACAGATCCGGACGGGGTGAGCTTCGCCTTGATCACGAGGAGGAGGGCAACCAGAATGAGAGTTACGACAACTATTGTCGCTACGGCTCCGATGATTGTGTTGAACATAGCTTGACCTCCTTCTTTAAAGTGAAATACCCATGAAAGTCATCATCGCGATAGCCATGAGGCCGACGGTGATGAATGTGATTCCGAGGCCCTTCAGAGGGGCGGGAACATTGCTGTATGACATCTTCTCACGGATTGCCGCAAGGGAGACGATTGCGAGGAACCAGCCGATTCCACTGCCGAGCGCATAGACTGCGGACTCTCCGACATTCACGAAATCCCTCTGCTGCATGAACAGCGAACCTCCGAGGATTGCGCAGTTGACAGCAATAAGCGGGAGGAAGATTCCGAGGGCGGAGTACAGTGAAGGACTGAACTTCTCCACGACCATTTCAACTATCTGGACGATTGCTGCAATGACGGCGATGAAGATGATGAAGCTGAGGAAACTCAGGTCAACACCCTTGATCAGTGCATCAGGAGCAAGGACATACTTGTTGAGAAGATAGTTGATCGGGAGGGTAACGAGCAAGACGAAGATAACTGCAACACCAAGGCCGGCAGCCGTCTTCACGTTCTTCGACACTGCCAGGTATGAGCACATACCCAGGAAGTAGGCGAAGATCATGTTGTCAACGAAGATTGACTTTACGAATAAGCTGAGATATTCCATAACCTTAATGTTTTAATTATTTCTCCTGCAGGTCTTTCTGGATACTCCTCTGGACCCACACGATGCATCCCAGGAGGATGAGGGCGAACGGAGGAAGGATCACCAGGTTGTTGGGAACGTAGCCGAGCCAGTTCAGGATGTCGACACCGAAGAGGGTGCCGCTTCCGAGAAGTTCACGGAAGAAGGCGACGATGATAAGGATCATGCCGTAGCCTGCTCCGTTAGCTACACCGTCGAGGAAGCTGGGCCAGGGCTTGTTGCCGAGGGCGAAAGCCTCGATACGTCCCATGACGATACAGTTGGTGATGATAAGTCCGATGTAGACGCTGAGCTGCTTGTCAATGGCGTAGGTTGCCTCGAAGGACTTCAGGATCTGGTCAACGAGGATAACCATCATGGCCACGACTACCAGCTGTACGATGATCCTGACGCGGCTGGGAATGGTGTTCCTGAGCAACGAGAGGATGAGGCTCGAAATGCCGGTGACGGCGATGACGGAGAGTGCCATGACGAGGGCGCCCTTCATTGTGACCGTAACGGCCAGGGATGAGCAGATACCGAGGACAAGGACGGTAATGGGGTTGCCCTTGAATATCGGGTTGAGTATTGTTTCTTTCAATTTAGCGTCCATGATTATTCCTCCTCAGTTTTATTTGCTGCAATACCCTTGAAATAGGCTGAGTAAGCTCCGAGCCAGGTGTCGATGGCGGCGTCAAGACCATTGGATGTCATTGTGGCACCGGTGATAGCGTCGATCTTGTTGTCGATGACGGATGATCCGTCAGCATTCTTGGGAGCACCGCCCTTGACAATGTCAAAGACGTTGGCAGTGGTGAAGTCTGCCTGCTCTCCGTTGAACTCCGCCTGGAACTCAGGATCGTCCTTGATCTTCGCACCAAGGCCTGCGGTTTCGCTCTCATGGTCGAAATATGCACCCTTGATGGTATTGGAAGAGGGCTCGAATGCGATGTAACCCCAGACGGGACCCCAGAGGCCGGCTCCGTAGACAGGAACTACGGTCACTCCGTTCTTGAAGATGAACACGGGTATTTCAGCATTGCTTCCACCCTTGATGTTGTAGTTCTGCTTCTTGAGATCCTTGGGAGAATAGACCTTGGAAAGATCGAGATCGGAGATCTTCTTTCCATCGGCTCCGACTGTGAATGCCTGGGCGATTTCATCCGCGTACTTTGCAAGTACTGCAGTGTTGCCCATCTTCTGGAGGTCGGCCTTGGTGGCGAACTGGGCAGCTGTCATCATCTGGGAGATGGTGTCAGCTTTCTCGTTGGCCTCCTGCATTGACTTGAGGGACTGGGACACAAAAGCCAGGACTGCCGCGACCAGAGTCACGATGACGGTCGTGTAGATTATCGTATATGTGTTACTGTTGGTATTCATATTCATTGATAATTAAGCGACAGAGACTTCTTTTGCCCTTTTCTTCGTAGCGCTGGAGGTGACGCAGTGGTCGATCAGCGGGGCGAAGGTGTTCATGAGAAGTATGGCGAGCATCATGCCCTCGGCATAGCCGGGGTTGAAGAGCCTGACGGTGATGCAGAGCGCTCCCACGAGGAATCCGTAGATCCACTTTCCGCACTCGGTCTGGGCAGAGGTGACAGGGTCGGTGGCCATGAAGACCGTACCGAATGCAAAACCACCCATGACGAGCTGTACGTAGGCGGGGACGTCTGTAGCTCCGAAAGCGGTACCGAGCCAGCCCACGAAGAGGGCGCCGGCCACTGAGGAGACCATGATCTTCCAGCTGGCAACGCCGGTCCAGATGAGGATGAACGCACCGATCAGGATAGCGATGACTGATGTCTCACCGACCGATCCGGGAATCGTACCTGCAAACATGTTCCAGAAGCTGTAGCCGGCTCCGGTGATGGAATCCATTCCCTCACCCATGTAGGAGAGGGGAGTGGCTCCGGTGATGGCGTCGGCTCCGCAGCGGCGTGCGATCCAGACCTGTGATCCTGACATCGAGCTCGGGTAGGAGAAGAACAGGAATGCACGGCAGAGGAGGGCCGGGTTGAGGAAGTTCATTCCGGTTCCGCCGAAGACCTCTTTTCCGAATATGACTGCGAATGCTACTGCAAGGGCAAGCATCCAGAGGGGAACATCCACGGGAACGATGAGCGGAATGAGCATTCCGGACACGAGGTAGCCTTCATTGACTTCCTCGCCCTTGATCTGGGCTCCGGCGAACTCGATTCCGAGACCTACGATGTATGCTACAAGATAGAGGGGAATGACTTTCCAGAGACCCCAGAAGAACTGGTTCCAGAATCCGGGAAGGTCATGCATTGCGAGATCGTGCTGGTAACCAACGTTCCACATGCCGAACAGGGCAGCGGGAATGAGGGCGATCACCACGATGATCATGACCCTCTTGATGTCGAGGGAGTCCCTGACGTGCGCACCCCTGGAGGTGACGGTTGCGGGGACACGGAGGAAGGTGTCAAAGGCATCCCATGTAGAATGCAGCCATCCTAACTTGCCGCCTTTTTCAAAAAGGCCGGGTTTTACTGTGTTTTCTTCCATAGTCATTGCCTTTTATGCCATTTCCTTGATCATGAGGTCGATACCGTCGGAGATCATGGCCTGGATGTCGTTCTTTGAAGGATCGACGAACTCACAGAGGGCCAGGTCTTCGGGAAGAACCTCGTAGATGCCGAACTGTTCCATCTTGTCGATGTCACCTGCCAAGCAGGCCTTGATAAGATAGACGGGGAATATGTCCATGGGAAGCACCTTGCCGTAGACGTCGGAGCATACGAAAGCACGCCTTCCGCCATGGGTGTTGGTGTCCATCTTGTACTTTTTCTTGGGAAGGAGCCAGGAGAAATAGGCCATCGAAGAACTGAACTGGTTGAACCTGAAAGGTTTTGCCCAACCGAAGAGCTCCCTCTCACGGCCTTCTCTGATGAGGGTCACCTGATTGTCGAAGAATCCGAGGTATCCGTCCTTGCCGATGTTCTCGCCGCTCAGGACATCTCCACTGATGAACCTGGTCTCGACATCCTTGTCGAAGCAGCCTTCGAGGGTGCAGACAGGAGTTCCGGGAAGTGCGCAGACGTAACCGGTCTTCAGAGCGGCAGGTCCGGTCACTGCGACCAGGCGGTCGAGAACGAGCTTGCCTTCAGTGAAGATCTTACCGATAGCAGCAAGGCTGGCAAGATTGAGGGTCCAGACAGTCTCTCCCTTCTTGATTGGAGAGATGTGGCTGATCTGAACGCCTACGTTGCCGGCAGGGTGCTTGGTACCGACTACGGTGTGGAGAGTGGCATCCTGGAGCTTGGCAAATACTGAACTTTCGCTGTTGACACAGACATGGACCTTGGCGATCTTGGATACAGCGGTGATCGCTGCCTGGATGGCCTGGACGTCGTCCTTGAAAGCGAACTCAGCGTCTGCGGCAAGCGGAGCCGTGCTGAAAGCGGATACGAAAATGGCCTTGGGAGTCAATGCCGGGTCGGCGATGACACCGTAAGGCCTCTGGATAATTGATGGCCACAAACCGCTCTTGAGGATTGTCTCCTTGACTTCTGCGGCTCCCAATGACTTGGGATCCTTTTTACCGAAGTCGACAGAGCCGTTGCTTCCGTCCGCCTTGATGACGACAGCGAGGAGCTTCCTCTTATCGCCCCTGGAAATTTCCTGGACAGTACCACTCACAGGAGCCGTCAGGAGGATGTCAGGGTTTTGTTTGTCTGCCAAAACAGGTGATCCCGCGAGCACCTTGTCGCCTTCCTTGACTAGGAGTCTTGGTGCGAAACCTTTGAAATCAGTGGGTTTCACAGCGACAACATCAGGCGTGACCGTCTTAATTGTTTCGAGGGCTGCCACTCCTTCTATAGGAATGTCCAAACCCTTTTTCAATACGATGTTGTTTGACATTATAATTTGTGTTGGTTGTATATGCGAATTATAACTTGCAAATGTACTCATTTTTTCGGGAAAAAATCCGTATTTTCGTGCCATTATGGAAAACATTGAGAAAGTACTCTACGAGGGGCTGAACGCGGAGCAGAGACAGGCGGTCAGCAGTATTGAAGGACCGGTGCTGATCGTCGCCGGAGCAGGGTCGGGGAAGACAAGGGTGCTGACCAGCAGGATAGCCTGTATCCTTGCCCGTGGGGGTGATCCGTCAAGGATCATGGCGCTGACTTTCACCAAGAAAGCGGCGGGTGAGATGAAGGAGAGGATAGGACTCATGGTGGGACGGAAAAACTCATGGAAGCTCTGCATGGGCACCTTCCATTCCGTATTCATCAGGTTCCTCAGGGAATATGCCGCTTCCATCGGCTATCCGGAGTCTTTCACTATCTATGACACCAGTGATTCCACCAGTGCCATCAAGGCATGTATAAAGGAGCTTCAGCTTGATGACAAGGTTTACAAGCCCAGGGATGTCCTGTCCAGGATCTCTCTCGCAAAAAACAACCTGGTGACGGCTTCTGCCTACAGGAATAATCTGCAGGCAGTGCAGAAGGATACTGCATCCAGGAAGCCGAAGATCTGTGACATCTATTCCCTATATGCAGCCAAGTGCCGCAATTCGGGAGTCATGGATTTCGATGACATACTCTTGAACATGAACATCCTGCTGAGGGACAACCAGGAAGCACTGAGATCCATTTCTTCAAGGTTCGACTATATTCTGGTGGACGAGTACCAGGACACCAATTATGCCCAATATGTGATCCTTAGACGGCTTGGTGCAGCTCATGGCAACATCTGTGTGGTGGGCGATGACTCCCAGTCGATCTACGCCTTCCGCGGTGCCAGGATAGAGAACATACTTAATTTCAAGAAGGACTATCCGGATTGCAAGGTGTTCCGCCTTGAGAAGAACTACCGCTCGACGGCAAACATTGTCAATGCGGCCAACTCCCTGATAGCCAAGAACGAGGACAGGATTCCCAAGACTTGCGTCGCCGTTGGCGGGGAAGGGGAGAAGATCAGTATACTGCATTCCTTTACCGAACAGGAGGAAGCCATCAGGATAGCTTCGGAGATCATATCGCGAATGCAGGCAGACCATGCCAGGTACCAGGATTTCGCTATTCTCTATCGTACTAATTCGCAATCCAGGGCGCTCGAGGAGGCTCTTCGCAGAAGGAACCTTCCCTATGTCATATATTCAGGCAACTCATTCTTCGAGCGGTCGGAAGTGAAAGACATGATGGCATACCTGAAGCTTGCGGTCAATGTCAATGATGACGAGTCCTTCAAGCGGGCCGTGAACATGCCTGCGAGGGGGATTGGTGACACTTCACTGAATGCCCTGGCAGCGATGGCCCGCGAACTCGGTACCTCCCTTTTCAAGGCGGCATATTCAGAAAGATTCGCGGAGTTCGGTCTTAAGGCACCGGCCGTGGCCAGGATCCGTTCTTTCTGTGACATGGTCTCCGATTTCGCCGCCAAGGCTCCTTTTGCTGATGCCCAGGAACTTGCCACCGCGATTTCCTCTGCCAGCGGCCTATATGCCCATTTCAAGGCAGACACCTCCATAGAGGGCCAGTCGCGTGCTTCCAATGTCGAGGAACTCCTGAACAGTATCCTCCAGTTCAAGGAAGAGCGACAGCAGGAATACCTTGAAGATCTCCAGGCTGACGGGCGGTATGTAGAAGGGGAAGATGTCCAATATCCCTTGGTCACACTGGGTGAATTCCTTGAGAATGTCTCCTTGCTGGCAAACGTTGACATAGAGGATGGTGACGACACTAATAACAAGATCGCCTTGATGACTGCCCATTCAGCCAAGGGACTGGAATTCCCCTATGTCTTTGTCGCCGGCCTGGAGGAGAATCTCTTCCCTTCCGGCGGAATGCTGGCGTCCAAGACCGACGTAGAGGAGGAGCGCAGGTTGTTCTATGTTGCCATGACAAGGGCAAAGAAAGCGGTCTGGTTGTCTTATTCCAGTTCCAGGATGCGCAACGGGAAACATGAGTCCAATTCTCCCAGCCGTTTCATAAAGGAAATCGATCCTAGATATCTCGCAAATCCACTTATGGACGACTTCGGATCATCGGACGACGATGACGACGATTTTGACTTCAGAAGGCCTTTCAGAGGTTTCGGGTCCAGGATGGGAACCTCCAAACCGGCGACCCGTTTCGGAATGTCGACCGGAGGAGTCCAGTATTTCCCAGGGCAGAGACAAAAGGTCGAACGCCAGCCTGCGGTGCCGACGTCTTCCGTCAGCCGTGAAGCCTTGAGAAACCGACCGCTTCCTCCGAAAATTCCTGATGCCGACTTTACTCCTGTTGCAATGACTGAACTCAAAGTCGGTCATAGGATAGAACACAACCGTTTCGGATTCGGGAAGGTACTGGACATCTCAGGTTCGGTGCCTGATCTCAAGGCTAAAATCGTTTTTGATGACTACGGTGAAAAGATCTTATTGCTAAAATATGCGAAAATTCGGCTTGCATAATTGAAAATTAATTGTATATTGCGGCTGAAATGAACTTAGCATCCCTCCATAAGCATCATCATCCCCGGACCATACAGGCCTGGTAAAGTGGTGATGTAATTTATTTAATAATAGAATATTACATCGGCTTGCCAGACAAGGCGGGCCGATTTTTTGTGTGTTAACCATGATCAGACTTGCAGTACAATCAAAGGGCAGGCTCAACGAAGAGAGTCTCAAGCTACTGAAAGATGCGGGAATTGAGGTCGATGATACTAAAAGGAAATTCATTGGCAAAGCTTCCGGTTTTCCGCTCGAACTTCTCTATCTCCGTGATGACGACATTCCTGGCGTCGTAGCCGACGGTTCTGCTGACATCGGAATCGTAGGATTGAATGAGATCGCTGAGACCGGAGCCGATGTGGAGGTCATCAGGAAACTTGGATTCGGGAAATGCCGGCTGTCCCTCGCCATCCCGAAGAGCATGGAATATCTTGGTCTTGAATGGTTTGAAGGGAAGTCCATTGCTACTTCATATCCATCGATCCTCCGTTGTTTCCTTTCTTCCCAAGGGATCTTATCAGACATCAGGGAGATCAGGGGATCGGTCGAGATTGCTCCCGCAGCCGGGATAGCAGACTCCATCTTTGACATAGTTTCGTCTGGTGGTACATTGGTATCCAACGGTCTGAAGGAAGTCGAGACAGTTTTTGAGAGCTCAGGCGTATAGGAGCAACAGAGTGGGAACTGACTTCCGCCCCTGGGAGGCTCGTGGCTGCCGACAAGGTCCTCTTGACGGGAGTCGGAGATGCTTCCGTAGTTCTTGCAAGCCTGAGATCCCTAGGACTGGATTCAGTGATTCCATCCTTGAAGTGTCCTGTGCTGGGAATCTGCGTAGGTATGCAGGTAATGTGCCGCCACAGTGAGGAGGGTGATGCCGCCGGGCTGGGAATCTTCGGGACCGATGTGGTTCGTTTCCGTTCGGACGATCCTTCGGTCAAGATTCCGCACATGGGGTGGAACAGCCTGACAGGTTTGGAATCGCCTCTTTTCAAGGGATTGAGAGAGGGCTCATTCATGTATTTCGTCCATTCCTTCTATGCCGGAATCTGTGATTGTACGGTAGCTGCTTCAGAACATTCAGTAAAGTTCAGTGCGGCCCTCTGCAAGGACAATTTCTATGGTACCCAGTTCCATCCGGAAAAAAGCGGCATGGATGGGGCCGCCCTACTGAAATATTTCCTGATTGTGACTCGGACACCTTGCTTGTCCTGGCCAGACCTGACGGACCGACCTGCCACCGCGGAACTGTGTCATGTTTTGATACACCTTCCGAGGAGGGATTCATCGGTCGTCTTGAACAAGTGATCAGGAACCGTCATGAGTTGATGCCAGAAGGGCATTACACGACTCACCTGTTCAAGGAGGGCGTCAGTATGTCCGATCTGGAGAAGGAACTGCTTTCAAGACACAACGATAGTTAAAAAAAACGTCATAGTGTTTTTTATTATTAAAACTTTTTTTATTTTTGTCACGAAGTTTTTCATAGTTTAAGTTTAGGTTAAGTAGCGGGGCGATCGCAGTGACTGCGATTGCCTCGTGAATTATAGGGGTTCCTGTCGGCGGAATCTTAAATTTTTGTTTATTCCTACATCTTTTTTCGTTTCTTATCTTCATTCACAGGCAGTCTTCGTAGTTTTGCACTGGACGGCAACGGTGCCGGCCGCTAAACTTGAAGCTATGAAGATTTCTCTAAAAAGCCTTTCCCGGCTTCTGGCCGGGATCATCGTCTCTGCCTGCCCGATCTGCTTTTCGTGCAACAAAGTTACCTTGGAAGATGCTCAGGGTACCCTGTGCTGGAACTTTACCCGATCGTTGCCCACTAGGTCTGTCATGGAGATCCCTGACACAGATTCTTTCATCCTCAAGGTCTCCAATTCTGCAGGTGAAATCCTTTATGAAGGAAGTTACGGCAATTCTCCTGAGTCCATGCTGGTCAATCCTGGGACCTACACAGTAAGTGCAGTTTCCAGGGAATTCTCCAAGCCCGAGTTCGAGGCACCTCAATTCGGCGATGAACAAGTGGTCGTCGTAAAGGCGGGAGCTGCTACCAAAGTCCTGCTTCAGTGTTCCCAGCTTAACTGTGGCCTCAGGTTAAGGGTTTCTGATGATTTCCATGTTTCCTACCCGGAAGGAAGCCTGTATGTCTCATCAGCCGAAGGAAAACTTGACTATGGTAATTCACCGGATAGGACTGGATTCTTCAAACCTGGCAATCTGACAGTCTTCCTCCAGGACGGCAACACTTCCATTCAACTTCTTACCCGTAACCTGCAGGCGAAGGACATGCTGACGTTGGGCATAGCCTGCCCTGAGACAGGACCTTCACCAGGATCCACATCGGAAGTCTCCATCACTGTCGACACGCTGCGTACATGGAGCGAGGATGAGTGGACGATCGGCTCCTCGGATTCCGATGGAGGTGTCTCGATAGAAACTGCCTATAGTGTCGCCCAGGCAAGGGATCATGCCGGAGAGAAGGGTGTCTGGGTCTGCGGCTACATTGTCGGAGGAGACCTTTCGTCCAACAAGAACGGAATCCGGTTCGAACCTCCATTTGAATCAAGGACATGCATAGCAATAGCTTCCCGTTCTTCAGTCAGTGAGAAGGCTTCGTGCCTGTCTGTACAACTTACAAAGGGTACGTTCCGTGACATGCTTAACCTCGTTGACCATGCTGACCTGCTCGGCAGGAAAGTTTTCCTCAAAGGTGACATCGAGGCCTCATATTACGGGATCCCCGGACTCAAGAACCTTTCCGACTGCTCCCTCAAGTGAGACATTTCATCAAACAATAGATAATCTGGACTTATGAAAGACAAACTCATCCTGATGGCGCTGTCCATCATGCTGCTGACCTCGATCCATTCTCTTGCTCAGGAGAGGATACATGCCGTCGAATTCGGCATGGGAGGTTCAGCCTTCAACCACACCCGTACCGTCCTTTCCGACTTCCATCAGACTCCGGGAGGAGACTATGTCTTTAAGCTTGAGGAAAAGCTCCTGTACGGAGGCACTGACTTCTATGCAGCTTATGAACTGAATCCGTGGTTGTTCATAGATGCCCATGGCACTCTTGGATTCGCAAGGTACCATGACTCAGGCTCACTCAAGCAGGGCTTTTCAATTCTGGCCGGACCTGGTCTCCAAATCCGGCCTGCCCTTGGAAATGAGTGGGTTCAACCATATTTCAGGATCGGCGCAAACTATTACCACAAGAATTTTCCGACAGCTTTCTGGGGCAGCTTTGAAGGTGATGTGACCAGGGAGGGAATCTGGAAGGCTGAGGATTCATGGAACAAGGGAAGTACCTTTGACACGGACACTTACTTTCCTCTTTCAGCCGGCCTTGGACTTATCGGTTGGATCAGCAACAGGGTAGGAATCCGCATCGAAGGCAACTACCTGCGATCCATCGGTTCAAAAGGTGCTAATTTCGCCCAGGGCACTGCAGGACTTGTCCTCAGGCTTGGAGGCAATGACAAACATTCTTCTTATGAAAAGCCTGTCACGATTGAGAACGTCGTAGAGAGAGAAGTTGTCAAGGAGGTAGTCAAGGAAGTCCCTGTCGAGACTGTAAGGGAAGTCTACAAGGAGATTCCTGCCGACAGGACACTTTCGAGCCTGATGGACAATGTGACCTTCGATTTCGACAAGGCTGAACTCACGGAGGGAAGCAAGGCTGTCCTGGACGAGGTCGCCGGGATCATTGCAATGTTTCCGGAAGACAGGTTCCTGATTTCCGGGCATACTGATGCACGTGGCAGCGAAACTTACAACGAGCAGCTCTCGACAGATCGGGCCAGGGCTGTCTTCGATGCCCTTGTGGAACGTGGGATTCCAGAATCACGGCTTTGCTACCGAGGCTTCGGAAAGAAGACTGCAGTTGTACCTGGAAGCGAAGCCGATGAAATCAGGCGAGGGGACAGGAAGGTCGTCCTTGAAAGGATTACCTGGGACCCTCTCTGGCAATACCTTAAAAATAATCAATAATACCTAAAAACATGAAAAACAGATTCTTATTAGTAGCATTCCTGCTCAAGACCGCATTTTTGCTTGCAGTGTCATGCAATTCCCTGGAAGTAACCCTGCCGCAAGGTCCCAAGGGAGAACAAGGTATCCAGGGCGTGGCTGGAAAGGATGGACTCTCTGCCTACGAAGTGTGGGTATCCTGCGTCAAAGATCATCAGATCAATGACTGGGACGGGGGCACCGGGATAGAAGACTATTTCAAATACCTCAAGGGAAAGGATGGCGCGGATGGCAAGTCGGCCTTTGAATTATGGCGTGAATATGTTCTCACCGGGGCTGAAGACCCTAAGAACCCTGGGAAAGAATGGGATACCGGGAGGATAAGTGAGAGGGATTTCTACTATTTCCTGTCCGGGTCGGATGGAAAGGACGGCAACACGCCTTTTATCGGGGAGAATGGCAACTGGTGGATTATAGTCGAGGGAGAACCTGAAGACTTGGGAGTCCCGGCTCAAGGCCCGCAGGGAGACCAAGGGAAGCAAGGCTGTAGCCCGTATGTCGGTGACAACGGGAATTGGTGGATTGAGGAGGAAGATTCAGGAGTTCCGGCAAACGGGCTTTCAGCCTATGAACTCTGGGTAGAAGATGTGATTTCCGATGATGGTCTGCCGAATCCATGCAACGGAATCTATGATCCGGAAGAATACCCGACATGGCCGGAAGATGCAATATCTATGGAAGATTTTTATGAGTACCTGTCCGGAAGCGACGGCCGCGACGGCAAGGATGGTAAGGACGGCAAGGATGGTAAGGACGGCAAGGACGGAAAAGACGGGAAAGACGGAAGGGACGGAGTTGATGCGATCGGCGGAGGTATTTCGGTTGCCGACACCCTGTACACCGAAAGGGTTGACAAGGACAAGTACAACGTCGCTCCCGTAATAGCATTGGGTTTGTCTTCCGGGACCTCCGTTTCTTTTGAGTATGTCAATCCGTTCTCAGGCGGAGCAGCTTTCATAGTGACAGGACCTGGGCCGGTCATCATACCAGGATGCGAAGTGACATTTACAACAATGGACGGTGCTAGAACCTACACAAAGACTTCGGACTCTTCTGGTTACATCTATCTTTCAAGGTCTGAACTTCCGGAGTGGTACGACGGCGCACCTTCGGCTGCAGATGATCCTGAAAACATTGATTCCGGAGTGAAACCATCCAGTTTTTCATTCGGTGGGACAGTTGTTACGGAGGATGAAAAGATCGCTTCAACATGCAAGGTCCCTTATCAGGTTGGTCTGGAGATGACCCTGACAGGTGGTGCCCTTAGGAAGAGAAGCTCACTGGTAAAATACGAGATCCATAGGATAGTCGAAGGGGAAAGGGAGGAACAATCTTTTCTGGAGTGTGATCCCCGCGGTTTCGTCGATGATTATCGCGGCACCGGATTCCTGCATAATGTCCCTTCCTGCTACAAATACTACCGTAATGAGGGTGCGGCGATGCTGCTGAGGAAGATGTATGAAACCGCTTCGTCGACGTCCACGGCAATTCCTCCTTCTTCTGCTACGGATTCGGAACTTCTCGATTATTTCAGCACGCTGGCCAACCTGTTTGAAGGCGAAGTCCCTGGCTTTAGAAGGGCCGTAGGTGAAGAATACTTCGGTTCACCTTCTTTCGGTGACGGAGAGTATCCTTCGCAGATAGGGGTTTATGAGACATTTACTTATGTCAGCAAGGGTTCTCTTCTCAAGGCCAGTTACAAGCCTGATTATGGCCTGAAGGTCTTGGATGAGGTCCGTGAGGTACACATCCCGTCCATCACGCCTCTCCCTTCGACTGTACTCAAAGCTTCCTATGCCTGGAAGAGCGGACACACTACCCTGACCTTCGAACTTGACTGGGGAGCGATAGATGCACTAGAGGTGGCAGATGATTACTCCGGCCGATGGGAAGGCAGTCAGTATGTTTATGATTATTGCCGCTTCAAGGATCTTTCCTACAGGCCTTCGTCAGTCTTCTCGACATTCAGGGCGAAAGGGCGTTTCAACGGTTCCTTGATTGATTCCAAGACTGGTATTTCATGGAAGTCTCCGATAGTCTTCACTGACATCTACGATGATTTCTCTACGACGATTGATGATGTCGGTGGCAGCTACGTGTTGTTCGACGGCCTTTCAGGAACTTTCAGTTATGATTCTTCCCAGGATGATGAAAACGGCAACGGAACTGCCTACCTTTTCGGCTGCGCAATCAGCAAGACTGAGGACAAATCAGGAGAATAATCAGGAATAATTGCTTATTTTAGCGTCATGAAAAGGATGATAACCCTTCTCATGGCGCTATTTGCCATGTTGTGCAGCCCTTCTTCTTTCGGGCAGAAATATATTACCACCGCAGCTGACCGCAACTTGGCGGAGAAAGTCATGAACTCGCTTCTTGACGCTTCGTCACAAGTGAGTGACGTTAAGGTCTCCGACCTGATGGTCATGGCTGCTGAGCAACTTATGGGAACGCCCTATGTAGCAGGGACTCTGGAGGAGGATCCGCTCCACGAGCAGCTGCGCATCTATCTCACCAGGACTGATTGTATCCTCTTCGTGGAGACCTGCCTGAATCTGGCCTTGACAGTGCGTAGCGGTTCATCATCGTTCGATGACTATGCATCCAACGTGGCAAAGACAAGGTATCGCTGCAAACCTCCATATTCCTATGGCGACAGGATCCACTACACGACGGAATGGATTCGCCGACAGGAGGGTGTTCTTAAGGACATCACCCTTGACCTCGGGGGAGAAGTGAACGATCATCCGATCGGTTTCATGTCGCAGAACTACAAGAGCTATAAGCAGCTGGCAGATGCTGACAACATCCCCAGGGCTGCACTTGACCTGAAAAAAATAACAGAAGTCGAGGAAGCTTTGAACAAGGAGCCGATGACTTTCATCCCTAAATCGAAAGTCGCATCGGCATGCGGCGGAATAAAAAGCGGAGACATAATCTGTTATGTCTCCGGTGTCAAGGGGCTTGACATAGCCCATGTCGCAATCGCGTTTGTCAGGGATGGCCGGGTGGGATTCATCCATGCCTCCCAGAAAGACGGAAAGGTTGAAATCGACAGACAGACGATTGAAGAATACGTCAGCTCCCGTTCCAACCTTTCTGGGATCAAGGTCGTAAGACCCTTATAGTCCTACCTCTTCCCGAAGAGACCACCAAGCACACTGTTGATGATACCTTTGCCGATACCGGAACCTCCGACGGCAATGATGATGTCATTGATGTCCACCTTGCCGTCTCCGTTCTGATCCTTGAACACTTTGGTTACTCCTCCAAGGATGTTAGGGATGAGCTTGGTGAGGGTCGTCCCCAGGACAGCTCCGAGTCCGAGTTTCTTCAGGACGTTGGTGTTGAACAGGTTGCCTGCAAGATTAGTGATCGGGCTGCTCTCTACAGAGGTCTTGCCGCCAAAGAGATCCTTGATCATGTTGATGCCACCTGCCTTGGTAGCAGTCTGGGTAAGGCTGCCAAGGATGGATTCGGAGAGACCGCCAAGAACCTGGTTCTTGACATCGGCAGGAATCTCAATGCCACCTACGGCTGAGTTGACCTGCTGCTTGATGATGTCGTTTAATGAGAATGCCATTGTTTTATTAATTTGGTTGTTGACTATGATTCAGTTAGAGCGTACTGTACAAATTTACTATTTTCCCGGGATTTACAATGGAAATGATTGATAATTTAATTTGTATATTTGTAATATCAATCGACCACTAATCATGAGCAAAGAGAAAATGACCAATTACAGATGGGTGATCTGCGCGATGATTTTCTTCGCCACCACGGTCAACTATCTGGACCGCCAGGTACTCTCCCTGACATGGGATGAATTCATCAAGCCCGAATTCCATTGGAATGAAATCAATTACGGTAACATTGCCGCAGTCTTCGCGATAGTCTATGCATTCGCCCAGCTTTTCGCAGGAAGGATAGTGGACAAACTTGGTACCAAGAGGGGCTACACTGTCTCGATCGCTGTCTGGTCTTTGGGAGCCTGCCTCCATGCAGTCTGCGGCCTCGCCACTGAGGCTCATGTCGGAGCTTCTTCGAGGATGGAACTTATCCAGGCTACCGGTGATGCTGCTTTGGCGATTTCCACGTTCAGTGTCTATATGTTCATGATAGCCAGGGCGATCCTGGCCCTTGGAGAGGGCGGTAATTTTCCGTCAGCTATCAAGGCGACTGCAGAATATTTCCCTAAGAAGGATAGGGCTTTCGCCACTTCCATTTTCAATTCCGGTTCTTCGATCGGTGCACTCATCGCCCCGCTTACCATCCCGATCATTGCGGCGAAATGTGGCTGGGAGATGGCCTTCTTGATCATAGGTGCCTTGGGCTTCATCTGGATGGGTTTCTGGATCTTTGTCTACAAGAAGCCTTCAGAGAACAAGATGGTCAATGCTGCCGAGCTCGCCTACATCGAGCAGGATGCTGAGGCTGATGCTGAGTTCTCCAAGAAGGAGGAAAAGAGCCCTGCCAAGGAGGAAAAGATGTCCCTTGGTAAGGTCCTCAAGCACAAGGAAGCCTGGGCCTTCATCCTCGCAAGGTTCATAACCGACGGAGTCTGGTGGTTCTTCCTTTTCTGGACTCCTTCCTATCTCAACACACAGTTCGGGATCAAGACCTCCGACCCTCTGGGAATAGCCCTTATCTTTGTCCTGTACCTTATCACGATGCTCTCCATCTTCGGAGGCAAACTTCCTACCATATTCATGAACAGGACAGGCAAGGATCCTTACACGAGCAGGACCAGGGCTATGCTCATCTTCGCCTTCATACCTCTTGTGGTCTTGTTCGCACAGCCGTTGGGGAATATATCCCCCTGGTTCCCCGTGATCTGCATAGGCCTCGCAGGAGCAGCGCACCAGAGCTGGTCTGCCAACCTTTATACCGTCGGCACTGACCTCTTTCCCAAGAAGGCTGCTGCCACAATCACAGGAGTCTGCGGAATGGCTGCAGGAATCAGCTCCTTCCTGTTCCAGAAGGTCGCCGGACACCTGTTCGTCTATGCCGGTGAGAGCAACATGCATTTCATGGGATTCGAAGGAAAGCCCGCAGGCTACTTCATCATCTTCTGCTACTGCGCAGTCGCTTACCTTATCGGTTGGGTTGTAATGAAATCGCTCGCACCGAAGTACGAGCCGATCTCAGAATAAGGAAGTATTTTTCTTTAGAGATAGAGGTCGAAATAATCCGTGACCTTGTCCATCAGATGGATCCTCCATCTGCCTCCCACGTTGTGTTCTGAGCGGGGATAGGGGAAGTAGTCAAGCTGGATGTTGTTTTCGATGCATTTTTGGACGAAACTCAGGCTGTGCTCCCAGACAACGGTGTTGTCGATCGCTCCCTGGCAGATGAGAAGCTTGCCCTTGAGGTTGGTGGCGTTCTCGATGAGGCTTGTCTGCTTGAAACCTTCTGGATTCGTCTCAGGAGTGTCCATGTAGCGCTCACCATACATAACCTCGTACCATTTCCAATCGATGACGGGTCCGCCTGCGACTCCTACCTTGAAGGTTTCAGGATAATGGGTCATGAGGGAGATCGTCATGAAACCGCCGTAGCTCCATCCGTGCACGCCGATCCTTTCGGAATCTACGAAGGGGAGTGACTTGAGCATGTTGATGCCGACCATCTGGTCAGCCATCTCGTTCTGGCCGCAGTGGCGGTGGATTGCCTTTTCGAATTCCTCGCCCCGGTTCTGGGTACCACGATTGTCCTGTATGTAGACTATGCAACCCTTCTGGGCCATCAGGAGTTCCCACATGCTGATTCCTCCGAGCCAGCTGTCCTTCACGAGCTGTGAGTGAGGGCCGCCGTAGACATAAAGGAGCACCGGATACTTCTTGGAGGGGTCGAAGTCGGCAGGGAAGAACAGGCGGTACCAGTTGTCGTACTTGCCGTCGGCGCTCTTTACGGTGCCAAGCATGATCTTTCCTGTCTTGAAGGCCTTGAGGGGATCTTCAGCCCTTCCGATTTCGCGGAGAAGCTTGCCGTCGGTGGTCTTTACCTGGGTTACTGAAGGTACATTGAAGCTGCTGTACCTGTCGATGAACTTCTTGCAGTCTTCACTGAGAGTGACGTTGTGCCAGCCTTCCTCCGTTGTGAGCCTTACGGGTTTGCCGAACTTGGCTTTTGCCAAGTTTTCGGCACCACGGCGTGACTTGAGCCCTGTGACGGCTATCTTGAAAAGATGGTTCTCGACAGGCGAAACTTCAGCAGAGGTGTAGAACACATTGGTACCGTCGTTGGTTACATAGGCAACGTCAGCATCTACTGATGTCAGGCGCCTGACTGTGCCGAGGGTGTCGCAAAGATAGAGATTCCTGTATCCGTCCCGGACGTTCGAGGTGTAGATGAATGAATATGAATCCTTGAGGAAGCGCACCGGGTCCGAAGGCTCCACGTAACGGTCGTCGTCTTCCGTGAAGAGTGTGCGGACGAAGGATCCGTCGGAGGCCCTGTACATGTTGAATTTCATGTGTTTCTGGGTCCTGTCCAAGACCTGGATGAACACGTATCTGTCGTCAGGTGACCAGCTTATGTTGCAAAGGTAACGGTCATAGCCAAAGTCGGTTACATTGCACCATACTGTTTCCTTGGAATCCAGGTCATATATTCCCAACTTGATCTCTTCGCTTTCCATCCCGTTCATCGGGTATTTGATGCTCTTCAGGGTTCCGGTCCTGGTAGAGATATCCAGTAGAGGGAAGTCGGTCACCCTGCTTTCGTCCTTGCGGTAGAATGCAAGCTTGCTTCCGCTGTGAGACCAGAAAATACCTCCGTTGATTCCGAACTCATTGCGGCTGACGCTCTGTCCATAGGTGATCTGGTCGCTTTCATTCATGGCAACGCAGATTTCGGATCCTTTGTCATTGATGAACAGGCTCTGTCCCTTGGTAAAGGCAGTGATTCCATTCTTGTTGGGAATAGCTCCGCGCATCCCTCCACGCATGGGTCCCATGGCGGCGCGCCCTTCGGCCTTGTACTCGACCTCTTTCCCTGTAAGGGCATCGTATGCCTTCATTTCACGACCTTCCATGCATACATAGGTGTTTGCGTCTACCCACATGGCCGCAACTGTCTGGGGTCTTGTCCCGATACCCATGACGGCTTCTTCCATTGTGAGCATCCTGCCCTCGTTATTCTCGGGATGAGTCGCAACTACCCCGGTCTGCGCAAACGCTGCCATCGGCAGGGCAAGCGCAATCATTGTTAAGATATGTTTCATTATTCAGTGGATGTTACCGAGATTATCTTGTCTACAACATGCTTCTGCATGCCTCTCCACGGGAGTGCACCAAGGTATTCC
Source organism: uncultured Bacteroidia bacterium (assembly GCA_902801885.1). Classification (GTDB taxonomy): domain Bacteria; phylum Bacteroidota; class Bacteroidia; order Bacteroidales; family UBA932; genus Cryptobacteroides. Next base: position 29,861 of record CADCJX010000010.1, read on the forward strand.
TTGTAATGAAGTTCGACTATCTTGCCGCTGCACCTCATAAGTTCATTGGCTACCTCTTCGTCATCGACTGAGAAGTCGAAGATGTAGGACTGGATGGTGGCGTTGGCACCTGTCTTGGGAGCCGAACCTTTGAATCCGGCCTGGATGATCTTGCCTTCATAGGTCTTCCAGACATAGCCTTTGTAGGTAAACTGGTTAAGTTCACCTGCCTTGACTCCGTCCCCGAAGACGAAGTAGAACCTGAAGTAGATAAAGATTCCTGCAGTAAGGAACAGCCCAAGAAGGGTCCAGAGTAGGATTTTCTTACCTGTAGTCATATTCTTGTGTATTTATTTGATTTCACTGTGAGTCATCTCCCAGCCCATGATGGTGGAAATGCATGGGATGACGGTGTAGGCTATCTTGGTGTGTCCGCTGTAATTTGGATGGCCGTCTGCTCCGAGATCGCTTACCTCGTTGTGGACAATCTTTGAGAGACCAAGGAAATGGACATTCGCCAATCCGCAGGTCTCGACCGCTTTCCTGATGTAGGTGACCTGTAGGAAGTCATGCTTGGGTGAAATGCAGAGGATCGGGTGGTTGTCGCCGTAATTCGCCTTGATTTCTTCAAGCAGGGAAATGTAGTTCGCAACGAACTTCCTCTCAGATGGTTGCATGTTCCTTGAGAAGTCGTTGGTACCGACGTAGATGACTGTGATGTCCGGCTTAACGGCACAGGCATGGGCGTCCCAGGCTATGTCCGGGTCCTTGTCGAATGTCCGGAGATAATGCTCTACGATGTTGTCTTCAGTTAGCGGACCATTATAGTTCCTGCATATTCCCATTCCTGAATGGGCCAGGACTATCTGTTCGGCCCCGAAGAAACGTGCCGACTCGCAGGCATAGGTCAGATTCTGGTTTTCCGTCTCGGGAGAGAACCGTTCCTTGTTGGAAGCCTCGGTGCCGTAGCCGCAGGTGTAGGAATCTCCGATGAACTCGATCACCCTGTCTTTCGGAGCGTCCGCTTGAAGGAAGGTACCATCGGTGGAGAATTCGTGGATGGTTGTGGTCCCCTGGGATCCTTCCGTCCGTTTCTGTATGATCACCTGGTGAGGGGCACGCATTGCTTTGCGATCCTTCCCGAATCTGGCCTTGAGTTCCTCGGAACTGAACAGGACGATTGTAGAATCGCTTCCATGGACAGCGATGACCTTGTCGGCCTTTTCACTCATAGGTGAGTCGAGCCAGACGTTGTAATAGTTCTTGTTTGAATCCGAAACTTTGAAACTCAAGGAATTGCCCTGAAACCTTACGCGGAGGTAGATTCCGGTCCAGTCAAAGGAAACACTGCCGCTCTTTACCAGCGTCCTGCCTATGTAGGTGATCCTTCTGTCTGAGCCAGAAATGGTTTCGCATCTTGCATCCAGGCAGAAAGCCATGGAGGCTAGAAGCAATGCGATGAGGGTCCTTTTAATCATATTTCCCAGATTGTTATATCAGTTAAAGTTAATGAAGTTTTTCGGTTCTGCAAAAAGTACTATATTTGCGTCCCCATTTATAGAAATGACACGACTGATAACCATTCTTACGACACTTCTCCTGCCTGTCGCCCTAGCCGCTCAGGAGGACGGCCCATTCAATGTCTATGTCAACTGGCATGCTGATGCCCAGGCGGTGGTTGCACCATCTCCTTCCGCCGGACGTTTCGAGAACAAGGACCTTCGTCTCGAGATGAAGGGCAACCTCACTGATAAGCTTTTCTACCGCATCCGCCAGCAGCTTACAAGGCCTATGACTCCAGGTACGCTCGACCATTTTTCCAAGGGGACGGACTTCATGATGATAGGCTGGCATGCTTCTGACAAATTGTCTTTCATGGTCGGCAAACAGTGCCAGTTCCATGGAGGTTTTGAATATGAGCTCAATCCGATCTTCGTCTATGAATATTCGGATTACCTCGAAAGGATGTCGATCTTCCATGCGGGAATCACTATGGCCTGGCAGCCAGTTCCTACGCAGGAATTCGTGACGATGATTACCACATCGTCGAACGATCGATTCTCGGACACCTACAGGAGTTATTCAGACAGTCCAGCTCCTTTCGAATATATCCTGAACTGGAACAGTTCTTTCTTTGAGGGAAAGCTTCTTGGGAGATGGAGTGTGGCAGCTGCCTCTATGGCCAAGGGTGCCTGGTCCAGGTTCATCCTTGGAGGCGAGAAACTTTGCCTTCCCAAGTTCCAGGTCTTCGCTGATTTCATGGCTTGCTGGGATGACATCGACTGGCTTGGCTATGCCACGGAGGATGGCTGGCAGCATCTTATGAACGGTTCCGGTCCCTACTTTGAGAATGTCTTCCAGAAATCCTTCGTGGTGAAGGCAGAATGGCAGTTTGCTCCGGGATGGAACCTTTGGGCCAAGGGGATGTACGAGACTGTCACCGTCAGGAATGTCCCTGCTATGCATGATTACAGAAAGTCCGCCGGTTACATGGGCGGACTTGAGTACTATCCTTTCGATGTCCAGGACCTGAGATTCTATCTCGCCTGGATCGGGCGGCATTTCAGTTTTTCCGAGGCATCAGGGTTGCAGGCCTATGACAGGAACCGCATCGAGCTCGGACTGATGTGCAGGCTTAAACTGCGCTGATGATCAGTTTGCCAGGAGCTGGGGGAGGAAGGTGCTGAACACCAGCACGACCAGTCCTATGACCAGCACGGCAATAGTCTTCTTGGAAACTCCCTTCCACTCTTTGAGGATGATTCCCCAGACATTGGAGAATGTGACGTTGAGGGCCATGAGGATGCACCAGCTGAAGGTGATGAGGACAGGGTAGTTGGTGAGGAAGCCCTTGCCGAGGCTGAGCCCGAAGAACTGGCTGTACCAGAGCAGGCCGGCGAGGCAGCAGAAAGCGATGTTGTTCGCCCAAAGATTGCCTTTCTTGTAGTCTCCCCATGTCTTGTTCCTGCTGTTCTGGAAGAAGCAGTAGACAGCGTTGGTAAGGAAGCCTCCGAAAGTCACGAGCATGGTGGCCGGAAGGGTCTGGAATATGGGTTTGGTCCCTTCCAGGAATAGCCCTTCTCCGAAACTGAGTCCGATGTTGAAGCAGGCGCTCATGAAACCGGCCAGCAAGGCGACGAATATTCCTTTGCCGAAATTGAAATCCTTGACGGCCTTCTTTTTCTCCTCTTCAGGAAGGGCAGCTGACTTCATTCCTCCGGCGATCCCTATGATTGCGATGCCGATCAAGGTTACGACAACTCCGATGATGACTGCAGAAGTGAGGTCGCTTGCATGGCCTGTGAATACAGGTCCGAGGATTGCTCCCAGACCAGAACAAGTACCGAGGGCTATCGACTGCCCAAGGGCAACGCCAAGGTAACGCATTGACAATCCGAAGGTAAGGCCTCCGACGCCCCAGAGGGCTCCGAAGAGGATGGTCATCCATGCAGCCTTGGGATTGGAATTGATCATTGCGAGCAGGTCACCGAAGGTTCCGCCGGTGCCGGAAACCGAGAGAAGGGCACCGATCAGCGGGAAGACGAGCCAGGCAAACACTCCCTGGACTATCCAGTAACTTTCCCAGCTCCAATCCTTGATCTTGTTGATGGGGACATAGCTTGATGACTGGCAGAAGGCGCCGATAGCTATGATAAGAAGACCGATTATCAGTTCCATGGTTACTTGATGTTTTTTCGAATATGCTATATTAATGAAAAAACATGAAAAAAGAAAATGACGGGAGCAAGAGATGCTTCCGTCATTATGTCATTGGCGCCTTTCGGCACCTTAGTACTGGGTAGGAGAATCGAACTCCTATTGCAAGATTGAGAATCTTGAGTACTAACCGTTATACGAACCCAGCATTGTTCGGGATTGCAAAGATAGATAAAAAACCGAATCCTACAAAAAAAAGTCGCAACCTTGTGCGACTTTTTTTCTTTCCTTTGTCCGCGGGGGATTATTTCCTGCGGTCCTTGTATCTCTGGTAGAATTTGTCGACGCGACCGGCGGTGTCAACGAGCTTGACCTTGCCAGTGTAGAAGGGATGAGAGGTGTTGGAGATCTCAACCTTCACTACCGGGTACTCGACGCCGTCCACCATCAGAGTCTCTTTGGTCTCTGCGCAGGAACGGGTGATGAACACGGTTTCGTTTGACATATCCTTGAAAGCTACAAGGCGGTAGGTTTCGGGATGAAGTCCTTTTTTCATTGCTTTACGATTTAATTGTACAATCTTTCGCTGTAAAAAGCCTGCAAAGATAATTCTTTTCCTTCAAAAGACAAGGGCATCAGCAAAAAAACTTACTTGATCCTGTACGGCTGGTCGTCATACAAGGAGTATCTCTTTGCCTTGCGGATCCACTTCTGCTCTTCGATTTTCACATGTTCCCGTACTTCCTGGAAACTTATCTCGCCGCGCAGGTAACTCATTATGCCGGGATCGGCAAGTTTCTCTGCAAAGCCTGCGACCAGTTCGAATTGCGAATATCTTTCCAGGAAATACCGCATGAGCTGGACGGTGTGAAGCAGGGAGTGGTACTCTGCACCAGGCTGGAGCATTATCTGGTAACCTTGACAGCGCTGACCCTCATATCGGCCTGCAGAAGGGGTGAATGAGCAGGGGCGCATCAGGACACCGCTCGGAGCCGGAATGACTTCCAAAGGGTTGTGCTTGATGAAAGGAGCTCCGAAATATTCATACGGCCTGGCAGTTCCGATGGCAGGAGTGATGGTCGTGTTGTTCCAGAGTCCGCCTCCAGAATACATCTGGCAGGTAAACATTCCCGGGATGTCTGAAGCGGGAGCGATCGTCCATGGAAGCAACTGACGGGTCGAGTCGTTCGCAAGAGCTGAGACCACATGAAGCGGGAAACTGGCTCCTATCTCCGTATAGTAGAGGCTGCAGAGCTCCCCGAGGGTCAGTCCGTGCCTGTGAGCCACTTTCGGTGTGTGTGGCTCCACAGGTCCTGAAGGCATGGAGCCTTCCACGATCCTTCCTGCTGGGTTGATGTGGTCGACTATGTACAGGGCGGGGGAGTTCTCCATGCTCGACAGGGTCTCCATCAGCTGGAATACGTCCTTGCTGTAATTGAAGTACCTGGCTCCTGCATCCTGGATCTCTACTACGACTGCGTCCAGACCGGTCAGGGCTTCTCTCTCGAAAGAGATATGGTTGGTGCCGGGTGTGAGTTCGGCGCCCTTCGGATTGAAGACCGTCTTGAGAGTGCCGCGCTCGCTGAACAGGTCGTACATGTAACGGCCACGGGCAGTGTCCCAGCAGTTCTGTGTGCAGAAGCATCCGACCCTGCCGCTCAGCAGAGCCTTGTCAAGCTGGTCTTCCAGCGCAGTCGTCCTGAATGAAAACATGTCAGCTTCCGATTATCTTGTTTGCCAAACCTATCACTTCACCTGCAAGGGCTTCGGCTTCAGCCATTGTCGGGGCCTCGGAGTAGATGCGGATGATAGGTTCGGTGTTCGACCTGCGGAGGTGAACCCATTTCCTTTCGGCCTCGAAACTGATCTTGACTCCGTCTATGCAGTTGACGTCTTCGGATGAATATGCCTTCTTCATCTCCTCGAGGATCCTGTCTATCAGGCCCTTGTCAGAGAGCTCGATCTTGTTCTTCGCGATATGGTACTCGGGATAGGTCTTCTTCAGCTCGCTGACCTTCATCTTCTTATGGGCAAGATTAGAAAGGAACAACGCGACTCCCACCATTGCGTCACGGCCGCTGTGAAGGGCGGGATAGATCACTCCTCCGTTGCCTTCGCCGCCGATGAGAGCCTTCATTTCGTGCATCTTTGTGGTGACGTTGACTTCCCCGACAGCTGCTGCATAGTATGTTCCTCCAAACTTTTCAGTCTCGTCCCTCAAGGCCCTGCTGCTGGAAAGATTCGAACAGGAAACCGGCATGTAGGGATAGGTCACCTTATCCAGAGGCAGGCTTTGCGCCTTTGCAATGTCTGCAGCCCTCTCGAAGAGGTAGGAGGCTACGCTGACAAGAGTATATTCCTCGACGAATGGTTCTCCGTTTTCGCAGATGAAGGCGAGGCGGTCTACGTCAGGATCGACTGAAATGCCCAGGTCTGCATGCTCTTCCGTCACTGCTGTGCAGAGATCCTTCAGGTTGGCAGGAAGAGGCTCCGGATTGTGGGCAAAGTCGCCTGTTGGTTCGCAGTTGAGCTTTACGCATTCCACGCCGAGCCTTTCCAGAAGACGAGGCATGATGATACCTCCGACAGAATTGATGGCATCCAGTACAACCTTGAATCCGGCTGCCCTGATGGCTTCGGCATCGACTGCCGGAAGGGCCAGGATTGCATCCAGGTGTTCATCGGTGTAGTCATGCTCCGAAACCTCTCCAAGGCTGTCCACTTCGGCGAAATCGAAGTCCTCGGTTTCTGCGAGGTCGAGAATGGCCTGTCCCTGCTCGGCAGTCAGGAATTCACCGTGGTCATTCAGAAGCTTGAGAGCGTTCCATTGCCGTGGGTTGTGAGAGGCCGTCAGGATTATCCCACCGTCAGCTCCTGCGAAGGTCACTGCCATTTCGGTCGTAGGAGTTGACGCAAGCCCGATCTTGACGACATCCACACCGCAAGCCATCAATGTGCCGACGACAAGGTTCTCGACCATCCCGCCGGAAAGACGTGCATCTTTGCCTACGACGATCTTGTACCTCCGTCCTTCCGGTCGTGCTTTCCTGGATGGGAGGGTTGCGCAGTAGGAGTAGGTAAACTTGACGATATCAACAGGAGAAAGCCCGTCTCCGGGCTTTCCTCCAATGGTACCTCTGATACCGGAAATAGATTTTATCAGGCTCATTTCACGTAATTAGACAGCGAGTGTGAGCATAAGCGCGCCGACAAGTCCCAGGATGGCGTAGAACTCGGGAAGGGCGGCGTAGATCAGGGTGTTGGTCTGTACATCATGTCCCTGTGAGATACCCACGATACCATTGGCGCAGACCTGGCCCTGGCGGATTGCAGAAATCATGCAGACGATGCCTACACCGATACCTACTCCGAAGAGCAGGGGACCGTTGGCTGCGAAGTCAAACTTGTAGACAAGCAGCCACATGAAGAAGGCCACGAAGCCGTAGATACCCTGTGTGGCCGGGAGGGCCGAGAGGATCATGTAGCTGCTGGACTTCTCAGGTGCATTCTTCAGTGCACCTTCAGCGGCATTTCCTGCGATCGTTGTTCCGATGGCGCTTCCGACACCGGCCAGGCTGAGCATAAGCCCAAGTCCGAGATAACCGAGAATTTCGTTCATAATGATTATTGATTTTGTTTGTTTGTTATTGGCCTGTAAATCCTGCCCTTGCCGTCGTAGCCGCTGTTCTTGAAGAACTCGAGGAAGTTGAGTCGGAGCGGGTGGACGAATGCACCGAGGCAGCACATCGCCAGGTTGAGGGCATGGCCGATGAGGAAGATCAGTGCAAAGGCGATCCAGCCGATGCCGAAACCTCCGTCACCTACCGTCATTGCGGCGATGTCGTTGAAAGCCTTGCCAAGCATGCCACCGGCCAGGCCGAGTGCATAGAGGCGAAGGTAGCTGAGTACGTCACCGAGAAGACCGGTGGCGGTGTTGTAAGTCTCCCAGAGTCCGGGAGCTATGTTCTTCAGTGGATTGCGATGTATGTCGCTGAGCAGGAATATTCCGATGGCAGACACTACGCCCAGGACGATAATTATCCATTTGGTCACTGTCGCACTCAGGACTCCTGTGAGGTATATTCCTCCAACTATCACTCCTCCGACTATCAGGAGGGTCCATCCCCAGGTTCCGAGCGAATTCAGGAATCCGTTCTTTTTCGAGGCGTAGATGGCCTTTAGGATGAAGGCAAGGGACAGGTGGACGATTCCTATGAGTACGGAAATCACCATGTTGGCATCAAAACCAGCGATGTTGCCTGTGACCATGCATTTCTTCAGCCAGGCGGGGACCCAGGCGGCCTGGGAGATGTCATAGCCGAAGAAGGTGTGCATCACGATACCGATCACGAAGGTGCCGGCTCCGAGTGTGGAGACCAGGGGTGCGATGTCCTTCATGCCTTCCGACTTCCTGAGCAGGAGTCCTATGACAATAAGTGCCAGTCCGTATCCGGCATCTCCCATGCACATCGCGAAGAAGAGCAGGAAGAAGACCGACAGATAAGGAGTTGGATCGAACTCGTCATAGTCCGGGCGCCCGTACATGTCGGTCAGGACTGTGAACATCCTGGTGAAGCGGTTGCCTTTGAGTTTGATGGGAGGGTTGTCCTCCTTCACGGCGTCTTCTTTCAGGTAAAGTACTCCATCCATCGAATCAAAGGCCTTGCAGAGCCTCTCTTCATCCTTTGACGGGGCGAAACCTTCGAAGGTAGTAATATGATTCTCTGCAGCTTTCCCTGAGCCTGCATCAGCCAGGTAGCGTTGGAGGGAGGCATCAGCCCTGCCCTGCCTTTTCTTCAGTACGGGAATATAATCCTTCAGGGTGTAGAGAAGTCCCTTGCATGCGATGTGTTCGCCTTCCTTGTCGGAGAGAAGGGCCTCCGCTTCCTTGAAGTCATGTTCAGGGACAGGAAGCTCCTCGACAGGGAATGAATAGCCGGGGTCGTCGGAGACGGTGACGAACCAGACGTGCCGGCCGTCATCAAAAACCTCTTCGAGGGCATATTCAGAGGCCCAGGAAGGATTGTAGGTTTTCTTGGGGACTTTGTAGAACCTTATCTTGAGCCCTTGCCTTCGCAGGTCTTCGATCTTTTCGGGATCGAAATTTCCCCAGATGCGAAGCTCCTGGACTTCCTTCCACTCTGCATCGATTTCTTCGCTCAGCTGCTTTTCCTTGGCTGAGACCTCCTGGAAGAGGGCAAGGGGATCGCTTACCTCTTCTGACCTTGAGGGTTTGAACTTGGATTGATCCGGATCGGAAGCATGGTCGAGGTTTTCCAGATACTTGACGGCCTTCCTGCACTCCTCACTTTCAGCAAAAAGCTTCGATGAAGCCTCGTCCACAGGTTTCTCGGAACGGGTGATGTCGACCACCCCGAGTTCCTCGATCTTCCGGAGGAAACTGTCAGCTTCGCCGCTGAGAAGGACGAAGGAGTATTTTGTCATTTTCTCAATCATGGCTGCTTTCCTCCATTTCTTCTTCAGCTGCGTGACGTTCCTTGACGATCTTCGAAGAAGCCTTGCTCAGGTTTTCCTCGTCTTCCATGTACCGCTTTATCTTCAGGATGGCTTCCTGATAACCGGGAATCTGTACTTTCTCGTAGAGGTTGACTTTCTGGGTGGTCTTCTTCCTCTGGAAGTCGAGGATCCGGCGTTTTTCCATGTACACTTCAGACTCGATGCCAAGTCGGGTGAGTTCCTTGAGGATTGACACTCCGTCGAGGTACCACGCAGGCTTGGCGAAGGTGTTGAACGGGCGGATCTCATAGCTGATCTCTCCCAGTTCGGGGCATTTTACGCCAGCCACCTTGACAGTCTTCAGGTCTACATCCTTGATCGAGATCAGGCCTGGCTCGAACTCGTTCCACAGTCGGGCGAGATGGTCGTACTTCTTCTGTGCCTGGTCAAGCTCGAGAATAAGACGTTCGCTCTTGTCCTTCGCTTTACGCACTTCAAGCCTCAGTGCGCTCTCCTTGTTCTGAAGGGTAGGGAGAGCGCTCTGACGCATCTTGAGCTGCTTCTGCAGGTTGTTCAGAGCTGTCTTGTTGTATTGAAACTTGATCGCCATTTCGCTTTAACGGCCTTTCCAGTATTTATCGATAAGTGATTGCTTGATGCCGGTCTCAGCCTTGCTGAAGTATTTTCCGAACAGCTCCCATGCAGTGTCGAGCATCTCTGTGATGGAGATGTTGACATCGATTGACAGGAGCCTGGTTGCATATTCCTTTGCGTAGTCGAGGCAGCGGTGGTCGTAGTCGGAAAGATCGAAGCCGTTCTCCAGCTTGGTCTTAGCATTCTGGGCATCGGCATAAAGGCGGACACCTGCATTCATGACCTGGCTGTGGTCCTCGCGGGTCTTGATGTTCTGTACCCTCTGCTTGAGCCTGGAAAGGGAACGGAACGGATCGATGATGACCTTTCCGGAATCCGAGTCGGCGCGCAGGAACAACTGACCTTCAGTGATGTAACCGGTGTTGTCCGGAATAGCATGGGTGATGTCTCCGTCGTTCAGGGTCGTGACTGCGATGATAGTGATTGAACCGTCGGTAGGCAGCTGGACGGCTTTCTCGTATATCTTTGCGAGGTCCGAGTAAAGGGAACCGGGCATGGAATCCTTGGAGGGAATCTGGTCCATACGGTTGGACACTATCGAAAGGGCGTCGGCGTAGAGGGTCATGTCCGTAAGCAGGACGAGGACCTTCTCGTTCTTGTCCACTGCAAAGTACTCCGCTGCCGTCAGTGCCATGTCAGGTACCAGAAGCCGCTCCACAGGCGGATCCTCGGTAGTGTTGACGAAGCAGATTATCTTGTCCAGGGCACCGGCATCCTCGAAGGCGTGGCGGAAGAAGAGGTAGTCGTCATTCGAAAGACCCATTCCGCCCAGGATGATCTTGTCCACGTCCGCCCTCAGGGCGACATCTGCCATGACCTGGTTGTAAGGTTGGTCAGGATCGGCGAAGAACGGAATCTTCTGGCCGGATACGATGGTGTTGTTGAGGTCGATTCCTGCAATGCCCGTAGGGATAAGTTCAGAAGGCTGGCGCCTCTTGTAAGGATTGACTGACGGACCGCCGATCTCCCTGGTCTCACCTTCCACTTCCGGACCTCCATCGATCGGCTTGCCGTAGGCGTTGAAGAAACGTCCGGAAAGCTGGTCGGATACCTTGATGGTAGGTGGTTCCCCGAGGAAAGTCACTGCTGCATCAGTAGGGATGCCTTCGGTCCCAGAGAACACCTGCAGGGTCACGAGGTCGCCCTTGGTTTTAACTACCTGTGCCAGGCGACCGCCCACGACGGCAAGTTCGTCATTGGATATTCCTTTGGCCCTGAGAGAAACGGTAGCCTTGGTTATCGCCTCCAGACGGGTGTATATTCTTTGATATGCCTTAGTTGCCATGGTTTTCTATGAGTTTATGGGTCTTTGCAGCATAGCCGTTGAACGCATCGCTCTTGAAAGGCGTGTAGTTCATCTGGCGCAGGTCGTTGATAAGTTCCTTGAAGAAGTTGCGGCACTGCTCGAAATCATCGAACTGATAGTCGACGTTGCAGAGATCGAGCACCAGGTCGAGCATGTATTTCTGCCTTTCCATAGGGCACAAGGCGTCAACATTGTCAAAGGCATCCTGCTGGAGGAACACGAAATCTATGAGTTCGGACTTCCAGAAACTTATGTGGTAGCCGATAGGGACTCCGTCGTCGCCGAGGATGTTGATCTGCTCGTTGGCTTCACGTCCGCGCCTAAGGATGTTCTTGGCTTCCAGAACCTTGGAGACCCATCCTTCTTCGACATTCTTGTTGAGGTAGGAGATGATTTCAGGATATTCCAGGTATTTCGAATAGGATTCGATCGGATTGACAGCGGGATACCTTTTCTGGTCAGCCCTGTTCTGCTCAAGTCCGTAGAAGCATCTGGCTGCCTTCTTGGTAGACTCTGTGACCGGTTCCTTGAGGTTTCCTCCGGCGGGGGAGACGGTACCGATGAAGGTTACAGCCCCAGTCTGGCCGTTGTTCAGAACTACCATTCCAGCCCTTGAATAGAAATTCGATATGATGGCACTCAGGTCCACGGGGAAGGCATCCGCTCCCGGAAGCTCTTCCATACGGTTGGACATCTCCCTCAAGGCCTGGGCCCAGCGGGAGGTAGAGTCTGCCAGCAGGAGGCACTTCAGGCCCATGGCCCTGTAATATTCACAGATCGTCATCGCGGTGTAGACGGATGCTTCACGTGCAGCGACAGGCATGTTGGAGGTGTTGCAGATGATGGTCGTACGCTCCATCAGGTGGCGGCCGGTGTGGGGATCGATGAGTTCTGGGAACTCGGTGAATATCTCCACGACCTCGTTGGCCCTTTCGCCGCAGGCTGCCATGACTATGACGTCGGCCTCACCCTGCTTTGCGATAGCGTGCTGGAGGACGGTCTTCCCGCATCCGAACGGGCCGGGAATGAATCCGGTGCCACCTTCTGCGATAGGATTGAATGTGTCGATGCAACGTACACCTGTCTCCATGATCTTCTGGGGCCTGGGCTTTTCCTGGTAGGCTTTGACGGCTACCTTGACAGGCCATCTCTGGGTCATGTCCACATACACGTCCTCACCATTCTGGTCAGTCAGGGTGGCAATCACCATGTCGATGTTGTACATGCCGGCGGGGATGATTTTCTTGACAGTGTACTCGCCCTTGAAAGAGAATGGTACCATGATCTTGTGGGGCAGCCATCCTTCCTTGACTTCACCCAGCCAGTCTGCCGCAACTACCTTGTCACCGGGCTTGGCAATGGGCGTGAAGTCCCAGAGTTTCTTGTGGTCGAGAGGATCCGTGTACTCGCCTCTCTTGAGGAACACGCTGCCCATGGTGGCAAGGTTGTTCTGGAGTCCGTCGTAGACACTGGAAAGCAGGCCCGGCCCGAGTGTAACCTCAAGCATCCTGCCTTCAAATTCCACGGAATCCCCGTTCTTCAGTCCCCTGGTGCTCTCGAACACCTGGACGGAAGCCTTGTCTCCATTGACCTTGATGACTTCTGCTAGCAGTGGCGTCCCGTCAAGGGTGATGTAGCAGAGCTCATTCTCCGCCACAGGGCCGTCAACCTGCACAGTCACGAGGTTTGAGACGATTCCGATAACTTTTCCTTTAGTCTTCATGTATGTTATTCAAATTTTATCTTTCCAAAAGTTCCCCTGACTTCTTCTGTCAGGCGTAGGAACATTTCCCGGCCAGTCTCTTCGTCCAAGGCCCTCCATCTGTCTATGATGTGCATCTTGGCGACGGTCCCGAGGATGGCATCCAGGTCAAAGTAGCTGAAGGTGGTGATTGCATTGATCTTGTCCCAGTACAGGGAATCGAGACCATGCTCGCGTTCGAGCAGGTCTTCCCGGGACAGGATGCTTTCCAATGCGGCGGCTTCCTCGAATTCCCCGGCAGGGAGACCTATGGTACCGTTGTCCTCGGGAAAGCCGAAGGCCTTGTTGAGGAAGCGTGCCTTGGCGTTCCTTGCATTGAGGTCGAAGGTGAAAAACTCCCTGATGAACCTGTTGCCGTCCTTCAGGGCAGCCTTGTAGAATCCTTCATCGAGTTTTTCCTGGTCATATCCTTGCAGCAGGGTGTCAAGGGTGCGGATGTCAGCCTCGGTGAGCTGGGTCTTTATCCAGTCCACGAACCCATCGAAGGAAGTCCCTTCACTGAACTTCCAACCGGGCTTGAGAGCCGGCAGGCTTGCGATTATGTACTCGTAGTTGGCCATCATTCTCCGAAGAGAGCCTTGCGGGTTGCAGGCCTGAGGTACTCACTGATCAATTCTTCAAAAGCCTCGTCGGTGAGGCTGATGAAGTAGGAACCGTCCTTGGGACCGATGTTGAAGCCTCCAGAGACCTTCTTGGAGAAATTCGCATTGAATCCGGTGCCGATGATCTTGGAGAGTTCGCTGCTGATGAAGGGTTCTATCTCTGCCTTGAGAGATTCGGGCAGGAGGGCTTCGACCTCTGCAGTCTCATCCGGATTGAAATTCCTGGCCACGGCCAAGATGACCTCCTTGACGAATTCAGCGGAACTGAGCGAGGACTTTACATCTTTGGAGACCATGCCTTTAAGCATAATGTTCTCTATGTCCTTTTTCGTGGTCTGGATGCTTTGTACGGAAGCCATCTTGACATCGCCTTCAATCTTGGCGCGATAGTCTGCTGCATCTTTCTCAGCCTTCTTGATAATCTCCTTGGCCTTAGCCTGGGCAGTTTCTATTATTTCTGCCGCCTTGGTTTCAGCCTTGGCGAGCAGGGCTTCGCCTTCTTCCTTGCCTTTGGACAAACCTTCCCTGTAGAGCTTGTCAGTAAGTTCCTGAAGCTTGTTCTCCATATATCAAATGATTTGTTTCTTGTATGACTAACAAAAATAAAAAAAAATGCGCACATCTCCAATTGGAAATGTGCGCAAAAAAGTCTATTCTATTATCCCAAAAAGCCAAGAAGAATACCGGCTGCCACAGCCGAACCGATAACTCCTGCTACATTAGGTCCCATGGCATGCATAAGCAGGTGGTTGTTCGGATCGAATTCCCTTCCTACTATTTCCGACACGCGGGCGCTGTCAGGGACGGCAGACACACCGGCATTGCCGATCAGGGGATTGATCTTGCGGTCTCCCTTGAGGAAGAGGTTCCAGAATTTCACGAACAGGACTCCGACAGTCGTGGCGATCACGAATGAAAGCAGTCCGAGGAGGAAGATCTTCAGGGAATTGCCGGTAAGGAACTTGTCTGCCTGGGTGGAGGCTCCGACGGTGAGTCCGATCAAGGTTGTAACAACGTCGATGAGCGGACCGCGGGCGGTCTCCGCAAGACGGCGGGTAACTCCGCTTTCCTTCAGCAGGTTACCGAAGAACAGCATTCCAAGCAGGGGAAGGCCTGAAGGAACGATGAAGGCGGTGAGAAGGAAACCGACGACGGGGAAGATGATCTTCTCTTTCTGGCTGACAACCCTGGGGACCGGCATGCGAATAAGGCGCTCTTTCTTGGTTGTAAGGGCGAGCATGATAGGCCTTTGGATCACGGGAACCAGGGCCATGTAGGAATATGCACTCACGGCGATTGCACCCATGAGGTCGGGGGCAAGCTTCGAGGAGAGGAAGATGGCGGTAGGACCGTCAGCTCCTCCGATGATACCGATAGCACCGGCCTGGTTGGGATCGAATCCCAGAAGGAGGGCGAGGAGGTAGGCTCCGAATATTCCTGTCTGTGCAGCAGCACCTATCAAGAGAAGCCGTGGTTGCGAGATCAAGGCGGAAAAATCCGTCATTGCTCCGATGCCAAGGAATATGAGAGGAGGATACCATCCCTGCTTGACGCCCTGATAGAGAGTGTTGAGGACTGAACCGTCTTCATAGACTCCGATGTTAAGTCCGGGGAACATCGGAATGTTACCGATGATCATTCCGAAACCGATCGGAACCAGCAGGAGGGGCTCCCAGCCTTTCTTGATTGCGATGGTGATGAAGACAATGCCAATGAAGATCATGGCAAAGTTCTGCCATGTCGCATTGGCGAATCCTGTGAAATACCAGAATTGCCTCAGGTTTTCAATGATGGTACTCATCCTAGCCGATCTTGACGATTTCAGCTCCTTCGAGGACTGAATCTCCCTTGTTCACAAGTATGGCTGTCACAGTGCCGTCTACATCGGCCTGGATCTCATTCTCCATCTTCATGGCCTCGATCACGGCGATCTTCTGGCCAGCCTTGACAGCCTGTCCTTCCTTGACTGAAACCTCGATGATGACACCGGGGAGGGGAGAGGTGACGGCCTTGCCGGCTCCGGTCGCCTTTGCGCTTGAGCCTGTCGAAGGTGCGGCCGTTGCAGGGGCGGCTGCGGGAGTGGCTGCAGGAGCCGGAGCAGCTGCGATGGGACTTGCTACGGGAGTGTCCATCTCGACTTTGTAGGAAGCACCGTTGACTGTCACGTCGGCGATGTTGCCCTCTACTGAATTGATGTCAACGTTGTACTCGTTGCCGTTGATCTTGAATTTGTAGGTCTTCATATCTTTATATTATTATTATCTAGGTAATTGTCTGAAATTCTGAGCCTTGTCTGCCCATGTGCTGCCAGGTGTCGGGTTGATGGTGATCACGAAGCTTTCCGCGTCGTGAACCCCGCCTCCCAGATAGTCGTCGAGGGCAAGTGCTATTGCAGCGTAGACTTCTCCACCAAACTCCTGTGAGAGTGCCATAGAGATAGCTGCTGCGATCTCGGGAGTCATCTCTCCGGTCTGTCCTTCTTTCTTACCTTTCCTGGTCTTTTTAACCTTGGCCTCTTTCGGCGAAGCCTGGCGTTTGTTGAAATTGCCGATCCATCCGAAGATGAAGGCAAGGATGATGAGCGCAGTGAAGACCACCATCACGGCAATCAGGGTAAGTACCCATCCGTGGGGGTCGGTCTCTTTCATGATCTGGCTCTTGGTCTTTGCATCAACGTCTCCGTTGTAGGAACCCGGAGTCGGCTTCTGGTTGATCTCAGTGACGAAATCCATGCCCTTTATCCCGGTTGGGATCCGTACTACGGAGCAGTCGGCGGGAAGGTCGGCGGGTATTTCAACCTGGTCGATGACAGTCCTTCCATCGTTGCTGACAAGGTAGACCGTAGAACCTCTGTGAAGTTTGAAATTGGTGTAGAATGTGCCCTGAGAGGCATTTCCGCTGGCATGAAAAACTATACTCTGCCTTGGGCCCAGCTTGGCTGCAAGGTCAGAAGTAGGAATGTGATACTTCTTGAGATCGGACTTGTCGTCAGAAAGGTAGCATCCTCCAAACTTGACCGTGCCGCTGGACGTGTTGAAAATCTCAATCCACCCGTTTCTCTGACCGAAATCGTCCTCCATTCCGCATGTGTTCTCCACCAGGACCTCTCCTATGAGGAGGTCGGTGAGATTCTGCGCACCAAGAGTGACCGATGCAAGCAGGGAAAGGATCGAGAGAATGAATATCCTGGAATTTCTCATCGTTCTACAGGGGAAGGTTGTCGTGTTTCTTGGCAGGCATCTGCTGCTTCTTTCCGGCGAGTTGCTCCAGGGCCCTGATCACGCGGAAACGCGTGTTCCTGGGTTCGATGACATCATCGATGTACCCCTTCTGCGCAGCCTGGTAGGGATTGTTGAAGAGATCCTCGTACTCGGCTTTCTTCTCGGCTCTGATCTTCTGCTGCTCAGCAGGATCTTCAACTGCCTTTATGTCTTTGGCATAGAGTACGTTGACGGCTCCGTCTGCACCCATCACTGCAATCTGGGCAGAAGGCCATGCGTAGACCAGGTCGGCCCTTAGATGCTTGCTGCTCATGACTATGTAGGATCCGCCGTAGCTCTTGCGCAGCTCTACCGTGACCTTAGGTACTGTAGCCTCGCCATAGGCGTAGAGGAGCTTGGCTCCGTTGGTGATCACGGCTCCATATTCCTGCTGGGTTCCGGGAAGGAAGCCAGGAACGTCGACCAGAGACACGATCGGGATGTTGAAGGCATCACAGAACCGGACGAAACGGGCTCCCTTGCGGGAAGCGTTGATGTCGAGTACTCCGGCGAGCATCTTGGGCTGGTTGGCAACGATGCCGACGCTGCGGCCGTTCATGTGGGCGAATCCGACGATGATGTTCTTTGCGAAGTCCTTGTGGATCTCGAAGAACTTGCCGTCATCCACGATGCTCCTGATGACCTTGTACATGTCATAAGGAGTGTTAGGATTATCGGGGATAATCTCGTTAAGGCTGTCATCCGTGCGGCTGACGGGGTCGTTGGTTGGGACCCTTGGTGCCTCCTCCATATTGTTCTGGGGAATGTAGGAGAGCAGTTCCTTGATAGTATTGATTCCCTCTTCCTCGCTCTCAGCCGCGAAATGTGCCACTCCGCTCTTGGAAGCGTGTACGCTTGCTCCTCCAAGCTCCTCCTGGGAGACGTCTTCTCCGAGGACGCTTTTGACCACTGCAGGACCTGTCAGGAACATGTAGGAAGTGTTCTTGACCATGACGGTGAAATCCGTCAGGGCTGGTGAGTAGACAGCTCCGCCGGCGCAGGGACCGAATATTCCGGAAATCTGGGGGACAACTCCTGATGCCAGGATGTTCCTCTCGAAGATCTCTCCGTAGCCGGCCAGTGAGTCGACGCCTTCCTGGATCCTGGCTCCGCCGGAATCGTTGAGGCAGATAAAGGGTGCACCGTTGCGGGAAGCAAGGTCCAGAACCTTGCAGATCTTTTCCGACATGGTCTTGGACAGGGATCCTCCGGAGACTGTGAAATCCTGGGCGGCGACATAGACCAGACGGCCTCCTACGGTGCCCATGCCGGTTACGACTCCGTCACCATCGAAGTGCTGCTTTTCCATTCCGAAGTTCGTGCAGCGGTGCTGTACAAACATGTCGAACTCCTCGAAACTGCCTTCATCAAGCAGTAATGAGAGCCTTTCCCTTGCAGTCAGCTTACCTTTCTGGTGCTGTGCGTCGATCCTTTTCTGCCCTCCGCCGAGCTTAGCAGCAGCCCTGCGCTCGACCAGTTTGGCGATATTTTCCTGTTGGATGCTCATATTGTTAACGTTCTATATATGTCTTTTGCGAGAATTGCAAATTTACCATGAAAATTTATCTTTTACAAACGGATGCCCAATGTGAAATCCAGATAATCTGCCTTGAATTTGTGTGCCTTTATGCAGACGCTGATGAAAAAAGGAGACAGGGATGGAGGATAATACCTTATTCCGGCCCTTTCATATAATGGTCCGTGTTCACCTCGGATACCCATGTGCCGGTAAAGGTAGATTCCTTCCTGGACGTACAGGGCTGCATTGCGGTAGAAAACTTCCTGAACGAATCCTATACCTGCCGATAGGGGAGAGTAACCCTTCGATGCTTCGACCTCTTCCTCGCTGTAAAGAATCCTGTCGGCCCATTCCAGCCTTTCCGTATTTGAATTCCAGAATCCGTCCACGGTGGCTCCTAAGGCGAAACGACCTCCTGTCCTGTAGATGGCATCGAAACTGAGAGATGCCATGGGCCATTTTCGGAGCAATGACGTGGAGAGTTCATCCCTTGGCACTGTCTTTACCAGTGCCCGCCATTCGGCAGCACATGCATGGACTCCTCCGCCGGCGTAGATCTCGTAGCTCCATCCTTTCTCCAGGTTACGCACCGCCTGGGTCTTGAACACGTTAGCACGGGGCGGCCTCGAGGATGAAAAGCGGTATCTCGCGGACAGACCGCCTCCCCAGTAGTTCAGCCCGCCGTTGGGATAGGCGAGCCTGGCGCTGGAATTGTGTTTTACCATTATCCCGGCCTCGAGGTCTAGCCGCGGTGAGACAATCCACGTAAGGTGCCCTCCACCACCGGCATATAAGAGTACAGGGGAACTGAAGAACCAGTTGGCGCTGTTGGTTTGGGCATCATAGTAGCCTGATGAATATGATAGGCCGAGCTGGATGTTGTAACCAAATCCCAGTCGCTTTGTCCTTAGAAGATCCCTTGAGATTGTCCCGTAAGCTGTGATCATGTCGGAGTAGTGGCCGTTCTTGCTCCTGAACTTCACGTCAGACAATGTGTTGTAAGTCAAGCCGACTCCGAGGATAGGGTAGCCGTAGCCGGATGCGAAACTCCCGTCACCGGTCTTTCCTCCGGTAGCGAAATCCAGTTCCAGCGAAAATGCATTGAATCCAAGGGATGTGTAGGAATCCCTGAAGGATCCGATTGTCATCCGGTCTCCGCCGATTTTCAAAGCCCAGGTGCCGGGATTGGACTGGGCCGTGGCATCATGACATGACAGACCCTGGACTGCGATGCAGACCAGGGTCAGAATGGTATTGCGGAACAACCGTGCCATCGCCTGAGGACTATTCCTCAGCTGGCTTCATCGTGTTGTAGACGGATGTGACGTCGTCGTCGTCCTCGAGAAGACCTGTGAGTTTGTCCAGTGTCTCCCTCTGTTCGGGAGTTACGTCCTTGAGATCCACGTTGGGGATCCTTTCGAAACCTCCGGAGACAAGTTCATATCCGTTGTCCTCGATGTATTTCTGGATAGCGCCATAGGAGCTGTAAGCACCGTAGATCACAATGTTCCTGGTGACCTCTCCATCTTCGTTCTCCTGTTCCTCGGTGAATACTTCGGGATCGTCGTCGCAGTCGCAGAGTTCAAGCTGCAGCTCTTCGATGTCAAGGCCTTCCTTATCCTTGATACGGAAGACGCACTTGTGGTCGAACATGAAGCTGACGCTTCCGCTGGTTCCAAGGGAACCTCCGCACTTGGTGAAATAGCTGCGGACGTTGGCAACTGTCCTGGTGTTGTTGTCGGTGGCAGCCTCCACGAGGTAGGCGATGCCGTAAGGACCGTAGCCTTCGTAGACGATCTCCTTGAAATCTCCCTGGTCCTTCTCAAGAGCCTTCTTTATTGCCCTCTCGACATTGTCCTTGGGCATGTTCTCACTCCTGGCCTCAGCCATGAGGGCCCTAAGCCTGGGGTTTCCGGTTACGTCCGGACCACCCTGCTTTACAGCGATGGTGATTTCCTTTCCGATCTTGGTGAAGGTCTTGGCCATGTGGCCCCACCTCTTGAACTTCCTTTCCTTGCGGAACTCAAACGCTCTTCCCATGATTACTTCTGGCTTTCGATGCGGGTGATGTACTTGTCGATGTCGTAACCCTCGATGGACTGGGGATACTTGTCCTTGATGGTCTTGTAATAAGTCAGGGCCTTGGCGTTGTCGCCGAGCTCCTCGCAGACCACGCCGGCCTTGAGAAGATAGGTGGCGGCGAACATGTTGTCAGCGGTGGCGGCAGCCTTGTCGAAGCAACCGAGGGCGTCGTTGTACTTCTCAAGTCCTACATAGGCGTCTCCCATGCAGCCGATTGCGCGGGCCTTGAGGATGCTTTCCTTGCCGTTGTACTTCTTGAGGTAGTTCAGGGCTTCCTGGTAGTTGCCTAACTGGAGCTCGCAGACACCAGCGTAGAAATAAACGTCCTTGCCGGCCTTTCCGCCGAAATCGTCGATGATCTGTGAGAAGCCGAGCACATTGCCGTCACCGTTGAGTGCGAGGTCGTACTCTCCGTTACGGAAGTTGGCTTCTGCCGGGAACATCTGTGCGGCAGCTTCCTTGGTCTTGGGCTGATAGTAGAACTTGTAGAATGCAACGATACCGAGGCCGATAACCAGAAGAGCGATCAGGATGCCGTAGATGGTCTTTTTGTTGTCACGGAAGAACTGATCGGTCCTGGAGATGGTCTCGTTCACCTTCTCCTGACGCTCCTGCTGAGCGACATCTGCTTGTTTCTTTGCCATTTTTATAGTCTTTTTGTTATTATCGTTAATGACAGTCTGCAAAAATAGAAAAAATTGTTTAATCATGCAATATGATTATCTTTGCGTAGTAACTCCACTCAGCGATGCCGGTACTAGAAAAAATAGTCGTCCAGGATTTCAGGAACATCTCTTTCCAGGAGATTTCATTCTCTCCGAATGTCAATTGCATCTCGGGGAACAACGGGGAGGGGAAGACCAACCTGATGGATGCTATCTGGTACCTGTCCATGACCAAGAGCGCCTTTTCCAGTTCTGATCGTTTCAATTTCCGTCATGGCACAGACTCCTTCGCCATTGCCGGGACATATTCAATTGACGGCCCTTCAGTCAGGTTCTCGGTACAGGTGGATTCCAAGGGAGAGAAGAAAGTCCGCAGGGACGACAAGCCATATTCCAGGATCTCGGAGCATATCGGTGTCCTTCCTATCGTGATGGTCTCTCCCTCCGACACTGCCCTTGTAAGCGAAAGCGGGGAAGACAGACGCCGTTTCGTCAACTCGGTTCTCTCCCAGATGGACAGGGAGTATCTCTCAGCGATGCAACAGTACAACCGTCTGCTCTTCCAGAGGAACCGCATGCTCAAGGACGGTACCTACGATGATTCCCTCCTCGGAGTTTTCGACGAAAGGATGCAGGAATATGCTGAAAGGATCTTTACCGCCCGTGAGGAGTTCGTTAAGGCTCTCGAACCTGTCGTTTACGATTACTACAAGTCTCTTTCAGGGGGGAAGGAAAGCGTTTCGATCAGTTATCAGTCCGATTTGCACAAGGCCTCCCTTGCCGATCTCCTCCGCTCTTCGAGGGAGAAAGACAAGATGTTGAAGTACACGACCGCAGGAATCCAGCGAGACGATTTCCTGTTCCACATGGATGGTTATCCAATTCGCCGCTGCGGATCGCAGGGGCAGCAGAAATCTTTCCTTGTCTCTCTCAAGTTCGCACAGTATGAGATCATGAAACAGAGGTATGGTTTCCCTCCGATCCTCCTTCTTGACGACGTGTTCGACAAGTTGGACATGGGCAGGATTTCCAATCTTCTCGGCATGGTGGCCGGCAGTGACTTCGGACAGATATTCATCACGGATGGCAACAAGGTCAGGATGGCCGGGATAGTGGACAAGCTTACGGCCGACAGGGCTTATTTCGAGGCTGTCGGCGGAGAGTTCAGGGAGGTCGGTGATGCCTGATTACCGTAAGATAAAAGGTACGCCTCGCAAGGAAGCGCTCGGCATGGACCAGATCGTGCCGATGTACATCCGTGCCATGAAACTGAGTGCAGGACTCAATACCCAGCGGGTCTTTGCGGCATGGGATGCTGTTTCGGGGGTCAAGGACTTTACGCTCAGGAAGTTCTATCGTGACGGCAAACTCTATGTAACCCTGTCGTCTTCCATGGTGCGCAGTCATCTGGAGTTTCAGAAGGATGCTATCCTTATGGCAGTCAACAATTTCCTTAGCAAGGACGAATTGTTTGCCAAGGATTATGATAAAGTCGGATTCGTAAAGGAGATTATTCTCAAATAAAAAGTATGGAAGAGAAAAGGATCAAGATAATGGTGGATGCGGCGGTCCCGTTCATCCAAGGTGTTTTCGAACCCTATGCCGAAGTCGTCTACAAGGCCGGAAAGCAGATTTCCCGGGAAGATCTCGCAGATGTCGATGCCATGGTCATACGGACACGTACAATATGTAATGCGGACCTTCTCGAGGGGACGCCTGTGAAGTTCATCGCGACGGCAACCATCGGCACTGACCACATTGATTTTCCGTATTGTGAGGAGAAAGGAATAATTGTCCGCAATGCTGCCGGTTGCAATGCTGGTGGCGTTATGAATTATGTTTTCTCCGCCTTGTACGGAGTCGCGGCGCGCAAGTCGATCCGTCTGGACGGATGCAAGTTAGGAATAGTAGGTGTCGGGAATGTCGGAAAAAGGGTTGACCGCGTGGCCGGAGCTCTCGGCTTCAAGGTCCTTAAGAATGACCCACCGAGGATGGCAGCAGAAGGCCCGGAAGGGTTCTGTCAGCTGGATTACCTGCTGGAGAACTCCCAGATCGTGACCATGCATGTGCCGCTCGATGAAACCACGAGGGGAATGTGCGACGATGCATTCTTCGCCAAGATGAAGCCTGGTACGATATTCATAAATGCATCGCGTGGAGAGGTCGTGATTGACGATGCCCTCAAGAGGGCCATCCCCAAACTTGGCCCCGTGATCCTGGACACATGGAACAACGAACCGGACATCGACCTTGAACTTATGGGGATGGTGGATATCGCCACGCCCCACATCGCAGGTTATTCCTATCAGGGCAAGCAGAACGGTACGGCTGCTTCCGTTCGTGCCCTCGCCAGGTTCTTCGGTTTCGAGAAACTTTATGAGTTCTTCCCCAAGACCGAGCTTCTGGAACTGGAATCCATCAAACTTGACCTTAAAGGAAAAACGCAGGGCGAGATCGCTCCCGTCCTGCAATACAATTATCCGATATTCACGGATGATTTCATGTTCCGCATGGATCCTGGCCAGTTCGAGAACCTGCGGTCCAACTATCAATACAGAAGGGAGTTCTACATCGATTGAGAACTCCCTCCTGAAATCAATTATTTAGCGGTAAAAGTTATCTCCGCCTTGTTGCCGAGGCGGTTGGTTCCGCCGTGTTCGTTGCTCGGCATGTCCTGGGTACGGTTCTGCCTCATTGCGTCGGACACCCTGGCCCTGATCATCAAGGTCTTGGAACCGCTTATGGCAGGGATTTCCACGGATTCCTCGACTTCGAGGGGATCGTTGGAAGTGCTGTTCGCGGTGTAGGAGAGGGCAAAGGTCCACTCCACTTCACGCGGGCTGCTGCCGTCTGCAAGAGCCTCGGTGGTCTTCCGGGTGTTGGTGAAGGCAGTCCAGTTCTCGCCGTCCGTCGACCATTCGAGGACGAAGAACTTGGGACCGGCCTGTGATGAAGACATCCTGTAGGAGATCGTGTAGGTCCCGGCAGGCTGGTCCTTCACAGGAACTGAGAAGAGCCAATAGTCTCCAGGGAACATTCCTGTGCTGAGGAGACGTACGTAACCGCCCTCGTTCTTATAGCTGAGGGTGGATGGAGCCTTGCGCTCACCTGGACGGACGATCTCAAGCTTCGAAGCCTTGTCATCTGCCATGACGAAGGCTTCCGGCCATGCGACTGAGAAGTCGGTACCTTCGACCACGCCGTTAGCTTCGTCGCCCGGATCCAGGAAGGACCAGGTCACAGGAAATGCATTACCACCATCTGAAGGGTCGGCTCCCGATCCTTCTCCGTCAGCACCTGTGACAATGATATTGTCAAGGTACCAGCGGTTCTGGTGGCGTGCCGGATTGGTCTCGTCAGGATTGGCGTAAGTTGGCCTGATCGTGACACGGCTGTCAGCATTGAGCCCGTTAAGACGGATGGTGACATGCTGCCATTCGATAGCGCTCTCACCGTCTACAAGTGACTGTGCGGACTCGATGGGCAGGCTCTCCTTGGCTCCGGAATCATCACAGGTTCCTTCTCCGTCGATTTCCACTGACAAGGTCATGATGTCGGGCTTATATGCTCCCGTGACCTGCCATGCCCAGTCGAAGCTGAGTTCGACGTCGGCGGTCCCGGCGATATCCTTGAAGGCGGGGAGTACTATTCCTGCGCTGTAGGAGGTCTTACCGAACTTGAGGTAATTGCTCTGGAGGTAGAGGACCCTTGCGTCTCCGCTGATGTTCTCGCTGGACCAGTCGGTGCTGACCGAACTCCAGATGTAACCGTAGCCGCGGTTCTGGTACTCCTGCAGGAATCCTTCGCAAGCAGCGGAAGTGAACACGTTGGGAGCTGTGGTCGAAGGATTGTTGGTGGCAACGGCATCGCCTGCCTTGGCTTCAGTAGCCCAAGGCGCAATCCACTCGAAGTCATCATTGAAGTATATGACCACGTCCAGACCATTGTCCTTGACGGTAGCGCCGACAACATTCACCTTCGTGGCGGAAACTGAAACCAGGTAACCGCTGAGGTCAACCTTGTGACCGGCCAGTTCGCTGAGGTCCAGGCCTTCTCCGGTGGAGACTGTAACCGACTTGGAGGCTCCTTCAACAGTGATGGAACTGCCGTCGAAAACACCGGAAACGGTTACGAATGCCGGAGCTGACGGTGCGGTCTGTGAATCCAGTGAAGGGGTGATGTCTGTAGCTGCCGGATAGACTACATCGGAGTTGGACTTGACCACGAGGTCTTCAATCTCAGCAATGCTTGGCATTCCGTCAACGGTTACCTTCTGGCCTTTCAAGGAGATCATGTCACCGGTCTTCACGCTCTCCTTAGATGTGAGATAAGCGTTGGAGGTGCCGTCTGAGATGATGAAGCCTGAAGCATCCGTTGCAGTGACCTGCGCATCTTCAAGGACTACATAGTTGCCGTTGGAGATTCCTGCCAGGCTGGAGACGGTGACCCTGTCGGCAGTACGGTACTTGTCACCAGCTTGGTAGACAATCACGTTGGAATAACTGATCAGTTTGTCTCCGTGGAACTTTACGGTGTCGCGTCTGGGGCTGCCGACCACTCCGCCTTCGATGTTGTCGGCAGCAGTGATGGTGACTCCTTCAACCGTACCTTCTCCTCCGGTGACCGAGACTGTTATCCAGTCAGGTGCGTCAACTGTCCAGACAGCATCGGCGTAGACCGTGATGGTCTTCGGGGCCGCATTCTGCTGGGCAAATTCAAGATAGGTGGAACTTGCCATGACAGCTCTGGCTATGTTGCTTTCCTCTTTTTCACACGAAGTGAAGAAGATTCCGGCCAAAGCCATCGTGGTTCCTGCTATTATTCTTGCTATTGTTTTCATGATTTATGAATTGATTGGAACTAATAGGAGAGGCCGTCATCCCATCCTGGATTCTGGGTAAGCTGCGGATTGAGCGAACGGTCGTCAATAGGAATCGGATAGAGATAATCCCTGCTCTCGTCGAATGAGATGGTGAGGTTCTGGTAGGGTTCGATGTAACCCTTGTCCCCATCGGTGAGGTAGATCGTGGAACCGATTAGCCTCAGGTAGGTGGCAACGCTCTTGTCAGGAACCGGATCTTCGGGACCGTAGATGCAGATGTCATTCTTGCCGTCTCCGTCGATGTCGTATACTCCCTTGCCAGGGAAATATATTCCTATGATCTTCTGCTCCATGCACTTGCCGGCTTTCCATCGGACGATGTCAGCCTGGCGGAGTCCTTCCTGGGCAAGCTCGACCTGGCGCTCGCGGCGGATTTCAAGGATGACGCCCTTGTTAACACCGGAGACATTGGTGTAGCCCCATTCGGCGGATGACAGATAAGGGTCAGGGTTGGCGTTTGCCTCTGCCATGCTCATGTCGGGCATCCCCACCCTCTTGCGAAGGAGGTTGACCGAAATGTTGAGGTCGTCCTGGGTCAGGGTGCCGAGTTCAGCCTTGGCCTCTGCGTAGTTGAGATAGATTTCGCCGAGGCGGAAGACCGCAAGGTCGTTGTAGGAACGGTCGAACTTGTCATTCGAAGCGTTGTTCTCCGGCATCAGGTATTTGGCAGTCTGGTAACCGGTGAGGGTAATGTCCATGTCAGGTCCCTGGACCTTCCCTGAATAGGAATACTTCCCTCCTGATTCGGTAAGGCGGGAATAACCCGGGATCCTGATGGTCTGGGCGAGGCGCGGGTCGCGGTCCTTGACCTCATCCTTGAACTGCATGGTCTCCCAGCCTGGCTTGTCGGTGAAACGTGTACCGTCTTTCATGAGGTAGGCGTTGACAAACTTCTTGGTCAGGCTGTGGCGTCCCTGGGAGTTCATCACGCCTATTGCAGTGGCGTTGTGCATCATCTCAAGGGCTACATCGAAGTTGATCGAGAGGATGAACTCGTCGGTGTTCTCGTCGTATTCAGAGAAGAGCACCGCATAGTCCAGATCCGGGTTGCCGGTGGAATAGAGCTTGTGCGGGCTCTCGCGCATGAGCTTCAGGGAAGCATCTGCGGACTGCTGGAGGTAGAAGTTGGCGTCATGCCCGTCGAGTGATAGACCGTGATACTTACGGAAGGTACCCTCATAGAGGCAGAAGCGTGACTTGAGTGCCAGGGCAGCCCACTTGGTGACGCGGTAATTGTGACCGCTGCTGTAAGACGCGGGAAGATTCTCGTAGGCGTAGTCAATGTCTTCGATCATGTGGCTCATGATGGTCTCCCTGGAATCCCTGGGGGCGTAGAGCAGCGGATCGTCGGACTGGAGCTCGTGGTCTACCCAAGGGACGTCACCGAACCTCTTCACCTTGTCGAAATAAAAATATGCCCTGAAGAAACGGCAGATTGCAGAATATTGCTTGACTGCTTCAGGATCCTCACAGTTGGTTTCCATCCATGCGAGGGCCATGTTGAGTTTGCGCAGGTCACCCCAGGTCCAACCACCCCCTGAGTTGGGGACGATGCGGTTGGTGCCGCCACGGATGTAATCGGAAGGAGTGGTGTTGATGTACTGGTCGCTCTGCTCGTTGAAAGGAGCCTTGTCCAGCAGGTTGTTGTACAAGGAGTTCGTAAAGAGCTGGAGCTCGGTAGCACTCTTGAAATAAGTCTCCGGAGTCATCTTTGACTGGGGATACTTGTCGAGCCAGTCTTCGCAGGAAGTGAAACCCAGCAAAGCGACAGCGAGTAAAATGATATATTTTTTCATGATAGCTATCTATTAAGGTTCCGATCAGAAAGTGATGTCAACTCCGAACATGTAGGATTTCTGCCAAGGGTAGAAAGCCCTGTTGTAGCTGCTGCTCCTGGAGACCATTGCCGCTTCGGGATCGATGTAGGCTGAATGATCCTTCAGAGGAGACCAGTAGGCGATGTTTTCGCCGGAGAAGTAAATCCTGAACTTGTCCACGCCAATCTTCTTTGTAATCTTGCCGGGAATCGTGTAGCCCACCGAGAGGTTCTTCAGACGCAGGTACCTGATGTTCTGGAGATAGCGTGTGTTGGCATGATAGAGCTGACCCTTTCCGTTGTAGGCCAGGTAAGCCACTGCACGGGGGAAGTAGGCGTCGGTGTTGTCGTAGTCCCAGCACTGATCCAGGAAGTTCTTGGGCAGGTAGGAAGTCATAGGCTGGGAGAAAGGACCCCAGAATGCGAATGAATAAGGGGAGAAGTACCAGTAGTGGTTACCCGTTCCCTGGAAGAACACGCTGACGTCGAATCCGGCATAATCCAGACCGAGGTTAAGTCCATAGGAAAGGCTTGGCAGCGAGTTTCCTATGATCTTGCGGTCACCAGGATCATTTACGGTGTTCGCACCGATGCCGATGATGCCGTCGCCGTCGAGGTCGATGTACTTGAGGTCACCGGCCTTCCACACGCCTCCGGGGATCTTTCCGTTGACATAAGCGAGGTTGACCTGCTTGGAATACTCAGCTGCCTCTGCATCGGTCTGGAAGAGGTCGTCAGCGACGAAGCCCCAGATCTCACCGATCTTCTGGCCTACGTAGTAGTCCTTTGCAAAGGTCTTGTTCTCGTTGTCGTACTTGGTGATCTCGGAACTGTAGTCGCTGAGGGTTCCCTTGATGCTGTAACCAAGGGGCCTTCCTCCAACATTGACCTGGTCCCTCCAGCCAAGTGAAAGCTCATAGCCTTTGGTGCGGAGGTCTGCGGTGTTTTCCTTTGGAGATGCAGCGCCGTAGAGGTTGGGAAGGGCGATACCGTCTGTAAGCATGTCCTTGGTGTCACGGATGTAAGTTTCTCCCGTGAACTCTAGCCTGTTGTTGAACATGGCAAGGTCGACTCCAAGGTTATACTGGATCGAGGTCTCCCATGTCAGGTTGGCGGAGTTGGGCGCCGAGGCATTGGAATATTTTGCAACGGTGGATGATTCGCCGAAACTGTAGTGTGCGAAGTCGCTTACGTTGATCGTACGGATGTAGAGGTAGTTGCTCACATTCTGGTTGCCCAGGGTACCGTAAGATGCGCGGACCTTGAGGTTGTTTACGGTCGGTTTCAGAGACTCGAAGAAGGGCTCCTCGCTGATACGCCATCCGGCAGAAGCAGACGGGAAAAGTCCCCAACGGTGACCGCGGGCGAACCTGGAAGTACCATCATAACGTCCCGATACCTCAAAGAGGTAACGGCCCTTGTAGTCGTAGTTGGCACGGCCGAAGAAGCCGAGGAGTGCATATTCGGACTGTCCTCCGGAGACCGTCATGACAGTCGATCCGTCTTCTGCTGCACCGACGAGGTCAAGGTCACTCAGATCCTCGCTGAGGAGATACTGTCCGACGGCTCCGACGCTCTTTGAATGCTGGTTCTCGAAGTTGGATCCAAGCATGACGGTGACGTGGTGTGTATCGTTGAAAGTCTCCTCGTAGGTGCCGAAGACATTGGCAGAATAGTAGTTGTAAGTAGTGATGTCTTCTGTCATCTGGTCGAGTCCCGCACCCTGTGCGTAGTACTCTATCTCTGAATCAGGGTACTGGCGATAGGGTAGTTTGACCCTCCTGTGGGTGTCGCGGTTCTGGTGAAGGCGGTAAGTGAAGTTGCCGACCAGGGTGAAAGTGCTTACAGGCTTGATCGTCAGTTCTGTCGTGTTGGCGAAGTCACTCCTGTGGCTGAAGTTTACATCCTTCCCTTCGCCGAAAGCGATATGACGACCGTTACCTACTGCATAGGATCCGTTCAGGATACCGGAGGATGGAAGATAGACCCAGCTCCCGTCGGGGTTCTTCATGGGGAAGATCGGGAGTGCATGGGCAGCACTGTAGGCAATCGCGTTCTCGGTGTTGTCTATACCCACATAATCGTAAAGGGAGTGGTAGAATGAGGTGTTGTTGCTCAGGCGCATGTACTTGTTGATGTCGAAGTCGATCTTGGACCTGAGATTGAACTTGTGGAAAACATCCGGCCTCTGCTTGATGATACCGGTTTCGCGGTCATATCCTCCGGAGACGAAGTAACGTGTGCTCTTGTTTCCTCCGGAGAGGGAAACGTTGTGCTGCTGTACAGGATGCCTGTCATTGAATAGGGAATGCCACCAGTCGTTGTTGCCATAGTAGACCCACTGATCGCGGCCGTTGCGGTGCTCCAGTACTGTCCAGGGGCGCTCGGGGTTCTCTGTCTTGTCATTGACACGGGCGAGAAGCTGCTGCATCTGGGCATCGTCATAGAGGACGTAATTCGAGCCTTCGGAAGCCATACGGAATTTGTTGATGGTGTAGACCGACCAGTAACCGGTCGTCTCATAGTCCGTGGAAGTGGTAGGCTCTTCCCATCCAAGCCTTCCGCTGTAGCGTACAGTAGCCTTGCCGTCCGTCTCGGCTCCCTTCTTGGTAGTGACAAGGATGACACCGAAGGCTGCACGGGCTCCGTAGACTGCGGCGGCTGCAGCATCCTTGATGACGGAAATGGATTCTACATCATTCGGGTTGACACGGTTGATGTCACCCACTGCGCCGTCGATCAGCACGAGGGGAGAGGCGCCGTTGATGGATGTGAATCCTCGGATGTTCAATGAACCTGTGGAACCGGGGTTACCGGCTGAGGTTGTGATGTTCAGTCCAGGAACCGATCCCTGGAGCATGTTTGACAGAGAGTGGGATGACCTGTTCTCAAGTTCCTTTGAATCTACTGCCGTGATTGCTCCGGTCAGGTTTACCTTCTTCTGTGTACCGTAGCCGATGACGACTGTTTCCTCCAGTGACATGGAGTCTTCCTCAAGGACAACGGTGACCCTGTCCTGATTCGAGGAAAGCGTAACGTCTTTAGTGACGTAACCCAGGCTGCTAACGTTTAGGATGACATTGCCTGAGGGTACCCTTAAAGAAAACGTTCCGTCGGCTCCGGTGATGGTACCGTTCGTGGTACCGCTGACGACTACTCCCACACCTATCAACGGCTGTTGATTGGTGTCGAGCACCGTTCCGGACACTGTCCTGGTCTGGGCCGATGCCGAAAGGGCAAAAGCCAGAAGGAGAACAATGGCGGTCAATGATCTTGAAAGTTTCATAAACGCTTGTTTTATTAGTGGTTTGGTATTGATTGATTATCCTTATCTTGACTTGTAGTCGCTGGTGGAAAAGACTTTTGGCCTTTCCATCTTTTCAGTCCATTCATGGCCGAAACGGTCCTTGACCTTGACTTCGACTGTCGAAGTCGCAGAAGAAGCCGTTGCCTTGAAGAAGTGGTTCCACGAAGCAGTAAGGAAACTAGGAGTGCTGGACGCATCCGCCTGGGCGAGACGCTTGGCTGAAAGTGCGGCCAGGTGAAGAGGGTCATTGGCCCACAGAGGTACCAATGGCAGTTCCTTGCCGTTTTCTGTTACTGTGACCGTCCACTCAGGATCCCAGTTCCAGACATTGACCAGGATGTCGTTGGGCTCGTACTTTGAGATCTCTTCGACATAGGGGGCGAATTTGGGATGGTCCCCGGCAAGAGACATAGTCAGTACTTTTTTCACTTCGTTCATGTCATAAGCCCTGAACTGGTAGGAGTCGGGATGACCGGTAGCCTTGTATTTCCATTCCATGTCCGCTCCGTCGAACTTGAAGATCGAATATCCTCCCGGTGAACCGTCCTGAGCGACGTGCACACCTTCAGTAAGGTGGCCGGACCACCACCAGGAAGCGCAGACTGCTCCGAGGTTATGCTCCACGTAGCCTTGGTCTTCCTTTTCATAATAGTTGAAAACCCTGTGGGTGTGGCCGGAAATGAAATGGACGTCATATCCCTTCACGGCGTTGAGGAAGTCCTCTGTGTCAGCCTGTCCGGCCAGAGACTTTCCATTTAGGTTTTCCTTCCAGGTGGTTGCACCGTTCGGCATATATGCCGGCGCATGGGATGCAATGACAAGAGGGGTGCTTTTCGGTACGTATGAAAGGTCCTTTGCAAGCCATTCCATCTGTTCTGAAGTGAAATCCCTCTTGTAGTTGCCCCTGAGTTCTGATCCTGTGCCGACATCCTTGTAGTCGATATCGTCCATTACGATGAAATGGATTTTCCCGATGTTGAAGGAATAATAGTAGGGTGCGAGGTATTTGGTGTACCTGACAGACTTGTTGAAATCTCCGATTTCATTCATGTCATTATCGTGGTTCCCCATTGTATGGAAAACCTGGATGTCGTGGAAGTCCTTGTTCATCTCATTCAGGTACTGGGGGAACTCGAAGGAATTGGAGTACCAGTACAGGTCCCAGGTCATGTCACCGAGTGTCAGGGCGTATTTCTTCCCGGATGTCGAGTTCAACGAAGCGTTCATGTCCTTGGCGAACTCCGCGAATTGGCTGATGTCCCTGGTCCTGTTCGCAAGGTGCATGTCGCCGAGAACGTAAAGAGTGAACTTGTCGTTGGCGCTCTTGGTGAGAGTGAAATCCCTCCTCTCAGGCGTGATGGCCGGTGCGGTCAGGATGGAATGGAATTTCGGGAGGATCCCTTCAGACGAAACTTCATAACCGCTGGGAACCGAGATGAACACGTAGCCGTTTCTCTTCTGTGATTTGAGCTGGTAGATTCCGTCATTGTCGGTTGTCGTAACCTCGTAACCGTCGGAGACCACTACTCCGGGTACTCCTTGGCCGTCACATTCGACCGTCCCATAGACAGTCGACCCGGATGTCGGTTCCACCTTCCTGGCCGAGGTGATGTTTATGGAAGTGTTTCCGACGAAGCGCCTTGCTGCTCCCCGGAGGATGTACACCTGGTACTGTCCGGATTCGATTCCGTCAGCGAGGGTGAAGGTGAAATAGTCGCTTCCTACGGTCTTGATGTTACATGTGTAGTCTACACCATTGTCAGCCTTGAGGATGACTTTGTCTGTCTGCGACGGCCCCTTCCCGTAGTGGAACCTGAATGTAACATCGTCACCGGAAGCAACCTCAAGGCCGTTCTCGGTGACGACTCCGCTCACATCAAATACATCTTGTTCGGGAATCTCGTTATCCTCCTTATGAGTACATGCAAGAGGAACGATCATGCAGGCAAAAGCCAGCAGCAGTAGATAAAAGTAGTTTCTCACAATTCATGAATTATATGCTAAAAGTAGCAATAATAATCCAATGAATCAACCAACGATCTCGAAAAGTTATCAACTAGTCATTTTTGTGGATCACTTTTCCGTCTTTCTTGTAGTTCAAGTCTCCTGAGCCGTGGCTGGAGACGGAAATCTTTGTTGCATCGAATCCGAGAGCATCGAGATCTCCTGAGCCCACCATCGAAATGACGGCTTCAGCTGCTTTTCCTTTCAGTACGACATCTCCCGATCCGGAGGAGGATACGTTCAGGTTGACGACATTGACGATATTCAGGTCCATGTCTCCTGAGCCAAGGCTTGCCGCCTGTACGGATTCACCTTCCAGCGTTGCGGTGAAATCTCCGCTGCCTCTCGTTTCGATTGCACTGACGGCAGGGGCATAGATGCGTACAAACTCATCGTACATGATGGGGGAGTTGGTGTCTATGATCAACTTGCCGTCATTGACGTACGCTCTCACGGAGTCCCTGGTGATGTGCGTTCCGAACACGCTCACCACCGGTTCGCAGTCGGAAATGATCAGTTCCACGTCCATGCTGCCCCTTGACGAGACACTTGTGAAGGCTCCGGGATGGAAGACGACCGAGTCGGATTTCGAATAGACTTTTTTGTTGCTTTCGAGGCGGAGCTCAAGAGCGCTTTTCATCTCTTTCTTGGCCTCGTCGCTGATGCGGAAATAACATGAAGAGGCACTGAAGGCTGCCGCCGTCAGAGCGGATGCGAGAATTATGCTTTTGAATATATTCATGGCTGTCTCTATTTATTATCAAACAATTCTTTAGGGTCAAGCCCCAAGAGCTCCATTTTCCTTATCATTACAGGCAGTTCATTCTCGATGAATTCCTTTCTGGAACTCTCCAGGACAAGGTCTTTGGCCTCCTGCGAGATGAAATAACCGATGCCTCGCTTGTTGTAGATGACCCCTTCCTGCGTCAGCTTTTCATAAGTGCGCATGACTGTATTGGGGTTCACTCCTATCGAGGCTCCATATTCCCTGACAGAGGGTATCCTGTCTTCGGGTTTGAGCTCTCCTGAAAGGATCCTTTCGCAGATCGAATCGCGGATCTGCAAGTATATGGCTTTGTTTGGATTGAATTCCATGGCGAGCTGATTAATGTTGGATGTTCTTTACCCTGAACCACGACCAGATGCCGAGGCCAACTACGATGACAGCGAGTTCGACATTGCTCCAGAAGTTGGCCCAGAAGTCAATGTTGTCGGCATAATTCAAAGCCCAGGCCTGAATCTTATCACTGAACGACTCAATGTCGATGGTGGACACGGCTAATCCGATGATGGCTGATAGGACGAGGGAGATTACAAACAATGTGAGTATGGTCTTAGCGACCTTGTTCTTCTTGAATATCAAAGCGCCGAGCAGGAACACCGAGACAATCTGAAGGACGCCGTTGGCAAGGAACCAGATTCCCTTGCCGGCAATCTTGAAACTCTTGCCATCTTCATCGTAGCTGGTCATGTCCAGACTGTTCCAGGAAGAGAAGATTGACGAACCGCAATTCTTGTCAACCAGGCAGACCAGGGCGTCGCTGATCAGGTAGGCACAGAAGAAGGCAACCGGGATGATCACCAGGCAGATCAGCATCATGGATGAGAATTTCTCCAGCCTTGAGGCAGGAAGTTGGATCCAGGCTGATCCCTTTGCCTTGTCAGTTATGAATCCGTAGGTCCTTGAAGGGAAAAATATCAGGAAGATTACTGAAACCAAAGAGAACACGCTGACTCTCACGGCAATGCTTGGCCTGGCCAGGGTATAGTCGGAGAAATCCATCGAAAAGCCATGGCCTACCAGGGCGAAGAACACTATCACGATGTAGGTTATGACCGGTATGAGGGCATAGGTCAGGAGAAACACCCTCTGTTCCTCCCAGACAGACTTGAGATCATAGGCGAGATACTTGCCGAATCTTTTGAAATTGAAAGTGTTGTTCATGACTGTCCCTCCTTCCTATTTGTTAAACATTCCCTTGATGAGTTCCTTGTGAGCGTGGACTGTGTTGAAAAGGGCCTCTATATTGACTTTACTCTCTTCTCCGCCGGTATTTGGACAAACCTGGAGGAAGCCTCCGGGAAGTGCTTCACGGTAAAGGGCGTCTTCCCTTTGGGTAGTTCCGTAGTCGAAATAGAGTTTCTCCGAAATCTCTTCGATGGATGCGTTCAGGAGTACATCCTGCTTGTCGAGGATAATCACAGGGTCTATGATGTTCTCAAGGTCACGGACCTGGTGGGTGGAAATCACGATGGTGGAATCCTCAGGCGTGTACTTCATGACAGCTGCCCTGAACTGGGCCTTTGAAGGAATGTCCAGTCCGTTCGTGGGCTCATCCATGAACAAGTACCTGCATCCGGTGGCCAGGCCGAATGAAATGTAGGTCTTCTTCAGCTGACCGGCAGACATCTGGTTCATCTTCTTTGAAGGATCGTTCTCGAATTCCTTCATTATTGTAAGGAATATCTCATGGTCGTAGAGAGGCCAGAATGCTCCACGTTCCTTTGCAAACACCTCGGCTTTCATAGCGACGGGAGCTACTTCATCCGGAAGATAGTACTGCTTTTCCAGCAGGGAAGGGGTTCTGTCGAAAGGATTCTCCCCGTCAGTGCAGATGGAACCGGAATCGGCCTTTTTCAAGCCGCAAAGGAGTGTGAGCAGGGTGGTCTTTCCTACTCCGTTTTCGCCCAGGAGACCGTAGATACGGCCTTCTTCCAGGCTTGTAGTTATGCTTTTCAGGACGGGAACATTCCCGTAACTGAATGCGAGGTCTTTGATTTCGATCATATATTCGAGTGTATTAGTTTAATAGTACACCGCAAATATACAAGTAAAAAACAAATCTCCAAAAAAAAGTTCGATTATTTCTTGAATTTTTTTCTCCATTCGGAGGGAGTGAGGCCCGTTACGGATTTGAACTGGTGACGGAAATTGGACTTGTCGGTTATTCCAAGAGCCCTCCCGACCTGGCATGCCGGCATTTCCGGATGGTCCAGAAGCATTCTTTTCGCTTCTTCCATCCTGAGTTCCTTCCTCCAGCAGAGGAATGTCTTTTTCAGTCTGGTAGAACAGTAGTAGGTCAATTCGTAGGAAGTGAGGTCGAGGTCTTCCAGAATGTCGTCCATGCAATTGTATTTGACAAGATGCTTTCCTTCGGCAACCCATCGGGATAGCCTTGCCTGGACGAGCCCTGTTTCCTTTTCGGTCCTGGATCTCAGGGCTGCGTTTCTTTTTCTCCTGATGCGGATCTTCTCGATTTCCCCGAAGATGAGTGAGAAAAGAGGTTTTTCTTTGTCTTGATTCTTTTTCATAGCATTATATTTAGGTGTGGCCTGACTTACAAGTTCCTCGAAATTAGAAAAAATACCTTACATTTGCAAAGTTGTATATATTTACGGAAATGTTAAGAATTGAAGACTACGCATCTTTCAGGAGAGTAGCGACTCCTTTCTATTATTACGACATTGATCTTTTCCAGCGTACTGCTGACAAGGTCGCAAAGCTTTCCAAGGATTACGGTATACATGTCCATTATTCGCTCAAGGCCAATTCAGACATGCGCCTGAATGATATCCTGAGTTCAAGGGGTATCGGAGCTGACTGCGTGAGCGGTGACGAAATCGATTTCGCGGTGAGCTGCGGCTATGATCCCAAGAAGATATTCTTTGCTGGTGTGGCCAAGTCAGACAAGGAGATCTGCCAGGCTTTCCAGGTGGGTATAGGAGCTTTCGTCGTAGAGTCCCTTGAAGAAATCGAAATAGTCAGCGACATCGCCAGAAGGCTCGGCCGCAAGGCCCCTATGAGCCTGAGGATCAACCCCAACATCGATCCGCACACTCACCACTATATCACCACAGGTCTTTATGAAGACAAGTTCGGAATCTCAGACCGCAGTTTCGATGAAGCAGTGGCAATGGTGAAGGACAATCCCTACATAGATTTCTTCGGCCTACAGTTCCACATCGGCTCCCAGATCATGGAGGTTGCCGACGTCATCAAGCTCGAATGTGAGAAGGTCAACGACATCGTCAGGCTTTTCGAGGAGACTGGCTTGGTGGTCAAGAACATAGATCTTGGAGGTGGCCTGGGAATAGATTATGATGACCCTGATGGCAATCCGATTCCTGATTTCGAGCTTTGGTTCAAGACCATCGCTGACAATCTGGAATGCAGGCCTGACCAGGAGGTCCACATCGAGCCCGGCCGCTCCCTGGTGGCACAGTCTGGCTCCCTGATTACTGAAGTGCTTTATGTAAAGAAGGGGGAGAACAAACGTTTCCTCATGGTTGATGCCGGAATGAATGACCTTATCCGTCCTGCCCTTTACGGCGCCTACCACAAGATCGAGAATGTGACCGCCCATTATGAGGACAATGACACCCGCCAGATCCGTGTCTATGACGTAGTCGGACCGGTGTGCGAATCTTCAGACTGTTTCGGCAAGGAACGTTCCCTGGCCAAGAGCTGGAGAGGGGACAGGATAGCTATCCGCAGTGCAGGAGCTTACGGCCAGGTCATGGCATCACGCTACAACATGCGTCCTTTCGCCCCGTCAGTCTATTCAGACAGGATCGCAGAAGCTCCCAAAAGGAAGGATTATTTCGCAGGGGAATAAGAAATAAGATTTATCTCCTGAAAGAGCGCATGCGCTGTGCCAGGTTGCCAGTAAGTGCGCTCTTCATCATCTTACGGGTAGTCTCGAACTGCTTCAGCAGTTTGTTCACCTCGGCGACATTGGTCCCGCTGCCGTCCGCTATCCTCTTGCGGCGGCTTCCGTTGATTATCTCAGGATTGTCCCTCTCCTCTGGAGTCATGGACATGATGATCGCTTCAATACCCTTGAAGGCGGCGTCATTGTCTATGTCAATGTCCTTCATCATCTTTCCGACTCCAGGTATCATTCCGGCCAGGTCCTTGATGTTTCCCATCTTCTTGACCTGCTGGATCTGGTTGTAGAAATCCATCAGGCCGAACTTGTCCTTGGCCAGTTTCTTCCTGGTCTCACGTGCCTGTTTCTCGTCGAACTGTTCCTGGGCCTTCTCGACGAGGGAAACAACGTCTCCCATGCCGAGGATCCTGTCGGCGATACGTTCTGGGTGGAAGATGTCGAGGGCCTCCATCTTCTCGCCGGACGAGATGAACTTGATGGGCTTTCCGGTGACGTACTTGATGGAAAGGGCAGCACCACCTCTAGTGTCGCCATCCATCTTGGTGAGCACAACTCCGTCGAAGTCAAGCCTCTCGTTGAAGACCTTGGCAGTCTCTACTGCATCCTGTCCGGTCATTGCATCCACGACGAACAGGGACTCGGTAGGCTGAACGGCCTTGTGGAGCGCGGAGATCTCGTCCATCAGTTCCTGGTCGACAGCGAGACGTCCGGCAGTGTCTATGATTACTACGGAATAACCGTCGGCCTTCGCCTTTGCGATGGCATTCCTTGCGATACGTATCGGATCCTTGACCCCGTCTTCAGTGTAGACTTCAACACCCACCTGTTCTCCCAGGACCTTCAATTGCTCGATGGCAGCAGGACGGAAGGTGTCGCATGCGGCAAAGAGGACCTTCATGCCGCGCTTGCTCTTGATGTATGAGGCAAGCTTTGCCGAGAATGTGGTCTTACCTGAACCGTTCAGACCAGCCACCAGGACGATCCCAGGATTGCCCTTGATGTTGATGTCCATCGACTGGCTGCCCATGAATTCGGCGAGTTCGTCGTGGACTATCTTGACCATCATCTGCTGCGGCTTGACAGCAGTCAGGACATTCTGGCCCATGGCTTTGACCTTGACCCTGTCGCAGAATTCCTTTGCGACCTTGTAACTGACGTCGGCGTCAAGCAGGGCCCTGCGTATGTCTTTCAACGTCTCGGCGACGTTGATTTCGGTTATCCTTCCTTCGCCTTTCAGAATCTTGAAGGATCTTTCAAGTCTTTCCTGTAAGTTCTCGAACATTTCCGATACTCTCGTTTTGATAAGAAAGTGCAAATATACAAAATGTCCCCGAAACCTTATCAAAGGACATTGTTGGGACGGTGCTGGCTGTGGACCAGTTCTTTCCTGCGTTCCTCCAGGACGGGCAGTTCATTCTCCGAGAATGCCCATTCCTCAAAACGGTCCCAGATGTAACCGGCAGTCTGGTCCGAAGGGTGAACCATGTCCGGAGCGTAAAACCGGTAGTCCCTGAGTTCGTCCAGGACGATCTCATAGGCAGGGAAATAGTCGGCCCTGTCCGGGAATATGCTGCAGATTTCTTCGACCGCCAGCAGCAAAGTGCTTTTGCTGATCTGGTTGCCATGCGCCCCGTCAGCCATGTGGCGGATAGGGGAGACTGTGAATATGAATTCTTTGTCCGGATGCTTTTCAACCATGTTTCGGAGTAGAAGGGAGGTCTCCCTGACACCTATGCGCTTGCGTTCGAATTCCTTCCCGTCGATCTTGAGACAGTTGGAGACAACTTCCCCGGTACGCTTATATTCGAAACACCAGGCGGTGCCGAGGGTGATTATAACCTTATTCGTGGAAGCCCATGCTGCACCAGCCTCCAGGAGACGCGAATTGGCATTGTCCAGGAATTCCCCTTCGGTTTTCCTTGCAAATGACGTGTGGTGATTGAAAGAACAGAAAAGATCCGATCCGGCTCCCATCCTGACGCATTCTTCTTTCCTGAAGGGGACCCCGCTTTCCATCCTTGCGACCGAATTGCAGATGGAGACAGGATTGTAGAGAGTGCCGAAGGGATTGATGCAGACCTTCAGGCCAAGGCCTTCCATCTTTGCACCTACGCTGTCTGCGAAGCAACTTCCGAGAATCATGATCCTGTCGGCAACGGACAGTCCGACCCGGTTGTGTCCGACCGCTACAGGGGTTTGAAGTTTCAGTTGTCTCATGCCGCTAAATTACGAAAAAATAGTATTTTTGTCGTTATGAAATCAAGACATCTAACTTCCATCATTGCAGCAGTCCTAATCGCGGTCTCCTGTTCGGGACCCAAAGACGGCAACTATTCGTTTACGATCCTCACAACCAATGACGTTCATGGAACCTTCTTCGATTCTACCTATGTGGGCAACAACATTAAGAAGTCCCTTTATGCCGTCAAATGGACCGTCGACAGTGTCCGTAACGCAGCCGGAGAGGAGAATGTGATCCTCATCGATGCCGGAGACATCCTCCAGGGAGACAATGCTGCATATTACTATAATTATGTGGACACCGTAACCCCGCATGTCTATCCCCGCATGGCAGAATACATGGGTTACGATGCCGTTGTCCTTGGCAACCATGACATCGAGACCGGTCACGCGGTCTATGACAGGATCGACCGTGACATGAAGGCCCTGAAGATTCCCTTCCTGGCCGGCAATGCCATCCGCAATGATAATGGGAAGGCATATTTCCAGACTTATACTATCCTAAGGAGGAACGGTCTCAAGATCGCTGTCCTCGGTTATGACAATGCCAACATCGCCGGTTGGCTGTCTGAGCGCCTGTGGTCCGGGATGAAATTCGAGAACCTGATTCCACTGGTGCAACAGGATGTCGACAAGGTAATCGCAAAGGAAAAGCCGCATGTGGTGATCGTGGCCGTCCATTCAGCCACCGGCAGCGGTGACGGATCCCAGCTTGAGAGTCAGGGGCTTGACCTCATGCAGACCCTTCATGGAGTGGACTTCCTGATCTGCTCCCATGACCATCGTCCTACGGTAATCCAGAGTGACACTCTTTGCCTTATCAATTCCGGAAGCCACTGCCGCTATGTAGGAGAGGGCAAACTCGACCTGCAGGTCTCCAAGCACAAAGTCGCATCCAAGAAGCTTTCCGCCAGGCTGATCCAGGTCGACCGTTACAACATCGACAAGGAGATGGCTGAGAAGTTCCATGATGATTATCTTGCTGTCAAGGCATTCACTACCACGGAGGTCGGAGAACTCAAGGTAGACCTTGCCACAAGGGATGCCTACCGCGGCCAGTGCGACTACCTGAATCTGGTTCATACCCTTTCCATAACCTGCGCTCCGGCCCAGCTCTCATTTGCAGCCCCTCTTACCTACAATGGTTACGTCAAGGCCGGCAAGCTGATCTATAATGACCTATTCACCATCTATCCTTTCGAGAACCAGCTCTATGTCATCAAGATGACAGGAAAGGAGATCAAGGATTACCTTGAGGCATCTTACGACAACTGGATCAACACGGTGTCTTCTCCCTCGGACCATGTTCTCAAGATCGTGGACAGGGATGATCCAAGGACAGGCCAGAAATCATGGTCTTTTGTCGGACGTTCCTACAATTTCGATTCAGCTGCAGGCCTGTTCTACACAGTGGATGTCACGAAACCTAAGGGAGAACGGATCAATGTAGAATCCCTTGTTGGAGGGGAACCCCTGGATCCCGGAAAGACTTACAATGTCGCAGTGACCTCTTACCGCGCAAGCGGTGGCGGCGGTCTGATGGAAGCCGCAGGAATCGACACGGGCAGGATCGAGGAGAGGATAGTCGAAACCTATCCCGAAATCCGGGACATCCTCTACAACTATCTGAAGGAAAACGGTTCGATCGATCCGGCAGTGGTTGGAGACCCTCAGCGTATCGGCAGCTGGAAGTTCGTCCCTGAGAAGGTCGCAGGTCCTGCCATGGACAGGGACATGGCCCTTCTCTTCGGAAGAAGGTAGCTAAGCCTTGACTCCCTGGGTCATCTTCCGGTACTCGGCCGGTGTCTGGCCTG
Source organism: uncultured Bacteroidia bacterium (assembly GCA_902801885.1). Taxonomy (GTDB): domain Bacteria; phylum Bacteroidota; class Bacteroidia; order Bacteroidales; family UBA932; genus Cryptobacteroides. The sequence goes on from CADCJX010000010.1 coordinate 71,538, forward strand.
TCATGTGCCGGAAAGCCGTGAAGAAATAGTCATGATTGTTGTAGCCTACGTGGTAGGCTACTTCTTTTATGCTCAGTGATGTGTTGGTGAGCAGTTCCTTTGCCTTGCTCATCCTGACTTCATTTATGAAGCGGGCAGGGGAGAAGCCTGTATATTCCTTGAAGGTCTTCCTGAAAGATGAGTAGCTCAGGCACAGTCTCGAGGCTATCTCTTCAGGTGAGATGATCATGTGGTTGTCATAGATCATCACCTTCGCCTGCCCGATCTTGTTGGCGGTGTCCGATTCCTTGAACTGTGAGTTCCTGTCGTAGAAGTATGCCAGGCTGAGGAGCCTGCCGACTATCCCTGCCAGCATCTGCTGGAAACCCGATTCCTGAGCCGATGCAATGGCTATCGCTTCGTTGTAGAGGTTGACAATGTTCTCATGGATGTTGACCTTGAAGACCGGGTTCTCCTTTGAAAAGAACTTCTGCTCTACTAGATTGTCCATGAAATGACCGTTGAAACCTATCCAGTACTCCTTCCATCCGGTATTGCGATCGGGATGATAGGAATGCCATTCCCCAGGGAACAGAAGGAACATCATGCCGCTCTCAATGCTGACGGCCTTGTGCCTTCCGAGGGACTCGCAGCTGAAGCGTCCCCTGCCTTCCGTTATGTACAGAAGCTGGTATTCCTTGAGGATCCTTCCGCTTTCGGCGGTAAAGATGTACCTTGAAGGATGGTTCCTTGGCGGATAGTCCATTCCCGGGGCTATTTCCTGGAAGCCCGCGGAATTGACGGCAGTGCCCCATTTCAAATCGACTGGGTTTACCGCCAAATATTTGAGATGAACGGAATCCATGGAACGTTAATTTGCTTAGTTTCTCGGGCAAATATATGAAAAAATCTTGATCAAAAATCCAAGTTCTAATGTCAGAATCTTCAGCTTGGGACAATTTAAAAATGGGGAAATTTGTAGAAGACCAATTGACCACATTATGTATTTTCTTGCTTTTGACCTGGGAGCCACCAGCGGAAGGGCCATTCTCGGAAAGATCGAGGGCGGCATTCTTGGCTCCGAAGAGATCTACCGTTTCCCTAACTCGGTGAAGGAAGACGGCGGAAAGTATTATTGGGATATATATTCCCTGTTCGACCATTTCAAGTCTGCCTTGAAGGTAGTCGCCTCCAAGGGAGTCAAGATCGAGTCGATAGGAATCGACACATGGGGAGTGGATTTCGGTTGCATCGGAGCTGACGGAGAGATCCTCGGCCTGCCGCGTGCCTATCGTGATCCCTACACCGAAGGCATCCCTGAAGAGGTGTTCAAGATCATACCCAAGAAGGAACTTTACGGCGTCACCGGTACCCAGATCATGAATTTCAACACGATCTTCCAGATCTATGCCCAGCACAAGGATCCTGAATCTCCGATTCACAAGGCTGCCGAGATCCTGTTCATGCCTGACCTCATGGCCTACATGCTGACGGGCGAAAGGGTATGTGAATATACTGACGCATCTACTTCCGGTCTTATCGACCCGAGGACGAGGGATTTCGACAGGAGCCTGCTTGCACGCCTGGGAATCGATCCGAAGATACTGAAACCCATCGTCCAGCCAGGAACGAAGGTAGGTATGCTCAAGGAGGAGATCTGCGAGGAGACCGGCATAGAACCGGTTCCGGTAATCGCGGTAGCCGGCCATGACACTGCTTCCGCAATCGCGGCCGTACCTGCTCAGGACGAGCACTTCGCCTATCTCAGCAGTGGAACATGGAGCCTGATGGGTATCGAGTCCCCCGTACCTGTCATCAACGACAAGTCCTATGAATATAATGTCACGAATGAGGGTGGTATCGAGGGTACTACCAGGTTCCTCAAGAACATCACCGGTATGTGGCTCCTCGAGCAGAGCCGCAAGACTTGGGCAGCTGAAGGAAGGGAGTACAATTATGCCCAGATAGAGCAGATGGGACGGGATGAGATAGATTTCCCGTCCACCATCGATCCTGATGATCCTCGTTTCGCTGCTCCGAAGGACATGGATGCCGAGATCAAGGCCGCCCTTGCAGAGTCAGGTCAGAAGGTGCCGGAGAATGATGCCCAGATGATAAGCTGTATCTATCACAGCCTCACTAAAAAATACAAGGAGGTTATAAGCATGCTGCAGGGATTTGCTTCCTTTACCATTGACAAACTCCACGTGATCGGCGGAGGTTCAGCCAACAAACTGGTCAGCCAGCTTACAGCCGACACTCTCGGAATCCCCGTGATTGCCGGCCCGGTGGAAGGTACAGCGATAGGCAACATAATGATCCAGGCAAAGGTAGCTGGCCTGGTCAAGGATCGCTGGGAGATGCGCCGTATCATCGGAAACTCCATTGAGACAAAGACTTATTATCCAAACAATTAATATCCAAGAATATGAACGAGCAAAAAATCATCCAGGCCTACGAGATGGCCAAGGAGCGCTACGCTGCCATTGGTGTCGATACCGACAAGGCTATCGAGCAGCTTGAGAAGCAGCAGATTTCCCTCCATTGCTGGCAGACTGACGACGTGATGGGATTCGAGAGCAACGCCGGTCTTTCAGGAGGAATCCAGACCACCGGCAACTATCCGGGACGTGCGCGCAACATCGACGAGGTCCGTGCCGACCTGGAGTTCGTTAAGACTCTTCTAGCCGGCAACCACCGCATCAACCTCCATGAGATCTATGGAGATTTCGGAGGAAAGTTCGTCGATCGTGACGAGGTCGGTGTCGAGCATTTCCAGAGCTGGATCGAGTGGGCCAAGGCCAACAATTTTAAGCTTGACTTCAATTCCACCTCTTTCGGCCATCCTAAGAGCGGGGACCTCTCCCTTGCCAATCCCGATCCTGCTATCCGCGAGTTCTGGATCGAGCACACAAAGCGCTGCCGCCGCATCGCCGACGCGATGGGTAAGGCCCAGGGTGATCCCTGTATCATGAACATCTGGGTCCATGACGGCCAGAAGGACTACACTGTCAACCGCAAGAAGTACCGTGAGATACTGGCAGACTCCCTCGACGAAATCCTGAAAGAGGACCTGCCCGGCATGAAGAGCTGCGTTGAAGCCAAACTGTTCGGTATCGGTCTTGAAAGCTACACGGTCGGTTCCATGGACTTCTTCGAGGGATACTGCGCCTCCAGGAAGGTTATCTATACCCTTGACACAGGCCATTACGAGCCCACCGAGAATGTGGCTGACAAGGTATCCTCCTTGCTTCTCTACGTTCCTGAACTGATGCTCCACGTGAGCCGCCCTGTCCGTTGGGACTCCGACCATGTGACCATCATGAACGACATGACCCTGGACTTCTTCAAGGAGCTTGTCCGTGCAGAAGCCCTGCACCGCGCCCATGTCGGTCTGGACTATTTCGATGCTTCAATCAACCGTATAGGTGCCTATATCATCGGAACCCGCGCCACCCAGAAGTGCATCCTCAGCGCCCTTCTTGAGCCTCTTGCCAAGCTTCGCGAGTATGAGGCCGAAGGCAAGGGCTTCCAGAAACTCGCCCTTCTCGAAGAGGCCAAGACCCTTCCTTTCGGTGCCGTGTTCGATTATTTCAACTGCAAGAACGGAGTTCCCGTAGGCGAGGAGTTCATCCCTTGCATCGAGAAGTACGAGAAGGAAGTTACCTCCAAAAGGTAGTACTATTCGGAAAGCAAGGCTTCGATGGCCTCGATGAGGATGTGGATGACTTTGATGTGGATCTCCTGGATCCGGTCAGAATGAGGGGCATCGGAAGCCATTATGGAAACATCGGAAAGGGCGGACAGTGTCTGCCCTTTCTTTGATGTCAGGGCGATCACCTTCATCCCAGCCTGTTTCGAGGCCTGGGCAGCCTTGACTACATTAGCGGACGTTCCGCTTGTGCTGATTGCCAGAAGTACGTCACCGCTCTTCCCGAAAGCCTGGACCCACCTGGAAAACACATCCTCAAATGAATAGTCATTGCCGGTGCAGGTAAGGTATGCAGGATCGTTGATGGCCATGGCAGGCAGCGGCCTGCGGTCATTCCTGAAGCGTCCGGTAAGCTCTTCCGCGAAATGGGTGGCGTCGCACAGGGAACCTCCGTTCCCGCAACTGATGATCTTGCCTCCATCATGAAGACATTCAGCCATCATGGCGGCGGCATCCTTGATCGCTGAGACTGTCCCAGGGTCTTCGATGAATGACTCAAGTTCATTCCTGGCCTCGCCCAGGCTGTGAGTTATTATTGTCTCGATATCTTTCATCTCTTCTTATTCCAAACTAGCCGCGATAGACAGGGCTGCATAGTCTCCGATGGATTCTCCAAGTTCGGCCGGAACTATCCTGCAGACCTTGTTTGCAAGTGGCAGGGCTTCCTTTTCCAGAATCTCTTCCACCAATGGCTTGAATATATCTTCGTTCCGTGCGTAGATGCTGCCGATCACTATGACTTCCGGGTTGAGGATGTCTATGACCACCGCAAGGCCTTTGCCAAGCTGCCTGGCGCTGATGCGGTAGACTTCACTTGCAAGGGAATCTCCGTCCCTGGCCGCCTGGGCGACTGTCTTTGCCGTTATCTTTTCAAGGTCACCGTCCGGACACCATGAGACACTTCCTCCCATCTGGAACCTTTCCCTGGCCATGGACTGTGCGAGCTGCCGGATTCCTCCTCCGCTGCAGAAACCCTCGAACGAACCCGCCTTGCCGTAACCCACGGGACCATATTCATCGAGCCGGATGTGTCCAAGTTCTCCGGCATTGTCATTGGTCCCCGTGTAAAGCTTCCCGTCCAGAATCAACCCGGCCCCGAGACCGGTTCCGAAGGTCATGAAGATCATGTTCCGGCTACCCCTTCCGGCTCCGAATTTCCATTCGGCGAGTGCGCAGGCATTTGCATCGTTGTGGACTGCTGCCTTGACATGGAACTCCTTCGACAGTATCTTGACTATTGGAATATTGTCCCAGCCGGGCAGGTTCGGTGGAGACATGATCACTCCGGTCCTGCTGTCAAGAGGACCCCCGCAACTGATTCCAATCGCTTCCATCCCGCTTTCCGGGATGCCGTTTCTTTCAAGAACGGCACGGATCGAGTCCTTTATCTCCTGGATTGTCTCCCTGACTCCGGTGGTAGGGAAGGCCAACTTGTCCTTTATTACCAAGCCTTCTCCTGAAGGTATTCCGATGGTGACCGCGCACTTCGTGCCACCGATGTCGACTCCGAGCAGTACTTTTTCTGTCATTTCTTTCTATGAATTTGACCTGGCTTTTCTGATAAATGGAATAAGGATGACCATGAACAGCCATGCGGCCGCCAGGGCTATGATTGCCGGGGCCTGCTGGCCGGAAGCGTCCGTTATCACTCCAAGCAAGGGAGTGATGACACCACCTCCACAGACTCCTACGATCAGGAGTGAAGACACTTCGTTTGTCTTCTCAGGAACCCTCAGCATCGATGTGGAGAAAACTATCGAGAATAGGTTCGAATAGCCTAGTCCGAACAGGGCTACCAGGATGAGGATAAAGACGAGGCCTTTGGCGAACACCAGGCCCACCAGGCTGGCAAGGGCCAGGACAGCGCTCCCTGTGAAAAACTTTGGGGCGGAGTATTTCATGAGTATGATGCCGCCCAGGAATGCACCGATTGTCCTTGCGAGGAAATAGACGCTGTTGCCCATTCCGGCTTTTTCAAGCGGAAGGGCGCAGCGTTCCTGGAGGAGTTTCGGGAAGGTAACTCCCATCCCGACATCGACCCCGACAAGGACCAGTATGCCGATGAAGAACATGACTATGTACTTGTCTTTCAGCAGGGAAAAAGTCCTTCCGAAAGAGATGTCGGAAGCCTTGATCTCGGGCTCCTTTATTTGGGAGAGCGCTAACCACACCATGCCCAGCAAGGTGATGGCGGCATAGGCCGGGAAGACCATCTTCCATCCGAAAACTCCTCCAGCGAAAGCTGCCGTCAAGATCGGACCGAGGAAGGAACTGATGGCCTTGATGAATTGTCCCAGGGTCATGGTCCCAGTCAGTTTGTCGGATGATACTACGCTGCTTACCAGCGGATTCAGAGCAACCTGAAGAATAGTGTTCCCAATCCCCAGCATCGTGAAGGCGATCAATACAAAGGTGAAATCGTACCTGATGGCCGGGATCAGCATGGCGACGGCTGTCACTCCGAAACTGAGAAGGACGGTCTTTTTCCTGCCTATCTTGTTCATGAGGATCCCGGTCGGTATGGAAAGGATCAGGAACCAAAGAAAGCATGAAAGCGATATCAGTCCTGCAACCTTGTCGTTCATGCCGGAGAAATCCGCTTTTACATAATTGGTTGCAACACCTACAATGTCCACGAACCCCATTATGAAGAAACCGAACATTACAGGGAGGATGGCCTTGTTGAATCTTGAATCGGGCATGGTCTCGAGAGATATTGTTCGTTAAAAGTAACGATTATTATTCAAATAATCATTATATTGGTAAGCAAAACCACATAAGACATGTCAATTTCCAGAAGAGATTTTTTCAAGAAAAGTCTGGTCGCCGGTGCCGGTGCTGCAGCTGCGACCATGATTGGCCCGTTCGCACTCGAAGCTGAAGCCAAGAAGGGGAAAGTCAGGATCCCAAAAGCCAGGAGGGTTATTGTAATGACATTCGACGGAATACGGGTGGATGGCCTGGCGAAGGCCAGGACTCCAAACATCGACACCCTTATCGCAGAGGGTTCCGCTTCGTATCTGACACGTGATGTGATGCCTTCCATCACCCTGCCTAATTACACCAGTCACCTGACCGGGGCGGGGCCGGAGGTCCATGGAGTCGCAACAAACGGCTGGAAGGTCGATGACTATAAGCTCGCCCCGGTCCAGACGGATGCGGACGGATATTTCCCGTCAGTGTACAAGGAACTCAAGGAGAATGTTCCAGGCATAAAGACAGCCTATTACTGGAATTGGCAGCCATTGATCAATGCATTGAACCCCAAGTACATGGATGACAAGCTCCTGACCAGTGATGAAGGCTATGCCGCCCTTTTCGACAGGGCGATCACATACATTTCAGCCAACAGGAATGACAAGTTGTTCATGTTCATCTACAACGGACATACCGATGAGGTCGGCCATAAGCATTCCTGGATGTCTCCTGAGTACATCCGTTCAATCGAGGAAGGGGATGTACAGGTCGGGAAGGTTATCGACTTCCTTAAAAAGGAAGGCCTTTATGAAGATAGCCATCTTATGTTCATCACCGACCATGGTGGAATCAACAAGGGTCACGGCGGTGTGAGCCCTGAAGAAATGATAGTCCCCTGGGTGATCAAAGGCCCCGGTATCAAGGAAGGGTTCACTATCGAAGAGGCCAACAACACTGTCAACACGGCTTCCACAATCCTGAAACTCTTTGGTGTTGAGCAGCCGCTTTGCTGGACCGGGGAGGTGCCGATGTCCATCTTCAAATAGATCCCCGTGCCATGAAGAAACTGATGCTTTCTCTCGCTGTCATGCTTGCCGGCCTGGTCCTTTATGCCCAGGCTCCGGAAATCCTTTCTTCAAGGCACGCGATGCTCCGGCTTGATGTAAAGGACAAGTACCTTCTGATTCCCGTGCAGGAGTCTGAGAGCATTTCGTCTGTCAAGGTCATCGTCTCAGGAGAACAGAAGCAAGCTTTCAACATCCGTCTTGCATCTTCAAAGGTCGATTATTTCGTACCTCTCGACATACAGCGCTTCGGGTCTGACAAGATAGTCCTTGATTTCTCGATAAGGAAAGAAGGACTGACCAGCGAGGCTCTCAAGGACTATGTATGCTGGTGGGAGATCCGTCAGGATGATAATTTCGACACCGCCAACAGGGAACGTTTCCGTCCTGTATATCACCATACTCCCGTGTACGGTTGGATGAACGATCCTAACGGAATGTTCTACAAGGATGGATTGTATCATCTTTATTACCAGTGGAACCCGTATGGGTCCCAATGGGAGAACATGACCTGGGGACATTCTGTTTCCCATGACTTGATCCATTGGGACGCCATGCCTGCTGCGATTGAGCCTGATGCCCTTGGAACAATATTCAGTGGCTCGTGTGTGGTGGACCTCGCTAACACTTCCGGCCAAGGAAGGGGAACCGTTGCCGCCCTGTTTACATCCGCAGGAACTAACCAGACCCAGTCCCTTGCTTTTTCCGGGGATGACGGCAAGTCTTTCGTAAAGTATGCATCCAATCCCGTGATTACATCAGACATCAAGGATTTTCGCGATCCCAAGGCTTTCTGGAACCAGGAGATAGGGAAGTGGAACCTGATCCTTGCTGCAGGAGACGAGATGAGGATATATTCGTCACCTGACCTTGTTTCTTGGAAATACGAAAGTTCCTTTGGCAAGGGATATGGCGAGCATTCCGGTGTCTGGGAGTGTCCCGACCTGTTCAAACTCAATGTCCGTGGTACCGACCGCCAGTTGTGGATGCTTGTCTGCAACACCAACGGAATTCCCTCAGGAGGAAGCGGGACCCAGTATTTCATCGGCAGTTTTGACGGTCATGAGTTCAGGACCGACCAGAAAGAAACGCTCTGGATGGATTACGGAAAGGACCATTATGCAACAGTGACTTTTGACAATGCTCCGGGAGGCAGGAGGATAGCCATGGCATGGATGAGCAACTGGCAATACGCTGGCGTCGTCCCTACCATGCAGTTCCGTTCAGCCAACAGCATTCCCCGCGACCTGGACATCTTCGAGCATGACGGCCGTTACTACTGCGGAGTCACTCCGTCTACCGAGATGTCGGCTCTTCGTGGCAGGAAGGTCAAGAACCCTTCTGAAACCTGTGAGATAGTTGTCGATCTTAAGGGGAACGCCGAGATTGTCCTCTCAAATCCCAAAGGGGAAAAGATCGTCATGGAATATGATCCCAAGGCTGGTACTTTCTCGATGGACAGGACCCTGAGTGGGGACACCTCCTTCCACAAGGATTTTCCTGCCAAGACAGTCGCTCCCGTCCATGGAACACTTAAGCAGCTGCGCATCTTTGTCGACAAGTGCAGCATCGAAGTCTTTGATGCTGATGGCAAGATGGCTATGACAAACCTCGTGTTCCCTTCCGAACCTTATTCGACCATAAAGGCCAAAGGCGGGAGAGCAACGGTGTATTCGATCGAGCAATAAAATATTATCAATCATGTCAATTTCCAGAAGAGATTTTTTCAAGAAAAGCCTGGTTGCAGGAGCCGGTGCGGCAGCCGCAACAATGATCGGTCCCTTGGCCCTCGAGGCTGATGCCAAGAAGGCTGCGAAAAAGATCCGCAAGGCGAAAAGAGTTATAATCATGACCTTTGACGGCATCCGTGTCGATGGTCTCGCTCAGGCCAGGACTCCCAACATCGATTCACTGATCGCTTCAGGTTCCACATCTTACACTACCAGGGACGTGATGCCTTCGATTACGCTTCCTAACTACACAAGCCACCTGACCGGCGCCGGTCCCGAGGTCCATGGAGTGGCTACCAATGGATGGAAAGTCGATGACTTCAAGCTCCAGGCCGTCGAAAGGGATGAGGACGGCTATTTCCCTTCAGTATTCAAGGTTCTGAAGGACAATGTCCCCGGGATCAAGACTGCATACTACTGGAACTGGCTTCCACTCATCAATGGGATGAATCCCAAGTACATTGATGATAAACTATCGGCAGGTGACGAAGGTTATCCAGCCTTGTATGACAGGGCGATGGAATATATCGCCGCCAACAGGAACGAAAAGATGTTCATGTTCCTTTACAACGTCCACACTGACCATGTCGGCCACACTTCGGCATGGATGTCCCCTGAGTACATTGAGTCAATCGAGGAGGGTGATGTGCAGGTAGGCCGCATGCTTGACTTCCTCAAGAGGGAAGGCCTTTATGAAGACACCCACATACTCTGGATCACGGACCACGGCGGAATCGGTAAAGGCCATGGTGGAGTGAGCCCCGAGGAGATGATAGTACCTTGGATCATCGAAGGTCCCGGTATAAAGAAGGGATTCACCATCGAGGAGGCTAACAACACAGTCAACACAGCATCGACTGTACTTAAGCTGTTCGGGGTGGAGCAGCCTCTTTGCTGGACCGGCGAAGTGCCGATGTCTATCTTTGAATAAGATCTCAGAACCTGCAGGGAAGAGCCTGCAGCTGGTAAAGAAGGGTACGGGCGATCCGCTCGTGCCCTTTTGCATTGGGATGGAGCAGGTCTGTCTGTGGATTGGAAAAGTACCTTGAATGTTCTTCCAGCATAGGGTTCAGTCCGCACAAAGCGTTCAGGTCAATTACCGGCACGCTCCAGACATTGGCTGTCTCCTTGATGGCTTCAACATAATCACTGATGTAAAGGCCGAGCCTGTTGGGGTAGCTTTCTTCCGGCTGGATGTTCTGCTTCCCAAAGGTGGCATAGGCCCTGTGGACCGGAGTGAGGATCACTATCTGCTTTTCCGGAAACATTTTTTTCAATGTACTGACAGCGATATTGATCCTTCCCTTCAAGGTATTTCCATCCATGGAAGGAGTCCTTTTCATCATGAGGATTTCGGTTGCAGGATACCCAAGGGCAGTGATGACCTTCTCAGGTTTGCTGTCGTACCATTCCCCGAGCGGGATGTCGGAGATGTAGTCGTTCGTCCCTATGAATATGGTTATGGCATCGAACTCCTGCCCGTGCTCTTCCTCCAGCCTGCGTGCCTGTTTGGGGATGTCATCCCATTGCCGTCCGTTTACTCCGTACACGTACGGGTGGATGCCGAGCCATTCCTGGAGGTATCCCCAGTAATGACTGTCCTTTATCCCTGTCCAGTCATTGTCCTTGGGAAGGGGGGCGGGATTCTTGGGAACCACCCGTGAGTCCGTGATGGAATCTCCGAAGAAAGCGACCCTCGCTCCCTGCCATGGATGCATGAATGGCTGCTGAGCAAAGATTGCTACAGCAGCCATCATAAGTGATATGCTTAATGCAAAACGTCTCATTGTCAGTTCTTTGCCTTGAATGCGTCAAGTCCTGACTGGAGGAAATCGACAAAGCCGTCGACGCTGAGATTATAGCCTCGGACCGGGACCAGCAGCTCCCCGTCGGAGCCAAGCAGTGCATAGTTCGGCTGGGCGTTGACATTGAACCTTTCGCGGACTATGTAGGAGTTGACGCGTCCAATGTCTTTCAGGACCTTCCCCTCCTTGGTAGTGACCCAGTCTTCCTTGTCCAGTTTGGTCTTGTCGTCATTGTACATGAACACCATTACGTAGTCGTTCTTCATGATGTCCTGGACCTTCGGATCGCTCCAGACCCTCTGCTCCATTTCACGGCAGTTGACGCAGCCGTGTCCGGTGATGTCCACGAATACGGGTTTCCCCGTAGCTTTAGAGGCTGCAAGTCCGTCTTCGATGGTGAAGTAGCCGGTGTAACCCATGGGCATGCGCAGGCCGTACTTTTCGCCGAATCCATTGTTTTCTCCGAAAGAGGCCTGTTCCTCGGATGTTTCAGGGACTGCCATTGCGCTCCCGGCCGGGGTTTCTGCGTAGTTCCAGACCACGAAGTCCTGAGTCTCGATCGGAGGCAGGTAACCTGAAAGGGCCTTGAGGGGAGCTCCCCACATTCCGGGGATCATGTAGACCACAAAGGTGAATACGGCTATCGCCAGGGCGAGCCTGGTGACTGAAAGATGTTCCACCGGGGAGTCGTTCTTGAAACGGATCTTTCCGAGAAGGTAAAGCCCGAGGAGGCTGAACACCACTATCCAGATTGCAAGATAGATCTCACGGTCGAGGAGTCCCCAGTGATAGGTCTGGTCCGCGACGCTGAGGAATTTGAATCCCAGTGCGACCTCGATGAATCCGAGCACTACCTTGACGCTGTTCAGCCAGCCGCCACTCTTCATCTTCTTGAGGAGGGAAGGGAACATTGCCAGGATGGTGAAGGGGAGGGCGAAGGCCACGCTGAAAGCCAGCATGGTGACCATCGGAGTCCAGAATTCACCTGAGGTGGACTTGATAAGGACGGTGCCCACAATCGGGCCGGTGCAGGAGAATGACACAAGCACGAGGGTGAGGGCCATGAAGAATATTCCTCCAAGCCCTCCCTTGCCGGACTTGGCGTCGCTCTTGTTGGCAAGGCTGGAAGGCAGTTCAATCTCGAACGCTCCGAAGAAGGAGGCGGCGAAGACCATGAACACGATGAAGAATATGATATTCGGCAGCCAGTGTGTCGCCAGCCAGTTGAATATGTCCGCTGTCACGGCGTTTCCACCGATTAGCCACGTCAGTCCTATGATTATGGAGATTGGCACCGTGTAGAGGAGTACGATGAAAAGACCGTACATGAAGGCTTTGAAACGGCCTTCTGCAGGGGTCTGGGACTGCTTCATGAAGAAGGAGATGGTCATGGGGACCATGGGGAAGACGCAGGGGGTGAGAAGCATGGCGAAGCCCCAGAGGATTGCCTCGATGATCAGCGCCCACAGACTTCGTGAATTGGAATCAGTCCCCCCGCCGGTGCCGCGGGCGGCATTGTCCTCACTAGCAGGGACCATCTGCGAGGACTTTAAAGGAATGCTGAATTCCCAGTGTTCGGGGGCGGCGCAGAACTGCTCGTTGCAGCCGCTCCAGGTGATTTCTCCCTTGACTGTAGCGTCGGGACCATCCAGTTTCACCTTTTGGGTGAAAACTGCAGAATTGAAGAAGACTTTGTCCTCTCCCGAGACCTTCGGCTCAGTGACCTGGGTCAGGGTTCCGACCGGGGAATAACCTACCGGCTCGTCGAACTCCAGCGTCGTGGGGTTGTACTTGTGGTCCGTGGTGTAGATATGCCAGCCTGGTTCGATAGTGGCGGTGAACGTCAGTTCATATTCATTGTCCGACACCGCCTTCTGGGCAACCTTCCACGAGGCTGTCGCTTCAGGTGCCTGTGCTAGCGCAACAGCTCCCCATAGGAGAGCTGCCAGCACTGCTATTCTTCTTGCAAGTTTGTTTGCCATAAGCTATTTAGCATAAGCGACCGAACGGGTCTCCCTGATCACCGTGATCTTGACCTGTCCGGGATAGGTCATTTCTTCCTGGATCTTCTGTGCTATGTCGGCGGACAGCCTTGCAGCCTGGTCGTCGCTCACCTCTTCGGCGCCGACGATGACTCTCAGTTCACGACCGGCCTGGATGGCGTAGCTCTTGGTCACTCCGGGGTAGGAAGCAGCAAGGTCTTCCATTCCCTTCAGTCTCTTGATGTAGGACTCGATAACCTCGCGACGGGCACCGGGACGGGCGCCGGAGATAGCGTCTCCGATCATCACGATAGGGGAGATGATCGATGTCATCTCGATCTCTTCGTGGTGGGCTCCGATGGCGTTGCAGACATCGGGTTTTTCCTTGTACTGCTCAGCCAGCTTCATACCAAGGAGTGCGTGCGGCAGTTCAGGCTCCTCTTCGGAAACCTTGCCTATGTCGTGCAGGAGTCCTGCCCTCTTGGCTACCTTGGGATTGAGACCAAGCTCCGAAGCCATGATCGCGCAGATGTTTGCAACCTCACGGGAGTGCTGGAGGAGGTTCTGTCCGTAGGATGAACGGTACTTCATACGTCCTATCATCCTTACGAGTTCGATGTTGAGTCCGTGGATACCGAGGTCTATGCAAGTCCTCTTTCCGGTCTCCAGGATTTCGTCTTCAAGCTGTTTCTGCACTTTGGCAACGACTTCCTCGATGCGGGCAGGGTGGATCCTTCCATCTACCACAAGCTGATGGAGGGCAAGCCTTGCGACCTCCCTGCGGACGGGATCGAAGGCGGAAAGAAGGATGGCGTCAGGGGTGTCGTCAACGACGATCTCGACACCTGTCGCAGCTTCGAGAGCCCTGATGTTACGTCCTTCGCGTCCGATGATACGTCCCTTGATCTCGTCGTTGTCGATGGGGAAGGTAGTTACCGCATTCTCGATGGCGGTTTCTGTAGCAGTCCTCTGGATGGTGTTGATGACTATCCTCTTTGCTTCCTTGGATGCATTGAGGCGAGCCTCGTCCATGGTGTCGTTGATGTAGGCCTGGGCTTCAGTCCTGGCTTCAGCCTTCATGTTCTCCATGAGGATGTTCTTGGCTTCCTGGGCGCTCATCCCGGCGATGGTCTCGAGTTGCTTGTTGGCCTGGGCACTCAGTTTCTTAGGCCACGCAGATCTTCTCAGCCTTCTTGGCCAGGTTTTCCTGCTGTGCGCGGAGGCTGTTGCGGGCGTTCTCTGTGTCACGGAGCTTCTTCTGGAGCTCTCCGTTCTGCTGGTTCAGGGCGTTTTCCTTCTGCTTGACCCTGCTTTCAGCTTCGCGGATCTGGTTGTTTTTTTCGTTGATGTACTGTTCGTGTTCGCTCTTGAGCTGGAGGAATTTTTCCTTGGCCTGATGGATCTTGTCGTTCTTGATACCCTCGGCCTCGATCTCGGCCTTGGCTATGATTTCATTCTTCTGCCCGTTCAGGACCAATTTCTGTACTACTATATAGACCCCGAGTGCTATAATTGCTCCAATCAGGGCACCTATAAGATAAGCTATCATATCTGGTTACTTTAAATAATTGTTGTTAAATAATTCGTTTTCAATGTTCCGGAGGAACCAAAAAACGGCCGCCGGTAAATCGGGGAACCGGTCGGTCGTCTTGGAATATTAAAAAAGCCGTTAGTCGCTTGTCAGAAACCTTGTCTCTGATAAGATTTGAGAGCCGGTACGGTTCTGAAATCCACCGTCATGTGCATGCACATGATCCCCGAAGGTAACCTTGGCCTGTCGTTGCCGTCCTGAGCTTACTCGGTTCCGAAGAACTTGTTGATTTGAGCACGTGGGACTAACGGCCGTCTTTTTCAATATTCTTAAGGTAGGACTCAACATCCTCCTGAAGCGTCTTTGCCTCCTCTCCTGCTTCGGAAAGTCTTTTCTGGTAGGTCAGTCTGCTGACTGTTTCATTCAACGCGACAAAAGAAAGCTTGTCTGACAGAGACTTGTTGGGGAATTTTGCATCATAGGCGGTCAATTTCTGGTTGATCGCCTCAGCGGCAAGCCTCATGAGACGCTCCATCTCCGGAGATGAAGCGACGAGAGGATATTCATTGCCCGCTATTTTTATCTTTATGCTCTGTCCCATCCTAATTCTCAAGCAGGGAGATGCACTTGTCAATCTCCTTGACAAGCTTATCTATTCTTACCTTTGCCGCGGCCTTGTCGCCACCGGCGCCGAATGCTTCTGAAAGCTGCAGGTTGTTTACCTGTTGTTCCAGATCTCCGATCTGTTTCCTGCAGGCTTCATTTTCGGCCTTGCACTGCTCTAGCAGAGACTGGAGCTTGATACGCTCCGCCTTCTCAGCCTCGTAGAGGGAAATAAGCTTTTCTATTTCTTTCCTTATACCTTCAAGCATGGCATGCAGCCGACATTTTTACCTGCAATTGCAAATGTAGCAAATAATCTTTATTTGCACAACTACTTCAAGTGTCCAATGTAACCGGAAATGTGCTAAATTTGCACGCTATGACAATAACAGTTGAAAACAGGGAAATACCGGTGCTGCTCCTGACGGGATATCTGGGAAGCGGCAAGACTACATTGCTCAACAGGATACTTTCAAACCGCAAAGGAATCAGATTCGCGGTGATAGTTAACGACATCGGGGAAATCAATATCGATGCTGACCTTATTCAGAAGGGAGGGGTTGTAGGACAGACCGACGACAGCCTTGTTCCACTGCAGAACGGCTGCATCTGCTGCACCCTGAAACTCGACCTGGTCAACCAGATCAACGACCTGTGCAAGATGAACAGGTTCGACTACATAGTCATCGAGGCGAGCGGCATATGCGAGCCCGCTCCGATCGCCCAGACCATCTGCTCCATCCCTCAGCTTGTTCCTGAATATGCCAGGACTGCGACACCGAAACTCGACGCCATCGTAACGGTCGTGGACGCCCTCAGGATGAAAGACGAATTCGGCTGTGGAGAGTCCTTGGAAAGGAAGGACCTGGAAGAGGACGATCTCGAGACACTTGTGATCCAGCAGGTAGAGTTCTGCAACATAGTCCTTCTGAACAAGGCCTCCGAGGTTTCTCCTGAAGAACTCGGCCGCCTCCGTGGAATCATCAGTGCCCTGAACCCCAAGGCCAGGATCTACGAATGCGACTATGGTGACATCGATCTGGACAGAATCGTTGGTACCGGAATGTTCGATTTCGACGAGGTCGCCACATCTGCAGCCTGGATTGCAGCCATAGAGGGAGAGGAAGACGAGGAAATCCACAACGAGGAATCCGGCGAGGCTCTCGAATACAACATCAGCACCTATGTCTACTGCCGTCGTCCCGCCCTTGACATCAATGTCTTCGACTATGTCGTCTCCAAGAAATGGCCGAAGAATATAATCCGTGCCAAGGGACTCTGCTATTTTGCGGATGAACCTGACAAATGCTATCTTTTCGAGCAGTCTGGTTCCCAGAAATCTATAAAGGAAGCCGGTCTCTGGTTCGCTACGATGCCGGACGACCAGCTGGCAGAGATGATGCGCAGGGACAAGAATCTGCGCCGTGACTGGGACCCGAAGTACGGAGACAGGATGGAGAAGATAGTCTTCATCGGGAGGGATCTGGACACCCGCCTGATTGATGAACTGATGGATTCCTGCCTGACGGAGTAAGCAAGTACTGAAATACATGTAAATTAAAAAAGGTCGTTGCCTCACGGCAATGACCTTTCCCCACTTAATACAAACCTAATTATGAATAAAACGTATGTTAAGAATCACAAACCACTTTATTGTTCTCGATATTACATATTGCATTTATCGGGCCAAAGTAGGGATTTTTAAAATTTTTCGACGAAATCCCGTTTTTTATAGTCAAAATCCCGATATTTGGATAAATCATCAAACATCGACATCATGAAAAGAATCAAGGCCCTCTCTTTGCTGCTGGTCCTGGTACTGTTCTGCCTGCCTTCAGAGGCCAGGAGGAAGCCGGTGATCGGAATAGCTCCCGGTTACAAAGGAGCAGAGTATTCCAATCTGCGTAGGACGTACACCGACGCTATCCTCCGTTCCGGAGGGATTCCTTTCATCCTGCCTCAGGTCAGTGATGCATCTTCGGCTTCCGAGATTCTCCGCCATGTCGATGGAGTGATGCTGACGGGCGGGGTGGATCTGGATCCTGCCTATTATGGCGAGGCGGTACTTAATGAAACCGTTGAAGTGGACAGTCACAGGGACACAGTTGACATCCTATATGCCAGGGCTGCGATTGAAGGCCGTCTTCCGGTCCTTGCCATCTGCCGGGGAGAGCAACTGATGAATGTCGTTCTTGGAGGTTCGCTGTATCAGGATCTTCCGACCCAGAAGCCGAGCGGCATCATGCACCGCCAGAAAGAGGACGGGATAGTCCCTACCCATGAAATCTCTGTCGAAAGGGAATCCATGCTATACCGTATCATGGGATCTGACCGGCTCAAGGTCAACTCCTTGCATCATCAGGCCGTAAAGGATCCTTCTCCTCTCGTCACTGTCACTGCACGTGCGGATGACGGAGTGGTGGAAGCCTATGAGAGCAATGAGAAAGGGCGCTGGCTGCTTGCCGTGCAGTTCCATCCGGAGGTGCTTGTCCGGGTGGATGATTCATGGCTGAAGCTTTTCAAGGCTTTCGTGAAAGCTGCCAGGTAGGTTCCGATGACCAGGTTTCCTTTCATCGCCGCAGTCTTCCTGTTTTTGAGCACCGGGCTTCATGCACAGTCCGGAGACCTCGCTTCTGTATTCAAGGATCCTCCGCAGGAAGCCAGGCCGCAGGTATGGTGGCACTGGATGGATGGGAACGTTTCCAAGGAAGGAATACGCAAAGATCTGGAATGGATGAAACGCTCCGGAATAGGAGGTTTCCACCAATTCGATGCCGGAGGGATCAATATGCCCCGGGCGGCGAAGGTAAAGCTCCCATATCTGTCTGAAGGATGGCAGGATGCATTCCGCTATGCCCTTGATCTTGCTGATTCGATGGGCCTTGAGGCCACCATAGCCAGTGCTCCCGGTTGGAGTTCGACAGGTGGTACATGGGTTGAACCTAAGGATGCCGTCAAGAAGCTGGAATGGAGGACCGCTGACGTGGATGGCGGTGATGTGAATGTCAAACTACCTGACCTCTACACAGTCACAGGACCTTATCAGGATTTCTTCCAGGGTAACGACAGGGTAGAGATACAGCCTTACGGTGAAGACCTTTACGTCCTGGCTTTAAGGCGTTCTTCCAGCGATCTCTCGATGAAAGAGATGGGTGCCCTCACTTCAGTATCGGACAGCCTTATAACCGTCACCTTCCCGAGGCCCCGGAGGATTCGTTCTTTTACCCTCAAGTCGCAGGCGATGGGCGGCCGTCCCAGGCAAGGAGAGGCAGAATGCAAGAATATTCTTGAATACAGCAAAGACGGCCGTACCTGGAAAACAGCCTGCAGGATTCTCCCGGCAAGGATTCCTTACACCACAGAGGATATCCATCCGGTAAAGGCCCGTTATTTCAGGGTAAGGGGAGAGAAACTCGAAGGGCTTGAGCTCCACACTGTCTGCAGGGTCAATCATTCAGAGGAACTCGGAGGATTCAGCAACAATTTTGACTTCAACCGTTTCCACACCCCGAAGTGCAAGGCTCCACGGGAAGTGATAGATCTGACCGGGAAAATGGCGCCGGACGGAACGTTGGCATGTTCGCTTCCTAAAGGTCGTTGGAGAATCTACAGGTTCGGATGGTCGATAACCGGGAAGGTCAATCATCCTGCTTCACCCGAAGCGACCGGACTGGAAGTCGACAAGCTTGACAAGGATGCCTGGATGAGGTATTTCCACCACTATCTGGACCTGTACAAGAATATGTCCGGTGGGATGCTGGGTGAAAAAGGAATCAGATATCTCCTGACAGACAGCTACGAAGCAGGATCTTTCACGTGGACTCCTTCTCTGCCTGAGGAATTCAAGGCCCGGCGTCACTATGAACTGCTGCCCTGGCTGCCTGTCCTTGCGGGGGAGGTAATAGGCAGTTCCGAGATGAGTGAAGCCTTCCTCTGGGATTGGCGGAAGACTCTCGGAGAGCTTTTCTGCGAAAACTACGAAAGGATAACCGACCTGGTTGCTGAATATGGTCTTGCGGGCAGTTATTGCGAAACTCATGAAGGGAGCAGGGCCTACGTAGGGGACGGAATGGACCCCAAGCTACATGCGACTATTCCGATGGCAGCGATCTGGATGGAAAACACACCGACAGGATCAAGCGTGCCTTCAGCCATTGCAGACATCCGTGAATCGGCATCTGCCGCCCATCTTACCGGCAAAAGAATAGTTGCGGCTGAATCCTTCTCCGTCAACGGGGACGAAGGCCGCGCTTACACTTATTGTCCGGAAAACATGAAGTACGTGGCCGACGTGGCCCTTTCCGCCGGGCTCAACCGATTCGTAATCCATGAAAGCGCTTCCCAGCCCAACGATGCCTACCTGCCGGGGCTTCAGCTTTTCCGTTACGGACAATGGTTCCACCGTAATGAAACATGGGGGGAGTACGCCAGGGTCTTTACGGACTACCTGGCCAGGTCCTCCGCCATGCTTCAGCAAGGTTCTCCGGTTGCAGACATCCTGCTCTACTATGGCGAGGACAGCAACATCACGGCCCTCTACGGCGGAGACACCTTCGATCTGCTGCCAGACGTGCCAGCCGGCTATGAATATGATTTCATAAACCCTACGGCTTTGCTTTCCTTGGAAGTGGACTCATCCATGCGGTACAAGGTTCTCTGGCTGGATAAAAACTGTGAGACGATGTCTCTGGATGTCCTTCTAAAGATAAGGGATTTGTCCGATGCAGGAATAAGGATATGTGGGGACGAGCCTGTCCGTTGTGCCGGCCTCAAGGCCGACCAGCGCATGTTCAGGCGTGTGGTCAGGGACATCTGGCACAGCGGTAGAGTCAATGTTTATGGCACTCTGGCTGAAGCCCTTGAAGGAATGGAACCGGACTGTCTCGCTTCTTTCGAAGGAGACGGCGCCGCTTCCACGACTGATTTCCGATATGTCCACAGGGTTCTTCATGATGGGGACCATGTCTATTGGATAAGGAATTTCTCCGGCTCAGATGTCTCGGCGCTGATAAGTTTCAGGGATCATTGTGCCAATGCTGCACTCTTCAATCCTGAAAACGGAAGCATAACCCCTCTGGCGACCTCAACTGACGGGATAAGGGCAACGATTAATATTCCCATGATTTCATCGGACGCTTTTTTCGTCGTCTTCTCTGACAAACCCTTCGTTGCCGGCAGTTCGGCAGGGGTCACCGGCCGGCCTGTTGGACTTGGAGGACGTGCCGATGAGGACATACTGCCACTGCGTCTGTCGAAACACTGGCGTGTCCGCTTTTCCCAGAAAGGAGGCGGGACGGCTGAAGAGACCTTCACGGACCTTCATTCGTGGACTGAGAGTCCTGATCCAGTCGTCAGGTATTTCTCCGGGACTGCTGTCTATTCAACTTCATTTGAGATTGACGGCGGGACTCTCGAGAAGTACTCCCGTCTGGCCCTTGACCTTGGCTCTGTCAAGAACATTGCAGAGGTGACCATCAACGGAAAGAATGTTGGAGTGCTGTGGAAGGCCCCTTTCATCACCGATGACATCAAGCCTCTGCTCCACATCGGTGCCAACTCTATTGAGATTAAAGTCACCAATCTTTGGCGGAACCGGATGATCGGGGATGTCCAGCCTGGGGAGAAACATCCAGTGACCGCTATTCGGCGGTTCTACAAAGCCGGCGATCCGCTCCTTCCTTCCGGCCTTCTAGGCCCTGTTGGGATTATTGGCCAGGCTTGCGCTCCATGATGTCCATGTGATGGATCTTCTGCACCGGAGCTACCGGACGGTTCATCATTTCCTCCCTCTTCTTCCTGGTCATGAATAGACTCCTGAAGAATTCCTTGAAAGTGTTGAACTCTCTCTGGTAGGTTACACCCACTCCGTTCCTCTGGGTATTGTCCAGATAAGTGGTGTAGTCGTCAGCGGAGTGTGAGAACAGGTTGAGCCTGACCTGCCCGGGCTTGTCCAGCTTGATTTCGATGTCGAGGTCTCCGACGACGTCGGCTCCGGCAGAATAGCGGTTGTCCCTGTTTCCGACATTGCCGTTAACGATTACCCTGTTGTTGAACAACTGGGTCGACACGGCTACGTCAAAGATGTTCGTGCCGCTGTCGTTGGACTGGTAGTTCAAGCCGAAGTCAAGCGGGATGTCCAGTTTCTGCAGTATGTTGTTCAGCTGTCCTGCCATGATTTCAGCCAGGTTGGAATAGAGGACGTTGGAGTTGTTGACGACTCCCGACTGCTCATCTGGCAGGAATCCACCTGAAATCAGCAAGGCTATGAACTGCCTCTGTACCTTGTCCTCGGTGTTCAGGGCGCTTTCCACCTTCGATTTGGTGGTAGGGTCGAGGTCGGGGACATCGATCGAGAAACTCAGCTGTGGTTCCCTCAGCTTTCCGGATATTCCTATGCCGCAATTGACGGTCCTTCTGGCGGAGACAGCCGACGTGTCGGCGATAAGGGTCGCAACCGAGGCTTTGGTCGAGTAGATTCCGTCAATGTCGAGATCGCTGTCCATGATGTCTCCGTTGAAACGCACGGAACTGCCGTTGGACAAGTTGAAATCCCTCTTTGCAATGTCCATTGCGTTGAAATGGAAGTTTCCTGAATTGAGGGTGTAGTCTCCGTTAATGGTGAAGAGGTCCGAGCCGGGCCTGACCACTATGTCTATCGTTCCTTGCCCCCTGCCTGAAAGGACATTGCCGGCGGTACGGTCTATCTCCACGTATGCCTCAGTGTTCTGGTTGGCGGCGACACGCAGTTTGAGACCGAAGTCCTGGTCCTTCTTGCTCTCGGTGACCAGCCTGTTCATCATCACGTCGTAGGGATCCACGTAGACTTCCTTGTAGGCCTCCTTGAACGTCAGAAGGTTGCTGCTGCCCTGGCTTGAAGCGTTGTCTATCGGGATGTGGATCGATCCGTTCTTAGCTGTCCTGGCATTGATGTCGAGCTGGATAGCATTGAAAGGTCCGGTGATCTTGACGTCTCCTGTGGCGAATACGTTACCATAGAATGCCTGGCCGGATTTCTCGTCCATGTTGATGGCTTCCATCCTGTCCATGGAGATCTTCGTGTCCATGTGGATATCCTTGAGATGGTTGAATAGGATACCTCCGGTGAGGGTTCCCTTGCCGTCGTACCTGTCCTTGACTGCTATGTCATTGAAGGTGACACCTGAATCGCTTACGTGGAAATCTCCTGTAGCATAATATGGTACATTCGTAAATCCTACCCTTAGCATCACGTTGTCGAATCTGGTCCCCTGGCCGGCCAGGGAGATCCTGTCGGTCGTCCCGGTGAGCCTGACCTTGCCGCTCATCTTGCCTCCCATCTCACTGAAGACAGACTTGAGGGCAGGGGAGAGGTAGCCGACTTCCATTCCGTCGAAGTCTGCAGTGATGTTGAGGTTCTTGTTCCTGGTGAAGTAGTCACCTCCTATGTTGAGCGTGGTTTTGCCCTCAAGTTCGTTTCGGGCGATCAGATGCAGTTTCCCGTCTTCATCCAGGGAACTGCCCAACCGGAGAAGTCCCACTTCGTTGCCTGCAACGCTGACTGAATCGCAGACCATGCTCAGCATGAGTCCAGCATTGTCCTTCCATGGAGATGTGATCCATGCATGGCCTGTCGCGTGCCCTGCTATTCCATATTCATCGCCTACGAACCTGTTGGCAAGCCCGAGGTTGAACTTGACGAGTTCGACGTTCAGGGTGTCGTTGGCTGTTGTCGAGAATCCTCCGTCGAGCCGGAGCGACTGACCGTTGGAGGCTGCGACCAGGTTGTCTACATTTATGTCCTTGCCGGACACTTCGATCGAGGTAGGAGTAATCGTCCACTCCTGGTCATTGAAGACTATGCTTGAGGGAAGGGTCTTGCCATGGATGAGGAGCACACCATCGGGTCCGCGTTCGAATTCGCCGGAGAGGAAGACCTGC
The DNA here is from genome assembly GCA_902801885.1 of uncultured Bacteroidia bacterium. GTDB lineage: Bacteria > Bacteroidota > Bacteroidia > Bacteroidales > UBA932 > Cryptobacteroides. The sequence continues at coordinate 94,558 of CADCJX010000010.1, forward strand.
CCTTTGTCCGTGACTTCAGTAAGGTTGTCATAGGTATATCCAAGCCCTACGTGGTTATCACTGGCGAAGAAATTGATGTTGTCGTTCTTAAGGATCATCCCAGCGGCGGCCAGTTCGGTTCCGGTAATGGCTCCGTTGAGGCTTCCGTCCTTATTGTCGAAGGCGAGGTCCAGGTTCCTGATGTAGTTCTTCTTCATCGCGATCCTGGGGGACTTTACAGTAGCTTTTACATCTCCTTTCCCGGACACAGAGAGCCTTATCCTTGTGCTGTCTGCTATATAGAATCCAGGCATGGCGAATGACAGTACGTCCCTGGCGTCGTGGATGTTCAACGAGACATCATAATTGTCACCTTTCCACCTGTTAGTGGTGTCCTTGCAGACAACCGGCAATTCCCTCTGAATGGTCAGTTCCTTGAGATCCTTCAGGATGTTGGTGAAAGGTTTGGAGCCCACGAATGATCCGTCTGCGAAACTGGAATTCAGGTTGATGCGGTGGACATTGTCGTTGGAGTGGGACTTGATCCTTATGTCTCCGATGTCATTCGAGCCCTGGGAATTCTCGAGGTTGAGATCCAGGATGTCCAGGTCTCCGATTATGTCTCCGCTGTTGATGGTCATGTAGTTGGCATTGATCCTGCCCGCCACCTTTGAGACCCCGCGCTTGTCCAGGCCCAAAGCGTTGAGGTCGGCATAGCCTACATTGGCATAGAACTTATACAGCCCGTTCCGGGTCTGGTCGGATAGGGTGAATATTCCCTGGAACAGTAGGTTCAAGTTGGGGTCGTTGCAGACAAGCCTGCCGTCAAAGGCCTTGTCCGTATAGATTCCGGTCGCCACGATGTTCGAATAGTCGTAATCCAGGGCGTGGAGCTTGTCGATGAACAGGGTGTCTATCTTGATGCGGGTTCCACCCTTCCCGATCGAAGCGTCCAGGATGCCTCTGAGAGTGGTTTCTCCTAGCTTGTCGATCCCAGTAAGCTTGCCGAGGTCAAGCTTGTCTGTTTTGATGCTTCCGGAGAATCTCCTGCTGCCTCCGTTCTTGATCAGGTCTTTCGTGCTGATGTCGGCTTTGACTGAACCGGAGGCTTTGCTGTCCAGCACACCGTTTATGAACAGGTCATTGAGACGGCCCTTTACCTTGCCATCGAAACCAAGAACCTCTCCTGGGGCGTATTTGGAAAGGTCTAATTTTGCGGAAGGGGCGAAGCCTTTGATGAATTTCCCGAGCCCGTCAGCTGTGAATGAAAGGTCTTCGGCATTGAAATCAAAGACAGTGGCCTCTATGTCAGGAAGCCCGCTAATCCTGCCTTCCGCCTTTCCTGACACTCCGCTTACGGTTTCCCTGAACTCGAACCTGTTGATGCCAAGGTCGCTCACTGGACCTTCGACATCGGCACGCGGTACGTTCAGGCTTATTCCCATGTCTTTCAATGCAGGAGCGAAATAGGAAAGGCTCTTGAAGTCAATCCGGCTGTTCCGGATGTCTCCTGCAAGACGAACTTCTTCGATGAAATTGCTGAACGACTTGATGTTATCATAGGTCATCGAGAACTCGTCCATCTTTATGTCTGACCAACTGTCCACAAGGTGCAAGTCTTCGATCAAGGTCTGCCCATGCCCGACTTTGGTCCTGCCGGAAATCGATTCTATCCGGTAGCCGCTCTTTTCCGTCGCTTTCAGGTTCTCCACCGTGCCTTTCATGTAGCCTCCTGCGAGGCTCAGGTCATGGGCGTCGAGTTCGTCCACCATGACGTCCATGTCCGACCAGGAGATTCCATATTCATTGGGTAGATTGCCTTCCTTCAGGTTGACCATCCTGAACCTGAACCCGTCGACCCTTACCTTCCTGGCATCGAACAGGTTCCCCATTTCTTTCCTGACGGTGCTGTCCTTCTGTCTTGTCCCGAAGAAGCGGGTTATATTGTTGCCCAGAGAGTCTATGACAAGCGTGAACGACCCGTCATCCACTTCGACCCTTCCCAGATGCAGCCCTTCCTTCTTCAGGAGGCCCTTGAGGGAGAAAGTAGCGACTATCGAGCTGGCACTTGCCAGAGTGTCATCCTCGCCGATCAGGCTGAGGTCTTTGACGACCAGGGCATTGAAGGGTTTGAGATGGATCTTGGAGAACTCGATACGGCCATTGAACCTATCCTCGAGCGAGTTGGTTACCTTCTTGGCTATGAATGTCTGCACTCCTGGGAGCTGGATCAGCAACCATGCGGCGAACAGCAGGATAGCCATTGCCACGATTATTGTCCAGAATATCTTGAGTGCCTTTTTCACAATCTACAAATATACCAAATAACTTTAAAAACTTTGATTAACTTTGCAACTGCTTAAAAAAGTCTTTGAATATCATGGCGGATTATATCCTCGGAATCGAATCGAGCTGCGACGACACCTCGGCTGCAGTACTTAGGGACGGATTCCTGCTCTCAAACGTTATCGCGAGCCAGCAGGTGCACAAGGATTTCGGAGGAGTCGTCCCCGAACTGGCATCGAGGGCCCATGAACAGAACATCGTCCCTGTCGTCAGCCAGGCCTTGGACAAGGCCGGCATCAAGGCATCGGATCTTACTGCGATAGCATTCACCCGTGGTCCGGGACTTCTTGGATCCCTTCTTGTCGGTACCTCCTTCGCAAAAGCCATGGGTATAGCACTCGATATCCCGATAATCATGGTCAACCACCTTCAGGGACACATCCTCGCAGGATTCGTGGACCAGGAAGGAAAGGAGAACCACCATCCGGCCTTCCCTTATCTCTGCCTCCTTGTCTCAGGAGGCAACTCCCAGATCGTAAGGGTCGACAGCCCTCTTGAATATACCATCCTCGGCCAGACAATAGATGATGCCGTGGGTGAAGCTTTCGACAAATGTTCAAAGATGATGGGCCTCGGCTATCCCGGCGGCCCGGTCATCGACCGCCTCGCCAAAGAGGGAGATCCGAAGCGCTTCCAGTTTGCAAAACCGCATATCCCCGGCCTGGACTACAGTTTCAGCGGAGTCAAGACCTCGCTACTCTATTTTGTCAGGGATGAGATTGCGAAGGATCCGGATTTCATTGAGAAGAACAAGGAGGACCTTTGTGCAAGTTTCCAGAAGGTCCTCATAGACATCCTCATGGACAAATTGATCAAGGCTGCAAGGCAGACCGGTATCAAGGAAGTTACGATAGGCGGCGGAGTCTCAGCCAACAGCGGACTGCGCGCCAGGGTAGAAGCTGAAGGAAAGAAGAGAGGCTGGAACACCTACCTGCCGGAGTTCAAGTTCACCACTGACAACGCTGCCATGATCGCAGTCGCAGGCTGGTTCCGTTACAAGGCGGGGGAGAGAACTCCGCTCGATGTTGCTCCTGTGTCACGAATTGCTGATTATTAATTGTTTATAACATGATAGAGTTTGAGATGACAGGCCGTGTAGGCCGTGAACTGAGGTCGGACGATGTAAGGATCGTTGCCGCTAAGGAAATGAACCTGAGGGGCAATGCCGTGATTAACGTGATAGATCCCACCAAGTCCTACCAGCCTACCTTTCCAAATGCGGCTGCCACCTGCGTAATAGCCCGCCGGTCCATAGATGCGAGGAACGATGTCGTCTACCGTTACAGGATCGAAGGTTACAACCACCGTTTCGAATCTTATGTCCCTTATGAGGTTGCAGAGTACAAGGACGTTTCCGAGGCAGAACCCGTGATCATCGTGGGTGCCGGCCCAGCCGGGTTGTTCGCCGCCCTCAAGCTCCTTACCCTCGGCCTGAAGCCGGTGATCCTGGAGCGAGGCAAGAATGTCCATGACCGCAAGTTCGACATGGCCAGGCTCAGCCGGGAAGGTGTCCTGGATCCTGATTCCAATTATTGCTACGGCGAAGGCGGAGCTGGGGCTTTCTCGGACGGTAAGCTTTTCACCCGTTCTTCAAAGAGGGGAGACATCAAGGAAGTCCTCCACCAGTTCGTCTCATTCGGAGCGAACCCGCAGATCCTGATCGATGCCCATCCGCACATCGGTACCGACCGCCTTCCGAAGATCGTGGAGAACATCAGGAACACTATAGTCGAGAAGGGTGGTGAATATCATTTCGGCACCAAGGTCACCGACATAGTCCGCAAGAAAGACGGAACCCTTGAAGTCAAGGCCCTGGACAGCGAGCATCCGACCAAGACCACCGGCAAACCCAAGGCGGTAAAATATTCAGCGAAGAAGGTGATCCTTGCTTCCGGCCATTCCGCAAGGGATATCTACGAGATGCTCTCTTCGAAGGAGATTCCTCTTGAGGCGAAGGGTTTTGCCATGGGTGTCCGTGTCGAACATTCCCAGGCCTTGATCAACGAGTCCCGCTACCACGGGCAGTGGGAGCCTGGCATGCCTGCTGCTGAATATTCCTTCGCCCATCAGATCGATGAGAGGGGAGTGTTCTCCTTCTGCATGTGCCCCGGAGGCGTACTCGTCCCGTCTGCGACCGAGCCGGAGACCATAGTTATGAACGGCATGTCCAATTCCGCCCGCAGCGGCAAGTTCGCCAATGCAGGTGTCGTCGTCCAGATCGAGCCCGAGGATATTCCAGAGGAGTATTCAGCCTCAGGAGCCTTCAAGGGCCTTGACTTCCAGAAGGCAGTCGAGAGGAAGATGTGGGAATATGCCCACACCCGTTCCGGGAACCCTATGGCCGCTCCGGCCCAGAGGATGATCGATTTCTGCAACGAAGTGGTGTCCGAGGAACTCCCTGAGACTTCCTACAAGCCGGGCGTCGTTCCCGCTCCTCTGCATGAACTCCTGCCGGGATTCATTGCCTCGAGGCTTCAGCAGGCTTTCCCGGAGATCAACAAGCGCTCCTTAAGGGGCTATTTCACCAATGACGCCCTCCTTCTTGGGGTGGAGTCAAGAACTTCCTCTCCGATCCGTATCCCTAGGAATCCGGAGACCTACGAGTCAGACGCCATGCCCGGCCTCCTGCCTTGCGGAGAAGGGGCAGGATATTCCGGGGGTATCGTTTCTTCCGCCATCGACGGAATCAACTGCGCCCTCGCCGCCTATCGCTCTTTTAGCGAACCTGTCATCCTGAGCGAAGCGAAGGATCTTTAACCTGAGGACTAGCCATGCCAGACGACAAGCCCACCGTCCATGCCGGCTTCCCGTCCCCGGCACAGGACTACATGAACACCTTCATCGACCTTAACAAGGAGCTTGTCAGGCATCCTGCAGCCACCTTCTATGCCAGGGTCGTAGGAGATTCCATGGTGGACGCAGGAATCGAAGATGGTGATGTCCTGGTGGTGGACAAGTCCATGGAACCCCAGGAAGGTGACATGGCAGTCTGTTTCATCGACGGGGAATTCGCTCTTAAATACATCTCGTACAAGGATCCGGCCGGGGACTCGGGCAAGTCCAGGAAAGTCCCTAAACCAGGCGTTTCCTACGATATCCTGGAGCACAGGAAGATGTGGCTCCTGCCAGCGAACGAAAAATATCCTCCGATCGAAGTTACAGAGTCCAACGACTTCACAGTGTGGGGAGTTGTGACCTACGTCATAAAGAAAGTGTGTACGCGCTTGTAGACTGCAACAACTTCTTCGTCTCATGCGAAAGGGCCTTCCAGCCTGGGCTGGAGGGCAGGCCCGTCGTCGTCCTCTCAAACAACGACGGCTGCGTGGTTGCCCGAAGCAACGAGAGCAAGGCCATGGGCATCAAGATGGGCACGCCTTTCTTTAAAGTCAAGTACCTCGTCGACCAAGGGAAGCTGGTCGTGCGATCCTCCAATTATACCCTCTACGGGGACCTTTCCGCAAGGGTGATGTCCCTTCTTTCAGAAGTCGCCCCTAAACTTGAAGTCTATTCGATTGACGAGGCTTTCATGAATATGGACGGAGTCCCGGACAGCGACCTTCCGGGAATATGCAGGGAGCTGATCGTGAAGATCCGCCGTTGGACCGGGATCCCTGTCAGCATCGGGATAGCCCGGACCAAGACTCTCGGCAAGGTGGCCAACCATTTCGCCAAGAAGTACAAGGGTTACATGGGAGTCTGTGTCATCGACACGGATGAGAAGATGCACAAGGCCCTGTCCCTTACGCCGATAGGCGATGTCTGGGGCATAGGGTGGCGTGGAACTCCGAAGCTTAAGGCCCTGGGTGTGGAGACGGCCCTTGATTTCGTGTCCAGGCCCCGGGAATGGGTCCACGAAAGGATGGGTATTGTCGGGGTCAGGACATGGTCCGAACTTCAGGGCATACGCATGGTCGAAGAAGAAAAGGAAGAAAAGGAAGAAAAACGGATGAGCATCTGTACCTTAGATGACCTCGACGAACTGACGCAGCGTGTATCCGATTTTGCGGGCAAATGTGCCGAGAAACTCCGCAAGGAAGGGACCGCCGCCGGGACCGTGGGAGTGTTCATACACACGAACCGTTTCAGGGAGGATCTCGAACAGTATTATCCCAATGCCAGCATACGCATGGAGGTGCCTGCAAACAGCACTCCGGAGATCGTAGGGGCTGCACTCAAAGCCCTGAAATTGGTCTACAGACCTGGCTTTGAGTACAAACGTGCAGGAGTGATAGTTGCCGACATAGTCGATGCGGATTCCATCCAGCAGACACTTTTCGGCTTCGATTCATCCGCCCGCGACCGTGACGACCGCATTTCAAAGGTCATGGACATGGTCAACACTTCAGGCAAGAATGTCCTGCGTCTCGGCACCCAGCGTGGCGGTCACTATGCCGACGGTATCAGACGCGAGTTCTGTTCGGGACTCTACACCACTTCCTGGTCGGATTTGATCGAAGTTCGGTAGATACTCAGACCGTGAATTCTAATTTGAAGTGCAACACACTTCAAAAGTTAAAGTTAAATAATTGTTTACAGTATTCCAAAAGCGTCCTGTAACCGAGGGACTTACGTGGCCTGTGGTTTAGTTTCCATTCAATCTCGGCAAGCATCTCATCTGTCAGCTCGCTGAAGTCCGTGCCTTTCGGGATGTACTGGCGTATCAGCCCGTTCGTGTTCTCGTTTGCGCCACGCTCCCAGGAGTGGT
>CADCJX010000011.1 GCA_902801885.1 uncultured Bacteroidia bacterium
GGGGGCGATGTTCTTCATCTGTTCTTCATTCAATGAAAGCCTGGTCTCCGGAAGCTGCACGGGTGCGGGATCTTCAACCTTGGTTTCCTCCTCCGGAGCTACCACCTCAACGACTTCTTCCTTATTATTCTCAACAGGGACAATCAGCTCTTCCTCCTGCTTCTCGCAGGAAAAACTCAGCAGCGCAGCAGCCGCCACTGCCATCAGACTGGTTATTAGGTTTAAAGTTTTCATGAATATATCATGGTTAATAGTATAAATAAATTATTTCAATTCAATAGGAGGTGCATAATCTCTCTGGCCAGATCCAATAGGAAAACGAATTATGGATTCAGCGCCGAATACCCCTGTAGCTTTACAACCATAAATATCATTATTTACGTTAAATGGTACTCCTTGAATCGCCTTACTGACATGCAAAATATCAGAGACGTCAACGGTGCCGTCTTTAATTGCATTTTGCAGCCATGTGTTCAATGAATTCGACACAAGGTGTACGTCCGAAATCAGAAGCGGTTCAACATAACCATAATCAGAATCTGCTGAAGGGCGATGCTTCAACGCATAATTGACATCATAATCTCCTGCCAATTCATAAGATACAATGTCCGTTGCCTGGGTTCCTGATTGTGTTTCAAGACAAATAGCCTTATTGTAAGTTGTGCTCGGGTAACCAATCTCCGTTTTCCAACCAATTTGCGAAACTACGTCTTCCTGCCAGCATGATAGTCCCCATATATTCTCGCTTGTTTTATTAAAGAAATTAGCCCTGTTGGAAGATCTGGTTGCCACATAATCACTATAGCGAAGTCCACCGCCTTCTTGTGGTTGTCCCAAGAAGAACCAGAGGAAAGAAGGACTCTGGAAATCATCTATACTCGAATCCACCGGTATCCAGAGCACGTTTTCTACTGTGTCATCTGTAGATGGATAATATGCTTTCCTGTATTTACGAATTCCGTCTTTATAAGTCGGACGTTTGGGATAGTCAGTACCAGAGAAAAACTCAGGCCCCCTGTTGAATTTAATCGTCAAAGTATAATTGATTCCGTCCTGTGGATCGAGGCTCGTTGTCCATATACCATCATCTTCATATTCAAAATAATAAAAAGAGCCGCCTCGTTCTGCGATATATGCCGTTGTTACATTCTCGGGAGAGACAACTTTCAACTCCGTCTGCCCCGGTTCATTAACAGTCAGCCGCATGCGTTGAACATTCGTAGTGTCCGTGAGTACACAATAAACAACGTACTCTCTGCCGGAATACTCCTGCTGCTCCCGATGATTACAAGAGATTGCAATCACAGAAACGATGAACAAGACTAACGCCCCGATATGTTATTAAACCCCTAAAATCCGAAACCTTGCATCGTTATAATGAATTTAATTCATCTGCCCAGTAGTTATATTATAGATTATGCAAGGAACAATATTATATCCCCTCCAATCATTTGATCCTGCTGAAGGATCAATAACAAAATGATCGTCATCATGATTGCCATACCACCCCCAATTCATCAATAAATACTGCGTTTGTTCTGTGGTATTATTAACAATCGAGTAACCATCGTAAGGTGATGGATTAATGGCTAGCATCTCACTTTCAGACAAATAGACCGATCCGGTTGGATATAATACTCCTTCTTGGTACTCATAAAAAATAGTTGTTGAATTGCTATACACTGTTTTATCCAAACATCCATCTATAACCCAAGCATGTCCAGAAGATCCATTCCCAGCGGTAACTAACACAGGTTTTTGGTTATTCAAATTATTCATAACCGTTGAATAAGAGTAATAATAACCAGTTCCTGACATTCCACATGGAGCTATGTCGCTTCCAGTAAGAATTGACCCGCTAGTACTACTTACACTGTAAGTAACATCTAATCTGACTCCAACATCCATCATAAGATCTGACACATATGAAAAGTTACCAACTCCATTGTTAGTAAGTGGCATATCGTCCCAATGATCTGAATTTACAGTATAGTCATAATCATATTTTACTAAACCGACCTTGTATTTATTATTGCCCAAAGAAGCAGAAATATAAGGATCTATTGAATGCCATAAATCATTAGGATATCCAGTTTTATAATGGAAATAGTATAAAACCTGCGATACAGCCGTTGGAATACAACCTGTCAAAAAATGAAGATCTATTCCTTGATTATGTAATTGTGGATCAATAGGAAGAGAAATAAACCATGGATTAGCCTGCCCCCATTTCGTTTGGAGAAGATGAGGAACATCTGCATTATATTGAGTTGTTGTTGAAGTATTTGTGACCATTACCCATGCTGCATTTCCCTCTGGTTCTTGAGAACGATTCGACTCTTCGCCAACTATCTTTTTTATACAATTCCATAGTTTAACATTGTCAGGATTATACTCCTTGATCCCATCTTCTTTTACTCTATACACATTTTCCATGGCCATTTCAAGCCAAATTTCGATTCCAGGGTTCTGCAAATCTTCATCATATAATTGATCGTTTTCACCTTCACCAAGAATAGTTTGTATTCGCGAGTCAGCAGGAATGGCCATCCAACCTTTTTCAAAATTTACGATATAAAGGCATGTTACTCCATTACAATCATATGACTTGATGGACTTTATCGTAGGCCTTTCTTTAAAAGACTTTGCATAATACTCTGCCATGTCTTGAGTGACATTGAATTCTTCCGCATCTATGCCGGCATCTGAACGGACTTCTAATGACGAAGAATTGGATGACAACATCTCGTCATCAATAACGTATGATTTGCAAGAGAATAATAGACAAGTTGCAAACAGCGCAAAAACAAAAGCAAGAATTATCTTTTTCATATCTGTTGGTTATTAGTTGATTAATAGTTATTTACTTAAGGCTAAACATTGAATTCTCCCTGGTATTGTTGGCCAGAGGATAAAGTAAATGTGATAATGTAATGGCCGGATCCTAGGGTTATTGGTATCACGGAATAAAGGAATTGCGTATCAACAAAGGTAGAGGAATAACCCCCAGTTGAAGAGTTAAGGACTTCAACTTCAATTTCGCCAAGATTACTTCTGAAAGACAGAAGGACAGAAGACAACGACGAATCGTAATACGCGGAAATAGGAATAAGAGCAGGAGAACGAGGACCATTGGGCTCTGGCCCTTGTTCAGGAATCGGGTTTATCACTATCGCAGTGTCAGCAGGACAGAGGAAAGAATCTCTTGCGTTAGCTTTAATCGAAAGCAAAAGAGTTAAGCAAGCAAAACAGAATAAAAAATGATACTTATTTAGGAACATGTTTGAATAGTTGATTAATTGTTTAATCTTATCAGACTTAACAAAAATACTCGTTTTAAATGGTTTTATGGTGAAACAAACCTAATTTACCCGTTACATTATTACAGTAAAAAAGTGCATCTCAGATAACTGAAACGCACTTTTTGTTAAATAGAATAAAAAAACTGTTACAAAATCATCAATTGCCGTTACAAAACATAAAAAAATCTAGATAAAAGGCCTTATCAGTTACTGAAGAAGATGAGATTTTATTTTTTAATCGACGTTTTAATACTCTTGTATTGCTTGCCGATTTTCCAAGGATCATGGCCAGAGAAGCATTATCGAAACCGGCAAAAATATAACTCGCGAGTAAATATTCATTATCTGTCAAAGAGGGAAAATCTTTTCTGAATCGAATCATGATGTTATCAGATTCTTGATTTAGCAACTCTTCGAATTTAATATGGGCGTTCTTGTCATCTCTGAGAGTTTTGACCTTGTGTTCTATTTCAAGATAGACACGTTGCAGAGCAGAATCGCTTCCATCATCTCCTGAATTACGAATGATTTTATACAAATCTGATAGATAATAAAACTTTGCTTTGACTTTCTCTTTTTCAAGTGTTTTAATTTGATCCTGCAGGGAAGAAACGAGCAACGTTTTTTTTTCGTTTTCTTCTTTGTCTTTCCTTATTTTCTTACCACATAACATTGCAACGAGCACTGTAATTAATAGAGCGAAGAGAATAATTGTCAAGAATGTTATTCTTTGATTCTTTACTGTTAATGATTTATTTAGATTGTCCTTTTCGAGAAATACCCTTTGAGAATTTGCAGCTGACGATATAAGGCTCGCATTTAAAACCGAATCTGATAGTTGCATTGCTTCCCATAGCAAAAGATAAGCTTGTCTAAAATCTCCTTTTTTCAAATGAATTCTGTGCAACCAGTAATTGTAATATAGATCGTTTTGACCGGCAGAAGATCGAAGAGTGGTCATTACAGAATCACATTTGGTCCGTTTTCCTTCTGCATACAAAGAATAGGCGTAAGCACCATATTGGTTCGTATTATTCAACTTTCCAGAACGAGTTAAAGCACTTTCAAATAAGTCGAGAGCAATGTTGGTGTTTGACTCCGAAGAAGTCAACAGCGTCATCGCATAGTTCGCTTCAATACTGGAATACAAAGCCGGAGAAGTAGGAGGGGTCTTAAGCAACTCAGTATAACAGGAAAATGCGGCGTCCCAGTCTTTTATGTTAACGAGATTTTGCGCCTTTCTGTAAAGTTGTCTGTATTCGCGATCCGAATCATGGGAGTTTTGGAAACATTCAAGAGATCTGTCAATATATTCCTCGGCCTGGACATAATCTCTTGTCATTGTGTATGTGTCGGCCATTCTGGAGTACAGGATTCCAAGCAGGTTCTGGTCTTCGACCTTGGGAGCATATTCAGTTGCTTGGTAGAAGGAAACGATCGCTTGGTTGTAAAGACCAGCATTGTATTGCTCCACACCAAGGTACATAAGGGACTTCAGCCGGTCTTCCGGACTCCCATGGCGGCCATAGTACTCCACAGCTGGCATTATGATTCTAGTGTCGGCGGTGTCGATGTAATTCTTGTCCAGTGCCATCGCATGGAGAAGCGAGAACTTCGCTTTTTCGGCCTTTGTCCGCAATGAGAGGGTGTCGATCTGACGCAGGGCATACAGGGCGCTGTCTGGCCGCTCGTTTATATACGACTCTATATTCAAAAGATCTCTCATTACCCTCCTTCCTCCGCATGAGGTCAGAAAAAGGGGAAAAAAGATAAGTATGATTACGCAAGTAGCCTTTTTCATGAATTGAACCACCTTAGTCAAACAAATATAGCGATTTTACCAAAAATGATTCGTTTGCGTATTTCACTCTAAAAGATCGCCACAACCCTAATTCGCCAAAAAGTCGCCAAAAATAAAAGAAAATCGGCTTCAGAATCACTCTGAAGCCGATTTCAGTGCGGTAGGTGAGAGTCGAACTCACACGGGCTAGCGCCCACTACCCCCTCAAAGTAGCGTGTATACCATTTCACCACTACCGCAGGTATGTCTTCCCGTGAATCGGGATTGCAAAAATAGGGAATATTCCTGAAATACCAAAATTTTTTCAAGGTTTAATAATTATTCTTATCTTTGCACGCTCCCACGGGTTGGGAGTAATTGGTTCATTTATTAATTATTAAAAACAGATTCACAATGGCTGTTAAAATCAGACTTCAGCGCCACGGAAAGAAGAATTTCGCATTCTTCCACATTGTTGTGGCTGACTCTCGCTCACCTCGCGACGGTCGTTTCATCGAGCAGCTCGGCTCCTACAACCCCAACACCAACCCTGCCACCATCATCCTTGACGGTGAGAGGGCTCTTGCTTGGCTCAATGTCGGTGCCCAACCCACTCTCGTAACCCGCAGGATCCTCTCCTACGAAGGTGTACTTCTCCGCAAGCACCTCCAGGGTGGTGTCGCCAAGGGCGCCCTTACCCAGGAGCAGGCTGACCAGAAGTGGAATGAGTGGAAGGCTCAGAGGGATGCCAAGGTCAACGCCAAGAAGGAAGGTCTCGTAAAGGCCGCTTCCGACAAGGCCAAGGCTGCATTCGAGGCCGAGAAGAAGGTCAATGCTGAAAGGGCCGAGGCCATCGCAAAGAAGGCCGAGGAGCTTGCAGAGGCTCAGCGCAAGGCTGCCGAAGAGGCTGCTGCAAAGGCCGCCGAGGAGGCTGCCCAGGAAGCACCTGCAGAGGAGGCTTAATCAGATGTCCGGGGCTTCTACAGAACTTCTGCGGATCGCCCGGGTACTGAAGTCCTACGGTACCGAAGGGGAATTCCTCATGGGTTTCCGCGATGTCGATCCCGAGGACGTGAACCTCGAGGAACCGGTGTTCATCTATTTCGATGGACTTCCGGTTCCCTTTTTTATTGAAAACTTCACTCTAAAGGGCACTTCCAAGGCCCTGGTCCGCCTCACCGGCATAAAGAGCCTGGCGGACGCGGAAGAGATAGCCGGCAGCGATGTCTTCGCCCGCCGCTCTTCCATCAACGATCAGGAATATGATGATGAGGATCTCACCGTCGACATGCTGGTGGGCTGGACCCTGCTTGACGAAGAAGGTTCCGAAATAGGCAGGATATCTGATTTCGAAGACATCCCGGGCAACCCCTGCCTCTATGTCGAGACAGACAAAGGGACCACGATGATTCCACTTCACGAAGACCTCATCGTCAGTATAGACGAAGTAACCCTCCGGATCTCCATGAGGATTCCCGAAGGGTTACTTTAAAGGAACAATTACCAAAAACTATTTGCGTGCCTCCCATTCAGCCTTGACATCCTGGTAGAAGGATGCCTGGGCGACCTGGGCATAAGGAATAAGCCAGAACAAGCCGATACCGAGGGTGAACATGCTTAGGATGAACCACCCGGCAAAACCGAGGTAAAGGTAGAAAAGGTCGTACTTATGCCCTTTCATCATCTCGCGGCTGAGATCGATCGCCCTGTTTGCGGAGAGTTCGGGATAATCCACAAGAATGTAATTGGTCATCGCATAGGACAACGACTTGATTATTCCGGGAATGAAAAACAGGAGTGACCACAGCGCCACGAACACTGTCTTCAGGAAAAAACCCCACACATGGTGCCACCAGTTGCCGAAACCGATCCTGAGCTCATTGGAGGTGACCCTGTCATCGCCGGAAAGCAACAGGACCTTGAAAGCATTGACAAGTCCGACAAGCAGCGGACCGGCAAGCAGGAACATCCCGAAAAAATACACCCCGAACAAGCCGGACATGGCTTTGGCTGCTGCAAGGGCAGCAGGATCAGTCTGAAGGGCCTTTATCTCATAAGGAGTTATCAGGATCATGACCACCGCCACGTAGACGATTACTGCAAGAACCGAAGGCCCCCACTTACCCTTCAGGGCGGCCAGGGCCTCATTCTTATAGTCTTTGTTGTCCCTCATTTCCGTTTGAATAATTAAAACTCCACGCTGAGCTGAACCATGAAATTGTCAAGGCAGAAACAAGGAACTAACTTACCCCCTGAAGTCTCGACCTTGAACTTGACTGAATCAAATGAGCCAATGGTAATCTTATTGTTCTGCATCTCCTTGGCCATCTCCCAGTCTTCCCAATCCTTGACGATCTGGAGCTCCCTGGTGGTGACATAGTCCACAAGATACTTGTCAAGGGAACCCACCAGGTTATTGTTGTTGTAGAATTCAATGATGACTTTAAGGAAGTCCCCGTCATGGATCTCACCTGCGTCATAAAGCCTCATTGTGTACTCGGAGTTGTTGATGCAGCAACCTACGATCTGGGAGGAAGCAGTGTAATAACCGGAGTAGTCAAACTTGATGTCATACTCAGGCATGGAAGGCGTCTGCAGGTAACCGAGATAGCAATTGCTCACATAAGCACCGGCATCCTTGCCTGCCGAAGTGAAATAGGCCTGCTCATCGGTGTCCTCGCTCCAGCCATGCTTGGTGTTGAACTTGAAACCTCCTTCGTATCCCTGGTTGAGCTCTGAACTCTGGGAATTGAAATAGGTAATCTGCTCCCATGAGAAGGTAGGAGAGAACATCATGCTGTCAACGACATATTTGGGAATGTCACTTTCATACATTTCGAAAGTAGTTCCTAAAGTGAAGGTCGAACTGGCCCTTTGTCCCTTTCCCATGCATGAAGAAAGGGCAACGATTGCTGCCAGAATGGCAATAATCTTAACTGAATTTTTCATAATTATTTATTAATTAACACATTAAAGCAAACATTCTATTGTTCCGACAAAAGTCGTCGGTCCAGTAAGCCAGACTTGGGAAGCCTCGAGGGAATCCCCCTCTCCCTCAGGGAGGAACTCGACCTCCATGGTAGAAAGAGCCGTCTTTACTGAATATTTTACTACACCTGCGGTACCAGCCTCTCCGGAGAAACCGCAGGAACAAGCAGCTATCGCCGAAGCCACGACTCCGGTTCCACAGGCAAGCGTTTCGGCCTCGACTCCCTTTTCGAAAGTCCTGACATGCAGTTCATGGCCGACAACCTGGACAAAGTCTACGTTCGTTCCCTGCGGGGCAAAGCGGGGATCATGGCGAAGGGTCCACCCTTCCTTGTCAACGTCCAGCGAATGAAGGTCCACTACGAACTTCACAAGGTGGCGTGTACCGGTGTCAAGGAAACAAGACTTCTCCTGGGGGAAATGTTCTACGCCCTTGACGTCGGACATGTTGAGGCGGATGGTGTAGGAAAGGTCCTTCGCTGCGCTCTGGATGACAGCGGTATGGACTCCGTCAGGAGCTTCAAAGACGACGGGGAAATTACCGGATACAACTCCCAAGTCTGCTGCGAAAGCGACAATGCATCGTCCTCCGTTGCCGCACATCATCCCGCTGCTTCCGTCCGGGTTGAAGAACTGCATCCGGAAATCCCTGGACTCACTTTTTTCAAGGAGCATGACCCCGTCAGCTCCGAAACCAGTGTGCCTGTCGCAAAGATGGCTTATCTGTGCGGCTGAAAGTGACAGCAGGCCATCCCGATTGTCTGCAAGCAGGAAGTCGTTACCTGCTCCATGGTATTTGAAAAACTTCTGAAGCATCTATCTCAGCAAGGATTCAAGTTCAACGGAAGCATCCGTCCTTCCGTCACGGTATTTCACTATCACGGGGGTGTAAAGATGGATGCCGGCATCTTTGCCGGGCCCCTTTGTGACGGGACGGCTTCCTGCAACCACCACGGCTCCGGAAGGGACAACTGTCTGTCCGGACTCAGACTTTGGAAGGAATTCCCCCTTGGTGGCATCGTACAATGAAGTTCCCTTCGTGATAATCACTCCGGAACCTATGACTGCGGACTCCCCGACGATCGTACCCTCATAGATTCCGCAGTTACCGCCTATGAAAGCGTTGTCTTCCACAATCACAGGCAAGGCTCCGGCAGGTTCCAGAACTCCTCCCAGCTGTGTGGCGGCAGAGATGTGGACATTCTTACCGACTTGGGCACAGGAACCTACAAGGGCATGGGAGTCTATCATCGTACCTTCATCGACATAGGCGCCGATGTTGACATAAGCCGGGGGCATCATGATAACTGAGGGTGCGAGATAGGACCCACAGCGGACACTGCTGCCACCGGGGACTATCCTTACCCTGTCTTCCAGGGAGAACTGCCTGAGCGGAAGGGTGTCCTTGTCGAAGAATGACCACTCATCCTTTGACATATCCACAAGCTTTCCCAGACGGAAACCTTCAAGGATCGCCTCCTTGATCCAGGCATTCACCTTCCAGGCCCCGTCAACCTTCTCGGCTACTCGTATCTCACCCTTCTCCAGGGCTTTTATGACTTCGAAGAAATCCATCATAAACCTAAATCCACGATAACGTGATTCATTGCATCAAAAGTTGAAGAAACTGCTTCCGTGAGCGGCAGACGCATCTCCGGAGTACAGAGTCCGAGGATCGACAGGCCGGCCTTTGCAGGAATAGGATTGCTTTCCACGAAGCAGGCATCATAGAGGGGAGCAAGCTCGGCATCCCTCTTTCCGGCCTCCTCGAGATCTCCGGCCTGGAGAGCCTCTACCAATCCGACCATCTGCTTGGGAGCTATGTTGGAAGCGACACTGATGATACCGTCTCCACCGAATTCCATGATGGGAAGGGTCTGGTCATCGTTCCCGCTGAAGACCTTGAAGCCTTCGGGACGGCCTTCCACAACCTTCCTGATCTGCTCAAGATTACCGGAAGCTTCCTTGACTGCAATCACCCCCGGGATCCCCGCGACGCGGATGGTAGTCTCCGCCGTCATGTTTGTCCCGGTCCTGCCAGGAACGTTGTAGGCAACTATAGGGATTGAAGTCGAGGCGGCTATCGCTGAAAAATATTCATAGATACCTTGCTGGGTGGGCTTGTTGTAATAGGGTACAACCACAAGCCAGGCATCGGGGCCGTAAGGCTCCAGCAACCTAATGTTGCGTATGGTAGCTGCCGGAGAATTGGTCCCAACTCCGGCCACTACGGGCCTGTCTGGACAGAGTTCACGGGTGATCCTGAGCAATTCGCACTTCTCCTCATCTTCCAGGCAGGGAGTCTCGGCAGTCGAGCCGAGCGGGACGAGAAAATGTATTCCCGCCTCAACCTGACGCCTGACAAGGCGCCTGTAAGCTTCAAAATCCACTTTTCCATCCCTGAAGGGGGTGGCAAGGGCGGTTCCGCATCCTTTGAGTTCCATTTCAGTCTTCTTTGAAAAACAATTCCTTGAATTCGTGTACTCCAGTCAATCCTTCGGTCATCGTGGCAGCCACCACGGCACCTTCGGCGAATCCCTTGCGGGAGAAGGCCTCATGTTCGAGAGTGATACGGTCGTTGCCGCCTTCAAATCCGACAGTGTGGATTCCGGCGACTTCGCCCACCCTGACGGAGGCGATGTCAGGCTTGCAGCACATCCCTTCCCCAACTACTTCGGCGAGAGACTTTGCGGTTCCGCTCGGGGCGTCCAGTTTATGGATATGATGCTTTTCTACTATGTACGGAGAATACCCTCCCGCCTTGCCCAGATACTTCGAGACCAGGGCGACGGCAGCGGAAAGGACGTTCACGCCGACTGAATAATTGGAGGAGTAGATCATCGGGGTGCCGTTCTTTTCAAAACAAGCGATGACTTCATCCTTGATGTCATTCCAACCTGTGGTTCCGACAACCACGGCCTTGAAGTTCTCTGCCAAGGCTTGGTAATTGGCCCTGAAAGCATCCGGAGTGGTGAAATCAATGCACACACATTCCTTGGCGAGGGCTTTGTCGAATGAGGTAATGTCCTCGCTCGCCCCTGCGCACTCGATGCCCTTGTCCTTCAGGGCAGCCTCCACCATGTGGCCCATGCGGCCGTAACCGCTGATTACTACCTTGATCATTGTTAACTGAATATATATTCGTGCAAACTGTCCAGAGTCGCCTTGAGCTTCTCATGGTCGATGACGAAGCTCTCACTCATCATGTTGGCACTCATTGCGGCGATGTGGACCTTACCGGACACGCTGATGACCTTGTCGCCTATGCCCTCGAATCCGAATATCCCTCGTCCGACCACAGAAATCAGAGCCTTGTCACGGAACAGAGTAACCGTAGCCCATTTCTCAATCGCTTCGATTGCCTCCTTGAGTCCGTCCACTTCTTCGGGTATCACGAGACAGACTTCCGACTCGGTAGCCCCTGAAAGGGTGACGGGGATCCTTCTGGGATAGAGTTCCGAAAAGACCTTGCCCAGCATCCTGGTCACGCCTTCGAGTTTGGATGACTCGATCTTGACGAAAAGGATATTGTCCCTGAATGCGATAGACTTGGGGCCGTCGGGAACCTGGTCGCCACGGACCACGAGGGTCCCCTCACATGAAGGATTCGTAGAGTTGAGAACCTTGATGGGGATATTCTTCTTCCTGGCAGGTTCTATGGTCAGCGGATGGAGGACCCTGGCACCCATTGCGGCCATCTCGGCAGCCTCTTCGTAGGAGACTACGTCGATCTTGCCGGTGTTCGAGACTACCCTGGGGTCAGCAGTGCGGATTCCGTCGACATCGGTCCAGATCTCAACCCTGGCAGCATCCAGGGCCATTCCGAAGATTGCAGCAGAGTAGTCTGAGCCCTCGAAACCGAGTACTGAAGTCACTCCCTTATCAGTGGATGCGACGAAGCCCTGGGTCAGGATGACATCCGTTCCCTTTGACTCGAGACCTACGATCCGCTTGACGTTTGCCTCAGTCACTTCGAGGTCCGGACGAGCGTATAGATAATTGTCATCGGTGGTGATCATCCTCCTGGCGTCTATCCAGTGGCAACTGATGCCGTTGGCATTGAATGCATAGGCGATGATCGTAGAAGACAGAAGTTCACCGGTAGAGATGATCCTGGCTTCGCTGCGAGGAGAGAGCTCGCCGATCAGGCAGACTCCACTGACAAAGGTCTCAAGTTCAGAAATCAGCCTTTCGACGTCCTCCAAACAGCTTTGCAGCAATTTCGGTTTTTCTGCCAGAAGGTTCTTTGCAAGGTTGAAATGCCTCTCCCTGAGCTGCCTCAGGATATCCTTCACCCCGTCTTCGTGCTGGGCCTCAGCTTCCTCGGCCAGCATGCAGAGCAGCCTGGTGACCTTGGCAAGGGCGGAAACTACGACGAGCGGCTTCTCCTTGAGGCGGCCGCCCACAATTGAGATCACTCTGCCGATCGCTTCTTCGTTCTGTACGGAGGTTCCTCCGAATTTAATGATAATCATGTCATCAATATATTAAGTTCGTTCTTTTTATTTCAATCCCATAACCGTCTTGAAAATCATGACGTCCTGCCTGACGGCCTTCTCCATCTCGGAGACGGAGACATATTCCTTGTCAGTGTGGGCCACCAGGATCGAGCCGGGGCCGCAGATGGCCCTGAGAGGGAAACTTTCAAGCCTCGGAGCGTCGCTGCCGAATGAGACAGGCTTGGATTCTATTCCCTTGACTGAATGGAAGTACTCTTGTGGAGTGTCTCCTCCGAAAGCCTGGATTACAGTCCCCGTAGGGCAGGCCTTGAGCAGCTTCTCCTGGATGCTCGAATCGGTCTTGAAGGTAGTCCTGAAATAGATCCTGAAACGGGTCTCAGGGCTAAGGACGTTCTGGGGATTGCCGCTCATGAGGTCCCCCACGTTCCAAGTGGTGGGCCCGAGGACAGGATCCTTCAGGAACCTGGTAATCCTCAGCTTGTTCATCACGTCCACAAATTTCTCCACGGCGCTCTCCCCATGCTCGGGATAGCCTGAATGGCAGGCCTTCCCGGGAATGGTCACCTCGAAGGACTTGGTTCCCTTCGCCGCAGTTGCCAGGCAGTTGTCCGTCGGCTCCCCTACCAGGACAAAAGCCCCGCCGGGACGATCCTTGGAATATGCCTTGGCACCGAAAGACCCAGTCTCCTCACCAGAAAGCAGCAGAAGGCCGAAATCCTTATGCCCCTCTTCCTGAAGCCTCAGGCATGCATTGTACATCGTGAAAATCTGGCCTTTGGCGTCACAACTGCCGCGCCCCTTTATGATGGTGTCGTCTATTTCTGAGACCCTCCCGTCTGGAAGGACATCCCCCTTCTTGACAAGCTCTACGCTTGGAGCTATGTAAGGAGGGACGGTGTCCATGTGGGTGCAAAAGACAAAAGAAGGATGACCGGTGCCAGACCAGTCGAACAACAGGTTGAGCGTTCCGTCGCCAACCTCCTGCTCGATCACTTCAGGAGCCTTAAGCTTCTCTTTCAGGAAAAGCGCCAGACGCCTTTCTTCACCGGAAGTTGAAGGGATTCCGAGTATTTCCAGGAAAAAGTCCAGATCCATCTTCGATCGCTTTTGTGCATATTCCTTCAAAGATAGTGATTTTTGGACAATATTCCTTTGATATAAGCTATTTACCTGAAGGACTGTCCAGTCGAAGCTCAGGTTTTCTGGAGGAAGTGCGTCTCAAACCGACGGCCAGCAGCAAAGCCACTATGCAGATAACAACGAACATAACCTCCACTCCAACGGCTCCGGAAGCAGCCCTTGCGTCTCCCGAACCTGTCGAAGGAGCAGCAAGGATCCTTCCAGCAAACATCTTGAAAAGCATCAATCCGAGATTCTGTACCCAATAGATCAATGAATAAGCAGTTCCCAATACCTTGGAGGGAACAAGTTTGGGAACGCTCGGCCACATGGCGGCAGGTACAAGGGAATAGCCGAATCCGAGGAAAACCATGGACAGGTAGCCGTAGAATGGAATGCCGGCAGGAGCAAAAGCCAAAAGCAAGTGTGCGATAAGGGCAAGAATCGCTCCGGCAACCATCCATCGCGTTCCTTTGCCAACCTTGTCAACCATTATTCCGAACAAGGGAGCAAAGATGACGGTTGAGAACGGCAGCATCGAAAC
Organism: uncultured Bacteroidia bacterium; assembly: GCA_902801885.1. Taxonomy (GTDB): domain Bacteria; phylum Bacteroidota; class Bacteroidia; order Bacteroidales; family UBA932; genus Cryptobacteroides. Next base: position 14,194 of record CADCJX010000011.1, read on the forward strand.
CATCCAGCTTGCTGCCTCTACTGGCACTCCGAAACGAGGAATCAGAATCGCACTGGCGAATTTCTTGAATGAAATGATGCTGCTGTAGAAAAACACGCACAACAGGGCGATCATGATGAATTGCTTGTTCTTCAACAGTCCCAACACATCCGAGAACCGGAACGCCTCCTCATTGTTATCCTTAGATTTATTATTGTCATCCTGAGGGAGCGAAGCAACCGAAGGATCTTTCCTGTCAAATCTTGCGTCCATGGCCACGAACAGAGCCCAAAGGACCATACCAGCCGCCATCAGGCCAAGACCGAGAAAGGCAGGTCTGGCAGTCTCCGCCAATGAATATATTTCACCTGGGGCCTTGGCAGCCACAAGCCTTGGGGAAATGACCAGTGCAAACGCAGTTCCTAGCCTGGCGATCGCGAGCTGGAGTCCCATAGCAAAAGCCATCGGACCGTCCTTGAACCATTTGGCTATTGAACGCGTCACAGCAACACCGGCAATCTCACTTCCGAGACCGAACAGCATGCATCCAACATAAGCGACACTCAGGGAAGTCTTCGGAGGCAAGCCGGAGGTAATGGCCCAAGCGACAAGGGCGGCACCGCCGGCCATCATGCCGACAAAGATCGATCCGGTTATCCGGACTCCCCATTTATCGAGAAGCATGCCGCAGATAACCAGGCCGCCGAATACGCAGAGGACAGAATAACCACTAGTGTACAGACCGTAATCTGCAGCGTTCCAGCCCAGTTCGATCAACGACGGATTCTCGAAGAGATGCGACAGGGTGCTGAACATGTCATCGAAAAAGTACGATGCGAACATCGGCACGACAAGGCAGGCAAGCGCCAGCCATGGTGTTACCTTCATCGATTTGGATTCACCTTTCATCTACAATCTATTCAGTGATATTCGGTTCCTCGAGGCCGAGGTGCTTCTTCTTGTCGACGACCTTCAGATAAAGACCGATAAGCATGGCTGCTATTCCCAGGCAGGCAAGCATCACGAGAGCCCAGGTGTAATTGAGCTGGTCGGGAGCGGTGCCGGGAGCATTGGTCTTGGTCAGCACGTTGCCGATGAGGATCGGGAAGAGCCAGAGTCCGATGTTCTGGATCCAGAAAATGAGCGCATAGGCCGAACCGATGATCTTCTCATCCACGAGCTTCGGGACTGAAGGCCAGAGGGCTGCAGGGACAAGGGAGAAACTGGCTCCCAGGACGAGGATCGTGACATAGGCGACGATCGCTCCGCCGACTGCGCTGCCCTTGAACAGAGGCAGGATGAAGGCAAAGGTGAGGTGGCAGAACACCAGCAGGATCGAGCCGAAGAGCAGCATCGATGCAGCCTTGCCCTTATGGTCGACATAATTGCCGAGGATAGGGGTGATGGCCACGGCCAGGAGCGGGAAGACTGCGAAGATTGTCTCGGCGGTTCCCCTCTTGAAGCCCATCACGCAGTAGATGACCAGGGCTACGATGGCGACGGTCATCAAGCCGAATTTCATACCCTTGTTGTTCTTGATGAAATTGCTGGCAAAGGCACAGACAGCCACAATGAGCATGATGATGTACTGGACGATGGTGACCGCTTCACCGGCCCAGAACGATCCGGCAGCAGGCTCAGTCAGTGTCAGGTTGCACTGCAGCATGTTGACCGCATATTTCTGGAACGGGAAGATTGCGGAATAGTAAAGCACGCAAAGAAGGGCTACAAGCCAGAAACCAAGGCTGGAAAGAATCTTGCCTATGTCCTTGACCTTGAACGGATCGTCCTTCTCCTCGGCCTCGCCGGTCTGGCTGTCGAGTTTCCTGTCCATGAAGAAATAAGTGATGAACATGATCAGGGCGATGCAGAGCAGTACAACTCCGAAGGCAACCGAACGGCTGACATTGATCTGGCCGCCAAGCTTGGCGAAATAGGGCGAGAAGATCATGCAGGTAGCCACTCCAAGACGGGCAAGAGCCATCTCGGAACCCATGGCCAGAGCTGTCTCACGTCCCTTGAACCACTTGACGATACCACGGCTGACCGTGATGCCGGCCATCTCGCAACCGCAACCGAAGATCATGAAGCCTATCGCAGCGAACTTGGCGGAAGCAGGCATGCCATGGTAGAACGGGAGGACGTCGTCGATGAACCCTATCCCTGTGTGCCAGTTGAGATGGGTAGTGAACCATGTCTCAAGACCTGAACCCATGAAGGGCTCGCTGATAGCGTAGTACTTGATGAGACCGCCCAGCAGCATCACGGCTCCGGAGAGAACCGCTGTGAAGCGGACACCCATCTTGTCCAGGATGATACCGGCGAAGATCAGGAAGAAAACAAAGACGTTGAGGAAGGTCTCTGCTCCCTCCATCGTACCGAATGCCTTTGAATCCCAGCCCCTTGTGGACTCCATCAAGTCCTTGATAGGAGAGAGGATGTCCATGAATATGTAGGCGCAGAACATCCCGAGGGCAAGGAGCAGCAGGGCCGTCCAGCGCATTGCGGCGGAATCCCTGAGAGTTGTTTTTACAGTCGTTTCAGACATTGTTATTAAAATTTATCGTTGTTTCATCAAAAACCTGCTATGGAGAGCAGTACCGTAGGCAAAAGTAACACAAATCCGGCAACAATCAATGCCACGACGGTCTTCCATATCCATTTTACCCATTGTGAATATGGCACCTTGGCCATTCCTAGTGCGGCGATAAGCACTCCGGAAGTTGGTGTGAGCATATTCGTAAACCCGTCTCCGAACTGGAAAGCCAGGACCATGGACTGCCTGGAAAGACCGATCATATCACAGAAGGGCGACATCACGGGAATGGTGATCGCGGCCTTTGCCGTAGCGCTCGGGATCACCAGGTTGATGACGGTCTGGATTCCATACATCATTGCCAGCGAAGCGGTCTTCCCTGCCTCGCCGAGACCTGATTCCATGCCGTGAAGGATCGTATCGAGAACATGTCCGTCCTGGAGTATGATGATTATTCCAGAGGCAAGGCCCACGACCATGGCGGCTGAGAGGATATCCTTGGCTCCGGAGAGGAACTGCTCGGCTATCTTGTTGGGTCCATAGCCGGCGATGATCCCGCAGATGATTCCCATGGCGAGGAACAGCGCGGAGATTTCGGCCATGTACCATTTGAATTCCGTGACACCGATGATAAGGGCGACGACTGTAAGGAGGAGGACCCAGAGGATGGCTTTCTGACGGGCAGGAGCTACATCCTTCGCTTCGCTCAGGATGACAGGACGAGGCTGTTCGGCAGGGGCTGGCTGTTTTAGAGGACGGGGCTGTCTTATCCGGGAGGCATATACCAGGGTGAACACGATGCAGGCAGCCGTCAGCAGGACCCAGCAGAATATCCTGTACCCCATACCCGAAAACATCGGCAGGTCAGCCATTTCCTGAGCGATTCCAACAGTGAAAGGATTGAGGAAGGCACTTGAAAAACCGATATTAGAAGCCACGTACACCACCAGAAGCCCTGTTATGGCATCGTATCCCATAGCAGTAACCAGAGGTACCACTATTCCTACGAACGGGATGGTTTCTTCACTCATGCCAAAGACAGCACCGCCAATGGAGAACAGGACTATAAGGCCTGAGAGCACCAGCTTGTCATACTTGCCGGCAGCCGTGATAAACTTTTCTATGCCAAAGGTGACGGCCCCCGTGGAATTCAGGATCCAGAAGGCACCGCCGACGATCAGGATGAAGACGATTATTCCCGCCTGCTTCACGAAACCATTGTAGAGTGCGGAGAAAACCTGCCAGGACTGGGGTGAGGGAGAAAGCCTTTCATAAGTGACGGTTCCGTCAGTTGCAGTGACATACTGCCCGGCCGGCACGATGAAGGTGGCAAGGGCGCAAAGCAGGATGATTGCCGAGATAATTACGTATGTGTTCGGAAACCGCTTCATGGCCCTGCGAAGTTAACTATTATTGAAATAAAATCGTACCTTTGTCCCACCAAGTTTTTGGGGATGTACAAGATTCTGGACAAAGTAGACACTCCGCAAGACCTGAGGAAGCTGGACCTTTCCGAGCTGCCAGGTCTTTGCGACGAGATAAGGGATTACATAGTACGTTGCTGCGCCGACAATCCAGGGCACCTGGCTTCGAGCCTCGGGGCTGTGGAACTTATCGTGGGCATGCACTATGTCTTCGACACTCCTTCCGACAAACTGGTCTTCGACGTAGGACACCAGGCCTATGCCCACAAGATTATTACCGGAAGGAAAGAAGCATTCAAAGGGAATCGCAAGAAAGACGGTATCAGTGGTTTCCCGAACAGGGACGAAAGCCCATACGACGCCTTTGGTGCCGGACATGCTTCAACCTCCATCTCGGCTGCCCTCGGACTCGCAAAGGCAGCCCAGGTCTCAGGATTGAAAGAGAAGGTCGTGGCGATGATCGGTGACGGAGCCATGACCGGGGGCCTCGCCCTGGAAGGCCTGAACAATGCAGGAGACAGCGACACCGACATCCTGGTCGTGCTGAATGACAATGACATGGCCATCGACGGCAACCGTGGGGCTTTGCATTCATATCTGCTCAAGGTCACTACCGATCCTGCCTACAACAAGATAAAGACCCATGTCTGGGAAAGTCTGGGGGCAGGAAGGTTCAGGAACTGGGTGCAGGGAATGGTCCGCAAAGCCAAGTCCGGACTCGTCACCAATTCCGGCGGAGACTTCTTCGAGGCCTTTGGGTTCCGTTATTTCGGGCCGATTGACGGCAACGACATCGGCGAAGTGGTAAACACTCTCCGAAGGCTCAAGGACATAAAGGGCCCGAAGATCCTGCACACATGCACAGTGAAGGGGAAAGGCTATGCTCCAGCAGAAGCTGACCCTACGACTTGGCATGCTCCGGGCAAATTCGATCCCGAGACAGGAGAGAGAGACAAAAACTCCGGAACCAGCGGAGTACGCTACCAGGATGTGTTCGGGGAGGTCCTGTGCGAACTGGCAAGGAAAGATCCGAAAGTCGTAGGTATTACGCCTGCCATGGCCACAGGAAGCGGATTGGCAGAATTTGCCGAGGAGTTTCCCGACAGGTTTTTCGACGTAGGAATAGCTGAGGAACATGCTGCCACATTCTCTGCGGGTCTCGCGGCCGGTGGTATGAAGCCATATTGCTCGATCTATTCCTCATTCGCCCAGAGGGCCTATGACGAGATTATCCACGATGTGGCTCTCCAACACCTTCCCGTAGTGTTCTGCTTTGACAGGGCTGGTGTGGTCGGCGAAGACGGAGCGACACACCAGGGCGTCTTCGACCTTGCGGCCATGAGGAGCATCCCCAACACCGTGATTGCAGCCCCGAAGGATGAGGCCGAATTGAGGGACTTGCTCTGGATGGGTCTGGGCATCAGCGACGGCCCTTATATAATAAGGTATCCAAGAGGTACGGGCGAAGGCGTTCATTGGAGAGATTCCGAACCTTCGAAGATAGAGGCCGGAAAGGCTGAGCTTTTGCTCGAAGGCTCAGAAGTGGCAGTGCTGGCGCTTGGACCTTCCGCCCACCGTGCAACCGAGGCTGCAAGAAGACTGAAGGAAGACACAGGTTACTGCCCCGAAGTCTGGAACGTCCGTTTCCTGAAGCCGTTCGACACCGCCATGCTCGAGCACCTCAAGGACTTCAGGGCGATCCTCACAATCGAGGATGGAGCCCTCAAGGGCGGGCTCTTCAGCGAGGTCAGTGAATACGTGTCATCACATGGCATGGACGCCATCGTGAAGGGCATCGGAGTACCTGACAGGTTCATCCCTCATGCATCTGCTGCAGAGCAGCGCCGGAGCTTCGGCCTGGATGGCGAAGGAATATATTCACAGCTCTTGAGGCTCTATAAAAATAATTGAAAAAGTTTTGGAGAATCGGATTAAATCCCTATCTTTGCAGTCCCTTTTGCAAAGGGTGTCTTTGAAATAACGCCGAAATAGCTCAGTTGGCCAGAGCACGTGATTTGTAATCTCGGGGTCGTGGGTTCGAATCCCTCTTTCGGCTCTAGCCTTCTTAAACTGTTTCGAACAACTTGGGGGGATCGCATAGCGGCAATTGCGGCGGACTGTAAATCCGCTCCTTCGGGTTCGGTGGTTCGAGTCCACCTCCCCCCACCAGAATTTTGCGGAAGTAGCTCAGTTGGTAGAGCATCAGCCTTCCAAGCTGAGGGTCGCGAGTTCGAACCTCGTCTTCCGCTCCAGCAAATAAAAGCCGGTGTAGCTCAGGGGTAGAGCGCATCCTTGGTAAGGATGAGGTCATGAGTTCAAATCCCATCACCGGCTCAAATTGCGTGTAATTACTTTAATTCATAATATTATGGCAAAAGAAACATTCCAAAGAACCAAACCGCATGTCAACATCGGTACAATTGGCCATGTTGACCACGGTAAGACCACCTTGACTGCCGCCATCACCAAGGTTCTCGCTGAGAGAGTCGCTGGTAATGCTGATAAGATCAAGACCTTCGACCAGATCGACAACGCTCCCGAAGAGAAGGAGCGCGGTATCACCATCAACTCGGCCCACGTCGAGTACGAGACTGCAAACCGCCACTATGCACACGTAGACTGCCCAGGCCACGCTGACTACGTTAAGAACATGGTTACTGGTGCAGCCCAGATGGACGGTGCTATCCTTGTTGTCGCTGCTACCGATGGTCCTATGCCTCAGACCCGTGAGCACATCCTGCTCGCCCGTCAGGTCAACGTCCCTAAGATCCTTGTCTTCATGAACAAGGTCGACCTCGTTGACGATGAGGAAATGCTTGACCTCGTCGAGATGGAAATCCGCGACCTCCTTGCCTTCTACCAGTTTGATGAGGACTGCCCCATCATCCGTGGTTCCGCACTTGGCGCCCTCAACGGCGAGAAGGTTTGGGAAGACAAGGTCATGGAGCTGATGGACGCTGTCGACAGCTACATTCCCCTTCCGGAGCGTCTTGTTGACAAGCCCTTCCTCATGCCTATCGAGGACATCTTCTCCATCACCGGTCGTGGTACTGTCGTTACCGGTCGTATCGAGGCTGGTACCATCCACGTCGGCGACCCTGTCGAGCTCGTCGGTTTCACAGATGAGCCCCGTCAGACTGTCGTCACTGGTGTCGAGATGTTCCGCAAGCTCCTCGACCAGGGTGAGGCTGGTGACAACGTAGGTCTCCTCCTCCGTGGTATCGACAAGAAGGAAGTCAAGAGAGGTGAGGTCGTGGCCAAGCCCAAGTCCATCACTCCTCACACTGTGTTCAAGGCTCAGATCTACGTCCTGAAGAAGGACGAAGGCGGCCGCCACACTCCTTTCCACAACCACTATCGTCCGCAGTTCTTCATCCGTACACTTGATGTTACCGGTGAGATCATGCTTCCCGAGGGTGTGGAGATGGTTATGCCTGGCGATAACGTCGAGATCACCGTTAAGCTCATCACCCCTGTCGCTATGAACGAGGGCCAGCAGTTCGCTATCCGCGAGGGCGGCCGCACCGTCGGTGCAGGTCAGGTGATCAAGATTATCGAGTAATCCGGCTTACCTGGAATTAAGGTGGCGCTCAGGCGCCACCTATTTAGGGGAATAGAACAAGGGTAGTTCAGCGGTCTCCAAAACCGTCGATGTGGGTTCGAATCCTGCTTCCCCTGCAAAATATCAAAGGTTACGATTTGGTAATTGTTTAACAGACACCGCATCCGCTTCCAAATTGTGGTGTCCATTAAATGCAAAGATGAGAAAGTTCATTAACTATTGCAAAGAGTCATACGTAGAACTCACCAAGAAGGTTACATGGCCCTCCTGGAACAAGCTGCAGAGTTCAGCTCTCCTGGTCATGGTCGTGACTGTGCTTCTTGCTCTGGTGCTCTTCGTAATCGACTTCGCTTTCGAGCATCTCATGACAGCGATCTACACGTTGTAATTTTTCGATTACCATGGGTGACATGAAATGGTATGTCTTAAGGACAGCAGGAAGCAAGGAAAAGAAGGCCGCGGAATATCTTGAGAAAGAAATCGAGCGGTTCAAACTGCAGGATCAAGTTGCGCAGGTACTGGTTCCGGTAAAGCGCGAGATCGTGACGAAGAATGGCAAGAGGAAAGTGGTCGAAAGGCTGCTTTATCCTGGTTATGTGCTTATTCAGGCCACTCTCAGCCCGGAGCTTGAGTTCATCATCCGCAATGACGTTCCTGGCATGTCCGGATTCCTTACTGAAAAGAGGACTACCGGTTCACTTACCGAAAGGGTGCCTGTGCCGATTCGTGACGAGGAGGCCCAGTACATCATTGGCAATCAGGATCAGAACGTAGACAATCCAGTTGAAACAGAGGTAAACTTCGAAATCGGAGAATCCGTCAAGATCACCGATGGGCCGTTCAGCGGTTTCAGCGGTACCGTAGACGCGATCGAAGAGGACAGAAGCAAGCTCAAGGTGATAGTAGTGATTTTCGGCAGGAAGACCCTGCTGGAACTCAGCTTTACTCAAGTAACAAAAGAATAACAAACAATTATGGCAAAAGAAGTTACCGGATTTATCAAGCTCCAGATCAAAGCAGGAGCCGCTAATCCAGCACCTCCGGTAGGACCGGCACTCGGTTCCAAAGGCTTGAACATCATGGACTTCTGCAAGCAGTTCAATGCCGCGACGCAGGCCGCCGCCGGCAAGATCCTGCCTGTGGTTATCACTGTCTATTCAGACAAGTCCTTCTCGTTCGAAGTCAAGCAGCCTCCCGTGGCCATCTCCCTCAAGGAAGCCGCAAAGCTCCAGAAAGGTTCAGGAGAGCCTAACCGCAGGAAGGTCGCAACCATCACCTGGGACCAGGTGAGGACGATCGCCGAAGGCAAGATGCCTGACCTCAATGCCTTCACCCTCGCTTCCGCGATGAGAATGGTCGCCGGAACCGCAAGGAGTATGGGTATCAAGGTCACCGGAGAATTTCCCGAGAACCTTTAAAATTTCACACGCAACATGAGCAGAACAACTAAAAACCAGAAGGCAGTCGCTACCAAGTACGACTCCTCTACACTTTATCCTCTTGCCCAGGCATGTGAGATGCTTAAGGACATAACCTACACCAAGTTCGATGCATCCGTCGAAATCACCACGAACCTCGGTGTCGACCCTCGTAAGGCCAACCAGATGATCCGTGGCGTTGTCACCCTTCCTCATGGAACCGGTAAGGTGGTCAGGGTTCTTGTACTCTGCACCCCCGACAAGGAGACCGAGGCAAAGGAAGCAGGCGCTGACTATGTCGGTCTTGACGAGTATGTCGAGAAGATCAAGGGCGGCTGGACAGACGTTGACGTCATCATCTGTACTCCTTCAGTCATGGCCAAGGTCGGTGCCCTGGGACGTATCCTCGGACCTAGGGGCCTCATGCCTAACCCCAAGACCGGAACAGTTACGATGGACATCGCAAACGCTGTCAAGGACGTGAAGGCCGGAAAGATCGACTTCAAGGTCGACAAGACCGGAATCATCCACGCAGCCATCGGCAAGGTATCGTTCACTCCCCAGCAGATCTGCGAGAACGCAACTGCATTCCTGAACGAGGTCCTCAAACTGAAGCCCCAGGCTCTCAAGGGTACTTACATGAAGGGTGCTACCCTTTGCACCACCATGAGCCCTGCACTTAAGATAGATACTAAGGCATTCATTAGCGGAAGCGCTGAATAAAAAGCATTCAAGTCATGAAAAAAGAACTCAAGTCTCAGATTATTGAAAGCATCTCGGCGCAGCTCCAGCAGTATCCCAACTTCTACCTCGCTAACATCGAGGGACTGAATGCCGGACAGACAGTTACTCTCCGCCGCGCCTGCTTCGACGAGGGCATCAAGCTCAGTGTCGTGAAGAACACCCTGTTCGCTCACGTCATCAAGGGCCTTGACAACGAAGAGATGAAGAACATCATCCCCGTCCTCGAAGGCAATACGGCCATTATGTACAGCGAGTCTCCCAACGGTCCTGCAAAGCTCATCAAGAAGCTTCAGAAGGATCTCGGTGGCAAACCCGAACTCAAGGGTGCCTACGTCCAGGAGTGCGCTTTCATCGGAGCCGACAAGCTCGACGAACTCTGCGCAATCAAGTCCAAGGAAGAGCTCATTGGAGACATCATCTCCCTCCTCCAGGCTCCTATGCGCAATGTCATCTCCGCTCTCCAGAATGGTGGTGGACAGACAATCGCCGGTCTCGTCAAGACTCTCTCGGAAAAAGAAGAAAAATAATAACAATAAACAATTCAAAAATTATCAATTATGGCAGATGTAAAAGCACTTGCAGAAGAGTTGGTTAACCTTTCTGTAAAAGACGTTCAGGAACTCGCAAAGGTTCTCAAGGAAGAGTATGGTATCGAGCCTGCAGCAGCTGCAGTAGCAGTTGCCGGCCCCGCAGCAGCCGCTGAGGCAGCTCCCGCCGAGCAGACCGAATTCGACGTTGTCCTCACCTCCGCCGGCCAGGCGAAGCTGCAGGTCATCAAGGCCGTCAAGGAAGCCCTCGGTCTCGGACTGAAGGAAGCCAAGGACCTTGTTGACGGAGCCCCTGCCAAGGTGAAGGAGAAGGTCTCCAAGGCAGAAGCTGAGCAACTGAAGGCTGCCCTCGAAGAGGCAGGCGCCGAAGTTGAGGTTAAATAAACCAGCTTCCCCTTGCGGGATTATCATCAGGTTTAGAGCCTAGTGGGCTCTAAACCTTTTTGTCGTATTTAGTTTTTCTCCATTTCCTCTAAAGGCAGAACATGTCAAAAAAGACTAACAACAAGCGAATTGTATTCGCTACATCCAAGATTCTGGAATATCCTGACCTTCTGGAAGTTCAGTTGAAATCTTTCAAGGATTTCTTCCAGCTGGAAACGACACCTGAGAACAGGAAGAACGAAGGCCTCTTCCAGGTGTTCCAGGAGATATTCCCGATCGAAGACACGAGGAACAACTACAAGCTCGAGTTCATCGACTATTTCATTGATCCCCCGCAGTATTCGATTGAAGAGTGTCTTGAAAGAGGACTTACCTACAATGTTCCTCTGAAGGCAAAACTCCGCCTTTCATGCACAGATCCGGAGCATGAGGACTTTGATACGAGAGTCCAGGACGTGTACCTCGGCAACATTCCTTACATGACCCCCGCCGGTACATTCGTCATCAACGGATCAGAAAGAATTATCGTCTCGCAGCTGCACCGCTCCCCCGGAGTGTTCTTCGACCAGAGCATGCACGCGAACGGAACAAAGCTCTATTCAGCCAGGATCATCCCCTTCAAAGGTTCCTGGATTGAATTCGCAACGGACATCAACAATGTCATGTACGCCTACATCGACCGCAAGAAGAAGTTGCCTGTGACAACCCTGCTGCGTGCGATCGGCTACAATTCAGACAAAGACATCATCGACATCTTCGGCCTGGCAGACGAAATCGAGGCCACTCCAGAAAGCCTCGAAGCCAATAAGGGAAGGAAGTTTGCAGCCAAGGTCCTGAAGACCTGGACAGAAGACTTCGAAGATGAGGACACCGGTGAGGTCATCCCCATCGAAAGGACGATCGCCATCGTAGAGAGAGGCGAGGTCCTCGACGACGACACTATCGCCAGGATAGGCGACACTGAAGTCAAGACCATTTTCCTTCAGAAGGATGAGGCTAATTCCAATGAATATGCCATCATCTACAACACCCTCCAGAAGGACCCTACCAACACCGAAATCGAGGCTGTCAACTACATCTACAAACAGCTCCGCAATTCGGAACCGCCGGATGAGGCTACTGCAAGGGATGTCATCGACAAGCTCTTCTTCTCAGAGAAGAGGTATGACCTCGGAATAGTCGGAAGGTTCCGCCTCAACAAGAAGCTCGGGCTCGGTACAGATCCCGAGGTCAGGGTGCTCACCAACAACGACATCATCGAGATCATCAAGTATCTCATCCAGCTGATCAACTCAAAGGCTACTGTAGACGACATCGACCACCTGAGCAACAGGCGTGTACGTACTGTCGGTGAACAACTTGCGAACCAGTTCAGCGTGGGCCTCTCCAGGATGGCCAGGACCATCCGCGAAAGGATGAACGTTCGCGACAGCGAGCAGTTCAATCCTATCGACCTGATCAACGCCAAGACTCTCTCTTCCGTGATCAACTCATTCTTCGGCACCAGCCAGTTGAGTCAGTTCATGGACCAGACCAACCCTCTGGCTGAGATCACCCATAAGAGGCGTCTTTCCGCTCTCGGCCCCGGAGGTCTCTCCAGGGACAGGGCTGGATTCGAGGTACGAGACGTTCACTACACGCATTATGGCCGTCTCTGCCCTATCGAGTCCCCTGAAGGTCCGAACATCGGTCTTATCTCTTCCCTCTGCGTCTATGCAAGGATCAACCAGCTCGGTTTCATCGAGACCCCCTACCGTGAGGTCCATGAGGGCAAGGTTGACCTGAGCGCAAAGGGATGGCACTACATGACCGCCGAGGAAGAGGAGAACAAGCTCGTCTCCCTCGCCAAGGTCAATATGGACAACAACGGTAACATTACCGACGACAGGATCCAGTGCCGCCTTGAGGCCGACTTCCCGGTCGTTTCAAAGGAGCAGGTGGACTACATGGACGTGGCTCCGAACCAGATGGCTTCGGTCGCTGCCTCCCTCATTCCTTTCCTCGAGCATGACGATGCCCACCGCGCCCTCATGGGAGCGAACATGATGCGTCAGGCCGTTCCGCTTCTTTCGCCCGAATCCCCTATCGTGGGAACCGGTCTTGAGGAGAGGGTCTGCCTTGACTCCAGGACTCAGTTCATCGCCGAGCGCAAGGGTGAAGTCACCTACGTCGATGCAAAGGAGATCCGCATCAAGTACGATAGGACCAACGATGAAAGATTCGTTTCCTTCGCACCTGAAGAGACTGTCTACACTCTTCCTATCTACAGGAGGACCAACCAGAGCACAGTCGTGACCCTCAAGCCTATCGTCCGCAAGGGTGACAAGGTGGAGGCTGGACAGGTTCTCACCGAAGGCTATGCAACCCAGAACGGCGAACTCGCACTCGGCCGCAACCTCAAGGTCGCATTCATGCCTTGGAAGGGTTACAACTATGAGGACGCTATCGTTCTATCCGAGGAGATGGTCAAGTGGGACATCCTCACTTCCGTCCATGTCGACGAGTACCTCACAGAGGTCCGTGACACCAAGCGCGGAATGGAGGAACTCACTTCCGACATCCCCAACGTGAGTGAAGATGCGACCAAGGACCTTGACAAGCAGGGTATCATCCGCATCGGTGCCCATGTCGAGCCCGGTGACATCATGATCGGTAAGATCACCCCTAAGGGCGAGAGCGATCCTTCTCCGGAAGAAAAGCTCCTCAAAGCCATCTTCGGTGACAAGGCCGGTGATGTCAAGGATGCTTCCCTCAAGGCCAATCCTTCACTGAGCGGTACAGTCATCAAGACAGCCCTCTACGCAAAGGCATCCAAGGAAGGCAACAGAAGGTCTGCAAAGTCCGATCAGAAGACCCGTCTTGAAGTTCTCCAGGAAGACTTCAACAAGAAGGCTGAGAAACTCTATGCCGACTTCATCGGAAGGCTCGAGTTCCTCACCAACGGAAAGAAGAGCGCCGGTATCAGCGACCTCTACGGAGTCGAGATCATCCCCAAGGGGAAGGAAATCACCGCAGATAAGCTCAAGGGCATCGACTTCCAGAACATCAATTCCAGCAAGTGGACATCCGACAAGAACACCAACGCGATGATCCAGGACCTCATCAACAACTACTGCATCACCTACAAAGTGTCTGAGGCAGAGTGCAAGAGGCAGATGGACAAGGTCAAGGTGGGTGACGAACTCCCTAACGGAGTCATGCAGCTCGCCAAGGTCTACATCGCCAAGAAGAGGAAGATCACCGTCGGTGACAAGATGGCCGGACGCCATGGTAACAAGGGTATCGTGGCCAAGATCGTCCGTCAGGAAGACATGCCTTTCCTCGAGGACGGAACTCCTGTGGACATCGTCCTGAACCCTCTCGGCGTGCCTTCACGTATGAACCTCGGCCAGATCTACGAGACCGTCCTCGGTTGGGCGGGATCAAGGCTCGGCCTCAAGTTCAGCACCCCTATCTTCGACGGTGCCGACATCGATGAGATCTGCGCCTACACCGACAAGGCCGGCGTGCCTCGCTACGGCAAAACCCGCCTGCGTGACGGTGGTACCGGAGACTGGTTCGACCAGCCTGCAACCGTCGGCGTGATCTACATGATCAAGCTCGGTCACATGGTCGATGACAAGATGCACGCACGTTCCATAGGACCATATTCACTCATCACCCAGCAGCCTCTCGGCGGTAAGGCACAGTTCGGAGGCCAGAGGTTTGGAGAGATGGAGGTCTGGGCACTGGAGGCCTTCGGCGCCGCCAACGCCCTTCAGGAGATCCTCACGGTCAAGTCTGACGACGTGACCGGACGTTCAAAGACTTATGAGGCAATCGTCAAGGGCGACCCGATGCCGACCCCCGGCATTCCCGAGTCTCTCAACGTGCTGCTCCACGAGCTCCGCGGACTTGGTCTCAAGGTCAGTTTGGATTAATCACTGGAAACCCGATTCAAGAATATGCCTACTTTCAATACAAAGGAAAACAAGGTCAAAAGCAATTTCTCGAGGATAAGCATCTCGCTGGCTTCACCCGAGGACATTTCCGCAAGGTCTTGCGGTGAGGTCCTGAAGCCGGAAACCGTCAACTACAGGACTTACAAGCCTGAAAGGGATGGTCTCTTCTGCGAGAAGATCTTCGGTCCCACAAAGGACTACGAGTGCTATTGCGGAAAGTACAAGAGGATCCGTTACCGCGGAATCGTCTGCGACAGGTGCGGTGTCGAAGTCACTGAGAAGAAAGTCCGCAGGGAAAGGATGGGCCACATCGCCCTCACCGTCCCCGTGGCACACATCTGGTACTTCAAGTCAGCTCCCAACAAGATTTCCGCCCTTCTGGGACTCCCGTCCAAGAAGCTCGAATCCGTCATCTACTATGAGAAATACATAGTCGTCAACCCTGGTGCAAGCGGTGTCGAAAAGATGGAGCTCCTCTCCGAGGATGAATATCTCGACGTACTCGCCAGGATCCCTGACAACGACAACCTTCCTGACGGCGATCCCAACAAGTTCGTCGCAAAGATGGGTGCCGAGGGTATCTACGACCTTCTCAAGGAGACCGACGTAGTGGAGCTCTCCAAGCAGCTCCGCCAGAGCATGCTCACCGAAACCTCCCAGCAGAGGAAGACCGAAATGCTCAAGAGACTGAGCGTCGTCAAGTGGTTCCTGGAGTCCAAGGACGTCAACCGCCCGGAATGGATGATCATGAAGGTCATCCCCGTCATTCCGCCGGATCTCCGTCCTCTCGTTCCGCTCGATGGAGGCCGTTTCGCTACGACCGACCTCAACGACCTTTACAGAAGGGTCATCATCAGGAACAACCGTCTGAAGAAGCTCATCGAGATCAAGGCTCCCGAGGTCATTCTCCGCAATGAGAAGCGTATGCTCCAGGAAGCTGTCGACTCACTGTTCGACAACTCGAAGAAGTCCAGCGCTGTCAAGAGCGAGTCCAACAGGGCACTCAAGTCCCTTTCCGACTCTCTTAAGGGCAAGCAGGGACGCTTCCGCCAGAACCTCCTCGGTAAGCGTGTGGACTACTCCGCACGTTCGGTTATCGTCGTAGGTCCGGAACTGAACATGCATGAGTGCGGTCTGCCTAAGTTCATGGCAGCCGAGCTCTACAAGCCGTTCATCATCCGCAAGCTCATCGAAAGAGGAATCGTCAAGACTGTCAAGTCCGCAAAGAAGATAGTGGACAGGAAGGATCCCGTCATCTGGGACATCCTTGAGAACGTGATGAAGGGCCATCCGGTCCTCCTGAACCGTGCTCCTACCCTCCACAGGCTTGGTATCCAGGCATTCCAGCCCAGGATGATCGAAGGAAAGGCCATCCAGCTTCACCCGCTCGCATGTACGGCTTTCAACGCCGACTTCGACGGTGACCAGATGGCTGTCCACCTCCCTCTTGGCAACGCTGCCATCATGGAGGCCCAGCTGCTCATGCTCGGTAGCCAGAACATCCTCAACCCGGCCAACGGTACCCCTATCACCGTTCCTTCACAGGACATGGTGCTTGGTCTGTACTACATCACGAAGATCCGTCCCGGCGCCAAGGGCGAGGGAATGACCTTCTACGGACCCGAGGAAGTGATCGTCGCCTATGACGAGAAGGCAATTGACATGCATGCCAAGATCGGTGTGAGACTCCCTGTGGACAAGCAGGATGCCTCAAAGGGCGAGCATATCGTCCAGACCACTGCAGGACGCATCATCGTCAACCAGTACGTTCCCGAAGAGGTGCCCTATGTCAATGAGGTACTCGGAAAGAAGTCCCTCCGCAAGATCATCACCGAGGTCATCAAGTGCACCGGTGTCACCCGCACCGCTCAGTTCCTTGACGACATCAAGAACCTTGGTTATGACCAGGCATTCAGGGCTGGTATCTCCTTCAACCTCGGAGATGTCATCATCCCTATCGAGAAGTCAGAACTCATCGAGCAGGGCTACAAGCAGGTCGAGGAAGTCAAGAACAATTATGCGATGGGCTTCATCACCAACAACGAGCGCTACAACAAGGTCATCGACCTCTGGACTTCAATAGACAACCGACTCACCGGAATCGTCGAGAAGCAGATCTCCGCAGACCAGCAGGGCTTCAACCCGGTCTACATGATGCTGGATTCCGGAGCCCGTGGTTCAACACAGCAGATCAAGCAGCTTTGCGGCATGCGTGGCCTTATGGCAAAGCCGCAGAAGTCCGGTGCTTCAGGAGCCGAGATCATCGAGAACCCTATCATCTCCAACCTTAAGGAAGGAATGACAGTGCTCGAGTATTTCATCTCGACCCACGGTGCCCGTAAGGGTCTGGCCGATACCGCTCTCAAGACTGCTGACGCAGGTTACCTCACCCGCCGTCTGGTCGACGTCTCCCACGACGTCATCATCACGGAAGAGGACTGCGGCACACTCAGGGGCCTTATCGCCACTGCAATCAAGAACAAGGACGAGATCGTCGAGTCACTCGGAGAGAGGATTCTCGGTCGTACTTCCGTTCACGATATATTCAACCCTCTCACAGGAGAACTCATCATCAAGGCCGGCGAAGAGATCCGCGAGGACACTGCCAACCTGATTGATTCCCTCCCTATCGAGCAGGTCGAGATCCGTTCCGTCCTCACTTGCGAGTCCCGTCACGGAGTCTGCGCCAAGTGCTACGGCCGTAACCTCGCTACCAGCCGCATGGTTGAGAAGGGAGAGGTCGTCGGTGTCATCGCCGCACAGTCCATCGGTGAGCCTGGTACACAGCTTACGCTCCGTACCTTCCACGTCGGTGGTACCGCATCCAGCACTGCAGCCGATTCTTCAATCGAGTCCAAGTACGACGGTAAGCTCGTGTTCGAGGAGCTCAGGACTATCCAGAAGACCGATGAAGACGGCTCAGTCCAGGAAATCGTGGTCAGCCGTATGACCGAGGTCAGCATCATAGACGAGAACACAGGTATCACCTATTCCCACTATGACGTGCCCTACGGTTCAAGGCTCTACTTCAAGGATGGCGACAAGATCAAGAAGGGCGACCTCCTCTGCGAATGGGATCCGTACAACGCTACGACCATCGTCGAGAACGCCGGTAGGGTCCAGTACGACAACCTCATCGAAGGTGTTACCTACCGTGAGGAGATCTCCGACGAGTTCGCTGTCAACAAGGACAAGGTCATCATCGAAGCAAAGGACAAGACCCGCAACCCGTCAATCATCATCGTCGACGAGGAAGGCAACCAGGTCAGGCAGTACAACCTGCCGGTGGGTGCCCACATCATCCCGAACAATGGTGACACTGTGGGTGTCGGTGATGTGATCATCAAGATCCCTCGCGCCATCGGTAAGTCCAGCGATATCACGGGAGGTCTCCCGAGGGTCACTGAACTCTTCGAGGCCAGGACTCCTTCCGCCCCTGCTATCCTCTCCGAGATCAACGGAGAAGTGCTCATGGGCAAGGTCAAGAGGGGTAACCGCGAGATCATCGTCAAGAACAAGGCAGGTAACGAGAAGCACTATCTCGTGCCCACGACCAAGCAGATCCTTGTCCAGGAGAATGACTACGTCAAGGCCGGCACCAAGCTGTCCGACGGCGGAATCTCTCCTACCGACATTCTCAACATCCTCGGACCGGTCAAGGCTCAGGACTACATCGTCAACGAAGTCCAGGCCGTCTACCGTCTCCAGGGTGTGAAGATCAACGACAAGCACTTCGAGATCATCGTCCGCCAGATGATGCGCAAGGTCCAGATAACCGATCCCGGTGACACCGAATTCCTCAATGAGGAGCTCGTGGACAAATGGGATTTCATGGATGCCAACGACAGGATCTTCGGCAAGTCCTACATCCTCGATGCAGGTGACAGCCAGAAGTTCATGCAGGGCGACATCATTGATGCCCGCGACATGAGGAACGAGAATTCTTCACTTGACCGTCAGGGCTTGAAGATGATGGTGGTCCGCGATGCGAAACCCGCTACGGCCAAGCTCGTGCTCCAGGGTATCACCAGGGCTGCTCTACGCACCAACAGCTTCATCTCCGCGGCTTCCTTCCAGGAGACCACCAAGGTGCTCAGCGAGGCTGCGATCAGGGCTCGCGTGGACTACCTCGAAGGCCTTAAGGAGAACGTCATCTGCGGTCATCTCATTCCGGCCGGTACCGGTCAGAAGGAGTTCCAGGACATCCTGGTCGGCCGCAAGGACGAGTACGAGGCAGAGATGAACGAACTCTAGGATCATCCTACATAGCTTTTGAAGAGCGACTGATATTCATTTATCAGTCGCTCTTTTTATTTGGGATTTCGTCTATTGAAACTGGGCGTTGGTCGAGAATAGCGATTTGAGGAATGGTAAGCGCACAAAATTTGATTTCGGGAAAGACCATTAACCCCCTAAAATGCACTCGCGATGAGATCATTTGGCAAAACATGGATGATAATCCCTCTGGCCGCATTGGTCCTGAGCTGCGCAGGAGACCTGATCACTCTGGATGAATCAGAGTACAGCGGTGGCAGTAAGAAGTCAACACTTATCGATCCCGAACTGGCATGGAGCTCTTCTTCATGTGAAGCGCAGATGGGATCAGAGAATTCTTTCCCGACCCTTACCAACAAATACGGGGTCAACGTAAAATATTCATCATCGAACACGGGAGTAGCCACAATCTCCTCGAGCGGCTCAGTGAGCCTGATAGCATCTGGAACCGCAATAATTACCGCTTCGTCCGACGAAGACGGAACCTACGAGGATGCCAGCGTATCCTACAGCCTGAAAGTCTCAGCCGCAGATTCTGCAAGTGACGGCCAGGAAGAGGAGGACAGTGAGCCCACCCAGGGCAGCGTCCCCGAAGGAGATGACGGGGAAGGTACTTTCACCTTCAGTTCGACGGGAGACACCTCCTCGCAGGATGACATATTCAATTCTTCCTTCACCCGAAAGATTACGATCACATATTCATCGGAAGGAAACGCCAGCGTCTCCGGCGACGATGAAGGCTTCGTGAAAGTCAGAGGAGGCCAGGTCACCGTCAACAACACCGGTGAGGAAGCCATCGTCTACGTACTGACAGGCACGACCACAAACGGCTTCTTCAAGCTCTACAGTTCGAGGAAACAGGCGATCATTCTCAACGGAGTTTCGATCACCAATCCCAACGGTGCGGCGATCAACGTCCAGAGCGGGAAGAGGACCTTCGTACTTGTAGAAGGCAGCAACACCCTGTCCGACGGATCCTCGGCATCCTATTCGACATCTGATGAAGAAGACATGAAGGCCGTCTTCTTCGGTGAAGGCCAACTCGTGTTCAGCGGCTCAGGATCCCTTACCGTCAAGGCCCAGAACAAGCAAGGCAAGTCCGGAATCGTCTCCGACGACTACGTACGGCTCATGTCCAGCCCGACCATAAAGGTAACATCCGGCAGCTCGGCCGGTCATGGATTGCGTGGAAAGGAATATGTCCAGATCTCTTCAGGAACCCTTGGAATAAACACCTCCGCTGCCATGAAGAAAGGCATCGGTTCCGATGACTATGTGCTCGTGGAAGGAGGAAATACCACTATCGACGTGAGCGGCGGAGTCGCCTACGATTCCGACGACCAGGAGTACAAGGGATCTGCCGGCATCAAGGCGGACAATTACTTCGGCATGACCGGAGGAACTGTCACAATCACAAACAGCGGCAATGGAGGAAAGGGTATCAGCGCAGGAAGTTACGACTATGACGCAACCAACCATACCCTCTCCGACAGCTACATCTCCGGCGGAAATCTCACCATAACCACCACAGGAAGCGAATCCAACGACGTGTCTTCCAAGGGAATAAAGATTGGCTACAAGGAAGCGGTTTCAGGAAGCGGAAGATACGTCACCTACAGCTGTGCCGGCAACATGAACGTCAGTGGAGGATCCATTGTGGTCAAGGTCTCAAAGAGCGAAGGCTTCGAGGTGAAAGGCAAGCTCACCTTTACCGGAGGAGACACCTACGTCTATTCAAGCGCAGACGATGCCATCAACTCCCAGGGAGAGATGAACATCAACAACGGCTATGTCTGTGCGATCTCAACCCAGAATGATGCGATCGACTGTAACAGCAATCTCAAGATAAACGGAGGATATGTCTACGCGGTGACCACCAAGGGTTCGCCCGAAGTCGCCATCGATGCCAACACCGAGGGAGGCCACAAGCTCTACATTAACAGCGGAGCAACGGTTGTCGCCTACGGAGGCCTTGAAAGCGGAGCGTCACTGGCTCAGGCATGCTACACCATGGGTGTCACATCCGGCGGCTACAACTGCCTTAAGGACAAGTCAGGAAACATCCTTGCCGTGTTCAAGGCTCCTAACGTGTCTTCAATGGTAGTCTCTGCCCCGTCCCTGGCATCGGCGATGAAAGGGATAAACATCAACGGAGGCACCAGCCATCTCCAGGGTTACTGGATCGAGAAGCCTGCTGTTTCCGGAGGCTCTACTGCCACCCTTGGCACCTATTCCGGAGGAAACGGAGGACCTGGAGGTCAAGGCGGCCCCGGTGCAAGATGGTAAGGATCATTAAACCCGATGAATATGAAAAAGCATATTATATTCTTCGCAATGGCGCTCCTGGCATGCTTTCCCGCAATCGCCCAGAACAACAGCGACCAGAAGATCAACAAGAAGAACCTTGTGATCAAGGAATGGAACACCAGCGCAAAGGGAGCCAGGACACTTGACCATACCACCATCTTCTCCCCGGAGGGCAGGAAGATAGAGGAGACGGAATACGATTCTTTCGGAAAGCAGAAGTGGCGCAAGCGTTTTGAATATGGTTCCGACGGCAAGGTCAGCCTCGAACTGCTCTACAACGAGAACAACCGTCTCGTAAATTTCAAGAAATTCGAATTCAATGAGTTCGGACGGAAGATAATCCAGTACACCTACGACCCGAAAGGCAAACTGACATCAACAAAGATCTACGAATATATTTCCGAAGATGCCTGAGACCCGGCACATAACGATTGACGAAGCGGTGGAGTCCTTCCGACCGATAACCCTCGAGGAGATGGACTCCATCAAACTGATGAACCGCATCGACACGAAGTACCTGACTGACGAGGCTACCCTTGCCCAGGTACTTTCGGATGCCGCAGAATCCGGCTATCGTGCCCTGGTCACCGGCGGGACAATGGTAAGTCCCTACCATTCCGTCTACTACGACACCCCGGGACTCAAGATGTTCTCCGACCATCACAACAAGCGCCTCACCAGGCAGAAAGTCCGTACAAGGGTCTATGTCAACTCTGGTGATGCCTACCTTGAAATAAAGAGGAAGAACAACACGGGTCGTACGAAGAAAAAACGCATCAGGATCCCGCTGGACGAGATGGAAGGATTCGCAAGTGATGAAACTGCGACAGCTTACCTGGAAAGCCATTCGGACTTCACTGCCGATGGCATCTCCCCTGAACTCTCCACTGATTTCCGAAGGATAACCCTTGTCAATCCCGAGAAAACGGAAAGGCTCACAATTGACACTTGCCTGGAATTCAGCAATTTCCGCAACAATAGCAAAGTGTCGCTCCAAGACGCCGTGGTCATAGAATTGAAGCAGGATGGAAGGGCTTCGAGCAGGATGAAGGGAATCCTCCTGGACCATAGGGTGAAGCCCGTCAGGATCAGCAAATACTGCATCGGGGTCACCCTCACGGAACCGGAAGTCAAAAGCGGACGCTTCAAGGAGAAAGTCCGGACAATAGAAAAGACAATTAAAAAGAAGATAATAGTTCAATCATGATTACAATGCAAGACCTGGGTGACTACACCCTAGCTGATGAAGACCTCCTGGACGTCCAGACCATCACGGATGCCATGATGGCCACCGGCCAGAGCATCACCGAACTGGCCATACGTTTCTTCCTGAACCTTATGGTGTGCTGGATCCTGATCCAGTTCTTCTACTACCGCAAGAGCCGGAGGCGTGACTACTACTTTACCTTTATGGTGTTCTCTTCAGCCATGCTGATGCTCCTCTACATTATGGGCAATGTGGAAGTCGGTGTCGGCCTGACCCTTGGCCTCTTCGCGATCTTCGGGGTCATCCGCTACCGCACCGAGACAGTGCCGATCAGGGAGATGACCTACCTCTTCGTGATCATAGCACTTGCAGCCATGAACGGCCTGGCCCCCGTCTACAAGCTCACAGGCGCAGCCTCATCCAACCCTCATTACGTTCTTTCTGCATGGACGGTTGCCGTCATGCTTATTGCCAACGCCCTGGTAATCTGCCTGATCTGGGTGCTCGAAAGCGAAAGACTGCTCAAACACACATCCACAAAGCTGGTACTTTACGACAGGATCGAACTCATCGTACCCGAAAGAAGGGCGGAGCTGATCGCCGACCTGGAGAAACGCATCGGGATCAAGGTCGACAACCTCGAGATCGGCCATGTGGATTTCCTCAAGGACGCCGCCTTCATCAAGGTTTACTACACGCTCGGGAAAGGCGAAAATGCCACGATCGACAATCTCGTGAAGGCAAAGGATTTCGTAGAACAGTAAGCCATGAAAAAGAGAATGACACTGGCCTGCATACTGCTTGCAGCCATCCCGGCCCTGGCTAACGCACAGGGCACGGCAAACGACATGGAGACCGATTTTGGTTCTCGCCTCTCAGCTACGCTTGACAAGAAGATCTCCAAGGGATTCCACTGGTTCGCCGAAGGTGAAATCAGGACCAGTGACAACTTCACCGACCTCGGACGGTACCAGGCAGGGACGGGGCTGACCTACAAGATCTCCCCCAATTTCAAGATAGGAGCAGGCTATCTATTCATAAACAACAAGAATTCCTCCGACATCTGGAAGCCTCGCCACCGTTTCTACGGGGATGCCAGCGTCGGATTCAACTCCGGGAACTGGAGATTCTCCGTCAAGGAAAGGCTGCAGTACACACACAGGGAAGTAGGAAACCCATACCAGAGCAACCCCAACTCACTGACGCTCAAAAGCCGCCTGAAGGTGTCTTACAAAGCGTCTTCAGCCCTTACTCCTTACGGGTACATCGAATTCCGCAACGTCCTGAACGACCCAGCCTGTTCAGCGACATGGAACACCGCGAACCAGTCTTACTCGGACTACTCGTTCGAGGGTTACAATGATGCCTATCTCAACAGGGTCAGGGGATCCCTGGGAGTCGACTGGAAACTGGACAAGCGCAATTCAATCGACTTCTACCTGCTAGGAGACTATTGCTACGACAAGAACATCGACACTAATGCCGAAGGCACGAAACTCAAGTCTCTCACCTACGACCGCACCTTCAAGGGCTGGCTGGGAATAGGTTATAAATTCTCCTTCTAGGAATCAAGTCCGAAGCCATCCGGAAGGACGATTTCGGCCTCCATGTTGGCTGGTAGTTCAAGGGACACGCTGCGACGCTGCGGCGTGTTCTCTATTTTCATCTTTATGGTTCCCCGGATCGTAGGAAGGGACATCTCGGCATGCTCGAGATTGCCAGGTTGGGGACGGATCCTGACCTTGGAGAAACCAGGCTCAAGAGGTTCGACTCCCATCAGCTTGAAAGGAATTATGTTGCCTGGAGCAGCGCCCCAAAGATGGTTCCAATCCTGGTTGGGTTTGAAAGAGTCATCCCATGCCTCGAGAGTTATGGTAGACCCGCAACGGATCATGTTGTACCAGCTTCTGAGAGAATCATCTGTCATCAGGTCCAGGGCGACCTGGGCACCATCCCCATCGTACAAGGCTTCCAACAGGAATTGGGACCCATAGACGCTGCAGGCCATGCCACGCGAAATGATAAACTTCGTGACCTTTTCCCGGTACTTTTCCGGCACCAGACCGAAAAGCAGGGCGAACATGTTGGTGTGAAGTGAAGCATGTCTTGTCCCTATACCGTCAACATAGCATTTATTCTTCCTGTCGAAGAAGTTCTTCTGGAAGGCCGTCTTCATCCGGGTTGCCGTCCCTGACAACTCTTCCGCATCCCCACTCTTCTGCAGCTCGGAAGCAATCCGGCCCATCAGGGTCAATGCCCTGAATGCATAAGCGTTCACAACTGCATTGTAGTCTGTGTACTCGAAGCCGTCATCTTCTCCACCGTAACCTGGGGCAAGTCCAAGGGATCCGGAATGCGGCCAGTCCACGATGTCGCGGATCTTCTCCTTGCGACGGATGGATTCGAGGAAGGATCCCTCCTGAGGCACGAGAGTCGTGCTGATCAGGCCGTTCTTTTGGATGAGAGTTTCCATGCAGTGAGCACTCAGTATCCCGTACTGCTGCTCAAGCAGCCGCTTGTCTCCTGTAAAAAAATAGTCGTTCCAGGCCATCAGGACTGCCTGGAGGATCCATTCGGTCGGCCATGTGGGATAGTCGAGAAGATATTCAATCGTCCTGCGGGAAAGTGTGTACTCCCTGTCTGCCGCATAGTGGCAGAGCTGGCTGATCAGGGCATCAGCCTCGTATGGAATCCTTTCACGGTCGCCATCGACGAAAAGGCCTGTGAATGAAGTGGCCTTTACAGAATAACGGCAGAGGTCCCAGATCTGGTCCAGGGTCTGGTCGCTGCAATTGAAAGATGCCGCTTCCATGTCAAAAGGATAACTTACAGCCTCACGGGAAATGGATTTAACAGCCTGTGATCCCTCGACCTCGCAGTAACGGAAAGGCAGGACCTCTCCGATATATTCAGGCATCTTGACGGCAGCCGGGCCGGTGCTCCTTTTGTCCGGAGGAATCACGACCTTATAGGTGTGGGTGCCCTTTTTCAAAGCTATCTCATGGAGCTGGTAACGGACTGTAGTGGTAGGATTGCGAAGCACCCTGCCGTCCTTGACACGCTCGCCAAGATGGACCCTTACAGTGTCCCCTCCGGTCCGGGAAGTCAGCGTCAGCCTCAACTGGCCGAAAGCATCCCTTCCGAAATCATAGAGCACCGAACCATCCGTAAGAGAAGCCTGCAAAACCGGACCTTGCTCCTCCTTGACAAGAGGATAGGAAGGAGTAGCATATTCAGACAACTCCCCGGCAGTCTTGAAAAACCTGGCCGCAGACCACTCGCTCTCGCCGTCAGAGTCCGTCTTCACCCTTACCTTCCACGAATATATCTTATTGGGTTCGAGGGCTTTCCCCTCGTAGCGGACGGCCGTAGAACGGTTGTCACCGACCCAACCACTGTCCCAGATCACCTCTCCGGAAGGTATACCGCACAGAACTATCTGCCTGGCTGTCTGGCGTGCTGGGTAACGCCCGGGTACGATCCAGCTGAACGAAGGATGCAGGGAGCGGATCTCGACGGTCTGGAATGAGCCAAGTGACTTGGGAAGGTCGGAAAGCTGCAGGTCCGTCAGGAAACCATTTGACCAGACGGATTCAGTGTGTTCGACAAGGTCGGTCATGAGACCTGTAGGACAGCCGGCCGGTCTTGCTGTCAGGAACACCGGAAAGGCAAGTGCCAGGATCAGGAAAAGCCTTCTCATAATCTTACATCAACATAGTTAGGATAGTGGTCGGTAAGAGGGAGTGTGTACTCATCCATTATGCAACGGTATTCGAGTACTTCAGTGCCAACGGGAGCATTATGGATGAAGAAATGGTCCAGTGCGCCGGTGGCACGGTCTGGCCCCTTGCGGTTACTTTTTTCCGAAAAACCGGAAGGCGAACACTCATGGTGCCCGTTGTGGTTGTCTCCGAACACGGTAGCGGCTTTGTAGCAAGGGACATATCCCTCATTTATCAGCTGTTGTATCGGAATCGAATCCTCCTCACAGTTCATGTCTCCCATAAGGAAGACCGTGCAGTCATATTCAGCCTTGATTATCTCTGCCTCCGCCATCATAAGACGGATCTGGGAGGCGCGGGCCATGGTACTGCCGGGCTGGTTCTCCTCCGGCTTCCACCATAGATGTGTGTTGAGTACGGCAAAAACCTTCCCGGTCCCCTGGTGACGGAAGACTGCGGAAGTGAAGGATTTAGTACCTGAATTGCTGAACTGCGGAGGAGTGTAGAGGTTGTATCTGACTTTCAGGAGTTCGACTGCAGTGCTGTCATAGAAAACAGGGGTGAAGTTCCAGCTTCCGTCCTCTTCGCATGCATTGGCAAATCCAAGTTCATCAAGCTTCGGAGCCAGATAACCGTCCATGTGGGAGGAATACTCCTGCAGAGCCACGATGTCAGGCTTATAGTCAGCGACCAGCTTGGCAAAACCTATGCTCCGCATCGAATCCCGTGGATCGACTCCTAGAGGCAGCCATTTTTCAGGGATCTTCCCTGAATCATACTGCCAGATGTTGTCGTCGAATATCCTGAGGTTCGTACCTTCCGAGCGCACTGAGGGACCAGGCTCGGGAGTGAAGGGCAACTCAGGGAGCACCCTTACCTTGTAGAGCCTCCAGGCAGGATCGAAAGAAAGGACCTTGTCCGGAGACTTCATGTAGACATGACTGGTCCACCAGCGGGTTTCGGCCACAGTGTATGCTATCCGGCCTGATGCCGGATCGTAATTCAGGGACTTTACGTTCTTCATTCCCTCAAGCGGCCCGAATGGGGTGAAAGCCTTGGAAGGGATATCGAACAGGTAGGCACCATCATGATTGGTAACAATGAAGGCATCATCCCCGGCCGGAGATAGTTCATGGCCGCCGACGCCTGGAAGCGGGAAGGTCCCCTCCAGGGAAAGGGAAGGAGCAGCAGAGTCCCAACTTTTCAGGGAATATTCACGAAGCTCTTGATAGCCAAGCGCATACAGCTTTTGATACTTATCCGACCAGACTACTCCATGACCGCTGTAGAGACTATCTTTCCAGACGCAGGCATCAGGCTTCGCCACGTCGTAAATCTCCAGGCTGTTGCCTTCTGGATTGATGGAATTGGCGACTGAAATCCTGTTCCCGGGCAGAAGATCTGCAGAGTGGGACATCGGGGTCCGGGCGTAGAACAAGCATTTCCTGGTGGCAATGTCAAGAAGAATGGTACCTCCGGCTGATGATGTGAGAAGAAACTGTGTACCTCCGTTCACGGGTTTGCAGTCATCAATGGTACGCATCAAGTTGCGGTAATCGTCAGGAATCTGGCCGTAGGACTCGAAGGCGTTCCAGTGCCAGAGAACTGCCAGGGAATCATCCGTAGACTTCGATGCATCGACGATGTAGACATCCTTGCCACCGCAGGCGACCACATAGTCTCCCCAAGGTCTCTGCTCAACGGTCTTATCAGAACATCCAAGAAGAAGGGCCATCAAACTGACGGCCAGGATGGAAAACAAACGCTTTATCATGTCAGGATTATTGTGTTATGTAAAATTAGGAAACCGTTTCTACTTTTCAAAAAAAATAAGTAACTTAGAACATTGTACCCATGATTATGACATCCGGAACTATTTTCAGCATCGAGGAATTTGCAGTCCACGACGGGCCAGGAATACGCACAGCCGTTTTCCTCAAAGGCTGTCCCCTTCGATGCACCTGGTGCCATAACCCGGAAGGCCAGCGATTCGGCAGCGAACTGATGGTGAAAAAGGGCGAGACGAGCATATGCGGTACTGAATATGCCGCCGAGGACCTTGCCGCCAAACTGCTGAGGAACGAAGCCATATTCAGAATGAACTCGGGCGGTGTCACCTTCACCGGCGGGGAACCTTTGGCACAGGGGGATTTCCTCATTGCGGTTCTGGAACAACTCAAAGGAAGGATTCACACTGCTATCGAGACCAGCGGTTTTGCACCTGTCGAAACATTCCGCGAAGTTCTCGGAAAGCTGGACCTGGTGATGATGGACATAAAGTTGGTTGACCAGGAACGTCACCGACACTGGACCGGAGTAAGCAATGCCATCATCCTCAGAAACCTGGAGACCTTGATCGGGTCTGGGAAACCATTCATTATCAGGATCCCCTTGATTCCCGGAGTCAATGATGACGAGGCCAACCTCGAAGCCACCGCCGCTCTTCTTGAAGGAGCCGCCGGGCTTCAGAGGGTTGAGTTCCTCCCCTATCACAAGACGGCCGGAGCGAAGTATCCGATGGTCGGACGGTCATACAATCCCGGCTTTGACACACAGATACCTTCCAGGTTAGACACGGAACCCTTTGATAAAAGAAACATAACAACGATGATATTATGAACCAGAGATTGGATGCACTCAGGTCCTATCTGCTTGACAAGAAGCATCATGCTTTCGTAAAGACGGCTGCAGAAGCCGGCATCGCCGATCTTAATGAAAGATTCGAGCGCGAGGGCACACCTGACCAGATGCGAAGTGCGATAGTCTTCAGCGAGATGATGCGATGCCAGGAACCGGTAATCCTTCCGGGAGAGAAAATCGTCTTAACGAGAACTGTCAAGGATGTTCCTTTCATCTACACGGACAAGGAATGGGAAGGGATAAAGGCCACGCACTACATCCACGAGAGGGGAACCGTAAGCAACATCAGTCCCGACTACGAGACTACGGTCCGCCTCGGACTTGGAGCCCGCAGGGAGGAGGTCGAGGCAAGGCTACAGGATGAAGGCCTGGACGAAAAGGGCAGGACCTTTCTTGAGTCTGTCCTGATGTGCATAGATGCCCTTCAGGACCTTATTGCCAGATACGAGAAGAAAGCCCGCGAAGAAGGGGAAAGCGACACGGCAGAGGTTCTGGCCAGGATACGCACAGAAGGAGCTGGATCATTCCGGGAAGCCCTCCAGTTGCTTCGAGCCATCCATTTCGCGATCTGGGCAGCAGACAATTACCACAACACTCTGGGACGCTTTGACCAGTACATGTACCCCTATTACAGGCATGACATAGACAGCGGAGTCCTGACCAGGGAGGAAGCCTTCGACCTGCTTGAGGAATTCTTCCTCACCTGCAACAAGGACAGTGATTTCTATCCCGGAATGCAGCAGGGGGATAACGGCCAGAGCATAGTGCTTGGAGGCCGGGATGCAGAAGGCAATTATCTTTTCAACGAGATCTCCGAGATGTGCCTGAAGGCCAGTTACGAACTCAGGCTCATCGACCCGAAGATCAACATCAGGGTTGATTCCAGGACTCCGGACGAGGTGTTCGAGAAGGGTTCGAGACTCACCAAGATCGGCCTTGGCTTCCCCCAGTACAGCAACGACGACGTGGTCATTCCGGGCCTCGTGCGCAAGGGTTATTCAGAGGAAGATGCAAGGAACTACGTGGTAGCCGCCTGTTGGGAGTTCATCATCCCGAAGGTTGCGATGGACATCGTCAACATCGACGGTCTTTCGCTCGCCGCCTGCGTCAAGGACAGCCTTCCTGCACTGAAAGGATGCAAGGACTACGAAGATTTCTACTGTGAGGTTGAAAAAAATATATTCCGGGAAGCCGACAGGATCTGCGCCGGACACAAGGGCCTCTACATGATCCCTTCCCCGATGATGTCCCTGCTGATGGACGGAACCATCGAGAGGGCCCGTGACATCTCGCTCGGTTGCAAGTACAATAATTTCGGAATACACGGCACCGGCCTGGCGACCGCTGCCGACTCCCTCGCTGCTTTGAAGAAATTCTTCTTCGAGCAGAAGCGTTTCTCTGCAGAGAGGCTTCTGGATGCTTTGGAGCATGATTTCAACAATGATCCTGAGCTCAAGGAGATGCTCAGGAAAGAAGCCCCGAAGATGGGTCAGGATGACGACGAGGTCGATGCCATCGGTACAGCCCTCCTGGATTCGTTCGACAAGGCCCTGGAAGGCCGCGTCAATGAACGCGGAGGTATCTACCGTGCCGGCACCGGTACGGCCATGTACTACATCTGGCACGCGCGCGACCTTGGGGCGACCCCTGACGGACGCACAGCGGAAGAGAACATTCCGGCCAATTATTCCCCGAGCCTGTTCATGAAACAGAAAGGCCCTGTCTCGGTGATAAAGTCTTTCTCAAAGCCTCACCTTGAAAGAGTCATCAACGGAGGCCCGCTGACCCTGGAGTTCGACAGGACTGTTTTCCGCAACGACGAGAGCATCCGGAAGCTCGGAATGCTTGTCAAGACCTTCATCACCCTCGGAGGGCACCAGCTCCAGCTCAACACCGTGAGCCGTGAGGAACTCCTTGATGCGAAGGCCCATCCTGAAAACCACCGACAGCTCATAGTGAGGGTCTGGGGCTGGAGCGGCTACTTCGTCGAACTGGACGAATGCTACCAGGACCATGTGATCAGCCGCATTGAATTTGATGTCTAATAACAAACAATAACGATAAAATGGCAAAAGTCAGAGGTAAAATGTTCTACATCGCCTTTGTCGCTTCCCTGGGAGGTCTCCTCTTCGGGTTCGACACGGCGGTCATCTCGGGAGCCGAACAGGCAATCCAGCGGATCTACGGCCTGTCAAGCTTCGCCCACGGATTCACGATAGCCACGGCTCTGATCGGTACAATCATCGGAGCATTCATCTGCGACCGTCCTTCTGAGAAGTACGGCAGGAAGAAGCTCCTGATCGTCATCGCGTGGCTCTACCTGATTTCGGCAATAGGAAGTGCCGTGATCGTGAACTGGTACTCCTTCATGTTCTTCCGCTTCATCGGAGGTCTGGCGGTGGGTGCCTCTTCGGTCGTCGGTCCCATGTACATCGCAGAGATCTCACCCTCGGACTGGAGAGGACGTTTCGTGGCCTTCTTCCAGTTCAACATAGTCCTCGGCATTGTCCTGGCCTACATCTCCAACTTCCTCGTGAAGGGAGTCCCGCATGACTGGCAATGGATGATAGGCATCGAGGCCTTCCCTGCCCTGCTGTTTGCCGTCCTGCTGGTCACAGTGCCGGAGAGCCCGCGCTGGCTGGTCAAACAGGGACGCCAGCCAGAAGGAAGGAAGGTCTTCGAGATGATCGGAGAACCAGACGTAGACCATGAGATCAGTGAGATCGAAGAGTCTCTTTCAGCCACTGCCGATGCAGGCGACAAGCTTTTCCAAAAGAAATATGCCTTGCCGGTTCTGATTGCCTTCCTGATCGCTACATTCAACCAGCTGACCGGAATCAATGCAATCCTCTACTATGCTCCGAGAATATTCGAACAGTCCGGAGTCTTCGCTGAAGGTGCAATGGTCCATTCGATCATAGTAGGTCTCACGAACCTCGTCTTCACCATGCTCGGAATGTCCCTCATCGACAAGGTCGGCCGCAAACAGCTCCTCCTCGTCGGAGCGGTCGGAATGTTCATAGCACTGTCGATGGTCTCGATAGGATTCAAGATTAACCTCATCCATGGCTACTACATGCTTCTGTGTCTCATGGGTTACATAGCATTCTTCGCAATGTCTCTCGGAGCTACCATCTGGGTAGTGATTTCAGAGGTTTTCCCCAACAGCGTCAGGGCAAAGGGACAGATGCTTGGCAGCATGACCCACTGGGTCTGGTCAGCCTTGCTGACATGGTTCTTCCCTGTGCTCTTCAAGGACGGGCGCGAATCCTTCATCTTCGGGTTCTTCGCCCTGATAGCACTCGGCAGCCTCATCTTTGCCATCAAGCTTCCCGAAACAAAGGGCAAGTCACTCGAACAGATACAGAAAGAACTCACTGGCAAACAAAAGGCATGATGAAAAGATTAACTGCCCTGCTGCTGATCATCGCCTCTTCTGTCGGCATAGCAGCCCAGAACAGGATCACAGTCGATCCTGGCAACGTCATCAACCATGTCAGTCCCCTCCTTTATGGATCCGGAATGGAAGATGTCAACCATGACGTCTATGGTGGGATCTATAACCAGAGGATCTTCGGCGAGAGTTTCGAAGAAGGCGCAGATGTGATAAGGATAACCGGTTTCACACGCTTCGATTCGATTTGGCACGGAGTCGACGACCGGGTCTTCCCGACAGTGAACAACAGCTCTGCGAAACTCATGATGGATGACCTTGAGACCGGAAGCGGCAAGGTGGCCGTGGACATCCGTTTCGAAAGTATCCGTCCCGGAACGGCCGGCCTTTTCCTGCACGCTTCGTCCGCAAAGGAAGGACCCGAGAACATCAAAGGCTATGAGTTCGGCCTTTCTGCCGTCGGCAACCGGTTTACTCTTTGGAAGGTAGAGGGCAGCCGGAGGGAAATCGGCGGGGTCAATCTCAGGTTCGACCCTTGGGACTGGCACAGGCTCGAGATTGACTTCGAAGGAGCAAGGTTCAAGGTTTCCATGGACGGAGATCTTATCTTCGTAGCCAATGACAAGGACACCCCTCTCCTTAAGGGACAGATCGGCCTCAGGACCCGCAGTGCAGATGCCTCCTTCCGGAGGCTTCGCCTCGAGGATGGCAATGGGGCCAGGGACATCGCCCTCAACTGCGAGAGTGAGTCTCAGGTTAGTTCAATGTGGACGCCCTATACCTCGAAGGCTGATGATTATTCATTTTCTCTCGACCGTACCGATCCCTACAACGGAGGACAGTGCCAGATGATCGAATCCCGAGGCAACGGACGCGTCGGAGTGGCCAACATGAGCCTCAACCATTGGGGGATAGGCATCAAGAATGGACAGACCTTCAAGGGCGAATTCTTCGCCAAGGGCAACGCATCGAAGGTCATGGTGGCCTTGCAGGATGAAGATGGGACCAAGGAATATGCACTCGCCCGCGCAGGCTCCGTCTCCGGAGGATGGAAGAAGTATTCATTCACCCTGAAATCCAACGCTACTGACCCGAGGGCACGATTCGCGATATTCATAGAAGGGAAAGGCAAGGTATGGGTGGACCAGGTCACCATGATGGGCACAGGAAACGACCTTTACAAGGGCCTTCCATTCAGGGCGGACATTGCACAGGGCCTCATTGATGAAGGTTTGACCTTCCTTCGCTACGGAGGATCCATGACCAACGCCAAGGAATATTCATTCAAGCAGATGACCGGTCCCAGGCACCTTCGCCAGCCCTACAGGGGACAGTGGTACCACTTTGCTACCAACGGTTTCGGAATAGTCGAATTCGTCCAGCTGGCCGAGGCCTGCGGCTTCACCCCTTCCTTCGCCGTCAACATGGAGGAAGATCCCGGGACGATGGCCTTCATGGTCGAGTACCTCAACGGTTCGGCCGAAACCAAGGGCGGCCGCCAGAGGGTGGCGGACGGGCATCCGGAACCCTACGGAGTCAAGTACATCGAACTCGGCAACGAGGAATGCATCTTCTGGACTATAAAGGAGAACTACCAGCACTACATCGACCGCTTCAACCTCCTGGCCGATGCGATGCTGAAGGTCGACCCGACCCTTCAGCTGGTCTGCTCGGCCTGGTGGAGGACCGACCTTAAACCCCTGATGGAGATGGTCTTCAAGGGAGTCGACGGGAAGGCTGCTTACTGGGATCTCCACACCACCACCGACTCCTTCGCTGCAGCCCTCAGGGTCGATCCCACCCTGGACCAGATGAAAGCCTGGTTCCTCGAATGGAACCCTGACACGAAGATGCGTATCGCCATATTCGAGGAGAACGGAGCTACCCACAACGTGGAGAGGATGCTTGGGCACGTGGTCAATCAGAACGCTGTCCGCCGCCATGGTGACTGGGTCCTGACCTCCAGCGCGGCAAACGCCCTTGAGCCCTATCTCCAGAACGACAATTCCTGGGACCAGGGCCAGGTCTTCTTTACTCCGACCCAGGTCTGGGGAATGCCTCCCTTCCATGCCCAGAAGATGGCGGCCTCCCACCACCAGGGCAAACTCGTGGAAAGCAAGGCTGAAGGCGGGCTTGACGTAACCGCCACGGTAAGCGACGACGGAGACTGCGTGATCCTTCACATTGTCAACCTTTCCGACAAGGGCATCCCCGTCGAAGCAATAATCAAAGGCTTCGACAAACCAACTTCAATAAAGGAAATTTCCCTCAGCGGAGACCTCAAGGAGGTCAATTCACCCTCTGATCCTGAAAAGATTTCACCGATTGAGCGCAAAATCGACAATCTCGGTGCAATCTTTGCAAAGCCTTATTCATACACCCTTGTAGAGGTGCACAAATAATTACTTTTTTCTTTACAAGAAATGGAAAAACTTAATCATCCCGCAATTCTGGTCGTTGACATGCTCAACGACTTCGTGACCGGCGCACTCGCCTGCGACCGTGGAAAGGCTATCGTCCCCGCAACCGCACGCCTCCTCAAGGCTGCGCGCGAGAAGGGTGTCCCCGTGATCTTCTGCAACGACGCCCATCTGCCCGGTATCGATCGCGAACTCCTCATCTGGGGAGACCATGCAATTGCCGGAACCCCTGGCGCCCAGGTTATTCCTGAGCTTGAACTCTGCGAGAAGGACTTCGTCGTCCCGAAGCGCCGTTACAGCGGCTTCTTCCAGACCGACCTGGACATCCTGCTCAAGGAACTCGGAGTCAAGACCGTGATCATGACCGGCCTCCATGCCCACATGTGCGTAAGGCACACCTCCGCCGACGCTTTCTGCCTCGGCTATGACGTGGTTGTCGCTAAGGAAGCCACCGACTCCTTCACAGAGGAGGACTACCTCAACGGTCTCGCCTACCTCAAGACCTGCTACGGAGCGGACGCTTATTCCAACGACGAACTGATCGCCGCAATGTAGTTCAAGGTTCTTTTGGAACAGATGAAACATATCGAAGTGGTCGCCGCGGTCATACGCCAAGGCGACCACATTTTTGCTACCCAGAGGGGTTATGGGGATTTCAAGGATTGGTGGGAGTTCCCGGGCGGTAAGATTGAACCAGGCGAGTCAAGGGAAGAAGCCCTCGCCAGGGAGATCCGCGAAGAACTGTCAGCAGAAATCCGGATCGAAAAACATCTAAAGACAGTGGAATGGGACTACCCCGCCTTCCATCTTACCCTCCACTGTTTCATGTGCTCTCTTGCAACCGAAGGGATGCACCTCAACGAGCACGAAGCCGCGAGGTGGCTGGACAAGAAGTCAATATATTCATTAAAATGGCTTCCTGCAGACGAGGACATCCTTCCGCTAATCGCGGAGGAACTCGCCCGCTGAAGGATCAGATTCCGCAGATCCTCCTGGCGTCCGGAGTCATGAAAGGAGCTATCTCCGCAAAAGGCACCACGAATGAAGGCATGCCCTCGGCATAGCTCGCGATTTCATACTGCTGGTAGGTGAAGACCAGGCCGTCCTTCGAAGGGAATGGCTCCCAGGCAGGAAGAGGAATAGTATTATCTTCGATGAACAACTGTTCCTTCAGTTCCGACCTTTCAACCTTTACATCCATCTCATCGTAATAACGGATCAGTCCGTCCTCGAGGATGGTCTGCATCTCCTGCACCCTGCTGCGGTCCAGCATCTGCTCCACAAGATGGCCGTCCTGCTTGTCGAAAGTCAGGCAGCCACGTCCGGTCACTCCCCCATGCGCGCCTCCCATGTAGATGTAGTCCTGGGACTGGAAGACCACATAAGCGGTTGTGTCGGCAATCTTGTTAAGGGTAAACTCATATCTCCATGAAGGGGCTTCGAAATCTCCTTCAGAATATGCAGCCCTTTCATCGGCATCCTCCTTGGAGAGGCGGCTTATGAGTTCGAAGGCATTGTCATGGTAATAATCCAGAAAAGCATCAGCATCGGACCGGTCTCCCTCGAAAGGAGGGAAGAACCTCTCGTTCTCGTACGAGGTAATGCGACTGAGGATGTCATCCGTCACATCCTGAAGCTTGGCGCGGATAGCAGCCGACGAAGCATCATCCCCGACAGGAAGGTCGACATCCATAGTCAATGAAGCAAACTCAGCTGAGTCTGAATAATGATAGTTCAAGGTCCGGAACTCCTTCGGGGAGTTAGTATTGCAGGAAACGGCGGCTGCCATGACCAGGATGGCAGCAAGAGTTATGAATGAATATCTTTTCATGATTCTAACAAATCGTCATCTGATTCGCCTACGATGATGACAAGATGGTCTCCTACCTGGAGATTCATGCTGCCGTGCGGAACGAGGAAATGATCGCCACGACGGACCATCATCACTCGTATTCCATGAGGCAAGCTCATGTCTCTCAATGTCGACCCGCGGATAAGGTCGTCCTCGGAGACTGTGTGGTCGCGGAGCATGCCCATCTCTTCCGGTATTTCCATTCCGAAGGTTTCCACCTCGGGGTCTTCATCATAGCTCAAGCCCAGCCATTTTGCCACAGGAGAAAGAGTGATGCCCTGTGCAAGCAGGGAAATCAAGGTGATGAAGAAAACTATATTGAATATGACCGACGCTCCCTCCACTCCGACCACAAGCGGATACATTGCAAAGAGGATGGGGCCTGCACCCTTAAGGCCTACCCATGAGACGAAGATCTTAGACTTGGCTGAAAGCTTCCTGAACGGGAGCAGGCAGAGGAACACGGTCACTGGACGGGCTACGAACATCATGAACAATCCGATTGCCAGAGCCGGCAGAGCGACCTTGAGCATGTCAGAAGGAACCACCAGCAGACCAAGCATGAGGAACATCAACAGCTGCATCAGCCAAGTCATTCCGTCAAAGAACTTGAGCACATCCTTCTTGTGCGGGATCTCTGCCTTGTTGTTGATAACGATGGCAGACACGTAGATGGCAAGCAGGCCGTTGCCATAGGCAAGGGATGCCATGCCGTCCGCGAAGAAACCTATGCTCAGGATCAGGATCGCATAGAGGGAATCGCTCGGAAGACTCACTTTTGCAAGGACCAACTTTGCTCCGTAACCCACGGCAATTCCGACAAGGAAGCCCATGACTATCTGGACGACCAGGATTCCCAAACCGGTCCAGATCATCGATCCGGCTCCTGAAGCGGTGGATGCAACGGTCAGGATCTTTACGAATATGATAGTGAGCACATAAGCCATCGGGTCGTTACTTCCCGACTCGAGCTCAAGCATCGGTCCAAGCTGTTCCCGCAAATGCATCTTACGGCCCCTGAGGACGGAGAACACGGAAGCGGAATCAGTTGAACCCATCACGGACGAGAGCAGCAGGCAGCCGGTCAGAGTGGATCCGATCGGTCCAAGGTACTTGCCCAGAAGCAGGTAGACGAATAATCCGGTGAGCAGAGAGGTCAGGAAAACGCCGAGGGTGGAAAGGATGACTCCTTGCTTCATCACAGGCTTTGTGTCAGAGAGAGATGTCTCCAGGCCGCCTGTGAAGAGAATGATCGTCATCGCAAAATGACCGATTGATTCCGCGATGCTGAAGTCACTGAATTTCAAACCGATGCCGTCTCCTCCTGCAATCATTCCGATAGTGAGGAAGAGGAGCAGGGAGGGAACACCGAACCTGGTACCTACCTTTGTGACCAGGATGGCGGCGAACACCAGTATCGAAGCCAGCAGAAGGAGGTTCCCTGACAGAAGATTGACCGAAAAGATCGAAAGAGGCATCATTGGATTTCAAATAGGTTCAGGAAGCCGGTCATGAGGAAGACGCTGCGGATGTCGTCATTGATCGCACGGACAATGACCTTTCCGCCCTTCTGGAGGGCAGACTTGCGCAATGTAAGGAAGATCCTCAGTCCCGAACTGGAGATGTAGGTCATCTTTCCGCAGTCAAGGATGGTGGTCCCTGATGCGTCCTCAAAGAGGGGTGCAAGGGTTTCATTGGCCTCCAGTGCAGCCGGAGTGTCAAGGCGTCCGATGAACTCCACGACCTTACCTTCTTCAGTTTTGTTGATTTTGATTTCCATGGTTATTCAGCATTTTTGTCAGAGTGAGTATATTCTTATCGTTTTTCCTCTCGTAAGAGATGGCATCCATTATCTTTCTTGCAAGGTGTATTCCAAGGCCTCCTATCTTCCTGTCCTCTGCGCCAAGGGTTATGTCCACCTCAGGCATGGCAGTAGGGTCGAAAGGCTTTCCGCTGTCGGAGACTTCAAAGTCGATTGCATCGTCCCTGGTCCGCACCTTGATTTCTGCGAATCCTTCGGTGCCCTTGGGATAGGCGTACATTATCACATTCGTAACTATCTCTTCAAGAGCCAGGTTTATCGCAGAGGCAGTGCCGGGGTTGATCCCGTTCTTCTCAGCGACCTCTTCCACAAATCCTGCCAGACGGGAGATCTGGCCTATCTCATTGCGAAGGACGATGTGAGGGACATTGCTTCTGGGAAGATCATTATTGAGGTAATGGATGAAGAGCATCGTCAGGTCGTCGCTCTGAGGAGCCTGCCCGACGAAATCGGTGACGTTCTTCTCCATCGCCTCGATCTGGGACTTCGCATCCCTCCTGGTCGAAAGCACGGACAGCATTCTCTTCTCCCCGAAGAGTTCATGATTGGCATTCTCCGCTTCAGTCAGTCCGTCAGTGTACAGGAAGATGGCGTCATCTTCGTACAGCATGGTCTCCTGCTCCTGGAAAGACATGTCGGAGACGATTCCCAAAGGAAGGTTAGGGACAACATCCAGCATATGCTTGGTGTCGCTCATGAACACAGGGACATTGTGGCCGGCATTGCAGTAACGCAGCTGTCCAGTTGCAAGGTCGAGGATGCCGCAGAAGAACGTAACGAACATGCTGTTCCTGTTCATCTCGCTCATGCTGTTGTTTATTATCTCCACGATGCGTCCAGGACTATCCTCATGGGACGACACCGTGCGGAACAGGCTTCTTGTGACAGCCATCACCAAAGAGGCGGGCACCCCCTTGCCTGAGACGTCGCCGATGCAGAAGAACAACTTCCCTTCCCGGATGAAATAGTCATAGAGATCTCCTCCGACTTCCCTGGCAGGGACAAGTACTGCGGCCATGTCGATGTCATGCCTCTCTGGGAAAGAAGCATCTGAAGAGGGAATCATGGACATCTGGATGCCGCTGGCGATCTTGAGTTCGTTCTCCATCAGGTTCTTCTTCTCCGTCAGGTTGTTGTACTTCAACTGGTTCCTTGCCACGAAGCGAATGATGAAGAAAAGCATGCAAAGTCCCAGGATCTGAAGCAGCCTGACTCTCCAGCCGAGTTTACGGATGTCGCTGTAGATCTCGTCTTCAGGGATCACGATCGACATCGACCAGCCGGTACGCTCGACAGGAGCGAAGTAGACATATTCCTTTTTCCCCTTGTAACGGACAAGCCTGCTTCCGGACTTGCCGGAGAGCATGTCCCTGCTGAGAGTGTCGAAAGTGGCCTTGTCTTCCAACGAGTCGATGATGTCCTGGATGGTCTTCTTCATGACGAAGGACTGGACAGGGCAGACCATGATCCGGCCCGAACTGCTCGCCATGACACTGAACGCGCTGGGGTACACCTTTACGTCTCCGAACATGCTCGTGAGCCAGTCGAGGGAGACATCTACGGTAAGGATTGCGGCGGTCTTGCCGGAATCGTCCCTTACAGGCATCGAGAAGGTGGTCATCAGCATCTCTCCTCCGCCCTCGTCGACATAGGGCTCCGACCAGTAACCTCGTTCACGGAAAAGGGCTTTCGTGAACCACTCATGGGAAGGATAGTCGTATTCAGGAGTTGCAAGGGTCTTCGTCAGGATCTCCCCGGTGTCCAGGTTGCGGTAGGAATATGGAGCCATGAGGGGACGCCTCTTGTAATAGCCGGGAACCAGGGCTACCGTCGAACCGACGACAACCGGATTGTCTTCGATGATGCGTCTTGTGACGGCTTCCAGGCTGTCCGGATGGTCCAGGCACCACCTGGCTATCCACATATTGTTCCTGAGGGCGGCCTCCGCCTGGTCGAGGACATCCGAAATCTGTATCCTTGTGTTTTCAAGTTCGCCTTCGGCACGCAGCGAGGCTTCACTCTTCAGGCCCTTCACAGCATAAAAGTACTGGAAAAGGGACGACACCTCGATTATCAAGGCGGCGAAAAGAACCAGCAGGATGCTGGTCCACACGGACTTCCTCAAGATTGGTGTCTGCAGTTTCATAGTATCGAACTTAAACCGGCACGGAATTCAGGCATGGGGCACTTGCAGTCCCTCTCGACGATAAGGGTCTTGAGACCTGCATATGGACGGATTTCTTCCTCGATGTCCTTCAGGGAGCGGTCCTGGCCGAAATAAACCGGGGCGAAACACTCCCAGAACTTGATGGCCAGAGACTTGGGCATGTGGAAGGTCTCCCGGATGAAGTCTTCGCCGCTCATGCAGCAGCACAGGTAGACCATTCCCACGTCGAAGAGATGGTTGCCGTAGCAGAAGTCACCGAGGTCGATGAAATAGCGCTTGTCACCAACGAAGATCGCATTGCTGTACTGCAGGTCTCCGTGGATGGCGGTGTCCTCATCAGGAGTGTCGGAGATGAACTTCCCGATTTTGTCCATTTCGGAAGGAGTGAAGAACGGGTTCTCCTCAAGAAGCCTGAGGTAGCGATGCTTCACGTTCTCGAAAGCGGAAGTGTCGACGTGGGTGGAATGCAGCTGAAGGCACATTCCGGCAAATTCCGAGGCGTAACGGGCGACGTTTTCCGGATCGTCGCCGGTGGCCCGTGAATAGGATTTCTTGCCCACGATCCTGTGGAAGCGGATTCCGTAGCGGCCGTCCTCCGTGACCACATATTCACCGGGCTCGGGAGTCGGGATGCCAAGGTCATAGACCTTCCGGGCAAGAGTCATCTCATCGAGAGGCTGACGGATCTTGCCGGGAAAATACAGTTTGAGCATCACGGAGGGATCGGTCTTGTGGTCGTAGCTTTCGCCGTTGAAACCTCCCCCGCTCAGCACATAGTCATCCAATGAAATCCTGATTGCTTCCATCACGTTCATTATTTACTGAAAACCTCGTCGATAAGGCTGATGAATTCCTCATAGGCACCCGTTCCGGAAAGTTCCTTCAAAGAATCGGCGAGCCCACGATAATGCCACTCATGATCTTTCGGATCCTTGACATGGAAAAGATCCCACAACCTGTCACCAACCTTGGAATAGTCACGGGCTATAGCCCTCATGTTGGAGAGTTTGTCGCCAAGGGCAACTATCTTGGCATCCATGGATGCTGAAGCAAGCCTCTCAATGGCAGCCTGCTTGCGGACATGCCAGCTGTCTTCCTCTTTTACTCCCTCCTCGAAGGTGTCACTCTCAGAAGCAACGATCGAAGCCACCCTGTCTCCGAACTCCTTACGGATCTGTTCTTCTGTGACCTCCGTGTCCTCTACAGTGTCGTGGAGCACGGCGGCCGCGAGTAGTTCCTGGTCGGCGGTGATCGTGGAGACGATCTCCATGGCCTCAAGCGGATGGACTATGTACGGGAAACCCTTGCCGCGACGTTCCGTCCCGGCGTGGGCCTTCACTGCAAAGACGATAGCCCTGTCAAGAAGAGAGGTATCGAGAGGATTGTTAGGCATGAATATATTCCAGAATGAGATCGACCGCTTCGTCCTCGGTCAGAGTATCCATGTTCAGCACCAGGTCATAGTTGCGGAGGTCGTAACGGCTTGTTCCGGTGTAACGCTTGATGTAGTTCTCACGGCCTTCATCCACATCATCGATAAGGATCCCTGCCTGTTCCGGAGTAAAGCCCTGCTTACGGGAGACCCTTTCAATACGCTTATCCTTCGAGGCCGTGATGAATATATCCAACTTGTTGGGGCAGTCCTTGAGTACAAAGAATCCGGAACGGCCGGCGATGACGCATGAACCTTCTGAAGCGATAGCCCTGAGAATCTCAGACTCTGCCTTGAACACTTCATCGCTGGAGACCTCTGAACGGAATCCTGGATCGATGCTTTCGTCTGTGTCCACGAAGACGCTGCCCTTGGAAACAGGTGCTACAAACTTTATGAAATCGGCAAACCAGTTCTTCTTCTCACCCTTGAGCTTTTCAATGGCATAAGGCGTCAGCTCGAATTTCCTGGAGAGTTCCCTGATGAGGTCCTTGTCACTGTAGTAGACACCAAGCCTTTCTGCGAGCTTACGTCCTACAGTGCGACCGCCGGAACCGATCTCACGACTGACAGTGATTACGAATTTCTCTTTTGTGTTCATATCATTGGTTCATAAAAGGTAAATCCTTGGCTTGTTCCAAAAGGAGTTCCGCCACCATTTCATTGCTTTCACTCTTTCCATTCAGGGCATCGAACATGCGGCAGATTCCTGCCTTCCCTCCTCCATTCTTGAGGATAAAAGCAATGCACAGGTTCTGAGGTCCTATGGAAGAGGATATGATGTCAAGGTCGGTAAGGCCGATCTGGTAGCAGGCAATCTGGTAGGCCGCTTCAGAAAAGTCCTTGACAAGGCGGTCGATGTCGCCCAACGTCTTGAATCCCATCTCTTTGAATATACTCAGATAAGGTAGCAGGGAGACTTCATGGATCTCAGCCTGGTTGACGGCAGAGATCCTCTCGTTGATCTGGGCGAATGGATGCAGTCCGAGATAGCTCCTGTAGGAATCACCGTCAAGTGGCACGTCGTCAAGTTTGCCGGAAGCCACCAATGTTTTCACACGACGGCGATAGTCAGTCAGTTCAGAACGGATCTTGCTGAACTCGTCATCAACCAGCTCAAGCATGCCGGCAAGACGGCTCATGCTGCGCATGTACCGCTTGGGAATCTCCACGCCGGACTTGTAACCGGTGTCATGGCTCATGTTAGCCCAGGCATGCTGCAGTACGGAACGCATCTGGACCTCGAAACGGTACTTCGAATCAGGAATATGGCAAACATAGTGAAGGGATAGATAGCCGAAGCTGTCTATTTCAAGGATCTTGCGCTTGTCTATCGAATTCTCCCAATCCACCTTGAAAATCCTTTCGACGGCCGAGGCCACCTTGTCCACATCGTCACTGTAGAAAGTGATGACCCGAAGTCCGACAATGTCCGTGATGTCCGAAAGGGAGTGATATTTCGATCCCTTAAGCTCGAGCTTTCCCCTGAGTGAGGACTCTTCCTTCACCCTGGACTCGATAGCAGCCACGATTATGCCCGCCCGGCTTAAAACCTGGCGGATCTGCTCCTTGAGATTGGCGGAAGCCTCCTGGAAAAAACTCAAGTCGTCGCGATACTCCTGAAGAATTGCTTCAGAATGTGCATCCAACACTAAATTGCCCATATTATGCGATAATCAGACAAATATAATGAATAATCACGACACTCTAAGCAAAGAATGAGATGACAAGTGCAACAAGAAAACCCGTGCTTCCCACAAGGGTCTCCATCATCGTCCAAGTCTTGAGAGTTGTCTTTTCATCCATCCCGACGAGGGACTTGACCAGCCAGAAACCCGAATCGTTGAAGTGGGAGCAGACTGTTGCGCCACCGGCTATCGAAGCCGTTATGCAGGCAAGATGCACAGGAGAGAGTCCTGCGATCTCTGGCATGGCCGAAATAATCCCGGCTGCCATGGTCATGGCAACTGTTGCAGAGCCCACCGAGATACGCACCAGGGCAGCAACCACGAAGGCGACTATCACTATCGGGAGTGAAGCGGAAGACACTGCATTGCCGATTACTTCACCAAGACCCGAATACTGCAGGATGTAGCGGAGCACGCCGCCGCAGGCTGTCACCAGGAGGATAAGTCCTACCGGCTCAAGCGACTTCGTCATGACCTTCTCGAGTTCTTCTTTTGAATATCCGTTCTTGTACCCCAGAAGCACCATGGCCACGAGGGTAGCGATAGTGAGAGCTACGAAGGGCTCACCGAGGAAGCCCAGGATGCTCCTGGCAGGAGCGAGGAACTCCCAGACTCCAGCCACCGACTTGAGGATGATAAGGACCAGAGGGATAAGGATGATAAGGGCCACAGTCCAGAAGGAGGGTAGTTTCGACTGGTCGCTTCTCTCTGCCACGTGGTCAGGAACCGGAATGAAATACTTCTTGCCGCAATAGGCGCCCCAGATAGGACCGGCAACGATCATTGCTGCTATTCCACAAGCTATTCCAATCAAGATCACCCAGCCCAGATCAACTCCGAGCATTGTCGCAACGAGAACCGGACCGGGAGTCGGAGGAATGAAAGCATGACCAACGGCAAGACCGGCAAGAAGGGGAATCACGTAGTAGAGTGAGGAACGGCCGGTACGCTTGGCAAGCGAAAAGGCCAGAGGGATAAGGATTATGAGTCCGGCATCGAAGAAAACCGGCATGGCGATCACAAGGCCTGTGATGGCCAATGCCCAGGCTGCCTTGCGGTCCCCGAACTTGTCCACCATGGTAACCGCGAGCGTCCTGGCTCCCCCGGAGATCTCAAGGATCGAACCGAACATGGAGCCCAGGCCAACC
Organism: uncultured Bacteroidia bacterium; assembly: GCA_902801885.1. Classification (GTDB taxonomy): domain Bacteria; phylum Bacteroidota; class Bacteroidia; order Bacteroidales; family UBA932; genus Cryptobacteroides. The sequence continues at coordinate 58,804 of CADCJX010000011.1, forward strand.
AGCAGGGCTATTCCCTTCAGGGTGTTCCCCATACCGTCATCCACAGCCTTGACGATCTGGTCGAAAGACATGCCGGCCCCAAGGCCTATCAGCACGGCCCCAACCAGGATGGCTATCATTGCGGGAAGCTTGAACCTGATGATAAGCACCAGCAATATGACAAGGCCTATCACGGCCGCAATCACCAACCTAGTAGGATCCAATGCTATTTCACTCATGACGTGTCGGATTATTTGAATAGATCAAGTACATAGACGCCGCGAGCAGGCATCTTGACAGTGGACGTCAAGTCGACGACCTCGCCGGTGACCGCATCCTTGCCCTTGCTGCAGTCCTTTATCACCTCGGAGAACCGCCCCATGTCAACATTGCGTACTTCATCAGAACCATTCAGCATGACCAGTACGGTGTTCTTGCCGTCGGTGCGGGCGTAGACATAGCATTTAGTCTGGTTGTCAGGGGTGTAGTGGATCAGCTTTCCCTCAGTCACGGGCTTTGAAGTACGGCGCCAGTTGAGCAGCTTGCTGGCGAAGTCCCAGCACTCGTTCTGGAAGTCGCTGCGGCCTTCACGGGTAAAAGCGTTGACCTGGTCCTCCTTCCAGCCTCCAGGGAAGTCCGACCTCATCTGCTCGCGACCTGCCATTGCTATCTCGGTACCATAGTAGATCTGGGGGATACCACGGGTGGTAAGGAGGAAGGCAAGTCCCTGCTTCAACTTCCAGGCAGGATCACCTGGATTCATGAAGCGGGTGATGTCGTGGTTGTCCAGGAAGGTCAGGACATAGTTCGGATCCGGGAAGAGGAAATCCTGTGTGATCACTTCGTACATCTTGAACAGACCGGCCTCGGAACCTTCGCTGGTGTTGCTTTCCTTCAGGATCTCCCTCTGTGTGGTGAAGGTCAGGTCGAAATCCATCACTGTCTTGAGATGGGAGTCGTTCGGATTGACTGAAGAACCCCTCTGCCACCAGCCGGCAGCAGAATTGCGAGGATACCAGCCCTCTCCGACTATGTTGAATTCAGGATATTCAGCTTCTATCTCGTCGCACCAGCGGACCATGAAATCGTAGTCGGCATAGGGATAGGTGTCCATCCTGATCCCGTCCACCCGGGCATATTCAATCCACCAGATGCTGTTCTGGATCAGGTAGGTGGCAAGATGACGGTTCCTCTGGTTGAGATCGGGCATGCCTCCTGAGAACCATCCGTCGATCAGGATGTCTTTCTCGGTCTTGGGGGCATGGGGATCCATCAGGACCCATTTATAGTGGGTTGTATTCACCAGTCCTTCCAGACGCTGTCCTCTCTGCCACTGGCCGGGACCTGCAGCGGGCTGCTGGGTGCGCTGGGCGGCCTGTTGTTTCTGTCGCTCTCCAAGTTTCGTGGCATAGTCGTTTTGGTTGAACCAGTCGTCGTCCGGAATGTCAGAAATCCACCAGTGGCTGCTGCCGGAATGGTTGAATATCATGTCCATCACCACCTTGATGTCCCGGGAGTGGGCGGCTTCGATCATGTCGCAGTACTCTTCGTTGGAGCCAAGACGCGGATCGATCATGTAGAAATCCGAGATGGCGTAACCGTGGGAGGCATTGCTCCGGTTGTACTGTACCGGGTTCAGCCATATAGCGGTAACTCCAAGATTGTCAATATATTCAAGATGATCCTTGATGCCTTGCAGGTCGCCGCCATGGTGCGCTCCTCCGTTCCCGCGGTTGACCTTGAACTCCTCCCACTCGTCATTGGCAGGATTGCCGTTCGCGAAACGGTCAGGCATGATCAGGTAAAGGACGTCCTTGGTTGTGAATCCCTGGGCCCCCTTCCTGGTGTTCCTGGGCCTGAGTTCGAAGGTCTTTTCTGTCTTTTTCCGACCGGACTTGAAGGTGAAAGTCATTGTGCCGGGTGCGGCCGCTTCGGAGACATCAAGGTAGACGAACAGGTAGTTGGGATTCTTTACCTTGGCAACCTCCTTTACGGTGACGCCGGGATAGTCTGCCAGGGAGAACTCACTCACGGCGATGTCCTTGCCGTAGAACATCACCTGAAGTTCGTGATTCTTCATTCCGGAGTACCAGAATGGGGGATCCATACGTTGGACCTGGGGTGCGGACGTCCTTGCCGCTGCTGTCAAGTTCGACGAGACAGTCACGTTGAGGCTGAAGGCCAGGGCGACAGCGACCGTCGCCAGTATCTTGCTGCTTCGCATGATTGTAGATAGGGGGTAATGGTAATATTCGCTAAGGTAATGAATTATTTTTCTGGAACAATATGTCCTATCGATCTCAGGCTTGTCTTGATAAGCTGAAGAGGCACAGCCCTCGGATCGCAACGGCGAGAGGCCGCCAAAGCTGCGACTACTCCGGCAGCCTGGCCCATACCCATCGAGGATGCCTGTACTCTGAGTGCGGAATTAGCTCCATGGTCACTTGAAACAGCACGGCCGGCAACCAGCATGTCCTGGACACCCTTGGGCAGGAGAGCGCCAAGGGGAACCGCACCTACTTTCTCCGGCTCATGAAAGACCAAGCGCGCAGGACTCCCTACCTTATGTTCATCGACCATCCAATATGACCATGAAAGCGCATCTTCCGGGACAACTCCGGAAAGATATTCCTCCTCGGTAATCACTTTCTCACCAATGACGCGATAGGTTTCGCGCACACCTTCTTCCTGTGCACTCCGCGTCACCTCCACCCCCTCAAGGCCTGGCTGCTTCTTGATAAAGGCTATGACACGGTCCCTGACTTCCCTGCCACGTTGATTCGTCTCTGCCCTGGCCTCGGGTGTAGAATTGTCGGCCTGAGGGACATAACAACCGGATCCGCCACCCTTGTGAACGAACCATGACATGCCCACATGTACATCTGTCGGAAGCAATTCCCCACGAGAAACGGCTTCCTGGTAAGCATTATTGACAGCAGCCCAGTCAAAGTCCAAACCCTCGGAAGACAACCAGAAAAAGAAAGATCCTGGCTGGCGGATTTCTTCAGGCGCCTGCACACGACCAGCCCCTGCCAGCGCCGCAACAGTCGCGTTTCCCGTCGCATCTACGACCTGCCGACCGGTGACAGGACCCACATTCCAACCTTGCTTCTTTCTCTCCAGGGAAGTCACTTCCACACCCATCAGCAGATCCACCCCTGCTTTCAGCAAAGTCTCTTCAGCAACACGGGAATATATGTCCGGATCCACATGCACACAGCTTGCCATCCACTGGTCCGGCTCCTGCTTAGAGAAGTCCGGCAGAACTCCCCCTGCTGTTGCAACTGCTTCTTTGACCATCTCCCATCCGGGTCCTGCTATTATAGGCCTGCGCCAGGCATAGAAAAGACCCATATCCACAACCTCCGCCTGCACCGTAGTACCTCCTATTCGGACATCACGCTCAACAAGCGCCACCCTGGCTCCTACCTTGGCTGCCGCAAGTGCGGCACCGATTCCCGCAGGTCCGCCTCCTACGACGACAACGTCATAGACCGGCGCTTTCCCGCATGACACAATTAAGACAAGGGAAACGACGAAGGGAAGAATACGTTTCATGAAAGCAAAGATAATAATAGTTAATGGGTAAACAATCCATGAAGCCCTACATCGACATCGTGGATTCCATCAAGGTGAGTTAGATGGAGAAGTTTGACGGGGCGATTTAGAATTATTTGTCTAATAATTTGGAATTATGCTCCGGAAACATTATGCTTGCAGAGCATAATACTCGCGGCTAGACCTATTTACGGACTCGTTCCAAAAGAGCTATTGCCGATATAATTCACTTTTCCAAAAGTGTTTTTTCATACAAATTTCACTATTCCAAAAGTGTTTTCTAGTATCATTATCGCTTTTCCAAAAGTGACAATCGTTCTCGGACCACATAGTGAGTGAAGACAAATTCCCGAAAATGTGATTGTTGCGGAAAAGGAGTGCAGATAAGGCGGCATTTTATCGGAATTTGGCGGTAATTATACCAAATATGGTGGTAGGTTACCACCTTTTTGCTATATTTGCGAAAAACTCGAAGTATGAATTGGAATGAGACATACGAAGCTTGGTGCGCCTTACAACCTCTATCGGACAAAGATAGGGACCGCTTGAGCCGCAAATTCACCGTGGAGTTCAACTACAATAGTAACCACATTGAAGGGAACACGTTGACCTATGGCCAGACGGAATTGCTGTTGCTTTTTGGTAAAGTAGTTGGCGAGGCTGAGATGAAAGATTTTGAGGAGATGAAAGCGAGCAATGTCGGGTTGTTGATGATGAAGGAGCAATCTTCTTTGAAGGACACTCCTCTGACGCAGACTTTCATCCGCCAGTTGCACAAGACCTTACTCCGCGAGGACTATCCGGTGTATCGAACCCTTCCAGATGGAACTGTGACCAGCTATATCATTCATGCGGGAACATATAAAACACGTCCAAATAGTGTTATCACCCGCTACGGCGACCGTTTTGAATATGCTGCTCCGGAAGAGACTACCGCCTTGATGACAGATTTGGTGGACTGGTATAACTGGGCGGAAGAATCCGAAGAATTCAATCCCATTGAATTAGCAGCCCTTTTCCACTATCGCTATATACGGATACATCCTTTTGAGGACGGAAACGGACGAATTGCACGGCTGCTCGTCAACTATATTCTGGCCAGGCATAATTATCCGATGGTCGTCGTCCGTAGTCGGAATAAGAAGGATTATTTGGAAGCGCTACACAGATCTGATTTAGTTGTTGGGCCGGTACCCAGTGATGGCTCACATGCCAGTCTGCGGGATGCTCGCCATTTCGTAAACTGGTTCAAGAAAATGGTGACCGAAGAGGTTCAGAATGACGTGGACTTCCTGCAGACTCGGGATCCCAACATCTGGTGGTACGACGGCCAGCGCATTGCCTTCCGAAGCGCGAACTCCGGAAGGATCTTGAATCTGCTGATGACCGAATCGGGAATAACCATTGCGGCTTTGGCCAAAAGAATAGGCATCAACACATCTGCCATCCAGAAACACCTGAAGTCTATGACAGAAAAGGGATACATCGCCCGTCGAGAGAAAGACGGGGAATGGGATGTATTCATCATTCCTTCCGCATAAAAGTATACCACCATTAAAGGTGGTAGCTTACCACCTTTTGAGGTAAATTACAAAGCAGAATACTTGCGATTTAACCTATCCCCTGGACGAAAATCTAGGGGATTCTTCTTCCTTCTTTGCTAACAGCCTGATTACCAGTGGCTTATTCTGTGGAGCGGCTGGGGTTGCGCATTTTTTGGAACGAGTTTACTGATTTGCTACGTTTTCACTGGCGATGAAAAAGTGGCAAAAAGAAGGATAATGAGTTCAATGATTGATCCTTCGGACTGAAGTATCTTCGCTTTGTATCACTATTATACAGATAGCCCACATCTTTTCAAAGTATCACGCCGTAGATTTCAAAGTCTCAAAATGATACTTTGAATTGCTCTTTGGAAGAATTGGCCGTTCTCAAAGCTGTCGGAGAGAATCCTCACATCACGCAAGAGGCCTTGAAGATGACCATCGGAAAGTCCATCTCCACGGTAAAAAGACTCACCATCAGCCTTCAGAAGAAAGGCCTCCTTGTACGCAAAAATGGCAAACGTGACGGCTTCTGGGTGTGTACCGCGCGCGAGAAGTAGACCTCAACGACTGTTCCCTCGGACGCTGTCCGGGGGAGGTCTTTACCCATTGGTTCCAAACGGGAAGGCCCCTATTTTTCTATCCGCAGGGTGCCGTCGTCCTCCAGGACTATGGTGTCGCCTTCATTCACGGAGACGAATCCCTCGCCCGTGTCCACAGACAGCATGGAGAAGCCCATACAGAAATATGGGGCCAGGACTTTGTCGCCGCATAGGCGCTTGACCTCGTCGTAGTTGGTGCCGGTGAAAGTGACTTTATTCATTTTGCTCTAAATAGCAATAGGGACAGCATCAAAGCCGAATCTATCAGGATTGATTTCCATTTTATATACTGCCATTTCTGGGTATTTATTCTTTACCAATTGAAGCATCTCTTCTTTTTCTTTATCCGGCATTCTGCAACCGAGGTAAATACTGTTGAAACACTCTAAACCTATCCTAGGGTAAAAACGGACTTCTTTCCAATCAACGATTTCTTCCTCTTCGAGATCCCTATTCAATGAATATGATACAAAATTCACACTAGGCTTAATAATAGCAAATCGAACCTCTTCTTCATGAGCCCATTGCTTCCCTTTTGTGCATAACTGATAATGAAAGACATCTATGAAAGATCGAAAATAGTCGGGGCGCTGAAGCAGATCACAATACTCAACATCAACACCTCCTATCGCCATAAAACCCAAACTAGCATTAATATAACGAGCAAGAGAGCCCCTATTAAGCCCGATACAAACACCTTTATGTTTCGTATAATAACCCCACATCAACGGATTATCAAACCTTTTTGACAAACAGCTAATCCATGTATCAATTCGCAGGTTCTCTAATTCATTTTCCGCCTGTGCTTTAAGAAAGGAAGAAGGAGGCCAATTCAAAACATTCTCCGGAACGTCATTACAATTAATTAGGGCAGGATGGCAGTCGAACGGATCATTGAAATAGGTGGCATTTGTGTACTGAAGATTCTGTTTCTCGAGCATCAACTTCGCACCTTTAGGATCGAGGTATTTGTATAGTATAGGATCTTTCATTAAATTCAACATTAGATCAGAATTATTAATCTGAGTATATGTCAACCCACGGAACCAGAAAAACATTATCTCCTCTATAACATGGCCCACATAATCTATCATGATAATGTCCCTTGTATCTGAGCCAATACAATATTGAAAGTTCCAATAATTCTAGAGACATACCCATTCTTGATAGCTTTTCATCTCTTGATAGAAGAGCGTATTTTGATCTATTCTCCTGGTCGTAATGAACAAGCTGATTTCTCATATTAGCGATTCCAGATGGTGAAACTTTATCCCTAATATTCAAGAGTTTAGCCAGCTTATTTAGCATATCTTCATTATTAGTAATTGCTTCACCAATCAATACGTTATACATAAGCTCTAAACCCGCAAATGCCATGATATAAGCACCTTCCAACATGCCATGATTTGCATTAGCTTCAAGATACCAATGAATAGCCGTATTTAAGATATCTCTCTGCCCTGTTTTTGACTCGGATGCATCAATAAAAGCATCCCATAATTGGGTAATATCCTCTTCATAAGGATATGGATTCCAATTATCGACATTGGCAAGACTATCATCTTCATATAATTTATGATACGATGTTTGGAGACTACCTTCTTTATTAAGCCCTTGAATAAAAAAAGGACCCTGTCTTCTACCAAACACAAAGCCAATAAACTGTGAAAACGTGAATATCAACCTAAATGCATCTTCCTCTTTGATACTCTTTCCATCTATACGCTCGAGCTCACAGTAATGAGAAATATACTTATTCCCACCACGTGATTGAGAGATTTTCGCCAAATCGCTTCTATTGTCGATAATTATGCGATAATACCCGTTTAAAAAAGTTAATCGTCCTCTCTCCAATCTATCACCATTTCTTATTGCAGTCCCGTGAATATAAGGGATGTTTAAGTAAGACCACTTCCACTTATCATGATAACCTTGTTTTCCGCCAAATTTTATCTGCTCCACTATCCCGACAAAAGACGGTTTGTTAGAATATGGAATAGATAATTTTGTGAGAACCGCTTTACCCGACAACTCCCTTGAACTGATATTTACAGCACTTGAGACCCATTTATTGAAATCAATATCGTCAGTATTCAATAACCCCTCCACAACAATACGATCCTTGCCTTCAAAAGAATAATAGATTCTTCCTTCTGCTTTTAATTCAAATGTTTTGTTTTTCAGATAAAATTCACCTTGATAAAAGCCCATCTTGGAATTATCAGGTATATCAGGCAACGGTTCGATCCCATGAGGCAAACTGCAGAGTATTCTTTCAAAAGTATTTTCCATAGTCGATTAATTATAACACTAAATACAAATATAATTGAATAACGATTTCTGTTATCAGCGTTTTTTTGTTTTTTTGATATAATTAAGGAACACTTAGTATTGTCACAAATAACTGCCCAACAAGCGAAGTTTCTTGCGAACTTTCTTACACGGCGTTTACCGGCGAATGACATCAATAAATTGACGGCTTCGCTGCAGGACGCGCAGGTGGAATTGACTCCTCACCAGGTCGAGGCCGCTTCTTTTGCGTTCAAATCACCGCTCTCCAAGGGCGTCCAAGGTAGAAATCAAGAGAGCCCTTAAGAGTCTGACCGGGGATCGTCTTTCTGTGCTCATGAGCATCAACAAACCAGCCATTATCCGGACAGGTAATCTAAAGGCAGACCAAAATCTTCTATATAACTTCCTAGTAGCGCACCACACCAATTAAGACTATGCCTCTGAGGTTACCGGAAATCTTTTAATAAAAGAATCCATAGAGGAAGGGAAGAGATAGTTCACAAGAACCTATATTTCCATCACCGAAAGTTGCCTAACTCGAAAATCACCTTCCCGATCATCTTTCCATCGACGGGATGTAGGAGCATATCGGCTGGGAAGGCGAGGCATTTTTGCCTGGCCTTCCCACTCCACCTGCAACAGAATGAAGTGTAGGCCACTTCGGATGGGAAGGTGAATGTCGGGATGGGTCGTGGCTGACCGAGATTTGCTCGGCCGGATGCCTCGCACATCTCGGGGTGTCCGGGAGCAATCAGCTTTTGAAGGCGAGGCTTAAAAAGCCTCTTTTTGTCTGGCTGCCAGCCCGTTAGCGAGCAAGCTCGCACGGGCGGCATCCAAACAAAAATGCCGCTCCTTTTGGAGCGGCACCTTCAATGCTGATTGCATAGCGCGGAGAGGACGAGAATCGTAAACCAAGTACAACACCCTTCGTAAACCCTTGCAGGAATGGTTTCTGTTGCCTATCTTTGCAAACGGGTTCGCTCACCTTTGAGCGTTTTTGGGATATTTTTGGGATACGATTTTAACTAGCGGAGGGGTCGCAAAATGAAAATCAAGCGCAATGCAGCATTCCGTCTCTTTGCTTACGGAAAGGACAAGAACCGGTATCAGATCAGATTCCGGGTTACCTTCAACAGCCAGCGTCTGGATCTGAAGACCGGATGCCAACTCGTCGATGCAAAGGCCTGGGATGATGAGGCACAACTGGTCAAGTCAGGATACAAGGGTCCAAAGGGCGAGACAGCCCTGTCCATCAACAATGAGCTTCGCAACATCAAGGATCAGATGGACTCAACTTTCAAGTTCTTCGAGGCGATCGACCAGATCCCGACGCCCTCTCAACTTCAGAAGAAGTATGAGGACAGGCTGAACGGATCCGTTCCCCAGAAGCCCGCCCCGGAGCCCAAGAAGGAGCGCAAGCCCAAGGAGCATGACTTTTTCAAGGTCTATGATATGTTCTTGAAGGAGTGCGGTGAGAAGAACGCCTGGACGGAAGCCACCTTCGAGAAGATGGAGGCGATGCGCGTTGATTTGACCACCTTCAAGAAGAACATAAAGTTCTCCGATTTGACGGAGGCCACCCTGACAGAGTTCGTCGCGTATATGCGCGACAGCAAGAAGCTTCGCACGCCCCGGAAAAAGAAGGGAGAAAGAGAGGATTATGACCAAGAGGATTTGGTGGGTCTGAAGAACTCCACCATCGAGAAGAAGTTGGGATATCTCCGCTGGTTCCTGAACTGGGCGACCGACCGGGGCTACAACACCAATCTGGACTATAAGAAGTTCCACCCGACCCTGAAGATGACGCAGCGGAAGGTCATCTATCTCACCAAGGAGGAAATCGCCCGCGTCCGTGACCTGGAACTCTCCGAGGCCCAGGCCTACCTGGATCCTATCCGGGACATCTTCCTGTTCTGCTGCTTCTCCGGTCTCCGGCACTCCGACGTCAACAACCTCCGCCGCAGCGACATTAAGGGCGACCACATCGAGGTCACGACCGTCAAGACGGCGGACAGCATCTCCATCGAGCTGAACAAGGTTACCAGGGATATTCTGGAGAAATACAAGGACACCCCC
>CADCJX010000012.1 GCA_902801885.1 uncultured Bacteroidia bacterium
ACACATGTTGCATTATCTGGAGAGCAAGAAGTCTTAACCACGGATCGTCCCTTTTATTTCGATTTTACATGTAGGACAGATGTTTCTGTGCGTCATTTTTTAGACAACATCGGTCTTGTATATGGGCCATGCTCCATTCTTTATTCCAAGTTTATAATAGATAACAATAATATACGATTCCCAGTCGATCGTTCGCTCGGAGAAGATATAGTCTTCAATTTCATGTATATGGGATGTATAAACGCTGTTCAGTTTTCTCCCGAATCCCATTATTATTATCGAAAGCGGACAGATTCATTGATGTCAGTCCGTTATCCAAATCGCTTCAGCATTCACTATTCTAATTGGTTATGTCAGAAGTCATTCATGTTGTCAAAAGGACTTTGGAATACTGATGCTCAAGAACATTTCGGAAGAAAGTTGTGGGGAATTGTATATGAGAGTTTATTGATGTCTGATGATCGGAGTATGAAGATGATAAGAAATATTCTTTCAATGGAAGATATGGATCTTATGCTTAGCCATTCTGACAGTTTCAATTCATCCCCTTGGATTAAAAGAGTCGTGGTAAGTAGGAACTCCTTTTTGATCTGGGGAGTCGTTAATATTCTGAAAATTATTCAATAATGGATTATTCATCTCTTAAGCTAGTCATTTGGGATCTTGATGATACCTTTTGGGAAGGGACATTAAGCGAAGGGCCGATAAGTTTTATTGAAAAGAACGTTTCGATAGTTCGCTCTTTGGATGATCATGGAATAGTGAATACTATTTGTTCCAAAAATGACAGGCAGCCTGTCCTTGATGAATTGCGTAAAATAGGATTGGAAGATGTATTTGTGTTCAAGTCTATTGATTGGTCGCCTAAGGGCCCTCGAATAGCCAGATTGATCAATGATATGGGTCTTCGTCCTGTTAATTGTCTTTTCATAGATGATAATCCTATAAATTGTTATGAAGCGCTTCATTATTCCAAAGATTTGAACGTGTCATCACCTCAAGTCCTTCCTGAACTGGAAGATTATCTTGCTAACTCAGTCGTTTCTGATCCAGAACATCAAAGAAGGAAACGTTATCAAATTCTAGAGGCAAAACAAAAGGCTAAAGAAGAGTATTCTGATAATTTGGATTTCCTATATGATTCAGATACAAGAGTTGAGATTCATCACGACTGTCTAGCAAAGATTGATCGCATCGAGGAACTTGTTAAAAGAACAAATCAGCTTAACTTCACCAAAATTCGTTCTACACGAGAAGAATTGGAAAAGATCTGTGCTGATACCGACATCGATACTGGGTATGTGACGGTGTCAGATCGTTTTGGAGAGTATGGAGTTGTAGGCTTTTATGCTGTGAAGAATGGAGAATGCTTGCATTTTCTTTTCTCGTGTCGTACGATCGGTCAAGGTGTAGAGCAATATGTTTATGCAAAACTCGGGCATCCCCGTTTGACGATAGTTGGCGATGTCGTTGGGACACTCAATTCGGGACCAGCCCCAAAATGGATCAACCAGACTTTAGTCCATCCTAATTCCATTACTTCTAAAACTAACATATCGGGGAAAATAATCCTTAAAGGTGGTTGTGACCTTAAAGTGATGTCAGAATATTTGAATACTTCCAATGTAATCGAAGAGTTTACATATGTGGCGCAAGACAACAAATGGATTGAGCATCAGAATCATTCAATAAATTATCTTCAGTGGCATTCATTGTCTCAGGAGCAAAGAACCATTCTCGTCTCTGAGTGTGTGTTCAACGATATCAATATGTTCGACACCAGAATGTATGATGACAACGTTTCGATTTTGTTCCTGTCCACAATGATAGAACCTAATCTTGGCGTTTATCGTCGTAAACGCGATGGCTTCAGAATCGCTTTTGGTGAGTATCTATATCCTTTGACTGATAAGAATAACTGGGATGCATATGTTAATGGGACTATTTTCGACGCAGGTAATAGTTTTAATTATGAATGGCTGGAAAGGTTTTCAGATCGTTATGTTTTTGAAGGGCAGCTAGACATTGAGCAGATAATCAATAACGCTAAAGTTGCATTACAGCTTATTCCTGCATCAACTGTTGTTTGCTATTTGCTAGGGAGCGAGACTCCATTTCTTAAGAATACACAACCGGCTTACAATGACCGTCATTTAATATACAAAAAGTTAAACGAACGCTATAGAGAGTTAGCACAGCAAGACACCAGGGTAAGAATCATTGATTTCAATGAGTTCATCCATTCGCAGGAAGACTTTACAAATAATATCAATCACTTCCAGCGCCGGGTGTATTATGCGGTTGCCACAAGAGCTAATGAGTTGGTTAATGAGATCACAGGTACAAAACTACGTCAGAAGAGTAAACTGTACCTGTACAGAAAATCTTTTAACGATAAGATAGCAAAAACCGGTTTTTTTGATACGAAATTTTGGCTATTTGCAAGAATACCCTTGGTATGGGCAAAGAAAAGATTAAGAATTCAATAATCAGGTAATAATTAATACTAAATAATTGATATCTATTATTATTCCTGTCTATAATTCGGGATCAACACTAATACGTTGTATAGACTCTGTTCTAAATCAAACGTTTGCAGATATTGAAGTTATCATTGTTGACGATGGATCGAGTGATTCTTCGGGGACTATTTGTGATCAATATGTCAAAAGAGATCGCAGGGCACTCGTTTTTCATCAAGATAATTCAGGTGCTTCAATTGCGCGGAATCTAGGAATTGAAAAGTCAAGTGGAACTTTTATAATGTTCTTAGACAGTGACGATTGGATTGATCCAGAAATGTTGTCGGGAATGGTGATGGTCTTCGAAGAGCATCCTGAGATTGACGTTGTTCAGACAAGGGTTCCTGGAGATTTCAAACAACAGCAAAGAGAAGGAGTGTATTCCCGTGACGAGGCGGTTAAAGCACTTCTCGAAGGATCCTGGTGGGGGCCTGTTTGCAAACTCATCCGGAGGTCTTCGATAGGAGATATTCGTTTTCCATCTAAGACTATTTGTGAAGATTATTATTTCAACTATAAGCTTTTTTCGAAGATTGATAGTCTTTACTACGTGGATAAGTGTTGTTATCATCGCACAGACTCTCCTGGTAGCCTGTCTAAGATCGGTATGATCAAGAGGAAATTCGATGAGTTCTACAATGTTAAGGCAGTTTATGATTCTGTAGTGGTTGACTATCCTCGTTATCGTCAGTTGGCGGAAGTTCACCTTGCTGGTTCCTGCCTCAAGCTATTGTACATGATATTCGAGAATAATGCAGAAGATACGTTTCAAGAAGAAACGAAGGATATTTGTGTATGTTTACATAACAATTACTGGCCTTTTATAAAGAACCCCATTATTCCTCTTAAGGAAAGAGTACTGCTTAGCCTTTGTTTCTCTCGTTCATTTTCTAAGTTTTCCGAAAGGATCTACCATTGCCTAGTGCATAATTAATTAACTGGTGAAGAAACATATATTCATATCAATTCATTACCTTGAAATCGGTGGGGCCGAGATCAGTCTAATCGGTCTGCTTCAGGCTCTCGACTATCGCAAATGCGACGTGGACCTGTTCGTCTATAGTCATAGGGGAGAGTTGATGCAGTTCATCCCGAAGGAGGTCAATCTACTTCCGGAGATCCCAGCATATGCCCAGATCGAGAGGCCGATGAAGGATGTGCTGAAAGACGGGTATTGGCGGATAGTGCTGAGGCGGTTAATAGCCAAAAGAAGATTTGCTAGGTACAAGAAATCCAAGCATCCTGTTGACAATGGAGCGGTATTCGGGTATGTGTTTGACTCGGTTACTCCAGTGCTCCCTTCCCTTGAGCACCTTGGAGAATACGACCTTGCTATCAGTTTCCTGACTCCGCATAACATTGTCGCAGATAAGGTGAAGGCAAAGAAGAAGGCAGCCTGGATCCATACTGACTACTCAAAGATTGATGTAGATGCCGAATTGGAGTTGCCGGTCTGGTCAAAGTTCGATCATGTCGTAAGCATATCCGATCAGGTTACTGAGAACTTCCTCGGCGTGTTCCCATCTTTGAAAGATAAGATATTCAGGATTGACAATATACTTTCTCCTAAGTTTGTCAGGGAACGGGCAGAACAGATTCCTCCCGAGGTGGTTAATAAAGAGATGCCTAAAGAAGACGGCGTGACCAATCTTCTCTCGGTCGGGCGTTTCTGTTATGCAAAAAACTACGATAATGTTCCGGACATCTGCAGGAGGATTATTGAATCTGGAGTGAATGTGCGATGGTATCTCATAGGATATGGAGGGGATGAGCCGTTGATCCGGTCGAAGATTGCAGGAGCTGGAGTGGAGAATCATGTCATTATCCTGGGGAAGAAATCCAATCCGTATCCTTATATCAAGGCGTGTGATATTTATGTGCAGCCTTCGAGGTATGAGGGGAATTCGGTAACTGTTAGGGAAGCGCAGATCCTTTGCAAGCCGGTAGTAGTGACGGATTATTCGACGGCCAGGAACCAAGTGAAGGATGGTGTAGATGGTGTGATTGTTCCGTTGGATAATATGGCTTGTGCTGAAGGAATTGTAAAAGTGATTAGATCAACAGAACAGACACAGGCTCTTTCTGAAATGCTTGCCAAATCTGATTATGGCAATGTGTGCGAGGCAGAGAATATATCATTGTTGTTAAGATAATAAAGTAGGCTCTGTGAACAAAGAAAGAATTGCATATCTGGATGTTATCCGCATCGTGGCGTGCGCTATGGTTGTTTTAATGCATTCTCCTATGCCAGATTGTGGTGCGCCTGGTTTTGTACTCACTGGGATTAGTTTTGTTACGGCACCTTGTATAGGATTATTCTTCATGGTTAGCGGTGCCTTGTTGTTACCTACAGCGTTATCTATGAAGGAATTTTACAAGAGAAGACTATCTAAAATTGTTTTATCTTCTCTTATCTGGACTTTTATCTATTTATTGGTTAAGATCATAAACGGTTCTATTACGATAGATCAATTGCCATCTATTGTGCTGTCGACCCCTTTCTCTGCACAAGGGGATGGTATATTGTGGTTTATGTATGTTTTGGTTGGGCTGTATTTGATTACCCCCATTATTTCTCCTTGGTTGGAGAAAGCCTCGAAGAAAGAGATTGAGTTAATCTTGGGTTTGTGGATTGTTAGTCTCTTGTATCCGATATTATCAAATGTTGTTTCGGTAAATGAAAGTAATACGGGAATTCTTTACTACTTTTCCGGGTACGCTGGTTATTACATACTAGGCTATTATTTGAACCATTATAAACCTAGGGTTGGAATTATTACTTCTTTGTTAATGATTCTGATCCCTATAATTGCATGCGGCCTTTCTATTCGCTTGTATAAAGATTTGGATTTCTATCGGTACTTTTGGTACTTGAGCATTTTTGTCATTTCTATGGCTTGTGGTTGGTTCTCCCTCTTGTCAAAAATTAATGTANATGCTGATTATGAGGAGTTTTGTTTGGGAGTTGTGCGGTAATCTTAAATTAGTGTGGTATCTGCAGATCTCATTAACTGTAATTATGACTGTGGTCTTGTCATTTGTTCTATCATATTTCTTATCAATGCTTTCTTATGGAAAGTATATTGTTGGTTATCAGATAAAAGGTGAGAGGTAGATTATGATCCCTAAAGTTATCCATTACTGTTGGTTTGGAAGGAATCCTCTTCGCAAGATGGCGGTTAAATGTATCGCTAGCTGGAAGAAATACCTTCCGGAGTATGAGATTAAGGAATGGAATGAGGATAATTTTGATGTGAATATCATTCCATATACCAAGGATGCCTATGCAGATGGTAAATATGCTTTCGTGAGCGATTACGCTCGTTTCTGGATACTATACCATTATGGCGGAGTGTATTTTGATACCGATGTCGAGGTAATTAAGCCGCTTGACGATATCATAGAACGTGGACCCTTCATGGGGTTGGAAATCCCTGGAGAAGACTGCAAGATTGCTCCAGGTTTAGGTTTGGCAGTAGAATCTGGGAACCCGATCTATGAAACTATTCTTGAAGGATTTGAGAAGTTAAATTATCATCTTCCCGATGGTTCAAGGAATCCGTATACTATGATTCCGATGGTGACGGACATTATGAGATCGACGGGACTGAATGGTTCTGATAGTGTCCAAGATGTCGATGGAATCTTTGTTTATGCTCCCGACTATTTCAACCCTCTGGATGACGCGACAGGTCGGTTGAGGATGACTGGAAATACAAGGACTATCCATTGGTTTATGAAGAGTTGGATGCCGAGGGAGTCCTCCTTTATCGTATACTGTAAAAGAATGATGCGTAGACTTCTGGGTACGGGTAATTTATCTGCAATTAAAAGCGTGCTAAAGAAATAGACTATGAGGCTATTTGATCCTTTTCTATATGAAAAAGTGCACGAGTTAATTGTACTCGCATTTACTCTATTCTATTTTTCAATTCTTCAGAAGAAAAATGCACTTAGTATTATTCAACGTAATAAAACTCAACATCTTATATTTCTTTATGCATTGTTATACATCATAGTCGTTGGCTTTCGCCCTGTATCCGTTGCATTTGGTGATACGACTGTTTATGCCAAAGGCTATGGTAACTTTAGCACAATGGTCGAAATGGGATCATTCAGCAAGGATTCCCTGTTCTACTCATTCATGTGGATCTGCTCACACTTCATGTCTGTTAATTGGTTCTTTTTTATCATTGAGATATTGTATGTTGTCCCTCTAATCGTGGCATGTTCTCGACTACTTCACAGGAACTGCGATGTAGGTTTATTATTCTGCTTGTCAGCATTCTCTTTTTTTTCATATTCGGTAAATGGTTTGAGGAATGGGGTCGCTCTTAGTCTTGTTCTTTTGGCAATTACTTTCATTGAGGGTAATATAACAGATAAGTTAATATGTGGCATCCTTTCTTTCCTTGCTATTTCAATTCATGCCTCTTCTGCGTTACCATTAGTCTGCATGTTTGTAGCTGTCTTTGTTAAGAGACCACGTGTTTTATTTTATTTTTGGGCCTTTTCAATTATTATCAGTCTGATTGTTGGTAATTCTATAGCAAATCTTTTTGTAAGCCTCGGGTTTGATGATCGTATAACAGATTTTATTCATCCTGATGTTGAAGAAGATCTTTATACTGTCACTGGATTCCGTTGGGATTTTCTACTGTATAGTGCAGCTCCCATTTTATTAGGATGGTATATTACTATTAAAAGAAAGATTATTGATTCTACTTATTTGCTTATTCTAGGTACTTATATCTTAGCGAATGCGTTTTGGATCATGGTAATCCGGGCAGAGTTTTCTAACCGTTTTGCATATCTTTCATGGTTCTTGTATCCTATAGTGTTGGCCTATCCGTTGTTAAAGCTTAAGATCTGGCCTAAGACTCAAGGGAGAAAAACAGCTGTTTTAATGGCGGCACATTATGCTTTTACTTTCATAATGGTATTCCTTCTGAAATAATCTATGCCTTTACTCACTGTCTTTACGCCCGCCTTTAACCGGGCCCATACACTCCCACGAACCTATGGAAGTCTTCTTTTGCAAACATGTAAGGATTTCGAATGGCTGATTATTGATGACGGATCCTCCGACGGGACAAAGGATCTTGTGAGGCGATGGATTGATGACGGGAAGATTAGAATCCGCTATATCTACCAGGAAAACCAAGGGATGCACGGGGCCCATAACACGGCGTATAAGAATATCACGACGGAGCTTAACACCTGCATTGATTCCGACGATTACATGCCATCTGATGCAGTAGAAAAGATAGTCTCATTCTGGAAGTCCCATGGTTCTGATAAATATGCTGGCATTGTCGGGCTTGATTATGCTGAAGGCGGGGGACTGATTGGGACGGAGTTCCCGGAAGGAATGACAGAAACCACACTCAATGGTTTCTACGGTAGCGGAGGAAAAGGAGACAAAAAACTTGTGTATAGGACTGACGTAGTATTGAAATATCCTGAGTATCCACTTTTTGCGGGAGAACGGTACTTCTCACTTGGCTATAAGTATCTATTGATCGATCAGGATTACAAGCTTCTCACAATGAATGAGCCGCTTGTTATTGTGGATTACCAGGCGGATGGCTCCAGCCTTAACATGTATCGTCAGTATTGGAATAATCCCAATGGGTTCATGTTTTTAAGGAAAGAGCACATGAGGTTGTATCATTCATTCAAGGTGCGGTTTAAGTCTTGTATCCATTATGTCTCGCATTCGATTAGGGCAGGAAGACGTGAACAGTTGTTCAATAATCCGTGCCCTTTGATGACTGTATTTGCCCTTCTCCCTGGAATCGCGTTGTATTTCAGAACACGGTACATGGTGCATCATGGCTTGAAAATGAAGATTAGCTGAGATGGAACCAATCAGAGTCTTGCATATCCTTCATTCCATGAACCGTGGCGGAGCGGAGAATGCTATAATGAACTATTATCGCCATATCGACAGGAATAAGGTGCAGTTCGATTTCTTACTTACTGAACCTAAGCGATGCCAGTTCGAAGATGAGATCCTAAGCCTAGGTGGGCGAGTATTCAGAGTCCCTGTATTGACAATGAAGAATCCATTCCCATATTTAACTGGAGTGTGGCGTTCTTACAAATCTCATCCCGATTATCGTATAGTTCATTCACATACGTCGTCGAAGAGTTTTTTTCCACTATTTCTTGCTAAAAAAGCAGGAATACCAGTTAGGATATCCCATTCCCATAATACCAGATCCGAGGCTGGTTTGAGTGGTTTTTTCCGAGATTGTCTGAAGTTACCTCTGAAGAAAGTTGCTTCTCATTTCTGTGCATGTGGTGAAGAAGCAGCAATTTGGCTATATGGTCAAAAATTCTTTAACGCTGGCAAGGTCCGAATTGTTCCAAATGTTATTGAAGCAAAGGAGTTTTGTTACTCTATTGAAAGAAGAAGCGAGATAAGAAATATGCTAGGCTTTTCAGACTCTACTGTGGTATTGGGTTGTACAGCTCGTTTTTCTCCTCAGAAGAATCATCGATTCCTGTTGAGTGTGTTTTATGAATTTAATAAGATTATAGGTGATTCTGTGATGTTGTTGTTAGGGGGAGGAGAACTCAAATCCGAGATAGAGAGCCAGGTTAAGGAACTTGGATTAGAGGACAGAGTCTATTTTATCGGGACAGTAGCAAATGTATCAGATTATGAGCAGGCGATGGATTTCTTTTTGCTACCATCAATCAATGAGGGGATACCACTTTCTTTGATTGAAGCTCAAGTTTCTGGCTTGCGCTGTATCGTTTCTGAAGGAGTTCCACGTGAATCTGACAAAACAGGGTTGGTGTCATTCCTGTCTCTTGATGAAGGCCCTGAATATTGGGCTAGGCAAATTGCTGACAATATTGAATATCATCGAAACTCTCACCTAGATGATATCGTAAAAGCCGGTTATGATGCGCCTACATCAGCCCAAAAGTTTGAACAGTTTTATCTTGAAGCATTTAACAATCTAGGCTATGAGAACTAACATTGGAGTCATTCTAGCAGGAGGAACTGGAAACAGACTTGGGGCAAGCATCCCTAAGCAGTTCCTTAAACTCGGTGACCGACGGGTAATTGAGTACACTGTTGATGCGTTTGAGAAACATCCAGGAATTCAGGAGATCGCGATTGTTACACATCGGGAATGGAGAGATCTCGTACATGAACTGACAGAGAAGAACGGTTGGAAAAAAGTTCATCACATTCTGGATGGGGGGAATGAAAGATATGAATCCAGCATGGCTGCTATCCGGGAGTATTCAGGGCAAGATGTTAACCTGATTCTTCATGACGCTGTCCGTCCTTTCTTATCTCAACGGATCCTTTCCGACATTTGCGAAGCATTATTGAAATATAAGGCAATAGACGTGACCGTTCCTTGTACAGACACGATCGTGGAGGTCGCTGGAGATTGCCTGGCTTCCATTCCTGACCGTTCAAAACTTAATCGTGGTCAGACTCCACAGGCTTTTCGCATCGATGTCATTAAAGATGCTTACGACCGGGCTTTGAAGGATCCTGCTTTCAAGACGTCTGATGATTGCGGAGTGGTTTGCCGCTATCGTCCTGACGTGCCTGTTTTCATCGTTCGTGGGGAGGAGAGGAATATGAAGATTACCTACCCGGAGGATCTTGCATTTTTGGAATTATTGCTCAATCAGAATGAAATCTTATAAGGATCAGATGAACATGGCGGCCAGAGGCAGTTCTATTTTGAAAGAACTGTCCCTAGAGGAGTCTGCTGCTTTGAAGTCTTGCATCCTTGGCATATTCAAAGCTGTGACGGATTTGTGCAGCCGTCATGGATTGACTTATATGCTTTCTGGAGGAAGCTGTTTGGGGGCTGTCAGGCATAAGGGCTTCATCCCGTGGGATGATGACCTGGACATGATGATGCCTAGGTCTGATTATCAGACGTTATTGTCGTTGTTAGACAACGGAGAGTTAGGAGAGGGTTATTCATTCAGCTATCCTGACGGCAAGATGGAGTCTCCTGTTTCGTTCCTTAAAGTTTATAAGAATGATACGGTTCTTGTTGGGCTGACCGATGGCAAGGATTGTCCCTATCCTCAGAAAGTCTTTCTTGACGTTTTCCCTCTGGACGGTGTCCCTTCCGCTGCATTTGCCAGAAAGATCAAAGGTTTCATTGCGGATGCTCTTCGGTTCGCAGCAAATACTGTATATGACAGCCGGCCTTGGTCTGAGGTTCAGAAACAGTTTTACCAGTCCCGTCCTGAGATGATGCGTACCATCAGAAGACGTCGTTTTCTGGGGAAGATTCTGTCTGTCATTCCCCATAGGAAGTGGGTCTATTGGTTCGACCGTTTCGTCAATGATCCAAGCACTTCTGGCTATATTGGCATCCCGACAGGAAGAAAGAGATATGGTGGAGAAGTTTTCCCTGCCAAGGTCTATCTTCCAACTATTGATGGCATGTTTGAAAGCCTGACGGTGCAACTCCCTGGCGGTTGGGATGAGTATCTCCGGAATCTATACAAGAATTATATGGAACTGCCGCCGGTCGAAAAGAGAGAAAGGCATTTTATCATCTCGATAGAATTGTGGAAAGACTAATTATCATAGCTATATTAAATAATTGATTGCAATGAATGATCTTGTTTCAATCATTGTCCCTGTATACAATGCTGATCGAACATTTGGAGATTTAATTCAGTGTTTGTTCAAACAATCATATGATGAAATCGAGTATGTTTTTGTCGATGATGGTAGTACAAATGAGTGTATGGCCATCTTATCTGAAATGATAGACCGCTTCCCGCAACGCAAGGATTATGTAAGAGTGATTCACCATGGTGTAAATAAGGGGATAGCATCATCCAGGCGGACCGGAGTGCAAGCAGCTAAGGGAACATACATACAATTTGCTGATTCGGATGATATGCTCGACTATGATATGGTATCATATATGCATGAATTAATTTGCAACTATCATGCTGATATAGCTGTTTGCGGCTATTCGAGGGAAATGATGACTCATACAAATGAGCAATTGTCCGGTGTCTGTTTGATGGAGCCCTATCAATGTATGAAAGATGCCCTATTTGGAGGATCTAATGCTTTGTTATGGAATAAGATGATTCGAAGACAGCTATTTCTGGACAATGAGCTTTATGCTCCAGAAGGGATGTCAAATTACGAAGATCTTAATCTTATTTACAAAGCTTTCTTTTTTGCAGAGTCTGTGGTTATATGCACTAACAAGTTTTATCATTGGCGAGTGAATCTTTCCTCTGTATCACATAATTATTCTAAGAAAGTGGTCTCTCAAGCACCTATGCTTGTTACATCTATTAATCAGATGGAATCTTTTTTTGATAATAATAGAATCACAGATTCGGAATTAGTGGAAGGTATGATCCATTATGAAAAGCGTGTTATGATAGACTTGGCTTTGTATGGAAATCTCACATTTCTTGAAAATAATCGTTCTCTTTTCCACCGTGTTAATTTGAATAGCATACTCCATTCTCAAGGGTTTATATGGTATGCAAATCTTATTGCATTATCATTTAAATATAGATTGTACCCTATCTTGTGGTTTTTAAGATTTTTGCGTAAATAGTTTGCATAACAATAACCTGAAGATGATAAGTGTTATTATTCCGGTATTCAATATAACTAAGAAGCAGCATATTTTTAAAAAAGCAATTCAGTCAGTCAGGAATCAAACATTTTCCGAGTTGGAAATAATAATCGTCAATGATGGTTCTTCGGATGATTCACAAAGTTTGATCGATCAATTTAAAAGAACGGATCGTAGAGTATACTCATTGGAAAAAGAGAATGGCGGTGTAGAATCTGCGCGTAGAGAAGGTATTAAAAACGCAAGCGGTGAGTTTATCATCCATATGGATCAAGATGATCTCTATATGCCAGATGCTTTCGAAAGAATGCTTGAAATTGCAAATTCATCAGAAGCGGACGTGGTAGTTGCAAATAATAGTAGGTTCTTCTATAATAAAAGATTACAATTTGGCAAAAAAGATACTCCTTCCCTTAAGTATGAACAAGTGATAGACCATGACACTTTCATGTCTCATTATTACCAGTCTTTTTTTGGAATTAATGATTTCCCTGTAAACATTTGGAATAAGCTATATCGTAAATCTTTTCTTGATTCGATACCTGAACCACCATTGACAAACTGTATCATTGAGGATTTATCATATAATATGCATGTACTCCCTTATGCCAGTCGAATAGCAGTCATCCCTGATGTTACATATCTTTATCGCTGGGGCGGCTGGACGAATCACTTCGATCCAACTGTGTTAGATACTGCAATAACCGGATACAAGTTGAAAAAGAATCTTATAGAACAGTATTCTCTTCCTTATATTAAATCAACTTCCATAGAGCTTTTAAACTATCTTAATACTTACTTCTATAACATGCTTGAGTATGAAAAGGTGTCAGATGCCACATTCAAAGTGGAAGTTAAACGAGTTCTCGGCTTCCCTGAAGTAAAGGAAGCGTGTGCAGTTGTTAAACATGGAATGGAGAGGTTTCCACATATGGATCCGATAATCAAAGGCGACATTGACGCATTGTATAAGATTGATCAAGCTGTTTTGGATAAGAATCGTCTCCGGAATGCAATGAAAAGAATTGCGTTATTCTTTTCGAATCGATAATTTCATGCCCAAACTCATCCGCGTCACGACCGTTGATCTGAGCCTCCATGTGCTGCTGGAGGGACAGCTCGGGTTCCTGAACAGGGAGTTCGAGGTGGTAGGCGTGGCTGCTGACACGGGGCTGCTGAAGGCAGTGGGGGATCGGGAAGGAATAAGGGTGATCGATGTGCCGATGCATCGTGAGATAGCCTTATGGTCGGACATCAAGTGCCTATGCCGGCTTGTCAGGATATTTAAGAAAGAAAAGCCTTTCATCGTCCATTCCAACACTCCGAAGGGAAGCCTCCTTTCCATGATAGCGGCCAAGTTGACAAGGGTGCCGAACCGGATATATCTGGTGACTGGATTGCGGTTCCAGGGGGAGAGGGGAGCCAAGAGATGGCTTCTTAAAACCATGGAACGGATCGCCTGCTCCTGTGCGACCAAGGTCATACCGGAAGGACATGGAGTGAAGAAGACCCTCAAAGAGGAGGGAATCACCCGGAAGCCGCTTGATGTTGTGCATAACGGCAACATCAACGGAATTGAATTGGCGTATTATTCCCCTGAGGCGTGCCCAAAGTCGAGGGAAGAGATGAGGCGGGAGCTGGATCTAGGGGAGGATGATTTTGCGTTCGTGTTCATCGGGAGGATCGTGGGGGATAAGGGAATGAATGAGTTGGCGGAGATCCTTCGCTGCGCTCAGGATGACAAAGGTTGCACAGGTGATGGCAGCGGTTGTACTCAGGATGGCAAGGGGGACGCTTTGAGTGATAGGTGCAAACTGATCCTTGTGGGGCCGTTTGAGTCGGAACTGGATCCATTGGAGGGAAGGAATGAGGAGTTCTTCAGGATGAGCGGGAATGTGCGGTACGTCGGGTATCAGAGCGATGTACGACCTTATCTGCTTGCAGCGGATGCACTTGTGTTCCCTTCGTATCGCGAGGGATTCCCGAATGTGGTGATGCAGGCCGGGGCGATGGGGCTGCCTTCGATAGTCACCGACATAAACGGCTGCAATGAAATCATCATCGAAGGGGAGAATGGCCGTATTATCCCTCCTCGGGATAAGGAGGCGCTCGGGAATATGATGGCTTGGTTCGCTGAGCATCCTTCAGAAGTCGCCAGGATGGCCGCCAATGCCCGCGAAATGATTGCCTCCCGCTACGACCGGCAGGATGTCTGGAACGCTCTACTGGAGATGTATAAATCACTGTAATTACATCCACTATAATCGGTCACCGGTTTTAGTGGATGATTTTTTATTATTATATTTGCCTAAACTAAAGTAATAATGAAAGACAATCCGTTCATAATCAAGGGTTACAAATCGCAGATCTGTTTTGTGATAGGGAGAAGGAGACCGAAAAGATACTGAATCTTATCCAAAATTCGGTTGACATTACACTGATTTCACCAAGAAAATTCGGCAAATCTGGACTGATTCGTCATGTTTTCAATCAGATTTCCCAGCGCAATCTCGACTACAAAACAATCTATGTCGACATTTTTTCTACTCTGAATCTAAATGAGTTCATAAAGTCTCTCTCTGAAGCGATTCTTGAACAATTTCCTGAGAAAACGGCTATTGGAAAAAAGTTCTTCCGGCTTTTGAATTCTTTCCGACCGTTGTTTTCTATTGATCCTCTTTCGGGAAATCTTCAACTGTCGTTTCAGTTCTCTTCGACGTCCGAACAAGAAACTTCCTTGAAGCAGATTCTTCAGTTCGTGAATAACCAAGGTTCTAAGGTCGTACTGGCAATTGATGAATTTCAGCAGATTGTTTATTATCCTGAAAAGAACGTCGAAGCTTTGCTCCGTGAGCAAGTTCAGAACATGCACAATACCAGGTTTATCTTTTGTGGCAGTAAGTCCTCGATGATGAGAGAGATATTCGCTGACGCTAAGCGCCCATTCTTTTCCAGTACCCGACAGATAGAAATTGGCAAGATTGACAGTGATCCTTATGCTAAGTTCATTCTTGATAAATTCACATCTGCCGGCCGAGCCATTGACGAAGAATCAGTTGCCTTCATCCTGATGTGGACAAAGAGACATACATACTACACACAAGTTCTTTGTAATGAATTATTTGCTACTGGAAAAAAGAACATCTCCATTAAAGATGTCCATAAAGTGTGTGACGAAGTCTTAGAGGAGAATGAATCTACTTACATGCAGTATAGGGCACTGCTGACACAGCAGCAATGGCGCTTTTTGATTGGCCTGGCTAAAGAAGATGAAGTTTTTCAGGTTTATTCCTCAGGCTTTGTGTCAAAGTATAAAATCGGAAATTCCACAACCTCTGCCAGAGCTGCGGAATCATTGGTAGATAAAGAGTTGGTGCTTAAGACAATATATAAAGATAAAACTAGCTATCAAGTTTATGATCCTTTTTTCTCTCGGTGGTTAGCTAGGGAATATTGATATGTACAAATTTGCACACTTTCTAAGGGATCATCTGCCGTTCATCTGGGACTTCTTGGACTGGATGAATGGAGTGCTTTTTACATGGCTGTACGGCAGGAAGATGAAGGCTTTGCCGGGGCTCCTTGAAGCGGTGGCAGGGGAGTATAAGATCGTCGAAATGTCATCTATCCAAGCAACTGATCTGGAGAGGTTTTTCGCTGCTCAGCCGGAGGAAAGCTTCAAGTTCTTCAAGCCTCATGGATTCGACGCAAAATCCCTCCGTAAACTACAGCGGAACAGGGCTTTTCTTGCTTACATAGTGAAATATGACAACTCCCCAGTTGGATACTTTTTCCTGCGCAGTTTCTTCTTCGGGAAAGCGTATCTGGGTAAGATGGTTGACCACGATCATCAGGGAAAAGGGATCGGCAAGATGATGTGCCTCTGCGCCATGGACATCGCGTCGACCCTTGGTCTCAGGATGTTCGAGACTATCTCGAAAGACAATCCTTCCTCTTTGTACTCTACTCAGAATGTGCTCGAGACAAGAATAGACGAGGAAATGCCTGACAATTATCTTATGATCGAAGACCTTAGGAGGAAAGAATAATGTGGCTTAAATGGTTGTTTGACAGATTCGTCGCCCTGATCGGACTTATCTTTCTGAGTCCGGTGCTCCTTGTCGTGGCCGTTCTCGTTGCCGTCAAGACGCCAGGCGGCCCAGTCATATTCAGTCAGAAACGAGTCGGCAAAGACGGCAAGTTGTTCACGATAAGGAAGTTCAGGACGATGGCCGCGAACCATGGCGGCTCATCAGTCTCGGTGGCAGGGGAGTCAAGGATCACCACTCTGGGCGCGAAATTGCGCCACTACAAGCTTGATGAGCTTCCGGAGCTATGGAACGTCCTCAAGGGCGATATGAGTTTTGTCGGCCCGCGGCCTGATGTTCCTGGCTACGCTGACCAGCTCAAAGGAGAGGATAGGGAAGTGCTCAAACTACGTCCTGGAATAACCGGTCCTGCCACTCTTAAGTACCGTGACGAGGAAGACCTCCTTGCCAGGGTCGTAAAAGAAGGGATCGATGGCTACACCGATCCCGTGAAATACAATGACGAAGTCATCTTCCCTGACAAGGTCCGTCTTAACCGGTTCTACCTGAACCACTATTCTTTCTGGTCAGACATCAAGATGCTTTTCGCAACCGTCCTTGGCCGCCGTATCGACTACGCCGGCGAACGGATCTAATATTCATCCACCTTTAATTCTACCCTGAACTTATCCAACTGCTTCTGGAGCCTGCTTATGCGGCGGGCATAGCGACCCTCAGCGATGCAGTTGTGCATCTCCTGCGGATCCTTCCTGAGATCATAGAATTCGTTGTAATCTCCGTTTTCTCCACCATAGAAATGAATAAGCTTGAAGCGCTTGTCGGACACGCCGTCATGCTTCAGGACGTTGTGCTCCGACGGCAGGTCGTAGTAGTGGTAGTACATGTACTTCCTCCACCGCAGCGGCTGTCTTCCTGAATGCTTGATGACCGGCATGAGTGACCTTCCGGACATCTCTTCTGGTTTGTCCACGCCGGCAACGTCCAGGTAGGTCGGGGCAAAGTCCAGATTCTGGACAAAGGCATTTGACACAAGACCGCCCTTCCCTCCAGGATAGCGGATGATGAGGGGAGTCCTGAATGACTCTTCGTACATGAACCTCTTGTCGAACCATCCGTGCTCTCCCATGTAGAAGCCCTGGTCGGAAGTGTAGACCACGATCGTGTTGTCCGCAAGTCCGTGGGTGTCAAGATATTCGAGGATCTCGCCGACCGAATCGTCCACGGAGCGGATGCATCTCAGGTAATCCCTTACATATCGCTGGAACTTCCATTCGAGGAGTTCCTTCCCCTCGAGATTGCTCTCCAGGAAAGCCAGGTTCCTAGGCCCGTAGGCGGCCTCCCACTTGGCCCTGGAGACTGAATCCATCCTGTTGAGTCCGTTCAGCAAAGCCCTTTTGGGATGCGGGGCTCCGGTGGGCTCCACGTCCAGTTCTTCCACTTTCAGGTCATAGATCAGGGTCATGTCCTTGTCGACCGTCATTTTTTGGACATGCGCGGCCTCTCCCTTGTCTGACCATGTGTCATAGTAATTGTCCGGGATGGGGAAGGTGACATCTTCGTAGAGGTCGAGGTATTTGGTTGAAGGCATCCAGTTGCGGTGCGGTGCCTTGTGATGGACGTAGAGGCAGAAAGGCTTGTCTGGGTCCCTTTGCTCCAGGAAATCTATTGCATGGGCCGTGACTCTTTCGGTTGCATAGCCTTCTTCCGGGAGATACTGTCCGCCGGAAAGGTGACTCTTGAAAGTAGGGGTGTAGTATTCGCCCTGGCCGCGGAGCACATAGAACCAGTCGAAGCCCTTTGGCTCGCATTGCATGTGCCATTTGCCGACGATCGCGGTCTGGTAGCCGGCATCGCGCAGAAGTTCCGAGACGAAGGTGACCGTAGTGTCAATTCCTTTGCCGAGTGTACGCTGGCCGTTTTGGTGGCTGTAGAGTCCGGTCATCAGGCAGGCGCGGCTGGGAGTCGAAAGGGAATTCTCGACATAGGCTTTGTCGAACCTGATCCCTTCACTGGCAAGGCGGTCCATGTTGGGCGTGGGAGCCTGGCGGCTGAGAGGGTGACCATAGGCACTGAGAGCCTGGTAGGAGTGGTCATCCGTCATGATGTGGATGATGTTCATCCTTTTCGGAGCATCTTTCTGCTGGGCAGCTGCCATAGGAGCCAGAGCCGGCAGTGCGGCCAGAAGGAGGCCGT
The DNA here is from genome assembly GCA_902801885.1 of uncultured Bacteroidia bacterium. GTDB lineage: Bacteria > Bacteroidota > Bacteroidia > Bacteroidales > UBA932 > Cryptobacteroides. The sequence continues at coordinate 18,376 of CADCJX010000012.1, forward strand.
AGGGAATAGGGTTCGGTAGGTGTTCCATGGTGTTGAAAATGTGGTGTAACACAAATATAAATATTATCTTTGTAATATGAATAATAAAAGAATATACCTCTGTCTCGCTCATATGAGCGGCAACGAGATGAAATATATCCAGGAGGCGTTTGACACCAATTGGGTTGTGCCGCTCGGGCCGAATGTCAATGCGTTCGAGGAAGAGTTGAAGAGGTTCGTTGATCCTTCGGCTGCGCTAGATCCTTCGGCTGCGCATCAGGATGACAGGGAAGTGGTGGCGCTGAGTTCGGGGACGGCGGCGGTTCATCTTGCTTTGATCGCTTGCGGAGTGGGACCCGGCGACGAGGTTATGGTGCAAAGTTTCACTTTCTGCGCTTCGTCTCATCCTGTTACCTACTTGGGAGCGACCCCGGTGTTCGTCGATTCTGAACCTGATTCATGGAATATCGATCCCGACCTGCTGGACAAAGCCATCGCAGACCGCATCGAGAAGACCGGCCGCAAGCCCAAGGCCATCATTCCCGTGGCCTTGTACGGAATGCCATACCGGATCGACAGGATCATGGAGATTGGATGCAAGTACGGCATCCCCGTCATCGAAGATGCAGCAGAGGGCTTCGGAAGCCGTTTTGAAGGCCAAATCCTGGGGACTTTCGGGGAATATGGCATCTTGAGTTTCAATGGAAACAAGATGATTACGACCTCCGGCGGTGGAGCTCTGATCTGCCCCAGTCTGGAAGCCAAGAACAAGATCATGTGGTACGCCACCCAAGCCAGGGAAGGCTATCCATACTATCAGCACGAGGCGATAGGCTACAACTATCGTCTTTCCAACATCTGCGCCGGTATCGGCCGTGGCCAGATGACGGTTCTCGAGGACCATCTGGCTCATCATCGCCATGTCCAGAAGATGTACGAGGATCTTCTGGCTGATGTCAAGGGATTGCATGTCCATGGCCAGGAAGATCCTCGTTTCGATTCGAATTTCTGGCTCTGCACCCTGACTCTTGATGAGGATTTGAAGATCAAAGGACAGGAGAGGGCGTATGCTGAGGCGATTACCAAAGCAATAGGCGGCGCGGCGGGTGTTATCCATGCCGGAGGAGGAGTCCACACCGACTGCGAACCGAACGCCAATGTCGAAGCGATCAGGATGTTCCTTGATGAGGCCGGAATCGAGGCCAGGCCGCTCTGGAAACCTATGCATAAGCAGCCTGTCTACAAGGATTCTCCCGCCTATGTCAACGGCGTTTCTGTAGGTGTATTCAAAAAAGGCCTATGTCTTCCTGCTGGCCCTTGCGTTACCGAAGACGATGTCCGCTACATCGCAGGAAAGATAAAAGAGGCAATTGATTGCTGAATCTGATGGACAACCGCACTGGACTTTTCTGCTCCCTCCTGAAGGCCGGGCTCTGGAATGAGACTCTTGACATCCATCTCGATAAAGACGAATTCAAGAGTGTCTGGAACGATGCGACCCGTCAGGTCACCAGGGGACTGATAGCAAGTGCGCTGGTTTCATCCAATGCCGTACCTCCAAAGGTGGTCGACCGCCTTCAGGACCAACTGCTGAAGATCGCCGGAGAAAACCTGAAGATGGGGAATGTACTCGCCCAGTCCGTCGGGGCTCTTCGCAGGGAAGGGATAGACCCGGTCCTTTTGAAAGGTCATGGTGTCGCATCATTCTATAAGGTTCCAATGCTCCGTGAAAGCGGAGACATCGACCTCTACGTAGGTCAAGTGAACTACCGGAAAGCATTCGACACACTTGTTGCCATGACGGAGGCTCCGGAATCATTTGAATTCGAGGAACACAGCAAGCATTCCCATGTGGAGATCAATGGCATAACCGTAGAACTTCACCGGTTCTGCGAGGTCCTCCCGAGGAGATACGACCGCTTCTTCCAAGATGTGGCCCTCAAAGGATTGTCAACAGGGCTTGACCATGTCGCATTAGAAGACATCACGGTCAATACGCCTGAGCCCACATTCAATGCTTTCTTCCTGTTCAACCACCTTTGGCGTCATTTCGTGACGGAAGGCGTAGGATTGCGGCAGGTTTGCGACTGGACAATGTTCCTTCATGCCAAGGCCGGTGAAATCGACCGCAGCAGGCTTGAATCCATCATTCGCTCTCTCGACCTGCTGAAAGCATGGCAGGTTTTCGGCCGCGTGGCTGTGGATGTCCTGGGCCTCCCTTTCGAAGAGATGCCTTTCGACGAGCCATCATATTCCTCTAAGGTCCCCGGACTGGTGGCCATGATGATCAAGGAAGGTAATTTCGGACATGAAAGGGAGGACTGGTGGACTGTACCACGGGAGTCTTTCTTCGACAATGTTCATGTCTTCTTCATGATTGCGCAGCGCTATTTTGGCCTTGTTCCGTCTTTCGGCAGTGTCGTTGTCCATGAATATCTTGACCGGATGCGCAGGAAGTTCTTAGGATAGGGAATAATTGGATTTTATTTATTAACTTTGACAAACAACTTATGAGAAGCATTCGGGAACTGATTGACTGGTACTTTTCGAAAGGGGCATTGCCATATTGGTGTGTCCTTCTTTTCGATTGCCTGGTCATCGTGTTTTCGAGCATGCTCGTTTACTGGGCCTTGTACAGCGCCTCCTTCCTGCTCGGTAACTTCCTGCCCTTGATGAGGGTCATGGTCATCTACCTCTTAGTGACATGCGTTTTCTTCAGGTTGTTCAAGACCTACACCGGGATTATCCGGTATTCTTCTTTCAATGATCTGGTCAGGATTGCGATGGCGATGGCATCAGCCCTCTTTGTCGCCCTTATCATCCATTATCCCCTCAGCGGCACGCCGCCGACTCTTTTCGTCCACTTGACTGCCAGGGCCCTGATCCTGATCTACCTTCTTTCCACGGCTCTGATGTGGTTGGCTAGAATCGTCATAAAGGCCATCTACGATGCCTATTTCCGGACTGAAGCTGCAGTCAATGCCTTCATCTATGGCATCCGTGCCGGAGGGATAGGACTTGCAAAGTCTGTCCGTGGTGAGAAACCAATGCGCTACCGTGTCAAAGGCTTCATCTCACACGATCCCTCCCTTCATGCGAAAGGAACCGTCCTTTTAGGTGAGCCAGTCTTCGATGTCGACGAATCCCTTCCGGAGGAGATGGAAAAGCGCAGAGTGAAAGCGGTCCTGGTTGCTCCTGGAAGAGTCGAACGTTTCAGGGAAGACACTGTACTTCAGGATTATATCCTTAAGACTGGGGCTAAGATATTTTTCTCCCAGGCTGCTGTCGAATGGGACAAAGACTTAATTGAAGGGACTCCTACTATCCGGGAGGTCCGGATTGAAGACCTTCTTCCCAGGGATGAGATCCAGGTTGACATGGACTCTGTCGAAACTGCACTTAGGGGGAAGAGGATTCTAATTACGGGTTCTGCCGGAAGCATCGGCAGCGAGATCGTCCGCCAGGTGGCCTCTTTCGGTCCCTCAGAGATGGTGCTCATCGATTCGGCAGAAACCCCTCAGCATGACATCCGTCTTATGATGTCGCGTGAGTTTCCTACGGTCAAGGCTTCCACTATCGTGACCAGCATTGTCAACACCACGCGGATGGAGGCCATATTCAAGGACTTCCGACCTGAATATGTTTTCCATGCCGCAGCCTATAAGCATGTCCCGATGATGGAGGACAATCCTTCTGAGAGCGTGCTCAACAATGTCGAGGGCACGAAGATCATAGCCGACCTGTCCGTCAAGTACGGTGTCGGCAAATTCGTTATGATCTCCACAGACAAGGCGGTGAATCCTACGAATGTGATGGGATGCTCAAAGCGTATTTGCGAGATCTACGTCCAGAGTCTTGACAAGGCTGAGGCTGAGGGAAAGGTTGAAGGACATACCCGTTTCGTGACGACACGCTTCGGTAACGTGCTTGGTTCCAATGGCTCCGTTATCCCAATTTTCGAAAAGCAGATCAAGGCTGGCGGTCCTGTCACCGTCACCCATCCCGACATCGTTCGTTATTTCATGCTTATCTCTGAGGCTTGCAAGCTCGTTCTTGAGGCTGCAGCCAAGGGCAGGGGAGGCGAGATTTTCGCCTTTGACATGGGTAAACCTGTCCGTATCGCAGATCTGGCAAAGAGGATGATCGCTTTGAGCGGAGCTGGTAACATCGAGATCAAATACACCGGCCTCCGTGATGGAGAAAAGCTCTATGAGGAAGTCCTTGCGTCAGAAGAAGCAACCAAACCGTCTTTCAATGACAAGATAAGGATAGCGGAAGTCCGCGAGTACGATTATTCCCTTGTCAATGACCAGATAGAGAAGCTCATCAACGTCTCGAAGGCTTACGACGACCTCAAGACAGTGGCTGCGATGAAGCGTATTGTTCCTGAATATGTGAGCAGCCACTCTGTCTATTCCGTTCTGGATTAGGATCCCTTGTAGAAGTTTATTTGAGACTGAGCAAAAGTGATTCTTCACTTTGTTCAGAATGACAGTCGGCCTCTTTCTATTTTTATTTGCTAGTCCAAATAATAATTAAAACTGAAAGAAATTTTTGATTATTAGGATTTTTTTGTAACTTGAGGTCGCAGTAACACGATAACTTTTAAACTAATGGCTGATAAATTTCTTTTGCTAGGCGATGAGGCTCTCGCGCTCGGTGCTTTGCATGCCGGCCTGTCAGGAGTCTACGCTTATCCAGGTACTCCATCGACAGAGATCACGGAGTACATCCAGAATCATCCTCTCACCAAAGAGAGAGGAATCCACAGCGTATGGTGCACCAATGAGAAGACTGCCATGGAAGCGGCCTTGGGAGTTTCCTATGCAGGTAAACGAGCACTTGTCTGCATGAAGCACGTCGGTATGAATGTCTGTGCCGATGCCTTTGTCAATTCCGCGGTGACGGGAGCCAACGGCGGCCTTGTCATCGCAGCTTGTGACGATCCTTCTCAGCATTCTTCCCAGAACGAGCAGGACTCCAGGTTCTATGCAGACTTCGCCATGATGCCATGTTTTGAGCCATCGAACCAGCAGGAGGCCTACGACATGGTTCAGGAAGCCTTTGACTATTCCGAGGCCAACCATATTCCTGTACTCATCAGGTTGACCACCCGCATGGCTCACTCCCGCGCTGTGGTGAAAGCCCGCGCTCCACGCCCTCAGAACGAGATGCATTTCCCTCCTAAGGACATTGCGAAGTACTGGGTTACACTTCCGGGCATCTCACGCGTGAAGGTCAAGGAACTTGCCGAAGTCCAGCACAAGTTCCGTCATGATTCGGAACTTTCGGAGGACAACTACTATGAAGGAGGCCCGGATCACAGCCTGGGCATAGTCACCTGTGGCATTGCTTATAACTATCTCATGGAGAACTTCCCGGATGGTTGCATCTATCCTACCCTTAAGGTAACGAGATATCCTTTCCCCACCAAGCTTCTTCGCAGGATGACTGAGTCCTGCAAGACCATCCTTGTGATCGAAGAAGGCCAGCCACTAATCGAAGAGCGCCTGCGAGGCATCCTGTATGATGAGGAAGAAGGCAACGGAAAGATATTCGTAAAAGGAAGGCTGGACGGGACCCTGCCCAGGACCGGCGAGTTGAATCCTGACTACATCCGCAAGGCTCTTGGTTTGAAGTCTGGAGAGACTTTCGCTGTGTCTGACAAGACGGTCGCACGTCCGCCAGCACTCTGTCAGGGCTGCGGCCACAGGGACTTCTACACGGCGCTCAATGCAGTGCTTGCCAAGTACGAAGGATCAAGGGTTTTCGGGGACATCGGCTGTTACACCCTTGGTTACATGCCTCCTTTCCATGCCATCCATTCCTGCGTGGAGATGGGAGCCTCGCTCACCATGGCTATCGGAGCTGCCAATTCCGGAGTCTGGCCTTCAGTCGGAGTCATCGGGGATTCCACCTTCACCCACAGCGGCATGACGGGCCTTCTCGATGCTGTCAATTCCAATGCCGACATCACTCTCTGCATTTCCGACAACCTGACAACTGGTATGACCGGTGGACAGGATTCTGCCGGAACCGGAAAGCTGGAGATGATCTGTGCCGCGATCGGAGTTCCTGAAGAGCACATCCGAACCATTATCCCCCTGCCGAAGAACTATCCGGACATGGAACGGGTGATAGAAGAAGAGATCAATTATCACGGAGTTTCCGTAGTGATCTGCCGCCGGGAATGCATCCAGACGGCGAAGCGTCATGCGGCAGCTAAAAACAGGCAGTAATTATGAAACAGGACATCATACTTTCAGGCGTTGGAGGACAAGGAATCCTTTCGATTGCCACGGTCATAGGTTGGGCCGCACTTGAAGAGAACCTCCATCTCAAGCAGGCGGAAGTCCATGGAATGAGCCAGAGGGGAGGCGACGTCCAGAGCAACCTCCGCCTTTCTTCCGAGGCCATATTCAGTGACCTGATTCCGAAAGGGGAGTGCGACCTCATCCTTTCGCTTGAGCCGATGGAGGCCTTGAGGTATCTGCCATGGCTCTCCAGAAGGGGCTGGATCGTGACCAATACAACTCCTTTCGTGAATATCCCTAACTATCCTCCTATTGAAGAGGTCATGGAAGCGCTTTCAGCCGTTCCGAATGTCATCACTCTCGACTGCGATGCCATTGCACGCGAGACCGGATCTCCCCGGAGCGCGAATATGGTTCTGCTCGGAGCTTCAGCCGCAGTCCTTGACATCATATCCCCTGAAAAACTGCGGGAGGGTATTGCAGCAATCTTTTCCCGCAAGGGTGAGGCCATCGTCGCGGCTAATATAGCGGCTTTCAATGCCGGATTGGAAGAATCTAAAAAGTTTGTGAAATGAAAGTGATTTCTAAAGCCAGCCTGGACGATGTCCTGAGGGGCATGAATATAAATGACATTTCTCATGCAACGATCAGGCAGTGTGTCAACATTGCCCAGGAACTGGAACGCATCTCCGGAGAGAAGTTTGTGCATCTAGAATTCGGTGTCCCAGGGATCAAGGCCTCCCAGTTCGGTGTAGACATGCAGAAACTGGCGCTTGATGCCGGTATAGCAGCTGTCTATCCGCCGACTGCGGGTATTCCAGAATTCAAGTGGAACGCCTCAGCCTTCATCAAGGCCTTTGTAGGGGTCGACATCTTCCCGGACTGTGTGGTCCCGACAGTCGGTTCCATGCAAGGCTGCTTCAATCTCCTGATGGAGTGTTCCCAGCTTCATCCAGACAGGACGGCCGTAATCTACATCAGTCCCGGCTTTCCTTCGCATTATCTCCAGGCTAAGGTCCTCGGCCTTGAGCAAAGGACCTTCGACATCTACGACAATCGTGGGGAGAAGTTGGGCGCCAAGCTTGAGGAACTGATGTCTGACGGAAAGGTCTGCGCCATTGTCTATTCCAACCCCAACAATCCTTCATGGGTCAACCTGACGGAAGGTGAATTGAAGACTATCGGTGAATTGTGCACCAAGTACGACGTGATCGCCCTTGAAGACATGGCCTATCTTTGCATGGACTTCAGGAAAGACATGTCGAAGCCTTTCCAGCCTCCGTTCCAGCCTACGGTCGCACGCTACACCGACAATTGTGCCATCATGATCTCTGCTTCCAAGATCTTCAGCTATGCAGGAGAGAGGGTAGGCCTGGTGGCCATGTCAAAGAAACTGTACGATCGGGAGTATCCTGAATTGAAAGCCCGCTATGGACTGGCTGGTTTTGGAGAGAATTTCGTCCTTACCTTTATCTACGTCAACACTTCAGGTTGTTCGCGTTCTGCTCAGAACGCAATGTCCGAGATGATGGAAGCTTCTGTCAGTGGAAAATACGATTTCGTCGCCGAGATGAGGGAATATGCCCGGAGAGCCCATCGGGCCAAGGAAATATTCTTCAAGCACGGCTTCTCCCTCGTCTACGCCAAGGATCTGGACCAGGATGTAAGTGACGGCTTCTTCTTCACGATTGGCTACGATGGCATGGATGGAAGCCGTCTGCTCTATGACCTGATGCGTTGTGGAATCTGCGCCATAACCTTGACAGCCACCAGAAGCAATCAGCAAGGGCTCAGGGTCTGCGTGTCGATGCTTAATTCGGACGAAGATTTCGCCCTCCTTGACGAGCGGCTGGGCCAGTTTGCCGACCTTCAAAAATCAGAAAGCTAATAGAGATGAAATACATGTCCGCCGACGAGGCTATGACCCTCGTCAAGTCTGGGGACTGGGTGTTTTTTCAGGGCAGCACTTCGGTTCCGGTAATCCTTCAGGAAGCTCTTGCCCGCCGGCATGAGGAACTGCGTGATGTCCAGATCGTATCTGGTTTCAACGTGACTAAGGGGCCAGCCCCTTTCTGCAAGCCTGAGTACAAGGATTCTTTCGTAGTCAACAGCTTGTTTCTCTGTGCAGACCAGAGACAGTACGTCGCCCAGGGTTATGGAAGCCTTATTCCCGGCTTCCTGAGTGATCTGCCTGCCCTGATTAGGAGGAAAGAGATTCCCATTGATGTTGCATGTATCAATTGCTCGCTTCCGGATGAGAACGGTTACTGCAGCTATAACATTTCAGCCGACCTTGCCCAGCCTGCTGTCGAAGCTGCCAGAGTCGTTATAGCCCAGGTCAACAAGAGCATCCCTTATCTCTACGGAACTGCCATGATCCATGAATCCGAGATAACTGCTGCCGTGGAATGCGACGATCCGCCCGTGGACATGCAGTTCGGGGCTCCAACGGAGATCGAGGCTGCGATCGGCGCCCACATTGCAGAGGAGATTCCAGATGGGGCAACGCTCCAGATCGGAGTAGGGGGCATCCCCAATGCCACTCTGAATGGCTTGAAGAACCACAAGCATCTTGGTCTTCACACTGAGGCAATGACCGATGGAGTGTTCCGTCTCATGCAGTCCGGAGTGATAGACAATTCGATGAAGAAATATGAGCCTGGCCGCAGCGTGGCATCTCTCGCCTTGGGATCCAGGCAGATGTACGAATTCATCGACCACAACAGGGACTGCGTTTTCTTCGATGTCGGAGTGACCAATGATCCTTCTCTGATCCGCCAGAATCCTAAAGCAGTGGCTATCAATTCTGCCATTGAGGTCGACCTGACCGGACAGATCTGTGCAGACAGCATTGGAGAGATGATATTCTCATCCGTTGGTGGCCAGCATGACTTCATGTATGGGGCGTCACTTTCTGAGGGAGGCAAGACCTTCATAGCAATGCCGGCCCGAACTGCCAAGGGGAGGGGAAAGATAGTCGCCAACCTTGCTCCCGGCGCGGGAGTAGTCACAACCCGTTTCCAGACGCAGTACGTCGTCACTGAATATGGTTGTGTGTATCTCAGAAACAAGAACCTGGCCCAGAGGGCCAAGGCATTGATCTCAATTGCGCATCCAGATGACCGTGAAGCCCTGGAGCGTGCCGCCCTCGAGCGCTTCGGCTACATTTACCACCGCCTCTCGATGCAGCCTTAGGCCTTAAGGCGACATTATAACTAGAGATCTTATCCCTTCCACCATCTTAAACGCCACGGCCACGGATCCCTTTATTTCCCCGGCCGTGGCTAAAGTTGCTTGTTGAGCCGGCGGACTATTCGTTCGACATCGGTAGAGAGGACGGTGCCTTTAATTGCTACGAGAGACTGGTCGTACATGATTATGATCAAGTCTGAAACATGCTTACCATCATCCGACCTGTAGCCATACGTTTCGTCAAAGATTTGACTGCCAGCGCCGTTGCTCAAGATAAGATATTCCTTGGCCATCTTTCCCTTCACGGCTGCTTCGATCTCTTCCCTTGTGGAAGGGGCACTTTCACTGTATTCAAGCATGTAAACGGTACTCACTCTCTTGAAGGCCTTTGCAACCTTGCGTGTCCATTCCCCTCCTGCGCGGCCGACGGTCTTGCCCATGGACATGGCAAGCTTTCCAAGTTTCATGAGTGAGACATTGCTTCTGCCCTCGTACTGTTCCATCACGGCAACTACTCCGTCGAAGATCTCTTCATAGCCGGCAACAGATTCCTGACCTTCGACAACGATTCCAGCCTCAGGCGATTGGCCCGCAACCGGAATCATGGTGCACAGGAATATTGCTCCTGCAAGTATAATAGGTTTCAGATCGATCATAGCAGTGCCAAAGATACGAAAATTACAACAAATCCTTTGCTGCTGCACCTATGGCATTCTCAACATCATCTCTCTTTATCAGGCCATCAATTGAAATGAACGTCGTTTCGTTCCCTTGGAAGGCTGTGAAAAGAAGGCTCTTCAGGAAATTCTTGTCGCCGAGCGAGAATACGTTCACACGCTCTCCCTTATCCTTGACCTCCATCAAGGTTTCGAACTTGTGGCCGTTTACAACCTTGCTGACATCCTTGAATATCTTGTCTGCCAAATCCTTGTCCTCAGTCTGGAGAAGGTAGAATCCGGTCATGGACTTGATCATGGGCCCGAAATCAACACCATTGTCTTCGATCTTTACTTCCGGGAGTTTCCCGATAAGTTTGAACATGGCCGGTGAGATGTAGACAGCTGTTACACGCTCGTCGTCGGAATATTTCTGGTAAAGGCTCTTGTAGTCCTGGGCCTGCATGGCGATGGAAGCCATCAATGCGATGATAATTAATGATATCTTTTTCATGATTTCTTTCTATTTACTTGATTCTTCAGTGTTTATTGAACGAATCACTTCTGATGGTTTAAGTATTATGTCCCTGCCCTTTTCAACAGATTTGATGCAGACATCGACATTCTGTGACATCCTTTCAAGTGCTTCCTCGATTGCGGCATAGGCAAGGGCGGGATCGTCAAAGGTGTCTTCTAGTGGTCTGGAACGATCATACCATGTCAAGCCTATCCCTGCGAGGATAGCAAGAGAAGCTGCGATGCCGATAAACGGCTTCCATGCCTGAAGGCCGGTCCTATGAGGGAATACACGAGACTCCAAGCCGTCAGGAACGGGAATTGACTCGTCTGCGGAAATCCGCTCCAGGTCCTCTATGCTCAATTTCTCTATTTCTTCAATCGTCTTCATGTTCGATCATTCTTTTAAGATTCTTGCGGGCGTTACTTAACTTCACCCTCACATTGACTTCGGACATCCCGGTCCGGTTTGCTATTTCCTGGAAAGAAAGACCTTTGAATACTCTTGATTCCAGGACTTCGCGCTGTTTGTCGGGCAGCCTTGCCATGCAGGAGCGGATCTTTTCAAGGTTTTGCTTTCCAATCAAGCTCGCGTTCAGGTCGGCTTCAGGATCAGGTACGCTTTCAAAGACCTCAGGAGCAGGCTTTATTGTCCTGTTTGCCTGTTTGCTGCGAATCTTGTCAAGGCAGATGTTCCTTATGACCGTTATACCGAAAGCAACTGGATTCTTGACCGACCCAAGCGAATCCCTCATCTTCCATAGCCTTGAAAACAAATCCTGTACCGCATCCTCTGCATCCTCCTGTGATTCCAGGATGTAAAAGGCCACGCGATAGAACCGTCCTGAAAGCGGGAGCCAGATGCTCTTGAATTCCTCGGAGTTCATCTTTTCTATTTGGTCTGAGACTCAAGGATCCTGGCAACTTCTGACATCGGAATAGAACCTTTGATGCAGATCAGGGCCCCGCTGGCAGGTGCGTTGATTATCAGATCTGTAACTGCATTTTCGGATGAAAAGGTGTCTCCATAGATCTCCACGGTCTCGCCGGAATCCTTTGCTTGAAGCAGGAGAGTATCCTTATTCAGGATTCTGGACAGCTTGGATGCGAAGCGTTCCTTGACTGAAGAATCACAGTCTTCGTAGCTTGCTATCGTAATCCGCTTCACGTTCCGGACTGCAGCAAGAAGCATCCTGGTGTCCTCATCCATGTCGGCCTTGATCAGCGCCTTGACGAAACTGAGGCCGAGTCTTCCGAAACTCAGCACTTGGAAGTCCGGTTCCAGGGAGTATTCCTTGACCAGGATATTGACCTTGCTCATCTCCTTGGAATCGGCACTCAATGAAGTTCCTAAGGAAGGAAGCAAGGTGATGATAATAAAAATGATAAGCCTTTTCATTTCTGCAAATTTAATGTTTTTGTAGCATGCTACAATCATAGACGGAGAAGTCGCAAAAATGTAACGACCATCATTCAAATAAACGCCACGGCCGGGGAAATAAAGGAATCCGTGGCCGTGGCGTAAAGTGATGTTAAGGACGTTAAGTGAGCTTCTCCAGCTCGTCTATCCAGAGTTTTACTTTGGCATCGGAAGGCATACGGAAGTCGCCGCGGGGCGAGAAACTCACCTGGCTGATCTTTGGACCGTCCGGCATGCAAGAGCGCTTGAACTGTTGTGAGAAGAAGCGCCAATAGAACTTCTTGAGCCACTTCAGGATCGTAGGCCCGTCGTAATTGTCGAACGCACGGCATGCGAGGAAGTAAATCTTGGCAGGGGAGAAGCCGTAACGCATCAGGTTGTAGATGAAGAAATCATGCAGTTCATAAGGGCCGATCAGGTCCTCGGTCTTCTGCTTGATCTCTCCTCCTTCATTCGCAGGCATCAACTCAGGACTGATAGGAGTCTCTGTCACATCGAGGAGGATTTCTGTGGCGGATCGACCGGAAGCAGACTTGGCTCCTGAGAAGAGGTTGTTGGCAGCCCAGCGGACTAAATGCTTTATCAGTGTCTTCGGAACGGAAGCGTTGACTCCGTACATCGACATGTGGTCTCCATTGTAGGTGCACCATCCCAGGGCCAGTTCGGACAAATCTCCGGTTCCGATGACAAGCCCGTTCTCCTGGTTGGCCATGTCCATCAGGATCTGAGTCCTTTCCCGAGCCTGGGCGTTCTCATATGTGGAATCAATGACTGCAGGATCGTGACCTATGTCCTTGAAATGCTGTTCGACCGCAGGCACGACCGATATCTCCTTTGCCGTGATTCCCAATGCTTCCATCAAGTCTACGGCATTGGATTTCGTCCGTGTTGTTGTGCCGAGCCCTGGCATTGTGATTCCGATTATCCCGGAGCGGTCAAGTCCAAGCTTATCGAATGCCATGGAAGCTACGATAAGGGCAAGGGTGCTGTCCAAACCTCCTGAGACTCCGATAATCGCTTTCTTGCAGCCGATGTGTTCCATCCTGGCAGCAAGGCCGGTTGATTGTATTCTCAGGATCTCCCTGGACCTCTTGGCGATTTCAGTGGCATTGCCTTCAGGGAGGAACGGATGTGGTTCGACTTTCCTGTAGAGTTTGGCTGCGAAGTCAGTTGGAGCAGCATCTCCAAGGTCCATTCTGGAATAGAGGCCTGAATACTCGCTGGCCGAGGTACCGTCAGGTGCCATTCCCCTGAAGGAATTCTTTTTCTGACGCTGGATGTTCAGCTTTGCGATGTCCAGATCGGCATATATGACCGAATCATCCATCTGGAAGCGTTTGTTCTCTGCGACTAATTTTCCGTTCTCACAGATGATGGAGGCTCCGCCGTAGACAGTATCCATGGTGGATTCTCCATAGCCGGCAGAACAGTAAATGTAACCTGAAACCGTCCGTCCGGACTGATTGGAGATCAGTTCCTTGCGCTGATGATGCTTGGCCATCACCTCATTCGAGGCTGAAATGTTTACGATCACCTGCGCTCCGGAAGGTGCAAGGAATGAAGACGGAGGAATAGGTGTCCAGAAGTCTTCGCAGATTTCTATTCCGAAAGTTGTCTCTCCGACGGTGAACAGCATGTTCGGGGATATGTTGCAGCGCTGGCCGCAGTACTTTATGTCTGAATCAAAACCGTCCCTGTAGTAATTGCGTCCGTCATCCACGAAACGTCCCGAAACCTGGCGTCCGGGCGAGAGGAAGTCCGAACCCGAAGCGAACCAACGGCTCTCGTCGAATTCAGCGTAAGTGGGGAGATAGATCTTCGGAACTATTCCCTTGATTCCTCCGTTCCTGATGACGACTGCCGAGTTGTAGAGCCTTCCGCGGAAGCGTACCGGAGCGCCCAGAACAACTGTGACATGCTTTCCCCTGGTGTGCCAGCAGATCTGTCCGACAGCCTCGTCAGACTTGTTCAGAAGCAGGTCCTGGCCGAAAAGGTCCATGCATGTGTAACCAGTGATTGAAAGTTCCGGGAAGACGACGAGAGATGTGCCCTCAGCTTCGACCCTGTCAATCAAACGGCAGATCGCTTCCTTGTTGAATCCGACGTCAGCAACTTTCACGCGCGGCACTGCAGCCGCGACCCTGAAGAAACCGTAATCCATCTCAGAATGATTTATGCATTGGCCGGGTCATTGTCATTGTCCTCGGCATTGAGGCGCTCGCGTTCCCTGCGATGGGCGTTGTTGACAGTCACGGCTATTCCCCTGTAGAGGAAATAAAGGCCGATGAGGACTATGCAGATGTTGACCCAAAGTTTACCTTCGCCACCGAGGAGAGTTGCAATGCCGAAATAAAGGATGAAGGCAGCGAAGAGAAAATAGATGATATTGATGTATCTTGACATGGCTTAAAGCGATTCGATCAGTTTCTTGAATATGGAACACATGCGGTCGGCAGCAGCGTCTGCGGCCTTGATTACATCGTCTCCGTCATTCTTGTAGTCGGCGGTGTAGTCGTCATGGGCCTCATTGGTCACGACTGACATTCCGAACACGGGGATGTCGGAGTGGCGGGCGGTGATGACTTCGGGGATGGTGGACATTCCGGTCACATCTCCGCCTATTATGCGGATGTATTTGTACTCGGACGGCGTCTCATAAGTAGGTCCTGTGCCGCCGTAGTAGACTCCCTTGTGGACCTTTATTCCCATTCCGGTTGCGATCTCCTCGGCTTTTGCGATGAGACCCAGATCGTAAGGCCTCGTCATGTCAGGGAAACGGGGACCGAATTCATCCATGTTGGGCCCGATCAGGGGATTGGGCTGCTGGCAGATATGATCCTTGATGATCATGAGGTCGCCGATCTTGTAGTCGTAATTGACTCCTCCGGCGGCGTTCGAGACGAATAGGTACTTGATGCCTGCAAGGATCATGACCCTTGTCGGGAGGGTAACCATGTCCATTGAATATCCTTCGTAAAAGTGTATCCTGCCCTGCATCATGATGACTTCCTTCCCTCCGAGTTCGCCTATGATGAAATTGCCTTTGTGGCCGATGGCTGTGGATGCAGGGAAGCCAGGGATCGCCTTGTAAGGGATGACCAATGGATTGCTGACTTCATCTGCAAGCCTTCCGAGGCCGCTGCCAAGGACTATGCCCACGATGGGCTTCCTGTCGCCCAGCTGCTCCTTCAGGTAGTCAGCTGCGCTGTGGATTCTTTCTAATCTCGGGTCCATATTATTATATATTATTTGTCAATATTTTTAAGTAACTCAAGTTCCGCCCTTCCGCCTTCGAGGATCTCCCTCTCGGCAGGGACTTTCCGGTCCCTCATTACGAAACGTCCTCCGCTGATAAGAGAGACTATGCAGTCACTGTGGGCGGAATAAACAAAGTTGGCGAGGAACGGGCCGGGGGAGAGGAAGAAGGTGCTGTCGGTGTCGATTATCTGAAGGTCGGCTTCATACCCTTCCTCTATCTTTCCCGAGTTGGCTCCGAGGGCCTTGGCGCCGTTGGCCGTGGCCATCTTGAGCAGGTCATGCAAAGGAAGCGCAGCCGGATCATGGCGCATGGCCTTCTGGACGATTGCCGTAGTCTTCATTGCCTCCAGCATGTCCAGGTTGTTCGATGAAGCACATCCATCGGTTCCGAGACAGATGTTGGCGCCGGCGGCTGCTAGTTCATCCGCCTTGAAGAAATTGCCGGAAGCAAGCTTAAGGTTCGAGTTGATGTTGTGCACGCAGTTGACTTTCCGGCTTCCAAGGATCTCGATATCCTTGTCGGAAAGCCATAGGGTGTGCGCAGCTATGACATCAGGGCCGAGAACACCCAGCGAATCAAGGTATTCGACAGGGGAGAGCCCGCCGTGGGCCTTCCTGCAATCGACGACTTCCTTTTCAGTTTCGGCAATATGGACATGGATCTTTAGACCATGCTTTCTGGCATATTCAGTGACCCAGAGGATGAGAGGCTCGCTGACGGTGTACACAGAATGGATGCTGACGGCGAATGAAGACCGTGGTCCCCAGGAGGGGACAGTCTCATGCATGGCTATGCAGCTTTCCTTCTGATGCTCAGCCGCTGAAGGGTCGAAATTGTCGAGGAAGGTGAACGAAACCAAATTCCTGAGCCCGACTTCTTCGGCCGCTTTCCTTGCAATGGGGGAGAACCAGTACATGTCATTGAAAGCGGTCGTACCGGTCTTTATCATCTCCAGGGCGGCCACCTTGGTGCCCCAGTAGATGAAGGGCTCGTCAAGGTGGGCTTCGATGGCCCAGATGTGGTCCAGCCAGTCCGAAAGGCACATGTCTTCTCCGATTCCCCTCATGAGGGTCATCGCAGCGTGGGTGTGCATGTTGACGAAGCCGGGCATCGCAGTCTTGCCTGAGCAGTCCACGATTTCAGCGCCTTCTGCCGCCAGGGGAGTCTCGCAGGAATGAGGGGTAATCGAGGTGAAGATGCCATCGGAGATGAATATGTCCACCTGCCTGCCGTCGAGGGTTATGTTTTTCAGGAATATCCTGTCCATAGGGTTCACATATTTTTCAAATTTAAGAAAAAATGTGATAATATGAAAAGAGGGCCCCGATTCCGGAGCCCTCTTCAGGATTGCAAGTTGACCTTATTCTGAATAGGTCTTCTTGACGAAGTCAGACTTGAGAAGGTAGTCAGCGCACATCTTGATGCTCTCCTTCCAGTCACCGTTGGTGTAACCCTCAAGCTCGACGATGTAGTCTTTCATGCCTGCGGTGGAAGCATTGTTGAAGATAGCGTCGAAACCGACCATGCCGCTCTCTCCAAGCTCAAGATGATCCTTGATGTGGAGCATGGTGAAACGGCCGGGATACTTCCTGAAGTACTCGACGGGATAGGCACGACCCATGCAAGCCCAGTAAACATCCATCTCGAAGAAAACGTAGTTCGGATCGGTGTTCTCGAGCATGAAGTCGTAGATGACCTTGTCCTCGATCTTATTGAACTCATGGGAGTGGTTGTGGTAACCGTACTTGATTCCGTTCTCAGCGCACTTCTTTCCAATCGCGTTGAAATAGTCGCAGTAGGTCTTCAGGCCTTCGAGAGTCTCAGGGATGCGGAAGCTGGGGGTAACGATGTACTTGCAGCCGGCAGCCTTGTGGGCGGCGATAGCCTGGTCCCACCATTTCATTGACTCCTCGAAATTGCCGGAGGCCAGCTCCTCAGGGGAGAGGTTGTGGCCGATGTGGCTTGAGAGAGACTTCAGTCCGGCAGCCTCAAGGTCAGCCTTGTACTGTGCAGGATCCACACCATAGAGCTTGCCATCGTTGTAGCTGGCAGCTTCGACTGCAGTGTAACCCATCTCAGCAAGGGCCTTGAAAGCTTCCTCGTGATTCTTGGCGTAGAGATCAGGATTGCCGATGACGCTCCTGATGCTGTAGAGCTGGAGACCGATTTCCTTCTTGACCGGCTCGGCAGGCTTCTGTGCGCAGCTGGCAAGCAATGCGACAGCAGACAAAAGAATAAGGATACGCTTCATCTTTAGTCGAGGATTTTGACACGGATGTTACGATACCATACATCGTTGCCATGATCCTGGAAGCCGATGTAGCCTTCGTGGGCGTCGCCACCGAGGTTGTTCAGCAGCTCGAATGCGAGCGGCCATGCCTCCTCGGAGAACTTGCTGGCCTGGAGCATCTCAGTCCACTTCGGAGTCCAGAGATGGTACTCGAGGACGTTCACGCCGTTCTGAGCGTGGACGACGGTGCCCTGGTAGACCATGATGCTGCCGCTGTTCCACTCACCGAAAGGATTCTGGTTCTGGGGAACTGCAGGGATCATGTCATAGAGGGAAGCGCTCTGACGATTGCCATCCTTTCCGAGCTTTGCATCCGGGTGGTTGGCATTGTCGAGAACCTGATACTCAGGAGAGGAGATGTAGATAGGCTCGTACTGCTCCTTGCCATCCTTGACGGTCTTGACCTCGCGGGCGAGATAGAAGACACCGGAGTTTCCTCCCTTGGAGATCTTCCAGTCAAACTTCAGCTCGAAGTTCTTGAACTTCTTGGTGAAGATGATGTCGCCACCGTCTCCGGACTGTGACTCACCAGCACCGGTGCCGGTGAACTTCAGGCAACCATCCTCGATTGTCCAGCGGGCAGGGACATTGTCCTTACCGTAGCCTCTCCAACCATTGAGGGAAGTTCCGTCGAAAATAACGATATATCCTTCGTCGTCAACAGGGAATCCTGCCAGGTCGACCTGGGGGTTCTCAACCACTTCGTAAGCAGGCACTGCGCTGGTCTCTTCAGCAGCGGGTGCAGCCTTCTTGTTCTTGCATGATGCCAGGCTGAGGACAGCGGCAGCGCATGCGACATAAAGCAAAACTTTCTTCATGACTTTATTTGTGTTTGTGTGTTTCGATTATTCAGGCATCTCAGGGAGAGTGTAACCCTCACGGTACTGGCGCTTGATGAGGCTGGCAGCAAACTCGCGGGCGTTGACAGGCTCTGAGTAAGTCTTGTTGAATGTCGGGTGGCCTTCCTTGATGGTGAAGCCGTCATGGATCTGGAACCTGACCTTGGCGTCAGCAGGGATGTTGGTGAACTTCATGTTCGGGCCATCCCATTCGAGAACCTGGTTGAGTCCCTGGAGCCTGACAGCGGCGACGCCGAGGTCGACCATCTCCACGAACGGACCAGCCTCGCAGAAGTCGGAGTTGGAACGGACGAAGTTGTCGGGATCGGTCATGCACTCCTTGCAAGCACGGATCCAGTCCTGCTGATGGGAAACCGTAACCTCACGGAGGACGTGGGGAACCTCAGGCTTCCTTCCGGAAAGGAGATAAGGCTTGTTGCCATAGCAACCGACGACCATGATGTCCTTTGTTCCGTAGAAGATGCTGCAGCCACCATCGGTGTTGAGATTGACACCAGCGGGAAGTCCCTCGGGACGCTCGGGCTTGAAGCCACCGTCGTACCAGCGGACCTCGACCTCGGGAAGGGCGAGCTTAGGCATGTTGTCACGAGCAGGGAAGGTAAGCTTGATCATCTCGGCGCTAGGGCAGCAGTCGGTAAGGACCGGAGTGGAGCTGGCCTGAGCCTTGATAGGATAACCGAGCTTGAGGCCCTTGAAAGGAACGTGCATGATATGGCAAGCCATGTCACCCATTGCACCGGTTCCGAAGTCCCACCAGCCGCGGAAGTTCCAAGGATGGTAGATCTCGTTGTAGTCACGCATCGGAGCGGGTCCGATGAAAGCATCCCAGTTCAGGGTTGAAGGAATAGGCTGGACCTCTGAGGGTTTCTCGAGACCCTGAGGCCAGATAGGACGGTCGGTGAAGCAGTCGACGCGGGTGACCTCTCCAATCTCACCGTTCCACAGCCACTCGAGAGCCTGGCGGGTGCCGGGGCTGGAAGCTCCCTGGTTACCCATCTGGGTAGCGACTTTGTACTTGGCAGCGAGCTTGGTAAGGAGCCTGGCCTCATAGACTGTGAGGGTGAGCGGCTTCTCGCAGTAGACATGCTTGCCGGCAGCGATTGCCTGGGCAGCGATGACGGCGTGGGTATGGTCGGCGGTTGCGATCATGACGGCGTCAGCCTGGTCGAGCATCTCGTCGAACATCTTGCGATAGTCGTTGTACTTCTTTGCCTGAGGATATTTCTTGAACACAGGGTCAGCGTACTTCCAGTCGACGTCGCAGAGTCCGATGAAGTTCTCGGTCTCCATTTCACGGAGGTCAGCGGCTCCACGGCCACCGATACCGACACCGAGGATGTTCAGTTTGTCGATGGGAGCGACTTTCTTCTTCTTTTTGTTGTCCTTAGGGGTCTCACCGGCGATGATGATTCCTGGGGCTACCGCCAGACCGGCGGCCATTGCTGTTCCCTTCTTGAGGAAAGAGCGTCTTGACATGTCGTTGCTCATAAAAATAGTGTGATTATGTGTTTGATTGATTGTGTTAAAAAACTTCTGAATCCTGTTCTGTCTCCGGACCGTTGTGCTCGGGGACGTCTTTAAGCAGGTTGTCCTTCATGTAGGCTATGACCTCTTGGAGTCCTTCCTGGAATTTGTCGAAATCTTCCTTGTAAAGGAAAATCTTATGCTTGTCGAAGGAAAAACTGCCATCGGCTTCCTGTCTGCGCTTGCTTTCAGTTATGGTCAGATAGTAGTCGTTGTTGCCCTTTGTCGTCTTGACGTCGAAAAAATAGGTCCGCTTTCCAGCCCTGACAGGCTTGGACCAGACATCATCAGAATTGCGGTCACCAAAACCGGACCGATCAAAATCGTCTCTGTACATGCGCAGATTAGTTTGTAAACATACAAAATTAAGAAAAATCTGAAATAGTATGCTATCTTTGCATAAAAATTTACGTCAAGCAATGCTAAACAGAAGAATATTGCGGATAAAAGCCTTCAAAGTTTTATTCAGTTATGCCGAGAATCCATCGATGACACTCGCTGAAGCAGAGTCACAGCTTCAGACTTCATGCGAGGCCACCAGATCCCTATACCTGTTCATGTTGGGCATCATTCCCTATGTGACACGGGAGGCTGCAACAAGGATTGAAAATGCCGGCAGGAAATTCAATCCTACCGAGGAAGAGAAGAATCCGAACATGAAGTTCGTCGCCAACGGCATTTCTCCGCTCCTGGAGAACGATCCTGATTTCAGGAAGCTCATGGACCGGAGGAAACTTTCCTGGGAGCCCTATGACGCTTTCATCAGGGACGTTTACACTTCCATGCTCCAGAAAGATTATTTCAAGGAATATATGGCCGATCCGGAGCGTTCGCTCGGGCAGGATGCAGCTCTCTTCGTGAAGATGTTCGAAGAAGAGTTCGTGGATTCTGAGGAACTCGCCAAGATACTCGAGGACATGTCGATCTGGTGGAATGACGACCTTGCATATTCACTGGGAATATGCTGCGACACCATGAAGTCCCTCGCGAAAGGGAAGAGGTGGGAACTCCCTCCTCTCTACCGGAGTGAGATGACTCCCTCCAAATCCAGTGGCAGCGACAAGGCCTTTGTCACAAAGCTGCTGAGGACTTCATATTCATGCTACGAGAAGTATTTCCCGCTCGTCGCTGCAAGCACAGACCAGTGGCAGGACGACCGACTCTTCACCACCGACACCGTCCTGATAATCATGGGCCTTGGGGAAGCAAAGGCATTCCCCGAAATGCCGGTCAGGGTGACTATCAATGAATATGTTGAAATCTCCAAGTACTACAGCACGCCCAAGAGCAAGGCCTTTGTCAACGGTCTCCTTGACAAGCTCATCAAGCAACTTGTCGGCACGGGAGAGATTGTAAAGACCGAGAATTTTGATTAGATTTGTACAAATTAATACTTGCTGAAATGAATATCCTAGCAATCACCCTTCTGCAGACTTCTGCAGGTGCCCCGGGAGCCGCCCCTGCTGGTGGCAGTGGAATGTTCTGGATCATGATGATCCTCCTGTTCGTTATCATGTGGGCCTTCATGATCAGGCCTCAGCGCAAGCAGCAGAAAGAACTTGAGAAATTCCGTAACGAATTGAAGCGCGGCGACAAGGTCGTTACTGCAGGCGGTATCTACGGAATCGTCGACGAGATCAAGGAAAGAAGTGTCCTGATCAAGGTTGACGGAGACGTGAAACTGAGGGTGGACAAGAACTCCATCGTAAGGGATTTCACTGAGGACGCTCCCAAGGCTTAAGCCGTCCCTGGCTTCATGGAATGAGGACGGACTGGCTAAATAAGCTTCAAGAACGTTTGAAACTGAAAAATGGCGGGAGGGACTTCGGAGTTTTCCTGATGTCTCTCTTGCTGGCTTTCGGTATCTGGCTGATTCACAATCTTTCCCTGTCTTATTCAGACACCATGATCGTGCCGGTCATTGCCGAATGCAACATTGATGGCCATTCCAACATCTCTTCAAATTCGAGTTCGATTGCGGCCAGGTGCAGGACCACCGGTTTCAGCCTCCTGAGAAACAGGCATAAGGCAAAGAAGGAAGCTATCCATATCCGCTTCGACACAAAAGACATGCATCATTCAGAAGGGGAAATGTTCTACATCTCTTCTGCTGAACTTGGCAACTATGTCACCGAGATCTTCGGCGACGGGGTCCGGCTTGAATCCTTCCTTTCGGAGACGGTCCAGTTCAGGTTCCCGTACGAGAATAATAAGAAAGTGCCTGTGCAGGCCGTGACTGTGCTATCTTTCAAGCCACAGTACATGGCTATTTCTCCTATCCGGCTGCAGCCTGATTCGATAACTGTCTACGGCGAACCCTTCCATTTGGAAAATGTCGACAGGGTCTTCACCAGGACCATAGACCTGCCCAACCTGAAATCCAGTGCCCATGGTTCGGTCAAGCTCGAACCGATCCTGGGGGTCAGGATGTCCGACACCGAGGTGAATTATTCCCTTGATGTATCCCGCTTCGTTGAGATCAAGGAAGAAGTCCAGGTGACTACCAGGGGAGTGCCGGCCGGAGTGAGACTCTCGGTATATCCGTCGACAGCAAAGGTTGTCTACAAGTGTACCTTCCCGCTTTCGCATGATCCGAGGGACGTGGTACGTTTCTACATAGACTACCGTGAGTTCGAGAAATCGATAGGCGGTCGTTGCATGGCTCATTCAACGGCGATTCCGGACGGCGTGATCGAGTATTCAATCGATCCGGAAGTGTTCGACTGCGTGGAGGAGGGAAGGCAATGAAGACAGTTGCGGTCACAGGTGGAATCGGCAGCGGAAAGTCAACGGTCTGCAGCATCCTTTCCGCCAGTGGGATTCCCGTCTATGAGGCCGATTCGGCAGCTAAAAGACTCTATGCCAAGGACGATTCCCTTCTGGATGCAATCGAGGAGGCCTATGGTTGCAGCATCCGTCTTCCCGGAGGTGCGCTCGACACCCGAAAACTGGCAGGGATAGCGTTCTCATCTCCTGACAAACTCAAGGTTCTCGAGGGTATCGTGCACCCCGCCGTACTCAAGGATTTCCTAAGGTGGAAAGCACTTCAGTCGACTCTGCATGGCGATAAGCCTTATTGCGTGATTGAATCTGCAATAATCCTTGAGAAGCCGGAGTTCCTTTCGCACGTGGATAAGGTGGTGCTTGTTGATGCGTCCCTCTCAACCAGGCTCAAAAGGGCTTGCGAGCGTGACGGCGCCGAGCCTGAGGAGATTATCCGGAGGATGTCCGCCCAACATTTCGACCTGTCGAAGGTAGATGCGATTTTGAGGAACGAAGGTTCTGAAGCAGATCTTCAGACCGAGACCCTGCGTGTCTTCCGCGGCCTCGATTTATGATTAATTGAATAAAAATGATTAAATTTAACAGATATGAAAACAGATCTTTCAAAAATCCTTTCAATCTCGGGCCAGCATGGACTCTACCTCTATCTGGCCCAGGCACGTGCAGGTGCCATTGTTGAGAATCTTTCCGACAAGAAGAGGACCGTCGTGGATGCCAAGAACCGCATCACGACCCTTGAAGACATATCCATCTACACATCTGAGGGCGAGACCAAGCTTCGCGAAGTCATGCTTAAGATGAAGGAAGTCCTTGGAGACAATGCTGCTCCTTCACCTAAGGCTGATCCCAAAGAACTCAAGGATCTCTTCAAGAAAGCTCTTCCGGATTACGACGAGGAGCGTTTCTACGTCTCCCACATGAAAAAGGTCGTCGAATGGTACAATGAGATCAGGGAATATGCTTCCTTCGATTTCGTGAACCCGGACGAAGAAACTGAAGCTGAAGAAAAGAGCGAATAGTGAAGTCATTGCAGGTCATAACTCTGGGTTGTTCCAAGAACACGGTTGACACCGAGCACCTTCTTTCGATGCTCCGGGGGGAGTATGTGATCGTTCCCGAGAATGAATCCTCTCCGTCGGTTGACGTCCTTCTGGTCAACACCTGTGGCTTCATAGGTGACGCTAAGGAGGAGTCAATCCAAGCAGTCCTTTCTGCCGCTGAGCGGAAGAAGGCAGGAGAAGTAGGGAAGTTGATGGTGTTCGGCTGCCTGTCGCAGAGGTACATGTCCCAGTTGCCTGACCTTATCCCTGAGGTAGACTGCTGGTTCGGCGCCAGGGATCTGACTCCCGTTGCCAAGGCTCTTGGAGTCGTTCCTCCTGCCCAGACAGGCCGGTACAGGACGGATTCGCATGCTTATGCCTATTTGAAAATATCCGAAGGTTGTGACCGTCGCTGTGCCTACTGCGCCATTCCGTTCATCAGGGGGCCTCACAGGTCTGTCCCGATGGAAATCCTTGTCAAGGAAGCTGAGACGCTTGCAGCTTCCGGTGTCAAGGAACTGATCCTCATTGCCCAGGACACTACCTATTATGGACTCGATCTCTACCACCGGAGGGCTCTGGCGGAGTTGATCAGGAAACTGTCCGCCGTAGATGGCATAGAATGGATCAGGATTCACTATTCTTATCCCGCAGACTTCCCGGAGGATGTCCTCGATGAGATGGCATGCAATCCTAAAGTCTGCAAGTACCTTGACATCCCTCTCCAGCACATTTCCGATAAGGTGCTTTCGATGATGCATCGGCAGGTTGACGGAGCTTGGACAAGGGAACTCGTCAGGAAACTTCGTGAAAGGATTCCTGGAGTCGTCCTTAGGACTACGATGATCGTAGGACATCCGGGAGAAGGGAAGAGGGATTTCGAAGAACTGCTCGACTTCGTACGTGAGGCCCGTTTCGAAAGACTTGGGGCTTTCATGTATTCAGAGGAAGAAGGAACTTTCGGCGCAGACAATTATCGTGACAGGATTTCAAAGAACGAGAAGCGGCGCAGACTTGAAGAGTTGATGCAGGTTCAACGTGAGATCTCCCTGTCATTCAATCAATCAAGGATTTCTACGACTGAGCGGGTACTGGTTGACGATTTCAACGATGGAGTGTTTGTGTGCAGAAGTTCCTCGGAGAGCCCGGATGTGGACGGTGAGATTCTCGTCCGCTACAAACCGGAGCTTTTCGGTGGAAAAACACCCGAGGAAATCTGCGGCAAGTTTCTTGAAGTTAAGATAACGGCTGCCGATGAATATGATCTCATCGCCAGCCCATCAAAAAGATAAACAGATGAAAACAACTTCACTCAAAGGTATTTTCCTGGTGTCGGCCTTGCTGGCACTCGTGTCCTGCGCTCCGCAGGCTTTTGTTGTAAGACCTGAGATGCGAGGCGCTTCCAAGTCAGGTCTCAATCTTAACGGAAAGACTTTTGCCGTAGTCTACGTGACCGGTAACGAGGCTAATGAGAATGCTTTCAATGCGGCTGTGGCAGACGGTTTCGCAACCAGGCTGGAAGAAGACTATTTCGGTGGCTCGAGGGAAGTCGGCCTGTTCAAGATGGCATCAGTTCCTGGTGCTGACTTTTCCGCCAAGGATACCCTTGTCAACCTGGTCATGGAATCCGGGAAAGACGTAGTGTTCCTGTTCGACATTCCTGAACTCGGCTCTCCGATCGTGGGCGAACCTTTGAAAGTCACATCAACCAAGCCTGTTCCGGCGGATTCTGCTTACGTTTCCAACGTAGCGATGCCATTCACTACCAAGGTCTACGTCTACGACTCCATGAACAAGGAGGACAAAGTCTTCGGATTCACCGGCAGCAAGTCGCTTGCTACGGACGTTTATTCGGACGGAAAGGCTTCGAAGAACAAGATCGCTGCAGCTTCCCTGCGTAGCATTCCCGAGATGGCCGAAAAGGCGGGAAGCCTTGCTGCCGCATCCTTCCTTTCCACATGGGTCCAGGACTCATTCTATGTCATCTATTATGATGGGGCTGAGAAAGCATGGAACACGGCGGCGAACTACGCCTATTCATTTGAATGGGACAAGGCCATAAAGGAATGGATGACACTGGTAGGCAACAAGAATTCAGAGAAAAGGTCATGCGCGGCCTATAACATAGCCCTTGGATGCTTCATGTCCGGACAGCCAGGACTTGCCCTCGAATGGCTCGACCGTTCCGACAAGGACATGCCCGTCAGTCTTTCGAAGCAGCTGAGGGATAAAATCAAGCAATATACAGGACGTTAATGGAAGAATTTGATGTAATCGTCGTTGGAGGTGGCATAACAGGTGCCGGAACCGCAAGGGACTGCGCCTTGAGAGGTTTGAAAGTCCTCCTTATTGAGAGGGGAGACATCGCTACCGGAGCCACCGGACGTAATCACGGTTTGTTGCACAGCGGTGCTCGTTATGCAGTTACTGACAAGGAGTCTGCCGCTGAGTGCATCGAGGAGAACATGATTCTCAAGAAAATTGCACGTCATTGCGTCGACGACACTTCAGGTCTATTCATAACCCTGCCCGAAGATGATCTAGAGTATCAGTCTACCTTCGTAAAGGCCTGTACTGCTGCAGGTATCAAGGCTGAAGTCATGGATCCGAAAGAGGCGATAGCCCTGGAACCTTCCGTCAATCCATCTATCATCGGTGCTGTCAAGGTTCCTGACGGCTCAGTCGATCCGTTCCGTCTCTGCGCGGCAAACATGTTCGACGCCAAGCTTCACGGGGCGAAAATCCTGGTCCACTCTGAAGTCGTCGGCTTCATAAAGGACGGTGACACTGTCAGGGGAGTCAAGGTTCTCGACCATGATTCCAATTCCGTCACGGACTATTATGCACAGGTTACTGTCAATGCCGGCGGTATTTGGGGGCATAACATTGCCCTGATGGCCGGTGCCAATATCGGCATGTTCCCTGCGAAAGGTGCCTTGCTCATCTTTGCTCACAGGGTAAACGGAGTCGTACTGAACCGTTGCCGAAAGCCAGCCAACGCTGACATCCTGGTGCCTGGTGACACTGTCTGTATAATCGGTACTACCTCCACCAGGGTACCTTACGAAGAGTGCGACGGAATAAAGGTTACTCCGGATGAAGTCGACCTCCTCCTAACGGAAGGTGCGAAACTCGCTCCCAGCCTTGCACAGACCAGGATTCTAAGGGCCTATGCAGGTGTCCGTCCGTTGGTCTCTGCCGACAATGATCCTTCGGGAAGGAATATCAGCCGTGGTATTGTCTGCCTCGATCACGAAAAGCGTGACGGCATCAAGGGCTTCATCAGCATCACTGGTGGTAAACTCATGACCTACAGGCTGATGGCAGAAATGGCTACCGACGCGGTCTGCAAGAAACTTGGTGTCAACGTGGTCTGTACTACCGCCAAGACTCCGCTTCCGGGATCGGAATCTGGAGGTATCGAAAAAGTAGCCAAGAAGATCTGGGATGTCCCTACGACGGCTCAGAAAGCCTCGGTTGGACGTTTTGGTTCAAGGGCTGCCAATCTCGATTTCGATGATGACAACGGAAGCCTTGTCTGCGAGTGCGAACAGGTCTCTGTCGCTGAAGTCGATTCAGCCTTAAAGAACCTTGAGGTCAATGACTTGGTAGACCTGCGCCGAAGGACTCGCGTAGGTATGGGTACTTGCCAGGGTGAGTTGTGCGCCTGCAGGGCAGCGGGTCGTTTTGCCAAGGCTACAGAATGTGCTGCGGCAGCAAGGGCAAATCTGAAATCCTTCATGAATGAACGTTGGAAAGGAATGTTCCCTGTCGCATGGGGAGAAACCCTGCGTGAAAGTGCCTACACCCAGTGGGTATATTCAGAGGTCCTTGGCTTGAATGAAGAAATATGAAATTTGACACAATATTGATAGGCGGTGGAATGTCCGCCCTTGTCTGCGGAATCAGACTGCAAAAAGCCGGTCGCAAGTGCCTAATGGTTTCAGCCGGCCAGAATGCCCTTCATTTTTCATCCGGAGCATTTGGACTGCTTGGTCGTCTGTCAGATGGTACTCCGGTAACTGAGCCCCTGAAAGTCCTGTTCTCGCTCCCGGAAAAGCATCCCTATTCGAAGATCGGTACCGACAAGCTCACTGAATATGTGGCCGCGGTTCCTGCTTTCTTCAAGGAATGTGGAATAGAGCTTCATCAGGTTTCTCCTTCAGATACTTCCCGTTCCGAAGTTGGCGAGGCAATCGTACGCAATGGGTACAGGATGACGCCTATGGGTACCCTGAAGCCTGCATGGCTGGCGATGAAGGATGTGACTCTTCTCGAATCCAAGGACCAGATGCTTGGCAGTAAGGCGCTGATAGTCAATTTCGCAGGATTCCTCGACTTTAACACCCGTTTCATAGCGGAAGGCCTCGAAAGAAGAGGCACTTCCTGCAGGATAGAAGTTGTGAAGCTCAATGATGTCGAGAACATCAGGAAGAACCCGACTGAGATGCGTTCAGTCAATATAGCCCGCGTGATGACCCGTGAGGAGAATTGGAAAGAATTCGGTCACAAGGTCGGCGGACTCGTCAAGGACGAGGACCTGGTAATTCTCCCCGAAGTCTTCGGGCTCGTGAACGATGAGATTACCGGTTGGCTCAGGGAGATGATTCCGGCCAAGGTTATGTTCATCGGAACCATGCCCCCCTCTGTCCCTGGTATCCGTGCGCAAATGCTTCTCAAGAAGGCTTTTGAAGCAGCGGGAGGCACCTTCCTGATGGGTGACACCGCTGTCGATCCGGTCATTGAAGATGGTATGGTCAAGAGCATCAAGACCCAGAATCTTGGAGAGATCCGTCTTGAAGCGGACAACTTCGTACTTGCCAGCGGCAACCTGTTCGGTAAAGGATTGGAAGCTACTCCTGACAAAGTTACTGAACCAGTCTTCGGACTTGACGTGGATTTCCCTGAAGGAAGGAAAGACTGGTGTGACGAGGATTTCTTCGCTCCCCAGAATTTCTCAGGATTCGGCGTAGTGACCGACAATAAGTTCCGTGCTGTCAAGGGAGGCGAGACCATAGGGAACCTCTTCGTTGCCGGCTCTGAAGTCGGTGGATGCAATTCTCTCCAGGAAGGCAGCGGCGCTGGGGTAGCCATCCTCACTGCAATGAGCGTTGCTGATAACATTTTAGCGCTTTAGGAACCATGCAGGAAAGTAATGTAAGCTTCAATAATTTCGAGCAGTGCATAAAGTGTACGATCTGTACCGCATATTGCCCGGTAGTCGCAGTCAATCCATCCTACCCGGGTCCGAAACAAGCTGGGCCTGACGGAGAAAGACTCCGCCTGAAGGACAAGTACTTCTTTGATGAGAATCTCAAGTACTGCATGAACTGCAAGCGCTGTGAAGTCGCCTGTCCATCCGGAGTTAAGATTGCCGACCTTATCCATTCTGCCAGAAGGAGATATTCCCGTGAGATGCCGGATCTCCGTGACAGGATACTTGCAAATACTGATTTCATGGGTAAGGTCGCCAGGCCTGTAGCCCCTCTCGTCAATTCGATTGTCAAGATGAAACCGGTCAAAGGAATCATGGATGTCATGCTCGACATCGATAAGGAGAGGACCTTCCCGCAGTACCAGCGAAAGGGTTTCGAAAGCTGGTTCAGGAAGGAGGCCCGCAATGAACAGGGAAGATTCTCCGACAAGGTTGCTTTCTTCCATGGCTGTTCAACGGAATTCCAGCAGCCGGAGGTCGGTAAAGCCTTCGTCAAAGTGATGAATGCACTTGGTTGGGGAGTTGAACTGATGGATGAGAAATGCTGTGGTGTTGCAATGATTTCCAATGGTTTATGGGATTCAGCCAAACGCCATGCCGATCATAACGTCAAGGTGTTCGGCAAAGCCGTTGAAAAGGGAATGCCTATAGTGGCCACCTCTTCGACCTGCGTCTTTACCATGAGAGATGAATATCCGGATGTCCTAGATGTTGACAACTCAGCAGTAAGGGACAGCATAACTATGGTCGAGAAGTTCCTGTTCGAACTTGTCGATTCCGGAAAGGCCAAGTTGGTGTTCCGTGACGACTATCGCGCAAGGGTCGCTTACCATGTGCCATGCCACATGGAGAAACTCGGATGGGGAATATTCACCCGCAGTCTGATGAGTATGATACCGGGAGTTTCCCTGACCGTACTTGACAGCCATTGCTGCGGCATGGCAGGAACTTATGGGTTCAAGAAAGAGAACTACAAGTATTCACAGGAGATCGGACGTCCTCTTTTCGAGCAGATCAAGTCCCTCGCTCCGGACTTCGTCTGCTGCGAGTGTGAGACCTGCAAGTGGCAGATTGAGATGTCCACAGGCTACAACGTCCTCAATCCTATCCTGATCCTTGCCGATGCCCTCGACCTGGAAGCTACGGCCAAGGCTAACGGAGTCAACTGAAGGTAGTCTTCTTTAGCACATTTTTTGTAAATTTGCCGGCTATAAAGGTGGGGCGATCTGTCGCGCCGTGAGTTTCGGCTCCCGGTGAGGAAAGTCCGGACAGGAAAGGGCACCCTGCTGAGGAAAGCTCAGATGGGAGTGATCTTATAGCACCGTAACAGAAAACAACCGCCGTAAGGTAAGGGTGAAAACGCGAGGTAAGAGCTCACGACATGCGTCGGCGACGCCGCATGGGTACGGTGCCAGGGCCTGCAAGACCAAATATACTGGCAGATGAGGGCTGCCCGTCCGATGCCAGGGGGTAGGTTGCGAAGATAAATGACAGATTTAAAAACAGAAACCGGCTTACGGCCCCTCCTTTTTATTTTGAATTATTCAGTCATGAGAACTGGGAGGAACATACTTGCAATCTTCATGATGGCACTCTGGGTGTTGTCTGCTTCATCCTGTGCTGATGCCAAGGTCAGGCAGTACAAGATCAAGGTTGTGAAAGAATATCCCCATGACGAAATGTCCTACACACAGGGACTTTTCTTCCAGGGCGACAAGATGATCGAGACCACTGGCCAATGGGGCGAATCTACCTTGAGGCTGGTCGACCTGGCCACCGGTAAGGCGCTGAAGAAATTCGATTTTGACAAGAAGTACTTTCTTGAAGGATCGGTCCAGCTCGGTGACAACATCTACATCCTGACCTGGAAGAACAAGGTTGCCTTCATCTACGACGCAAAGACGCTCGACTACAAGCAGACCTACAGTTATGCACGTGAGGGCTGGGGGCTGACTACTGATGGCAAGAGCCTGATAGCCAGTGACGGCACTTCCCGTCTGTATTGGCTTGACGAGCAGTTCAAGCAGCAGAAGGCCCTGACAGTCAAGATGAACGGTCGTCCTGTCAATCAACTTAACGAACTTGAATGGATTGACGGAAAGGTCTGGGCCAATGTCTACATGACGGACATGATTGTGATCATCAATCCCCAGAGTGGGGAGGTTGAAGCTACCGTCGACTGCACAGGCCTGCTTCCAAGGCATCTTAGGGACCAGTATACTGACGTTCTTAACGGGATAGCTTACAATCCTGCCACAAAGAAAGTCTACCTTACCGGAAAGTACTGGAAAAGACTCTATGAAGTGGAGCTTGTAGAGAAAAAATAGCTATCTTTGCATCGAAATAAGCGGGGGTACCGGCGTAGTCCGGTTGAGATCATACCCATTGAACCTGATGCGGGTAATGCCGCCGAAGGGAAGCATAATCTCACAAACGCCTTTTGGGCGTCCCCTCGCATGAATATTTATTTATTATGCGAGTTTTTTATTTAATGCCCATGGCCGCAGCCCTTCTGTCAGCTGCAGTCTCTACCAATGCCCAGGATCTTAGCGACACGACGAGGGCCGAAGTCCTGGAAGCCTCTGTCGTAAAAGGTGTCACGGTCTCCAAGGATGCACCCTTTGCAGTAGCCAACATCGACTACAAGGAACTCGGTTCCTTCTCAAAATCAGGGAAAGAGATTCCGTTCCTGCTTTCTACCACTCCGGGAGTTCTATCTTGGAGTGAGAACGGGGTCGGGACCGGTACCACATTCCTGCGCATACGTGGAGCAGGGGATTCGAGGATCAATGTCACAATTGATGGGGTACCTCTCAATTCCCCGGAGGACCAGAGTGTTTTCTGGGCCAACATGAACAGCTATTCCCACTTCCTGGAAAGCATCCAGATACAAAGGGGAGTCGGAACTTCCACCAATGGTGACGGTGCCTTCGGAGGAAGCGTCGCACTGCGCACGAGAGCGATTTCCTATGATCCAAACGCCCAGTTCGATGTCTCTTATGGGAGCTACAACACTTACAATACCGGCCTGTCACTTTCTACCGGCCTGCTTTGGAACAGGCTGGTAGCAGATGCTGCATTCCACACAACCGGCACTGACGGCTATGTCCACGGTACAGCAGGTAAGTCTGGTTCATGGTACGGTGGCCTGACATGGCTGGGACGTTCATTCATCCTCAAATACAGGAATATAGGCAACTATGAGCAGACCGGTCAGGCTTGGAACGCCGTTACGGCGGGCAACGGGGATTACAGCTTGATGGACGGAAGCTATGACGATGGAACTTGGAGTTACACTACCAAGACCGGTATAAAGACTTACAAGGACATGTACAGGGTCGGCCTGGGAGGATTCAACAGTCTTTATGAGAGACTTGTCACCGGACCAGACGGCCTATTCGTCAAGAACGAGGAAGGAAAGTATGCCACTGAGCGTTACAAGATGCGCGACGGCTCGTTCTGGCCTCAGACTACGGATAATTTCTGGCAGGACCATAACATCCTTTCCATTGCAATCAATCCCGCCGATTATTGGATAATCAACCTCGCCGCCCATTACACCCACGGCCATGGTTATTATGAAGAGTTCCGTCCCGACAACAAGCTCAAGAAGTTCGGCCTGACTGATCCTGACTTGGTGAGGACAGACTTCGTACGCAGGAAGGGTCTCACCCAGGATACATACGGTGTGGTCGGAAGCATCAGCTACGAGAATGACAAATGGGATGTCATCGGAGGTTTCTCGGTCCAGCAGTTCGACGGCAACCACTACGGCTTCCTTACCTATGTCAAGGATCAGGCTCTTGCCGACAGGATCCTTGCCTCAGGGCCTTACAGCTATTATGATTCTGATGCTGCCAAGTTCGATGGGAGCGCCTATCTCAAGGCCACATATTCCTTCGCACCGGACTGGGAGGTCTTTGCTGATGCCCAATACCGCCGCGTGAGGTACATCACCGACGGAATCAACGACAAGTTCTACGAAGAGGGTGGCCGTTGGTACAACCAGCCCCTTGACATTGACGAGACTTACAACTTTTTCAATCCGAAGTTAGGCCTCAGTTGGGTGAAGGATTACAATCATCTCTATGCCTCCGCCGCAGTCAGCCACAGGGAACCGCAGAGGGATAATTTTACGGACAACTACAAATATCCCTTCCCGGTTGCCGAGCGCGTGTTCGACTACGAGCTTGGTTATAATTACACAGCCTACAAGTTCCAGGCAGGCGCCAACCTCTACTACATGGATTATGACAACCAGCTTGTACAGACCGGAGAGCTGAGCGAGATAGGGGAGCCCCTTACGGCGAATGTCAAGAAGTCATTCAGGTCAGGTGTCGAATTGACGGCAGCATGGAATGTGTCCAGGCTCCTTACCCTGGAAGGGAACGCTGCCTTAAGCGTCAACAAGTTGAAAGATTTCACCGAGATGGCCAGTGTCGACTGGGATGACTCGTTCAGGCCGATCCACTATGATGATGCCACCCTGGCATTCTCACCTTCATGCATCTTGAACGGGTTCATTAGATTCCATCATAAAGGATTCGAGGCAGTCTGGCACACCAACTTCGTTTCGAGACAGTACCTTGACAACTCCCAGAACATTGACCGGTCGCTGCCAGCATATACCTTCTCCGACCTGAACTTCACGTATTCAAAGAGCTTCCCCAAGCTCCTTGTCAAGGAGGCCGTGTTCGGACTTAGGTTCGGGAATATATTCAATGCCCATTATGCCACAAGCGGATGGGTATATTCTTCGATCCTTGAAGACTACAACCACCCGGACAGCAACCGCTACTATCAGATCGGCTTCGTTCCGATGGCAGGATTCAATGTGATGGGAACCCTCTCGCTAAGGTTCTGATTTTTTGTTTCCCAGCAGGATTTTGCGTAAGTTTGCATATTGATTTACGAATCTATGGGTTTGCTGTTCACTTTCCTGCTGGGAACGCTCTGCGTTTCATTCCTCTGTTCCATCCTGGAGTCTGTCCTGATGTCGACTCCTCTCTCGTTCATTACCATGAAGAAGGAACAGGGCTACAAACTTGCAGACAAGTTCCTGGACTACAAGACTGACACGGAGAAACCATTGGCGGCAATCCTCTCGCTGAACACTATTGCGAACACGATCGGCGCCGCTGGTGTCGGCCGTCAGGCTACGATCCTTTTTGGCAGCACATGGTTCGGAATCATTTCTGCTATCACCACTCTGCTTATCCTGATCTTCGCTGAGATAGTTCCGAAAACCATCGGCACTTCCTACTGGAAGAACCTTATGGGGTTCACGACAAGGGCTATTTCGATCCTGATCGTACTCATGTACCCACTCGTCCTTCTGGCAAGCCTCATCGTCAGGATGATGTCCACCGGAGACGAGGATGAGGCGACAGTCAGCAGGGAAGAGGTGACTGCTATGGCAAACATCGGTGTGGAAGAGGGAGTAATCGATTCAGACGAGAACAAGGTCATCCAGAATATAATGAAACTGGATAATGTCCAGGCCTATGAGGCCATGACTCCGAGGATCGTGGCGATGACTGCCCAGGAGAACATGACCCTTAAGAACTTCTACAAGAACGACCAGTACCTCCATTACTCCAGGATTCCTGTCTATGGTGACTCTCCGGAATATATCACCGGCTACATCCTCCTGAGCGATGCGCTCGAAGGACTCGCCGACGATGAGTTCGACAAGAGGCTCAAGGAGCTTAAGAGGCCGATTTCCTATTTCAAGGAGGAAGAGTCGCTCAGCACGGTCTGGGAAGAACTCCTCAAGAAGCGTGAACAGATGGCCCTGATTATCGATGAATATGGATGCTTCCAGGGAATCGTCACCTTGGAGGACATCATCGAAACTATCCTCGGCCTCGAGATCATCGATGAGAACGACCAGGCCATAGACATGCAGCAATTTGCACGCGAACGCTGGGAGCGTCGCCAGAAGCGCTTCCGTACTACCATCAATCTCCCCAAGGAGGAAGAAAAACCTCAGGAATAATTATCTGTTCTTGGAATCCAGGATTATAGTGACTGGACCGTCATTCAGAAGATCGACCTTCATGTAAGCTCCGAATTCCCCTGTACCTACAGGTTTGCCGATCGCGTCGGACATGCAGCGGCAGAATTCTTCGTAGAGAGGAATGGAAATCTCGTGCCGTGCCGCCTTTATGTAGGATGGGCGGTTGCCTCGCCTGCAGTCAGCCATGAGGGTGAACTGGCTGACCACAAGGACTTCACCTCCGATGTCCATTACGGAAAGGTTCATGACTCCGTCAGTATCATCGAAAATCCGCATGGCGGAAATCTTCCTTACCAGCCAGGCGATGTCTTCCTGTCCGTCATCTTCTCCGACTCCAAGGAGGACAAGAAGTCCCTGACCTATTGAGGATTTAAGGTTTCCTTTGATCGTTACGCTCGCATTAGCTACTCTTTGGATCACAGCTTTCATGAATGCAAATCTACTCAAAAAAGGCAAGATTATTGCAGAAACAGCTCCCGTTCGATACTACATGATGAAGAAATCCTTAAGCATAATAGCATTCCTGCTTCTATTACTTCCGCAATATGCGTATTCCCAATTGATTTCACACCACGGAGTTGTACCCGGAGGCTATGATTTCTGGGTCTATGTACCGCAGGAGCGCCAGGCTCGTGACACGACAAAGCTTCCGCTGGTCCTCTTCCTGCACGGAAAGAGCCTCAGCGGCAGCAATCTTGAAAAGGTGCGTAACTATGGCCCTTTGGAGGCCCTGAAATTCGGTCGCAGGATAGACGCTCTCATACTTGCCCCTCAGGCCCAGAACGGATGGACGCCCTCCAGGGTTTTGAAGGTTCTCGACTGGACCGAAGACAACTATCCTGTCGACACGAACAGGATTTACGTTTTCGGAATGAGCATGGGAGGCTACGGAACAATCGACTTCGTGGGGACCTATCCCGACAAGGTTGCAGCAGCTATCGCGATGTGCGGTGGTGGGACGATAAAGGATTATTCAGGGCTGAACAATGTCCCTCTATGGATAATACATGGTACCTCTGATTCTGCTGTGCCTTACAAGGAGTCTGAGAAGGTGGTCGACGCCATGAAGGCCGCAGGTCCGACGGACCTTCTGAGATTTGACCTGATTAAGGGGGCTAGTCATTCCAGGCTTGGCAGGGTCTTCTATATGAGCGAGCCTTACGAGTGGTTCTCTAAGCATTCTTTGGCAGATTCCGTGCGGACCCTTGACACAAGTGTCCAGATCACCGATGCTGGAATGACGAATGCTTACCGGAGCATGCCGGGACGCAGGAACCTAAAGGTCATTGAATATAAGAGGCCGGCGAAGGTCCATGAGCCTGTCGAAAAGATCGAAAGGACCGATGCCGTCGAACCGACAGCATCCACGGACAGTATCTACATAGTGAAAGCAGGCGACACCCTAGCCAAGATTGCCAAGAAGTACGGCACGACTGTCGATTCGCTGTGTGAAAAGAACAATATTACCAGGCGGACGATACTCCGGATAGGCAGGAGGCTCATCCTATAGGAAAGCCTGCAGCTCTTCGTAAAAGCGCTGGGTAGGGAAGCCCATTACATTGTAGAAGGATCCTTCTATACCTGTAATACCTATATATCCTATCCATTCCTGGATGCCATAGGCGCCGGCTTTGTCAAACGGCTTGTAGTTGTCGATATAATAATCTATCTCCTTATCCGACAGGTTTTTGAAGAAAACATTTGAAGTGACGGAGAAGGTCTTTTCGCGATCTTTGCTGCGGATTGTCACTGCAGTTATGACCTGATGCTCGCGCCCTGATAGAAGCTTCAGCATCCTGACGGCATCACTGCGGTCGTGCGGTTTGCCGAGTATCTCCTCTCCGCAAAGGACCATCGTGTCGGAAGTTACCAGTACCTCATCTTCTTCGAGTTGCCGGTGGAAGCCATGGGACTTGCCTGAGGACATCAGCTCAGGCACCTTGACATGAGGAGTCTCAGGGGAATATGTCTCCACGAAAGATGTACCGGTGTCGACAGTGAAATCGAGACCGAGGGCAGCCATGAGTTCCCTTCGCCTGGGGGAGTTGGAAGCTAGGATAATCTTCATCAGAACTTGTTCTTGTAGACCTGGACGTCAAAGTTCCAGTGTCCCTGTGCCTTCATGACCTCTTCCATGTGGTGTCGGACGCAACCCTTGCCACCAGGGAAAGTCGAGACAATGTCGGCGGCAGCCCTCGCTTCTTCACATGCGTCAGAAGGTGCGATACCAATGCCTGCTGCAAGGATTACCGGGATGTCAGGGATATCATCGCCGAAATACATGACTTCGGAATGCTCCAGGCCATATCTCCTGCAAAAGTCCTCAAAGTCGGCAAGTTTGTCGCGTGAACCGAGGTAGATGTCCTCCGGGGGGATTCCGTTGCCTTTGTATCTGGCACGTACGCTCTGGGAACGGGCTCCGGTGATTACCGCAACAGGGTAGCCGTTCATGGAAGCCATCCTGACTGCAAATCCGTCCTTGGCATCGAATGTACGGTAGAGCTGGCCTTCCAAGTCAGCAAGTATTCCACCGTCAGTCATCACGCCGTCGATGTCGAACGCGAAACCTTTGATGTCTTTAAGATCGGTCATAACCTATGATTTATTTCCTCCTTGACCGAACTGGGGAAGGTCTCCGAGGTTGAAAGTCCCACCAGGCTGGGGCTGGCCGCCAAGTTGGATCAGGCCGAACTGGGATTCATACTTCGTAACATTGTCCATCAGGGCGTTCAGAAGCCTCTTCGCATGCTCGGGAGTCATTATGATCCTGTTACCGATGTCGGGCTTGGGGAGTCCAGGCAACATTGTGGCGAAATCAATGATGAATTCGCTGTGTGAGTGGGTGATTATTGCAAGGTTAGAATAGGTTCCCTTGGCGATCTCGGGTCTGATCTCGAGACTTATTTCCTTTTTCTCTTCCATGATAGTCTGGTATTGTGAAGCAAAATTAGTGAAAAATATGCTATATTTGTAATTCTTGAATGCAGTATGAACGATATGAGCGAGAAAAAAGAACTCTCCGCAAAGTACAATCCGGCCGAAGTCGAGGACAAATGGTACTCCTGGTGGCTGGAGCACGGATGTTTCCATTCCGAGCCCGATGAAAGGGATCCTTACACCATAGTAATACCTCCGCCCAACGTGACCGGTATCCTTCACATGGGCCATGTCCTGAACAACACTCTTAATGACGTGCTGATCCGCAAGGCTCGCATGGACGGAAAGAACGCATGCTGGGTTCCCGGCACAGACCACGCATCCATCGCAACCGAAAGCAAGGTCGTAGCCAGGCTTAAGGAAAGAGGGATTTCCAAGGAAGACATCACTCGTGAGGAATTCATGAAATACGCCTGGGAGTGGAAGGAAGAGCATGGAGGCATTATCCTCCAGCAGCTTCGCAAACTCGGCGCCTCCTGCGACTGGGACCGGACCAAGTTCACCATGGATCCTGAACTCTCCGATGCTGTCATCGCTACCTTCTGCTATTTCTACAAGAAGGGCTTGATTTACAGGGGAGTGAGGATGGTCAACTGGGATCCTGTGGCCCTCACCGCCATAAGTGATGACGAAGTTATCCACAAGGACACGAAGAGCCATTTCTATCACCTTAGATATTATATATCTGACGGTAAGGGCAATCCTACCGACAAGTATCTTGTGATTGCTACAACCCGTCCTGAGACAATAATGGCCGACTCCGCCATCTGCGTCAATCCTGCAGACGAGCGCTATCACTGGCTTAAGGGCAAGAAGGTCCTTATCCCTCTGATCGGCAGGGAAATACCCGTGATCGAAGACAGCTATGTCGAGATGGATTTCGGTACCGGCTGCCTCAAGGTGACTCCTGCCCACGATGCACATGACTATGAAATCGGTCTTAGGCACAACCTTCCTATCATCAACATAATTGACGACCATGGCCGCCTGACTGAAGATGCTACCATACTGGTGGGTGAAGACAGGTTCGTGGCCAGGAAGAAGATCGTAAGGATGCTGGAGGAAGCCGGCAATCTCGAGAAGGTCGAGGAATATGTTTCCCCGGTCGGATATTCAGAAAGGACTGACGCCGTCATAGAACCGAAGCTGTCCGCACAGTGGTTCCTGAAGATGGAAGACCTTGCTGCATCGGCCCTCGACAAGGTCGAGTCCGGCAGGATCAAGTTCATTCCTGACAAGTACCGCAACACCTACCGTCATTGGATGGAGAATGTCCACGACTGGTGCATTTCCCGCCAGCTCTGGTGGGGACAGAGGATTCCTGCCTACTACCTGCCTGATGGACAGATAGTTGTCGAAGAAACTCCTGAAAAGGCTCTTGAAGCGGCCAGGAAGATCAATCCGGCTTATACAGCTGCAGACCTCAAGCAAGACGAAGACGTACTTGACACCTGGTTCTCCAGCTGGCTGTGGCCGATCTCCGTCTTTGATGCAAAGCGTCCAGGACACCCTGAGCATGAGCCTAACAAGGACCTTTCCTACTACTATCCTACAAGCGACCTTGTGACCGGCCCAGACATCATTTTCTTCTGGGTGGCCAGGATGATCATGGCAGGAGGGGAGTTCATGAACGACATTCCATTCAGCAATGTCTACTTTACCGGAATTGTCCGTGACAAGCTCGGACGCAAGATGAGCAAGACTCTCGGCAATTCACCGGATCCACTTGTGCTGATAGAGAAGTATGGAGCGGATGCCGTGAGGATCGGAATGCTTCTCTGCTCCTCAGCGGGCAATGACATCTTCTACGATGAAAGCCAGGTGGAGCAGGGCAGGAATTTCTGCAACAAGATCTGGAATTCCTTCCGCCTCGTCCAGGGATGGAAAGTTGATGAAACACTTCAGCAGAGTGCAGTTAATGCCCTTGCGGTCAAATGGTTCGATAGCAAACTCAGTCAAACTATCCAATCAGTCGAAGAGCATTATTCCAAGTTCAGGATATCTGATGCCCTGATGGCAATCTATAAGCTTTTCTGGGACGATTACTGCTCATGGTACCTTGAGGCCGTGAAGCCTGCTTTTGGAGAGGCCATCGACAAGGCTACCATGGATGCAACCCAGGTATTCCTCGAGAAGCTCCTGAAGTTGATCCATCCTGTCATGCCTTTCATCAGCGAGGAACTTTGGCAGTCACTCGCAGGACGCAAGGAAGGGGAGACGATCATGTACCAGCCCAGTCCGGTTGCAGGAGAGATTGATGAAACCATCATAAACGGATTCGAAGCAGCCAAGGAGCTTGCAGGTGGAGTCCGCGCAACGAGGCAGCAGAAGAATATTCCTCCGAAAGAACCCCTTGATATAAAGGTGAAGGGTGATTTCCCTATGGAGATGATCCCGGTTGTGGCGAAGCTTGCCAACCTTGGTTCGGCAGAAAAGATCACTGAGTCTGTCGAAGGGAACGGCATTTCATTCATGGTCGGAACGGTGGAGATATTCATCCCGCTGGACGGACTGGTGGATGCCGGAGCAGAGATCGCCAAGATGGAATCTGAGCTCTCGAGGCTCCGTGGTTTCCTCGAAGGTGTACGCAAAAAGCTCTCGAACGAGGCTTTCACAGCCCATGCACCGGAGAAAGTCGTCGCCATGGAGCGCAAGAAGGAGGCTGATGCCCTCCTGAAGATTGAAAACTTAGAAAAGAGCCTTAATGCTCTGAAAAACAAGTAGTGCAACTTAAAAGTTTTAAGTATTAACTTTTTTGTTATGGTATATTCCGAGACATTTTTCCCGGTCAGATACTACGAAACGGACCAGATGGGCATAGTCCATCACTCGAATTACATAAGGTATTTCGAGTGCGCCCGCAACAACATGATGCGAGAGTTCGGTTATCCGATCGAGAGATGCGAGGAGGACGGTGTGACCATACCCCTGGTCTCCCTTGAGTGCCGCTATAAGTTTCCGGCCAAGATGGGGGATGACCTTAAGGTTATCGCCACGATAGAAGAAGAACCGCTGGCCAAGCTCAAGATCAAGCAGGCCGTCTACAATCAGGACGGTGTGCTTTGCGCAGACGGACTAGTCGTGCTCGGCTTCCTCAGCAAGGCCACCGGCCGTCCTACGCGGTGCCCGGAACCGCTTGTGGAAGCTATCCGTTCCCACATGGGTGACAGATAATATATTTAGAAACCTTTAATATTCATGAATATGCTTACATTTATTCCATTAGGTGTCGTAGGGCCCTGGCAGATTGTCATCATCGCCCTCGTTATTCTCCTCCTTTTCGGCGGAAAGAAGATTCCTGAGCTCATGCATGGACTTGGCAAGGGCATGAAGAGCTTCAAGGAAGGCATGAACGAAGTCGAGAAGCAGATTGATGACATCGACAAGGACATCAACTCTGCAGCCAAGAGCCCGGACAAGATCGAGAAGAAGGACGAATACAACAAGTAAGACTGTGGCAGAAGAAGAGAAAAAGCTCCAGGATGGTGCTGAGATGTCCTTCTGGGACCATCTCGAAGTACTGAGAGGAACCTTGTTCCGCTCATTGCTTGCTATTACCGTCATCAGCGTCATCGTCTTCTGCTTCAAGAAGTTCGTCTTCGACGACGTGGTCCTTGCTCCGACGAGGAGTGATTTCTGGGTCTACAGGCTTTTCAAGATGGATTTGAACATGAACCTGGTGAATCTCGAGATTTCCACCCAGTTCTTCGTCCATCTGAAGGTTGCCTTCCAGCTGGGATTTATCCTATCCTTCCCTTTCATTATCTGGGAGATTTGGAAATTCATAGCCCCGGCTCTCTACCAGAATGAGAAAAAGACGATCAGCGGTGTCTTCATCGCTGCCTCGTTCCTTTTCTACCTCGGCCTGTACATCGGCTATATCCTGATCGTACCGATCTCGCTCAACTTCTTCCTTGGTTACAAGATCAGTGATACTATAGTGAATACGATATCGCTCAATTCGTACATATCATTGTTCACATCTTGTATCCTGGCGTTCGGAATCGTGTTTGAGTTCCCTGCTGTGATAGTCATACTCAACAAGCTTGGCATCATCTACAGGGACACTCTGACCAAGTACCGCAAGCATGCAATCGTGGTTGTCCTCTGTATTGCAGCCTTGATTACACCGGCGGATCCCTTCTCCATGATGATCGCAGCTGCTCCGTTGCTGCTGCTTTACGAGGCCAGCATCCTGTGCTGCAAGCCGCGGCCTGAAGAGGAAGGGGAGACCCTGCCGGCCAACGTCTCTGAGGAATGATCTCCATTAACGGGCTGACTGTAGCCTACGGCGGGTTTACACTGCTGGACAACATAGATTTCCACATTAGCGGGTCAGACAAGATCGGACTCGTAGGTAAGAATGGTGCCGGCAAGTCGACAGTAATGAAGCTCATCTGTGGAATCCAGAATCCGACCTCGGGGTCTGTGGACATGCCTAACGATTTGAGGATAGGGTACCTGCCCCAGATCATGGAACACTCGAAGGGCCGGACCGTGCTTGAAGAAACGCTTACGGCTTTCGATCACATCAATTCAATCAACGACGAGATCGAAGGGATCAATCTTCAGCTGGCGGAGAGGACTGATTATGAGTCTGCATCGTACCTGGAGCTGATTACACGCCTGAATGATCTTACCGACAGCCTTGCGATGACTCATAGTGAGCCTCTCGAAGTCCTGGCAGAAAAGACGCTGCTTGGATTGGGTTTCAAGGACTCCGACTTCAACCGAAAGACAGAGACATTCAGCCAAGGCTGGAACATGAGGATCGAACTTGCCAAGGTCCTGCTTTCTTCTCCTGATGCCCTGCTGCTCGACGAGCCGACCAATCACCTTGACATTGAGTCGATTGAGTGGCTGGAAGATTATCTGAAATCTTACAGGGGCGCATTGTTGCTGGTCTCCCATGACAGGAAGTTCCTGGACAACGTGACGAACAGGACTGTCGAGATCATGCTCGGGCACATCCACGACTACAAGGTCCCCTATAGCAAATATCAGGAACTTAGGAAGGAGAGGCTCGAACAACAGACTGCTGCCTACGAAAACCAGCAGAGGATGATCGAGAAGACTGAGGATTTCATCAACCGGTTCCGTTACAAACCTACCAAGTCCAACCAAGTCCAGTCAAGGATCAAACAGCTTGAGAAACTGGACAGGATTGAGGTAGATGAGACTGACAATGTGACTCTTACGGTGAAATTCCCACCGGCTCCGAGGGCTGGTGACATTGTCTTCAAGGCTTCCGGCCTCTCTGCAGGTTATCCAGGCAAGGT
The DNA here is from genome assembly GCA_902801885.1 of uncultured Bacteroidia bacterium. Taxonomy (GTDB): domain Bacteria; phylum Bacteroidota; class Bacteroidia; order Bacteroidales; family UBA932; genus Cryptobacteroides. The sequence goes on from CADCJX010000012.1 coordinate 61,600, forward strand.
AGTCTTCACTGGTGCCGACATCGAAGTAAAGAGGGGAGAGAAAGTAGCCCTGATCGGGCGAAACGGCGAAGGCAAGACCACTCTGATGCGTGTGATTACGGGTGAATTGTCCCCGCTGGACGGCGAAGCCAAGACAGGCTACAATGTCAGCATGGGCTACTATGCCCAGAATCAGGAAGATATACTCGACGGAAGCCTTACGGTCTGGGAGACCCTGGAGAGAATAGCGGTCGGAGACATAAGGACCAAGCTAAGGGATATCCTGGCCCAGTTCCTTTTCAGGGGCGAGGACATCGACAAGAAGGTAAGCATCCTTTCCGGAGGGGAGCGTGCACGCCTCGGTATGGCTAAGTTCATGCTTCAACCCTATAATCTCCTGGCGCTTGACGAACCTACTAACCACATGGACATCAAGTCCAAGGAAATTCTCAAGCAGGCTCTCAAGGCTTATGATGGCACGTTGATTGTTGTGTCTCATGACAGGGATTTCCTGGATGGCCTCGTGGACAAAATGTATGAATTCCGTGACGGCAAAGTCCGGGAACACCTTGGTAGCATCAGTGACTTCCTTGAAAAGAGGAAGATAGAAAGCCTGCAGGAGCTTGAAAGGCGTTTTCCTGCTGCCGAATCAAACGTCCCGGACAGTTCACCGACGATTGGACAGGTAAGTACATCAACGGCAGTGACAGGAAAGAAGGAACAAGCGAAGCAGAATTTTGAGCAGCGCAGGAGTGAATCCAAGGAAATCAGGCGCATTAAACATCGTGTAGAGTTCCTTGAAGGCGAGATAGGTAAGGTGGAAGCCAAAATGAAAGAGATTGAAAAGATCCTATCAAATCCTACCTCTAGCGACGACATTATGGAACTCACCAGGACCTATCTGGAATCAAAGAGGGAACTGGATGCAAAAACAGCTGAATGGGAGGACCTGATGCTTAAGTTAGATGAATAGAAACTGTAAATGATTATGAATATGAAAGCTTTGATTTACAAGACTGTTGCAGTGGCCACTTTGACCATGGCTTCAGTATTCGGGTTTGCACAGACCCGTACTATCGAACATGATTTTTCTCCGTTCGACGCCATTGAAGCTTCCAACGGATTCAAGGTCTCCACTTCGGCCAGTGATTCCTACGGTGTCAAGCTTACAGTAGACGATGCACTCGAAAGCTATGTCGAATGCTATGTCAAAGCCGGAACCCTCCACATCTCCCTGGATGACAAGAGTATTCCCAAAGACTTGAAGAGGCAGTACAAAGGTCGCAATTCAAGCGATCCTACACTTGTAGCGATTGTTTATTTGCCAACACTTAAATCATTAACCCTTAATGATGATTCGGAGTTTTTAAACTCACCAAATTTCAGTGGCGAGTCATTTACTCTGGCCATGAACGGCACATCCAAGATCAACAACATGAAGGTTGTGGCTAAGGTTGTGAACATAAACCTCACCAAGAATGCCAAGCTTACCGGAGCCAAGGTGACTTCCGAAGGTGACATTGCAATCAATGCTGACGGCAAGGTTGCCGTGGATATGGAATGTGCTGCGGAGAATCTTCTCATTTCAGCCTCCGGGTCGTCGGATCTTAATCTCAATGTGAAAGTCGAGAAAAAGGTGGATCAGGCAATCGCCGGTTCTTCAAAAACAACACTTTCCGGTTCATCGGAATCCCTTGTTGTCAATGGCAAGGCCATCTCATCCAAGATAGAGGCTGCTGGTCTGAAAGTAGCATCAGCCGTCCTGACAGTCACTGGTGCCGACGTCAATGTCTCTCCCACCGATAGCATTGAATTCGACCTGGGCAGGGGAAGCCAGGTGACTTATTCAGGAGATCCTGTCGTCAAGATTGCCAAGATTCAGAACGCAACAGTCATACATCAGTAATGTTTGTTCTTGATTCCCATTGTGATACGCCCACAATGATGATGCGTGGGCTGGACCTGGGCGCAGTGAAAGGCTGCGGTCATGTCGATATCGACAAGCTCAAAAGGGGAGGCGTTGATGCCTCCTTTTTTGCCTTGTACACCTCAGCTGAACTATCTCCTGACGAATCGACAAGGTACACCCTGGAGATGTTGGGAAAGATTTACGATGCCCTGGACGTCTACAAGGACAGCATAGCCCTGGCAACATCTCCATCCGAAGCCTTGCGAAATAAAGAAAATGGACTGATTTCCATATTCATAGGCATGGAAAACGGTTCTCCTATACAGAAGTCGCTTTCCCTTCTAAGGATGTATTATCGTTTCGGTGTCATGTACATGACACTTACTCATAACGGGGACAACGAGATTGCAGATGCCGCGGCAGAGGGACATCGGTGGCATGGATTGAGCCCGTTCGGAAGGGAAGTGGTTGAAGAGATGAACCGCCTCGGAATGATTGTAGACGTCGCGCATGTCTCCGACGAGACATTCTACGATGTCATCAGATGCTCTAAGGCCCCGATTGTCTCCACTCACTCTTGCTGCAGGGCCCTGGCAAGTCATCCCAGGAACATGACTGACGAGATGATCAGGACAATGGCGGACAGGGGAGGTGTCATCCAGATCAACTTCTATCCGGCATTCCTTTCTGACGCTTACCAGGAGAGGATGCCTTCGGTTAAAGACATAGCCGCCCACATCGACCATGCTGTCAAGGTCGGAGGGATTGAACATGTAGGGATAGGAACCGATTACGATGGCATTGAAATCACGCCCGAAGGCATGGAAGACATTTCAAAGCTGCCGAAGATTTTCGACGAATTGACAATAAGAGGCTACACCGAAGACGAAATTGAGAAGATAGCAGGCGGAAATTTCATCAGAGTCTTTAACGAAGTGATTTCATGTTCGTTAGGGCAATAGTCCTGCCTGATAATGATTTATGCAACATAAATGTTAATAGTTATAACACTTATGTTGCATATATTATTTATTAATGTTTTAAGTCATTCAGCACAAATAGACGGAGAGCATCGATTGCAGCTGACGAGAATCTCTCAATATTCGTCTTTCTGTCATTCTTGAAGACCTTTGTGAGGGTGGTGGTACCGTTAGGACCGGAGAGCCCGATCCACACAGTTCCGACTGGGTTCCTGTCATCACCGCCAGGGCCTGCCAGACCTGTAGTGGCCACCGCATAGGTACTGCCTGTCAGCTTCCGGACTCCGTCGGCCATTGCGGCTGCAACTTCGGAACTGACGACTCCATAGGATATGATATCGTCCGGATGAACATCAAGTACCCTTTGCTTGACCGCTATTGCATAAGAGGTCACCGAGCCGAGAAAATATTCAGAAGCACCCGGAACGGAGGTTATCAAGGATGCTATCATGCCTCCTGTGCAGGATTCTGCCGCGCTGATAGTCATTCCAGTGCCTCTGAATAGGGATCCAAGCGCATTCTGAAGAGTGTCGTCCTGGTAGGAATAGATCATATCGCCAAGGATGGGACGAAGTTTTGCAAACTCCTCATCTATGCGTTTTTCCTCTTCTTCACGGTTCCCGCCATAGATGGAAAGCCTGAGCCTGACACCAGTTAGCTGATTGGGGAGGTAGGCGAGATGCATGTCGGATGGAAGATTGTCCTCCCAATCCTCTATCTTCTTCGAAAGTGCGGATTCAGCCATGCCGGAGACCATGATACACTTATGGAATATGTCTGAAAGGGGATTGTGCGACTTAATGTCGCTGACCACGTCCGGCAAGGCTCCAATAGCCTCAAAAGGCACTCCTGGAAGTGAATATAAGGTCGCCGGGTGGCCGAATCTCTCTTCAGGGAAACGGAAGACCATGACCGGGGCGGTTCCTTTCTGGTTGGGGATAACCTCACAAGTGTCAGGGACAAGTGCCTGAGCCCTGTTGATGTCAAGCACGTCAAGGCCGCGGGCTTTAAGAATCCTGTGTACGATCTCGAGCTGGGGCTCGTTCATAACATATCCCTTGCTGCCGGAAAGTTCAGCAAGGGCGGCTTTGGTGATGTCGTCCTTGGTTGGACCAAGACCTCCGGTAGAAATAACTATCTGATTATGTTCCAACTCATTGCGAAGATTGTCTATGATTGTATCATGATCATCGCCAATCGACAGCATACGGGTCACCATTACACCGTTTTCCTCGAGTGTCCTTGCAATTACGGATGAATTGGTGTCAAGGATCTGTCCTATCAAGATCTCGTCACCTATCGTACAGATTGAAGCCTGTGTCATTATTTTAAATTCTTGAGTATGTTTTTCACTGCGCTGGGGCCCTCATAAACGAAACCAGTGCAGATTTCTATCAGCGATGCACCAGCCTGCAGCATCTGGGTTGCCTGGTCGGCATTCATTATGCCACCGACACCGATCACCGGGAGACGTCCTTCTGTCTTGTCATGGATGTAGCGTACCAATGCCAGGCTGCGCTCGAAGAGAGGTGCTCCGGACAAGCCTCCGTTACCGATCTTTTCAACTTTTTCGCGGGGTGTTGTCAGGCCCTCACGTGAAGTGGTGGTGTTTCCGGCCACGATTCCGTCGATTCCTGAGATCAGGCAGTAGTTCAGGATCTCGTCCAGTTCCTCATGAGGGATGTCAGGGGAGACCTTGACCAGAAGTGGCTTGTAGGTGTCGTAGCAGACCCTCAGGTCCAGGAGTGGATCAACTAGATCAGAAAGGTAGGAAACGTCCTGTAGGTGCTGCAAACCCTCTACATTCGGGCATGAGACGTTGATAGTGAACATGTCCACGAAATCGTAGAGATACGAAAACGCCTTCTTGTAGTCATTTACGATGTCTGCTTCTGAAGCAGAGGAACTGTTCTTTGCAATGCTGGCACAGATAATGGTCCTGGGAGGGTCGGACTTGATCCGGTTTATGGCATGCAGCATTCCCTTGTTATTGATTCCCATCCTGTTTATCAGGGCCCTGTCCTGGGGAAGGCGGAATAGCCTGGGACGTGGATTGCCATCCTGTGGCTCAGGCGTCAGGGAACCTATCTCAATGAAGGAAAAACCGAACCAGGCAAGCTCATTATAATGGTCTCCATTCTTGTCTATTCCGGCTGCAAGACCAACCGGATTGGGGAATTCCAGTCCGAACAGATTGCGCCTCAGAGAAGGATCGTCATACTTGAAAAATAACCTCAAGGCTTTCCCCAGGAGAGGGATCCTGCGGGCTACACCAAGCATCCGGAGGGTGATGTTGTGTACACGTTCCGGTGAAAGCTTGAACAGAATGGGACGGATAAGCTGCTTGTACATGAGCACAAATATAGCATTTACTCGAATTCTTTGAAAGTCCCGTTGTCAAAGAATATGACAACCTTTGTAATACGCGGCGAGCCGGCCCTCGGAACATCGGGAGCCTGCTCCGGTGCGGCGTCAGGTCCTGGGATCTGTTCCTGGAATGTATCGACCGGTATGTCCTTATACATACGTCCGCGGCCGCTGATCAACCATTCGAGGTTAAGGTGGGGAAATTCGCGTGCCATGCTCTCGATGAAATCGAAACCTGGTTTGTTCCTGCCGGCAAGGATATGGGAAACGCTAGCCTTTGCGACACCGATCAATTCAGCGAATTGGGATTGAGTGATGTTCTCTGCATTAAGGAACTGTTGAAGGCGTTTGTTCATGGCATTGAGGTTTGTTTACAAATTTAACAAATAAATTCGTAACAACACAATGCATTTGGCATGTTACAGAAGTTAAATAGCTTTGTTAATAGCCGTAAATAATCTAAATATTAATTTAGCTAAACGAACATAACTATCTGAACATTAGTATAATAATTATCAAAAATCAGTTCATATGGCTAATTATTGAGAGTTCAGGGTAGTGAGTTTACTCGATATTGTTATATCAATGTTTTAATTAAATACGATAATTATCTGATAATACGTTAATTGCATATATGATAACATTATGATTATTAAAACTAATTTTACAAATATAATCCCAACGCAAAAATTTGTGAAAATTTACAAATGTATACTGCTAGCCGCAGGAAAAACAGCATTAGGATGAGAATTTGAAATTCACGGAGTAAGGGTTAACTTTGCATCAGATTTTGAATTCTCGCGATGATACCTATTATTCACATCGACGATTACAAATACGATCTTCCTGAAGGAAGAATCGCTAAATATCCCCTTCCCGAAAGGGATTCCTCAAAGTTGCTTCGCTACGAGGGAGGAAAAGTGGAAGAATACGTGTTCAAGGATATACCCGGATTGCTTCCGAAGGATTCCATGATGGTTTTCAACGAAACCAAGGTCGTACCTGCGCGTATGCATTTCCAGAGAGAATCCGGAGCCCATATCGAGATATTCTGCTTGGAACCGATAGATCCTCCGGAGTACAACACATCCTTCGCAGCTGTTGGGAAGTGTTCTTGGAAATGCGTTATCGGCAATGCAAAGAAATGGAAAGGTGATGTCCTATCGCTTTCCAATCCGGAAAATGACGTTTCCGTGTCGCAAATGGACCTGAAGGCGTCACTCATTGAACGGGACGGCCAGACTGGCACTGTCGAGTTCAGATGGAACGGAGATTACCCTTTCTCGAGAGTCCTCGAGATATGCGGCACCATTCCTATTCCTCCATATCTCAACCGAGACACCGAGGCCATAGATCTTGAACGCTACCAAACCCTTTACGCCAAGATCAGAGGCTCAGTCGCCGCTCCGACTGCAGGCCTTCATTTTACTACTAGGGTATTGGATGGAATCAAAGACAGAGGCATAGAAATCGACAATGTCTGCCTGCATGTCGGTGCTGGAACCTTCCTGCCTGTCAAGAGCCGCGATGTCTCTGAACATCCGATGCATCGGGAGCCTTTCGCCGTAAGCCTAGATCTGCTCAGGAAACTGAGAGACAAGAAAACCAGCCTTATAGCTGTGGGAACCACATCGGTCAGGACACTCGAATCACTTTACTATGTCGGTGTCAGCTGTATCGAGGATGGATGTCCTTCCGATGTCCGCCAATGGGCCCCTTATGACAGGGACTATCCCTATTCGACGGAAGAAGCGATTGATGCCATAATCAAATACCTGGAAGACAATGGAATGACCGAACTAAGGGCGGGAACGAGGATCATCATTGTACCTGGCTTCAAATTCCGTCTCGTAGATGTCCTCGTCACCAATTTCCATCAGCCGGAAAGCACCTTGATCCTGCTTATCTCGGCATTCGTCGGAGGCGACTGGAAGACAATCTATGACTATGCCCTGCAGCACGACTTCCGTTTCCTGAGTTACGGCGACAGCTCGTTACTTTTCCGCAGCGATATTGCTATTGGCTCATAATTTGTTAAATTTGTCTTTCAGACAAAAAATCACCGAAAGATGGTTGAAACATCCGAATTTGAAAGCATTTGTCCCTATAATGACGAGGAAGCTGTAGCGGCTCTTAACAAAGTCGCCAACCACCCCGCCGTCCTGGCGATTTCAGAATATCTTTTCCCTGACCAGCCGGTCACCTATCTTCGCAACGCCTTGAAGTCCGTCCGGAGCATAGACGAGTTTCAGGAGGTTGTGATGAACGATGCCGTGACCTGGTGCATAGACCACACTGTCCACAACTTCTCCTACGATGGCATCAGCTACATCAAGGGGATAAAGGGCAAGTTCCTGGCCATGTCCAACCACAGGGACATCATCCTCGATCCGGCCATAACCCAGTTGGTCTTCTACCGTAACGGAATCCCGATGACCGAGATCTGCGTCGGTGACAACCTCATCAAGCAGAGCAAGACAGTCGAGTACCTGCTGCGTTCCAACAGGATGATAAAGGTCATACGAGGTATCTCCGCCAGGGACCTCTACCTTTCGTCGCAGATGCTTTCCCGTTATATCCGCCAGACCATCACTTCCGGAAAGGCATCCATCTGGCTGGCCCAGAGGCAGGGAAGGACGAAGGACGGAATTGACACAACCGAGCAAGGCCTCCTCAAGATGCTGGACATGAGTGGAGAAAAGTCATTCCAGGAGAATTTCATGGAACTGAACATCGTCCCTCTGAGCATTTCTTATGAATATGAACCCTGCGACATCCGGAAGGCCCGCGAGATCCTGATCTCCAGGACAAGGAAGTATGTCAAGAGCCATCATGAGGACATGCACAGCATCGTGATGGGAATCCGTCAGAAGAAAGGCAATGTCCACTTGAATTTCGGCCTTCCCCTGACTTACGATGAGATTGAAGTGGCCAGCAAGTGCGACAAGAACGACCGTTACCAGGCTATCCGTCATGCTGTTGACAAGAGGGTGATAGCCGGCTACCATCTCTGGAAGACGAATTACATAGCCTATGACCTTGTAGGAGGAGGGAACAAGTACTCGGATCTTTACGGTCCGGAGGATGTTGAATCCTTCAAGGCCTACATGGAGCATCGTCTGGACAAGGTTGAAAAGAGACTGGACCGCGACGAACTCCGTAACATATTCCTGCACATATATTCCAATCCGGTCCTATCCAAGGAACGCCTGGCCTCCGGAGAACCTCTCAGGCAGGAACAGGTATGATAATAGACATCCTCATCCTCATTTGCGGACTGGCCCTTGTCATCCTCGGAGCTGAGTGGCTGGTGGACGGTTCTTCGTCGATTGCACGCAGGGCCGGTCTCAGTGAATTCCTCATCGGAATGACTATCGTAGGAATCGGCACTTCGATGCCGGAACTGGTTGTCAGCCTTACAGGAGCCCTCAGGGGGAGTGCAGACATCGCGATCGGCAACGTGGTGGGTTCCAATATTTTCAATGTCTTTCTCATCCTCGGACTCACCGCCCTGATCAGGCCCGTCGCCATTACTCGCGAAAACAAATCCAGGGACATTCCGATCATGATCCTCACAACGGTGCTGCTGGTCTGCTTCGGAATGCAGAAAACCTTGTTCGGATTAGGTAACAGCGACACTATTACTGCTGTTGAAGGAGCGGTATTCCTGCTTCTTTTCATCGGGTACATGACAATCTCATTCATATCCGGAAAGGCTGAGGGAGAAGGTTCACCTGAAGAGGAATCCAAGGGCCCAAAGAAGCTCTGGGTGGCAGTTATAATGGTCCTGGCAGGACTTGCCGGCTTGATATTCGGTGGTGACTTATTCGTCGATTCTGCCTGCAAGATCGCGGAAAAAGCCGGCCTCTCGGAAAAGTTCATAGCGATTACTATCCTTGCCACCGGTACTTCACTCCCGGAGCTTGTCACCTGCATCGTGGCTGCATCGAAAGGGAAGGGAGCCCTTGCATTGGGTAATATCATTGGATCTAACGTTTCAAACATATTACTCATCCTCGGATGTTCCGCACTGGCTTGCCCTCTATCGTTTGCCAATGTCCATCCGGTTGACCTTATCATGGTACTCCTCAGCGCTTTCGTCCTCCTGACCAGCGCCTGGACAGGACGCAACAACAAGGTCGGCAGGGGCGACGGAGTATCTTTCCTCGTGCTGTTCGCTGCTTACATGGTATTCCTGATAATGAATATATAAACTAACCGCTATATGAAATTCCAACCAACAGATTACAAGCTTATGGACGTGGGCACCGGCCGTGTCTTCGAAGACGCCGGATGGTCCCTCGCTGATCCACAGGCTCCCGCACCGTCCCTTGTCAGGGCTGTCTACGCCAATGAAAAGTTCTCTCCCAGGAAGGATCTCAACGGACTGTACAGGTATGCCGAGTGGCTCCCGATCAAAAGGACCCTGCGCAGGTCCCATGCTCCGGTTACCTATAAGAGCAAAGGGCTTGCTGACTTGCTCGGGATGGACAACCTGTTCATAACCCTTTCCGGATATGTCCCCAAGAAGGGAGCGAGGATGGA
>CADCJX010000013.1 GCA_902801885.1 uncultured Bacteroidia bacterium
AGTCCTACGACCTCAACGGTGACGGTACCATGGACATCAACGTCTACAACAAGGCCGACGGCAACGGCGGCAGGGCCGGTACTCCGGTCATGATCAGCAACGCCAACGGAGGCTGGACACTCGAGAACGGTGACCATGGCAGGCTGATGTACAACCTGGAACGTAAGTTCACCGAGCAGAGGTACCTCCATCCTATCCCTGCAGCTGCTATCGTTCTTAACCCGAACCTTGAGCAGAACGCCGCTTGGAAGTAATCTTCCTATTGAATATCCTTCCGAGGGCTGGTCACCATGGCCGGCCCTCTTTTTTTGTCCGGGTCCTGTTTCCGATTATTGGGAATAATTGCTATTTTTGAAAAATACGACAAACCAACACCTATCATAATCATGAAGATCAAGCATCTGCTCATAGCATCGCTGGCCATCCTGGCTGCAGCCTGCTCGACAAACAAAACCACCGGTCCTATCAAGGTAAACGTACCTGCAAGACCGGCCGGACAGGAGAATGTCATCGCTCTCACAGTCCCGGCGATGGATACGGTAAGGGTAGGATTCGTAGGACTTGGAATGAGGGGGTCAGGGGCCGTTCCGCGCTTTACCTACATCCCCGGAGTCAAGATTGTCGCTCTTTGTGACGTCCTTCCCGAAAATGTAGAAAGGTCACAGAAGACTCTGGAAGACAGGGGATTCCCGAGAGCTGCCGAATATTCAGGAGACACAGAAGCCTACAAGCAGCTCTGCGAAAGGGACGACATCGACCTCGTCTACATCTGCACAGACTGGGTACACCACGTCCCCGTGGCCCTCTACGCCATGGAGCATGGAAAGAACGTAGCCTGCGAAGTTCCGATGGCAGCTTCCCTGGAGGACATCTGGGCCGTCATCAACACCTCAGAAAGGACCCGAAAGCATTGCATGATGCTCGAGAACTGCTGCTACGACTTTTTCGAACTGTCATGCCTCTCAATGGCCCAGGCCGGAGTCTTCGGCGAGATCCTGCATGCTGAGGGCTCCTATCTCCATAACCTCGATCCTTTCTGGGATGAGTATTGGAACAACTGGAGACTCGACTTCAACGAGAAGCACAAGGGTGACGTCTATCCAACCCACGGCTTAGGCCCGGTTGCCCAGGTACTGAACATTCACAGGGGAGACCGCTTCAAGACCCTTGTAGCAATGGAAACCAAGGCTGTAAACGGCCCCCGCAACGTCGAGAGACGTCACGGACGGAAGAGCGAGAACTTCCAGAACGGAGACGAGACCACCACTCTGATCAGCACCGAGAACGGAAAGACCATCCTCATCGAGCATGATGTCATGACTCCCAGACCATATAGCAGGATGTATCAGCTCGTCGGTACAGAAGGCTATGCCGGAAAATATCCTGTCCAGCAGATCGTACTGCGTGGTGACCAGTTCAAGGAGACTCCAAGCATCGAAGACTTCAACACCGAGAAGCACCTCACAAAGGAGCAGATCGCTGAATATCAAGAGAAATACCGCAACCCTATCCTGACACCGGAGCTTGAGGCCCTGGCCAAGGAAGTCGGAGGACACGGTGGAATGGATTTCATTATGGACTACCGCCTGGTCTATTGCCTACGCAACGGCCTTCCTCTTGACATGGATGTCTATGACATGGCCGAATGGTGCTGTCTCGCCGAACTCGGGAAGATTTCGATCGAGAACGGCAACATGCCCGTCGAGGTTCCGGACTTCACCCGTGGCGCCTGGAACCAGCTCAAGGGCTTCTCCTACGCTTTCGCCAAGTAGCAACAATTAAAAAGGAGGCTGTCGCCCCCCGAACCGCCGCTTCGCGGCCCCTCCCAATCTTCGAAGAAGGGAAGAAAACCTTAGTTTTCTTCCCTTCTTCCTCATCTTGGGCCCCTCCCTCTTAACGAGCCGAGGGTGGCAGTGGTTCATGGGGGCGACAGCCTCCTTTGATTAGAAAGCTACTTCGTCGAGAAGGCGAAGCGGCAGAAGCTGTGGTAGGTCTCGCCGGGCTTGAGAAGGGCTGTAGGCCACTCAGGCTTGTTGGGTGTGTCCGGATAGTGCTGGGTCTCCAGGCAGACAGCGGTGCGGAAATTGTAAGTCACGCCGCGCTTGCCGGTGTTGGTACCATCAAGGAAGTTGCCCACATAGACCTGGACACCAGGCTCGTTGGTATATTCCTTCAGCACGATTCCGCTTTCAGGACAGTAGAGTTCAGCTGCAAGGGCAGTCTGGTCGCCCTTTGTATCAAGAACCCAGTTGTGGTCGTAACCCTTGCCGTTGTGAAGCTGGTCGTAGTCGGCATTGATGTCCTGGCCGATCTTCTTAGCAGTACGGAAATCCATGGGAGTGCCCTCGACAGGAACGATCTCGCCGGTGGTCATGAAGGTGTCGTCGACAGGGGTGAAGTTCGAAGCGTTGATGTAAAGCTCGTTGCCCTCGATGCTGTTGTTGCCGTCACCTGAGAGGTTGAAATAGGAATGGTTGGTCATGTTGATGACCGTGGTCTTGTCGGTGGTAGCCTCGTAGTTGATGTCGATGGCATTGTCCTCGGTGAGGGTGAAGGTCACGAAAGCTGTCACGTGACCAGGGAAGTTGGCCTCGCCGTCGGGAGAGTCGAACTTGAGTTTTACATGGCTGCCGTCAGACTCGACTACCTCTGCAACCTTGTACTGCCAGCCATTGGGGCCTCCGTGGAGGCAGTGGCCGTAGTTGTTCTGGGGAAGCTGGTACTCTACACCGTCGACAGTGATCTTGCCCTGGTTGATACGGTTGGCGTAACGACCGATGGTTGCACCGAAATCAGTCTTGTGGTTCTCAGGGAAATAATCCTGGACAGTGCTGAATCCGTGGACGACATCTTTGAATTCGCCGTTACGGTCAGGAACCATGATGGAGACAATGCGCCCACCGAAATTGGTAATGCAGACCTCCATCCCGGCCTTGTTGGTCAGAGTGTAGAGAGCGGTCGTGGCACCGTCCCTCTCGGCGTTGAAGTCTTCCGGATTCAGCCCGGACTTTGTGAGCGTCGTGGCGCTCTTCTGGCCGCATCCCACTATCATGGCAGCGGCCGCGCAGATTGTAATAAGTTTCTTTGTCATCGTATCTATTTATTAGTCCAGCGAATGAATAAAGAGTCCGGAACGGAGCTTAGGCTCGAACCAGGTTGTCTTGGGGGGCATGATATTGCCGGTGTCGGCAATGTCGATCAACTGCTGCATCGAAACCGGATAGAGGGCGAAGGCGACCTTCATCTCACCGGAATCTACCCTGCGTGAGAGCTCGCCCAGTCCGCGGATACCTCCGACGAAGTCGATCCTCTTGTCTGTCCTGAGGTCCTTGATGCCTAGGATAGCATCGAGGACAAGGTTGGAGAGGATGGTCACGTCAAGGACACCGATTGGATCCTTGTCGTCATATCTCCCGGGAAGGGCCTCCAGGGAATACCACATTCCGTCAAGGTACATCGAGAAGTTGTGAAGGTGGTCCGGATGATATATCTCAGCACCCATCTCCTTGACAGTGAAATCCTTTGCAAGAGCCTCGAGGAACTGTTCCTTTGAAAGGCCATTCAGATCCTTGACCACACGGTTGTAATCCAGGATCTTGAGCTGGCTCTCAGGGAAGCAAACTGCCATGAAGAAGTTGTACTCCTCGTCTCCGGTATGGTTGGGGTTCTGCTCCCTCTTCTCGGCGCCGACACGAGCCGCAGCTGCTGTACGGTGGTGACCGTCAGCAACATAGAAAGCTTCTACGTCACCGCAGAAGAGACGGGTGATCTGGTCGATGGTCTTGTCGTCGTCGATGACCCAGAACTTGTGGCCGAAGTTGTTCTCGTCGATGAAATCATATTCGGGCTCACGGGCAACGGTCTGGGCGACTATCTTATTCAGGATGTCGTTGTCCTTGTAGGCGAAGAAGACCGGCTCTATGTTGGCGTTCTGGATGCGGACGTGGACCATACGGTCATCCTCCTTGTCCTTGCGGGTGAGCTCGTGCTTCTTGATCTTACCGGTGGCGTAGTCATCAGTGTGGGCGCAGAGCACAAGGCCGTACTGGGTTCGACCTTCCATGGTCTGGGCATAGACATAATAGCATTCCTTGCCGTCACGCCTGAGCCATCCCTTGGCCTGCCAGTTCTTGAAGTTCTCGACTGCCTTGTCATAGACCCTCTGGTCATGGTCCTCGAGCATGGGATCGAAATCGATCTCAGGCTTTGTGATGTGGAGGAGGGATTTCTCTCCGGCCATCTCCTTGGCCTCAGCTGAATTCAGCACGTCATACGGCGGGGCAGCCACCTCAGTGACAATATCTTTGGGCGGACGGATTGCCGCGAAAGGTTTTACTCGTACCATAGATTCTTCACTTCGTTCAGAATGACACTATTTGTTGACCTGGAAGCGGGTGTTGCCTGTGGCGAAGAAGTCACAGATCTGACGGGCGGCTGCAAGGCCGGCGTTCATGTTGGCCTCTGCGGTCTGTGCTCCCATCTTCTTGGGTGTAGCGAAGACGCGGAGTCCGAACTTCTCGCGGAGAGTCTCGTAGTTATCGGGCATGACATCGGTGACGTACTTGAGGTCAGGACGCTCCTCGAGGGCTTTCTCCAGACCTTCCTCGTCAATGACCTCCTTTCGGGCGGTGTTAACCAGGATCGCTCCCTTCGGCATCTTGGTGATCAGGTCGTAACCGATGCTCTTGATGGTGGAAGGAAGGGCGGGAATATGGATGGAGACATAGTCCGAGCCTGAATAGAGTTCATCGAGATTGAAGACGGGTTTCGCGCCGCCGGCCTCAATCTGCTCAGGAGTGAGGAACGGGTCGAGAGCGAGGATTTCCATGCCGAGAGCCTTTGCCTTTGCACCGACCAGACGGCCCACATTGCCGAAAGCCTGAATTCCGAGGCGCTTGCCCTGGACTTCGCTTCCGGTGGCAGGGGTGAACTGGGTACGGGCCATGAATATCATCATGGCAACTGCCAGTTCCGCCACGGCGTTGGAGTTCTGACCGGGAGTGTTCATCACGACCACCTTGTGGGCGGTAGCGGCAGCGAGGTCGACATTGTCGAAACCTGCACCGGCACGGACGACTATCTTGAGGTTCTTGGCAGCATCGAGCACCTCGGCTGTCACCTTGTCTGAACGGATGATGAGGGCGTCGACGTCAGCGACTGCGGCGATAAGCTCGCTTGCATCGGCATATTTCTCGAGAGTGGCAAACTCATGTCCGGCGCCGGTAACGATCTCCTTGATCCCTGCGACAGCTGCCGCGGAGAAAGGCTTCTGTGTTGCAACCAATATTTTCATATCCAGTTACTTTTTAAGGGTTTCGAATTCCTTCATGCAGTCTACGAGAGCCTGGACGTCCTCGACGGTGCAGGCATTGTACAGGGAAGCCCTGAATCCACCGACAGAACGATGACCCTTGATACCGATCATGCCGCGCTCCTTGGCGAAGGCGAAGAACTCATCCTGGAGAGTCTCATAGCCGGGAGCCATGACGAAGCAGACGTTCATGATGGAACGGTCTTCCTTGGCGGCTGTTCCGACGAACAGGGAGTTGCGGTCGATCTCATTGTAGAGGAGGTTGGCCTTCTCGGTGTCGATCTTGTGGATAGCCTCGACTCCACCGATGCCCTTGAGCCACTTCAGGGTCTCATTCATCATGAAGATGGAGAACACGGGAGGGGTGTTGAACATTGAAAGCTTGTCAATGTGGGTGCGGTAGTCAAGCATCGTAGGGATGTACCTGGAGACCCTTCCGAGAGAATCCTTCTTGATAATGGCGAAGATTACACCGGCAGGACCGACATTCTTCTGGGCGCCACCGTAGATGAGGTCGTACTTGCTGACGTCCACTGGACGGCTCATGATATCGGAGCTCATGTCAGCGATGAGGGGAACGGGGCAGTCGATGTCTTCCTTGATCTCGGTACCGTAGATGGTGTTGTTGGTAGTGATGTGGAAGTAGTCGATGTCGGTCGGGATCTCATAGCCCTTGGGGATATAGGAATAGTTCTTGTCGGCTGAGCTGGCGAGGGCGTAGGCCTCTCCGATGCCCTTTGCCTCCTTGAGAGCCTTCTTGGCCCAGACACCGGTCTCGAGGTAGGCAGCCTTTTTCTCAAGGTAGTTCATTGCTACATAGAGGAACTGCAGTGAAGCACCGCCCCCGAGGAACACGACCTCATGGGTGTCAGGAATGTGGAGAAGTTCCCTCCACAGGGCACGGCACTCATCCATTGTCTCGTCCCACTCCTTGGTACGGTGGGAAATGCTGAGTACGGAAACACCTGTGCCTTTGAAGTCTTTCAAAGCCTCAATGGCATTGTCGATGGCTACCTGCGGCAGAAGGCAGGGGCCAGCATTGAAAACATGAACCTTTTTCATTTTAGATATTTTAATTTATAACTATTAGTAATTAGGATGATTCCAAATTAAAACCTTAACGGCCGTAAAGTTACTTATATTTAAAGTAATAAACTAATTTATTTCGAATTATCTGAAGCCGAGCAAATAGGAGATGATGGCCATCCTGACGTACATTCCACCTCCTGCCTGCTGGAAGTAATAAGCGTAAGGAGTGTCGTCTACGTCCGTGGCTATTTCGTTTACCCTGGGCAGGGGATGCATGATCTTCATGCCCGGCTTCACGCCATCAAGCATGGATGCGGTAAGCCGGTAGACATCCTTGACTTTGTTGTATTCATCCATGTCAGGGAATCTCTCCTGTTGGACGCGGGTCATGTAGAGGATGTCGCAGGTGTCGAGTCCGTCCTCTATCCTGTCGACCTGCCTGTAAGGGATCCCGTCATTGTCGAGCATCTCCAGGTACTTCTTCGGCATGTTCAGTTCTTCGGGGGAAGTGAAGGTGAATTTAGGGCTGAAATGCCTCAATGCTTCCACCAAAGAGTGGACGGCACGGCCGTACTTCAGGTCTCCTACCATGTCTATCTCAAGTCCTTCCAATCTTCCCTGGGTCTTCTTGATCGAATAAAGGTCAAGGAGGGTCTGGGTCGGATGCTGGTTGGCTCCGTCACCGGCATTGATCACGGGTACCGAAGCCACGGACGCCGCGATGTCGGCGGCACCGGCCATGGGATGTCTCATCACGATCATGTCCACATAGTTGGAAACTATCTTGATGGTGTCTTCGAGGGTCTCCCCTTTTGTCTGGCTCGTGTTACGGTTGTCAGGGAAACCTATCACCCTGGCACCCAACCTGTTGACTGCCGCTTCAAAGGAAAGGCGGGTCCTGGTGGACGGTTCGAAGAACAAGCAGGCGACAACTTTTCCTGCAAGGAAATTCTGCTCGCGGTTGGCCTCGAACTCCTGAGCGACGTCGAGGATGTGGAGTATCTCGTCTTTCGAGAAATCCTGGATTGAAATCAGACTCTTAGGCATTTTGTTATGTTGTTATTAAATAATTTCAGCCAAGCAACCTTCCACCCCTGAAAGCCTTTTCAGGAAATCCTCCCTGGCAGACAGCCTGGCCCAGGCCTTCAGGGTACACTCGTTTCCGAAATCCTGGTCCTTTTGGCGCAGGTCCATGTCTTTGAGGATCTTCATCACAGCATTCATCCCGGAATAGCCGAAACTGATCCTGTACCAGTTGCCGGCGATCTTTTCAACCGCTCCCGCCTTGTCGAGCGCCTCGGCCGTAGACGTCTTGTAAGCCCTGATCAAGCCCGGAATGCCCAGCTTTATACCACCGAAATACCTTACCACCACGACCAAGGTGTCACTGAGTCCCCGTGAATCGATCTGACCGAGGATAGGCCGCCCTGCAGATGAAGAAGGTTCCCCATCGTCATTAGCCCTGAAACGGTCTCCGAGATAACCCAGTCGATAGGCGTAGCAATGGTGCCGCGCATCGTGGTATTTCTTTTTCAATTCAGCCACGATTTCCTTTATCTCCTCCTCTGTTTCAACGGGATAGGCAAATGAGAGAAAACGACTGCCGTTATCCTTGAACAGTCCCTCCGAAGGGCAGGGAATGCTCTTGTAGGAGTCACGGATGATGTTTTCGGATGCGTTCATTCTCAGTTTACGAAATTAGCGTTTTTCACATTATTTTGCAACGCAGCAGGATTTTTTGTACTTTTGAATAACTTTTGAGTTTTATGGTTTATCAGTTCAGAGTCACACTTGCAGGAATCAAAGGATTCTTCAGGGTTTACCAGATGGACGGCAGCACTACCCTCTACTCTTTCCACAAGCAGATGCGTGCCGACATGGAGTTTCCACAGGACCAGCTAATTATGTTCAAGGCTCTTTCGGCCGACGGAAACGTGGTTGCACGTTACGGCCTGTTCGACCTCGGAGCGGGGACAGTTGACAAGGTCACGGTCCAGGATGCCGTCGAAGCTGGAGTTTCCTCATTCATATATTTCTACGACGTTCCCAACAAGAAGAGCGTCATCATTACCTTCGAGGGTATCGAGGATAGGCCGGGGACCGCTCCTGCGGTCATCGAGTCCAAAGGCCCCAACCCCATCGAGTTCGAGAACGGCTATGTAGCCTTCGAGGACCTTCCCGATTCCCAGCGTCATCTCCCCGGACAGAAACCGGACTGGGGAGCGGCGATCGGTACAGCTTCTTCCGACAGTGCCGACGGCGACGATGATGACCAGGATGATGACGAGGAAGAAGAGGATGACGACGAGGACGGAAAGATAGTTTTCGACGGTACTGAAGATCTCGACTTCTAGATCATGCCCCGCCGGCTCGAAATAATCCTTGGGCCGACTGCTGTAGGAAAGACTGACTACAGCATCTGCAGAGCCTTGGAATATGGCTCGCCGGTGATCTCATGCGATTCGAGGCAGATCTATAAGGAAATGACGATAGGGACTGCAGTCCCGGATGCTTCACAGCTTGCAGCCGTGAAGCATTACTTCATCCAGACCATACCTGTAACCAGCGCCTATACTGCCGGAGACTACGAGCAGGACGCCCTTGCATTGATCAGAGACCTGTTCAACCAAGGTCACGAAACCCTTGTGATGACTGGTGGTTCGATGTTCTACATAGATGCCGTCTGCAACGGACTTGACGACCTCCCCGACGGGGACCGGGAAGTACGGGACCAGCTTTGGAAACGCCTCGAAGAGGAGGGCATCGAAAGCCTTGCCGGCGAACTCAAGGCAAGGGATCCGGAGACATATTCATCAATCGACACGCGCAACAGCCAGAGGGTCATACGTGCCCTTGAGGTTTATCAGGTCTCGGGTCAGCCTCTGTCCTCATTCAAGACGGGGAGACGGAAGAAAAGGGATTTCGAGATAGTGAAAATCGGCCTTGAACGCCCCAGGGAAGAACTGTATGAACGGATAGACCGTAGGGTGCTCGCAATGATGGACGCCGGATTGGTGGAGGAAGTCCGGTCCCTGCTTCCCTACCGCAGCTGCCAGGCCCTCCAGACTGTCGGCTACAAGGAAATCTTTGAATATCTTGACGGCAAGATTCCCCTCTCCGAGGCAATCCGCCTCATACAAAGAAACACGCGCCACTATGCCAAGAAACAACTGACATGGTGGCGGCGTGATCAAACAATCGAATGGGTCAGCCTTTAGAACGGAAGGTCGTTGGAATCGTCCTCGGCAGGCATGTCGTCAATTGACGGAGCCGGTGCCTGAGGTGCCTGAGGTGCGGAATACGGCTGAGGCTGAGATGCCGCCTGGCCGGCAGGGCTAAGGCGCCATACTCGTACATCATTATACCAGCGGCCGTTATATTCCCTGGCCCTGAGGTTGAAAGAGACTTTCACCTCGTCTCCGACCTGGAACCTGTCCAACTCGGCAACCTTGTCGGTGCCGAAGGAAGTGAAACAGACCTGAGCCGGGAAGGATCCGTCCTGATATTCAAGGATGAAATCCTGCTTGGTCCATGCTCCCCTGGTACTCTGGCCGTTCTGTTTGGGGAACTTCTGGGAGATCCTGCCCTCTATTTCAAGTGCTGCCATCGTGGATTACTCAACAGGGACGAAACGCTTGATGGAATCGAGCTGAATGTCGAACACCAGCGGAGTGTTGGGCTCGATGGCGTTGGAACCACGCTCACCGTAACCAAGCTCTGCAGGAACATAAAGGGTAGCCTTACCACCTTTGCCGATAAGCTGGAGACCCTCGGTCCATCCGGGGATGACCCTGTCGAGAGTCAGCTTAACTGAAGGCTGGTCTTCAGTAACTTCCTCGATGACAGAACCGTCCTTGAGGGAAAGCTTGTAGTGTACAAAGACAGTGTCCTGTGCTCCGGGTTTCTCGTTCTCATCGCCTGCCTCCTTGATAAGATAGGCAAGTCCGGAAGGAGAAGACTGGACGCCTGCCTTCTTCTTGACCTCGTCGAAGAACTTGGCCTGGGCTTCCTTGTTGACAGCTGCAGTGTAGGCGTTCCTCTTCTCGATGAAAGCCTGCAGGATGTTGTTCATCTCCTCAGGATTGACCTTGAACTGCTTTACGAAATCAGGGCTGGTCTGGTTGCCCTTTGCGTTGATGAAATCATTGATACCCTTCTTGATCTCATTGTAATTGAGGTCTCCAAGGTTGTAACCCTTTATGAAAGAGCCGAAGTTGATTCCGACAAGATAGCTGACGGTGTCTATTTCGGATTTGGAAGGGAGGAGTCCCTTTGCTGAAACAACATTCTCTACGACTGGAGCGACAGCTGTACTGTCGGCACCGGCGCCATTTCCTGCCGGCTTGTTGGAACTGCATGCTACGGCTGCGAGGAGCATTGCCGAGGCTGCAAACAGATTGATTGTCTTCATAATTATAACATTTTACTTGTATTCAATCACTTTCAAGCATAGCTGAATGCTTGTAAGTCAAGCGCAAATATCGCAAAAAATATTCAGATTGAGATTTTTTAAATCCATTTAGTTTGCTTATACGGATTTTTATGACTAAATTTCAAGATAAATAATACCAATCATGGAGATAGATTCCACCGTCCTCAACTCCAAACTGAAAGAATTCTTCGGATTTGACTCCTTCAAGGGGGATCAAGAAGCCATTATCCGCAACCTTCTGGAAGGGAAAGACACGTTTGTGCTCATGCCCACAGGCGGTGGAAAGTCTCTTTGCTTCCAGCTGCCAGCCCTCGTCATGCCCGGTACCGCGATCGTCATCTCCCCCTTGATCGCACTGATGAAGAACCAGGTCGACGTGATCAGGGGATTCGTGGAAGAGCAGAACGGAATAGCCCACTTCCTCAATTCATCCCTTGGCAAGGCCCAGATCCAGGAGGTCCGGAAGGACGTGCTCTCAGGAGTCACAAAGCTTCTGTACGTTGCCCCTGAATCCCTCACCAAGGAAGAAAATGTCGATCTCCTGAGAGAGGTCAACATCTCCTTCTACGCCATAGACGAGGCTCATTGCATCTCAGAGTGGGGTCACGATTTCAGGCCGGAATACAGGCGGATAAGGAGCATGATCCAGAGCATAGGCAAGGCTCCGGTCATAGCCCTCACTGCCACAGCCACACCTAAGGTACAGAACGACATCCAGAAGAATCTGGGGATCATGGATGCCACCGTCTTCAAGTCGTCCTTCAACAGGCCGAACCTGTACTATGAAGTCAGGGACAAGGTGGATCCGGAAAAGGACGTCATACGTTACATAAAGCAGAATCCCGGGAAGTCCGGCATCATCTACTGCCTAAGTCGTAAAAGAGTGGAGGAGATGGCCAACCTGCTGACAATAAACGGGATCAAGGCTCTCCCCTATCATGCCGGACTGGACGCCAAGACCAGGGCGGAGAACCAGGACCGCTTCCTGATGGAAGATGTAGACGTCATTGTCGCCACCATAGCCTTCGGAATGGGGATAGACAAGCCTGACGTAAGGTTCGTAATCCATTTCGATATTCCCAAGAGCATCGAGGGATATTACCAGGAGACCGGAAGGGCAGGCAGGGACGGTGAACCGTCCGACTGCATCACCTTCTACAGCTACAAGGACATCCAGAAACTGGAGAAATTCATGCTTGGGAAGCCCATCTCCGAACAGGAGATCGGACGTCAGCTCCTCATGGAGACGGTAGCCTATGCCGAGACCAACCAGTGCCGCAGGAAGATGCTCCTGAATTATTTCGGGGAGGACTATCCCAAGGACAACTGCGGAGTCTGCGACAACTGCATCAATCCCAAGCCCACCTTTGACGGCAGGAAGGAAATGTGCCTGGTGATCAGGCTGATCAAGTCCCTCCCGGAACATTTCAAGATAGAGCACCTGGCACTTATCCTTTCTGGAAAGTCCAATGCGATGGTGAAGTCCTACAAGCACGACACCTTGCCTCTGTTCGGCTCAGGCAGCAACCACAGCGAGAAATTCTGGAGTTCAGTGATCCACCAGGGACTTCAGATCCATCTGCTTGAGAAGGAGATAGAGACCTACGGCCTGATCTATGTGACCGCAAAGGGAGAGACGTTCTTCGCCAACCCTTACGAAATCCGCCTGGTCGAAGACAGGATCTTCCTTGGGAAGGACTATGTCGACGATGATGACGAAGACGCGGTGAAGGACCGTACCGCCCAGAAAGGTGGCGGTGGTGACCAGACTCTCCTGTCAATGCTTAAAGGGCTCCGGAAGGACATGGGCAAGAGACTGAAGTTGCAGCCATGGATCATTTTCGGCGATCCAGCCCTCGAAGACATGTCCATCCTCTATCCAATCACCTTCGAGGAGCTCCATGCCTGCCAGGGCGTCGGAGAAGGCAAGGCCAGGAAGTACGGCCGCGAATTCATCGAACTCATCAAGAACTATGTAGAAGAGAACGACATCATACGGCCAAATGATTTCGTGGTCAAATCCGCTCCTACCAGGTCATCCGACAAGATCTACATCATCCAGAGCGTGGACCGGAAACTGCCCCTGGAGGACATAGCCCAGGCTAAAGGCCTTGAAATGGACGAACTGCTCACGGAAATAGAAGCCATTGTCTCAACCGGGACCAAACTGGATATCAACTACTACATCCGCCAGATGGTGGATGACGACATAGTAGACGAAATCTTTGATTATTTCAGAAACGAAGCAACTTCAGACTCCTTGGAAGAAGCCAAGGAAGAACTGGGTGCCGATTACGACGACCTTGAGATACGTCTGGTCAGGATTAAATTCCTTTGCGAAGTCGCCTCTTAGATAGTGACCATCTTCAGCTTGCGGCCTTCGAAATGGCCCAGGCGCCGGAATCCGAACATCTTTATGTACTGGGCGAAATAGTCAAACTTCGCTCCAACTTGTTCGGCCTTGTGTGAATCGGATCCGAGGCAGATGACCTCTCCCCCTAATTCCATGTAGCGGATCAGGATGTCACGGTCCAGCTGAGGGGTCCTGAGCCCATAAGCCCTATAGGTCTTGGTGTTGATTTCCAGACCTTTCCCGTTTTCGATCAGATATTTGAGGATCTCATCGATCAGGCCAGGGAAATCCCTGTAGAGGATGCTTTCCTTGGGATATGGAGCATAACGGACGATGTAATCGAAATGCCCCATTACATCAAAGTCCTCCAGACGCTTCATCTCCCTCAGCAAGGTCTCGAGATAACGTCCGTAAGCCTCTTTCCAGTTCTTTCCTTTATAATAAGGTCCGAAATATGGGTCCGTGTCCTCAAGATAATGCACCGAAGCAATGACCTGGTCGAAATGCTGCGCGGCCAGGAGGTTGCGGTTAAGTTCCCTGCTGTGCTCGTCAAGACCGACTTCTATTCCTTTCAGAACCTTGAATTTCTTTGCAGCAGCCCTCCCGAAAGCACCTTCAGCCACCATGGCGCTGACACGGTCGATCTCAGCCTGCTGGGCTCCTACATCGAAGACTTCGCAGACAATAGGCTCGAACTGTGCTTTCATTTCCGGGACATAATAATCACAGTGGTCGGTAAAACATATTCCTCCGAAACCTTTATCCACTGCGGCTCTTACACTTTTCTCTACGGTTGTTGCCCCTCCGTCAAACGAGAACTGGCTGTGATTGTGAGTGTCGAAAAACATATTTACGAATATAGCAATTTTTATTAAATTTGTAATTCTAACAGTCAAATCTGAAATGTTCACAATAGGTTACAAAACTAAGTTTGACAGCATCACAAGGGCTATAGCTGCCATTGGTATAGGTATAGTCATGATCTTTGGCAGCAACGCCCCGACCCTGGTCGTCAAGATCATTGCCATCCTGCTCATAGCTGCCGGACTGGCTTCACTTGTTTACGGAATTATCAAGAGGAAGGAGCAGGGTATGTACCAGCTCCTGATCGTCAATGCAGGTCTGGACCTTATCCTTGGTCTGCTCCTGTTTTTCAACCCCCAGTGGATCGCTGGGTTCATCGTCTACCTGATAGGCATGGTCCTCATCCTGTTCGGCGCCCTTCAGCTCATCGTGCTGGCCGGAGCCATGTCCCTGCTCGGAGCAGGCTTTTCTTCACTGATCCTCTCGATCTGCGCAATCGCAGGTGGAGCTTTCCTGCTTTTCAATCCTTTCACCATCAACGTGATGAGCATAATTGCAGGCTGCTTCCTCACCATCTATGGAATCTCCGAACTGATCTCGACATGGAGGGTTTGCAGGGCCAGGGAAGAATACGAGATCCGCAGGAACCCTGCGCCATCGAGCACGGCTTCTCCTGAGACCGGGAAGATTGACGCTTCAGGCATTGCGGATGCCCGTGAGGTTGAATATGAAAGGATTGACGATCCGGACGACCTCGACGAATAAACCATGATCCCCCAGGAAACCGTACAGAAGATCCTCGATACCGCCCAGATCGAAGAGGTGGTAGGCGACTTCGTGTCCCTCAGGAAGCGAGGGGCCGAATGGTGGGGATGCTGTCCTTTCCACAATGAAAAGACACCTTCGTTTCACGTCGTTCCAGCCAAGGGTATATACTACTGCTTCGGCTGCCACAAGGGTGGCTCGGCCGTAGGCTTCGTCATGGAGCATGAACACATGTCCTACCCGGACGCCCTGCGGTACCTCGCCAAGAAGTACAACATCGAAGTTGTCGAAGAGGAAGAAAGTGCAGAGGACATCGCTGCCCGACAGCGGAACGAGAGCCTGATCCTGGTCTCCGAATATGCAGGGAACTTCTTCAGGGAACAGCTTAAATCCGGCGAAGGCAAGGCAGTGGGTCTTAACTATTTCCACACCCGCGGCCTGGAAGATGCGACCATAGAGAAATACGGACTGGGCTGGGCCCCTTCTGACAGGCATTCCTTTACCGATGCTGCCAAGGAGAAGGGTTTCAAGGATGAATATCTCCTCGAGACAGGTCTCTGTGCGCAATATGACGGGAGCGAAAACCTTCACGACAGGTTCGTAGAGAGGGTCATCTTCCCCATCCACTCTGTGAGCGGCAGGGTGATTGCTTTCGGAGCAAGGACCCTGAAATCCAAGGAAGACGGGAAGCCCTACGCAAAGTACGTCAATTCGAAAGAAAGCTCCATCTATGTCAAGAACCAGTCCCTTTACGGAATCTGGTTCGCAAAGACAGAGATGGCCAAGAAGGATAAGTGCTATCTCGTCGAAGGCTATCTGGACGTCCTGTCGATGCACCAGCTGGGCATTACCAATGTGGTAGCCTCCAGCGGCACGGCATTGACTGAAGGCCAGATCAGGTTGATCGGCCGCTTCACCAGGAACGTCACCATCATGTATGACGGCGACCCAGCAGGAGTCAAGGCCGCACTCAGGGGAATAGACATGTTCCTTAGGCAGGGTATGGATGTCAAGGTGGTCCTCCTTCCGGACGGAGACGATCCGGATTCATATTCAAGGAAGCATACCCTTGAAGAAGTCGAGGACTTCCTCTCCGGTGCCGAGCAGGATTTCGTGGATTTCAAGAGCTCGCTCCTTATGGAAGATGCGGCTGGAGATCCGCTGAAAAGGGCTGCCGTGATAAATGACATCGCCGACACGGTGGCTGACATTCCCGACGCTGTCAAGAGAGAGACTTACATCGACTTCCTGAGCCGGAAGTTCGACATCCGGCGCGATGCCTTGGAGGAACGTGTCGGCTCCACAAGGTCTAAAAACATCATCGCAGAACGTAAGGCGGCTGAACGTCGTTCGGTCGATGTCAACGTCGGACCTGATGGCGGAGTTAACGCCGGATTGCCGTCCGGGCTCGGCCGAGTCCATCCTCGCTCCGCTGCGGCTGAGTACGGCCTAAGCCCGGCGGCAACTCCGGCCGAAAATTCGACTGTAGACAATAGTCTGTCGAGGTTAGAAGAGAACAGAATCATGGCCAAGGCCGAGCGCGACCT
The DNA here is from genome assembly GCA_902801885.1 of uncultured Bacteroidia bacterium. GTDB lineage: Bacteria > Bacteroidota > Bacteroidia > Bacteroidales > UBA932 > Cryptobacteroides. Next base: position 16,242 of record CADCJX010000013.1, read on the forward strand.
CCTCAACTTCATCCTTACCTACGGCACCACAACGCTTGAATTCCAGAGCGATTCAGACTTCTACACAGAAACTGAAGAAGATAGGGAGACAGTCTTTGACTTCATCGACCAGGCCCTGGCCGGAGACGAAGCCGGTTTCGCCAACTCAGCCTACCGCAAGACTTACGAAGCATATTCACAAGGCTACTACGACGGCTTCTCACAGGACGAGATAGTCAAGCACATGCTGGACGGAGCGGACAGGACCGTGGCCTACGTGACCGCTCAGCTCTCGACCGACGAGCAATACGATCTCTCCATAAAGAACCTGCGTGACGCCATGATGTCCAAGGGATCGTGGCTCACCAAATATGTTCCGAAAGCGATCCTGGTGTTCCAGGCCTGCCGCCTTGAGGATCAGGAGTATTCCCTGAAGGAAGAACTGAGGAAGGCCCAGACCGTTTCAGACGCAGACAGTGAACTCCGGATCATGCAGGACCTTGTCTGCATCCGAAAGGCCATCAAGACCGTCAAGGTCCGCCTTGGCCGTGAGAAGTAGCGTCAGAATCTGTAGGAGAGGCCGGCGGTCATGGAGAAGAACCATCGGAGGGGCTTGGTGTCCGTAACTGCATTCCTCTCTGTCTTGTAAAGATAGTTGTTGGTCAGATTGTAGTGCACGGCAGGGCTTAACTTGAGGTCGAAACGCCAGATCCTGAAATTGGCGCAGGCGCCGGCATCAAGAGTCAACAGGAAACGACCGTTCAGCTCGGTCCAGGAACTCTCCTGGTTCTCAAACGACTGCCCCCAGTAGGCAGTGGAAACTGTCGAACTCTCTCCGGCAATGTAACCTGGAGTGACACCGGCGAAAAACTCCGCCTGACTGAACAGGTTGGCGATAAAACTGGCCAGGGCTCCCCTGAGAGGATCCGGGTATCCCATAACCACATCATAGCCGAAGGTCTCCCCGGCGGCAATAGCCCCTCTTCTCACCCTTCCTTCCGTGGAGAGAGCCTTTGTCCGGTAGGCGAAAGCAACCGGTAGACCGATGGCATTGTCTATCTCCGCCACTCTCGACATTATCTGGACACCGGCCCTGTAACCAAGACCGTTATAATTGAAATGACCGTAGGTGATGCCATAGGTAACCTCAGCTTCCTGCCCTTTCGTGGGTGCCACATAGACTCCGGCATAGAAGCCCAGGTCGTCGGAAAGATTTCTAAAGTCTGCAGGTTTCGTCTGGGAAAAAGCACAGACTGAAAAGGCCATAAGGACACATGCTAAAGACAGGCGTAATTTCATTATACACACATTTTATAAGGATGCAAATCCTACAAATAACATTCCTTGTGGAAACATCCGGCGGAATTTGCTACCTTTGCAGGTTGAACACAATCATTTATGGAAAAGAATTTCAAGAGAACGCTTGTGACATGTGCGCTGCCGTACGCCAACGGTCCAGTGCACATAGGCCATCTGGCCGGAGTCTATGTGCCCGCTGACATATTCGTAAGATACAAGAGGATGAGGGGCGAGGACGTCCTGTTCATCTGCGGCTCGGATGAGCACGGAGTGCCGATCACGATCAAGGCCAGGAACAACGGAGTAACTCCACAGGACATAGTGGACAAGTATCACGGCATCATCAAGGATTCCTTCACAAGGCTCGGAATCAATTTTGACATATATTCCCGCACCACCTCCAAGGTGCATGAGAAGAATGCTTCGGAGTTCTTCCGTGAGCTCTACGACAAGGGTAAATTCATCACCAAGGAGAGCGAGCAGTACTACGATCCCGAGGCCAAGACCTTCCTGGCAGACCGCTACATAGTCGGCACCTGCCCCAAGTGCGGCAATCCGAACGCCTACGGCGACCAGTGCGAGAAATGCGGAAGCACCCTCAGCCCTGAGGAACTGCTGAATCCGAAGTCGAAACTCAGCGGTGCCGAACCCATAAAGAAGAAGACCACCCACTGGTACCTTCCACTTGACCAGTACGAGCCCTGGCTCAGGGACTGGATCCTCGAGAACCACAAGGAGTGGAGGTCCAACGTCTACGGCCAGTGCAAATCCTGGCTGGACGGAGGCCTTCAGCCCAGGGCAGTCAGCCGCGACCTTGACTGGGGCGTGCCCGTGCCCGTGGAAGGTGCTGAGGGCAAGGTCCTCTACGTCTGGTTCGACGCCCCCATCGGTTACATTTCCAACACCCAGGAACTCCTGCCGGAGAGCTGGGAGAAATGGTGGAAGGACGATGAAACCCGCCTGGTGCATTTCATCGGAAAGGACAACATCGTCTTCCACTGCATTGTGTTCCCGTCGATGCTCAAGGCCCGTGGAGGCTATATCCTCCCGGACAATGTCCCTTCCAACGAGTTCCTGAACCTCGAGGGCGACAAGATCTCCACTTCACGCAATTGGGCCGTCTGGCTCAATGAATATGTGGACGAGTTCCCCGGCCAGGAGGATGTCCTGCGCTACGTACTCTGCGCCAACGCTCCGGAGACAAAGGACAACGACTTCACCTGGAAGGACTTCCAGCAGCGCAATAACAGCGAACTGGTGGCTATCCTGGGCAACTTTGTCAACAGGGCTGTCGTCCTGACCCAGAAGTATTTCGGCGGCAAGGTGCCTGCAAACCTGAAGCCTGAGGCCATAGATGCTGAGACCCTGGCCCAGATTCCGGAGCTGCGCCGCAGCCTTGAGGCCAATCTCGATGGATTCCACTTCAGGGAAGCCCTGAAGGATGCCATGAGCATAGCCCGCGTGGGCAACAAGTATATCTCCGACACGGAGCCGTGGAAGGTGGCCAAGACCGATATGGACAGGACCGCTTCCATCCTCTACACTTCCCTCCAGATCTGCGCCAACCTGGCCATCGCTTTCGAGCCTTTCACCCCGTTCTCTGCAGAGAAGCTTCGCGGGATCCTGAAGGTGGGCCTGGATGCCGGATTCGACCATCGCGCCGGCGAGGGCGAGCCTACGATCAATTTCTTCAAGCCCGGCGAAAGCCGTGCACTCCACACCATAGCCGGAGTGCCGTCCGAGACCGGCCTTAACCCGGCGGCAACTCCCTCAGATAAACCTGTGTTCTGCTGGGACGATCTGGGAAAGGCGGACCTGCTGCCGGTGGGACACGAGCTCGGAGAAGCCGTACTGCTCTTTGCCAAGGTCGAGGACAGCGTGGTTGAAGCCCAGGTTGCCAAACTGAATGCCACGAAGGCCGCCAACGAGGCTGCAGCCAAGGAAGCTGCTGCCAAAGAAGCAGCATCCAAGGTCGAACCCCAGAAGCCCGAAGTCACATTCGAAGACTTCGGAGCAATGGACATCCGTACTGCAACCGTCCTTGAGGCGGAAAGGGTCCCCAAGACCGACAAGCTCCTCAAGCTCACGATCGACACAGGCATCGACAAGAGAACGATCGTTTCCGGAATCGCTGAATATTATTCCCCTGAGGACATGCTCGGCAAGCAGATCTGCATCCTTGCGAACCTCAAGCCAAGGAGCATCCGCGGCATCGAGTCCAAGGGAATGATCCTTATGGCAAAGCAGGGCGACGGAACAATGCGTTTCATCACCCCGCAGGAGGTCGTAACAAATGGCGCCGTCATAGGTTAACGGCGCCATCCATATTCATCAATCAACGTCCGACACAGACTTTGACCGGGCCGAGAAGGCCTGAGTCATGCAGTGGTGCATCCGCCGCGGGACCTGCTATGGTCCACGTCTTACGGAGCGCTTCATCCTGCCCGGCATCGTAGACCAGGCGGTTGTACCATGTACCGGTCACATCCACGGTAAGGGTGTTCTCGCCCTCATGTACAAGGTCCCCGATCCGGAGAGTGTAAGGCGCAGTCCAGCATACACCTGCCTGCTCGCCGTTGATTTTGACATCAGCTATGAAATCCACCTTGCCGAGATCGAGGACAAGGTCCTTACCGACAGATCCCGAAGGGACATTGAAAGTAGTTGAATATGTGGCAGTTCCAGAGAAAGCCCTGCCTTCCTCACCAAGGTCAAGATCCTTCCAAGGCTTCAGGGCATCAAGACGGACTGGATCTTTCGGAGCTCCCCACCCTTCAGGGAAGCTCACCGACCAGTTCGTGACACTGATTTCATGCTTACCAGGTACCGAGACTTTCCCTTTGGAAGCGGCGCCATCCTTACGGAAGACAATGAATCCTCCTTCAGCCTGTGCAAGATCGAGGTGTATCTTCCTGTACCGGCCCCAACCACGGGCCTTTAGATCATGTATACTTCCGTCGACAGGATTCCACCACTGGGCCTTCCCCTTGGCACGAACCTTCACTGTACCATGGAATTCTCCCTGAGGAGGTGAGGCTACGAAGAACCATGTCGCCCCATCCTCTTCTCTCTCAGTCCAAATCAGATCCTTTTCTTCACAAACAAGGCGAGGACGCATTCCGAAAGCCTTCAGTGCTTCGTCCAGAGACATGCTCACAGCAATTGCTCCCTTCCCCATCCTGTTGATACGGCCAGGTTCAAGATCGCCCCAGAGGGATATCACCTCATCATCGAAACGCAGCAGCATCTCTTCGCCGCCGGACAGGGTGGCGACATCATTGGGCGCATTGCCCACGACCTTTGCTCCGGCAAGAACCAGTTCACGGATCTTCGCCACCGTCTCAGGAAGCATCCTCTCATTCTCAGGAATCCAAAGGACTTCGTAAGCGATGCCCTCCGGGGTCACTATCTTCCCATCTTTCACGGTGAGGCGGCCCAGAAGGACGTCAGGATTGCAGTAGTCGTACTTGTAACCGTCAGGGAAACGGATGTTCCCTTCCTGGCGCTTTCCGTTGCCGGTGTACTGGGATGGCCTGTGTCCAACCTCGTCTCCAAGGTACCAGAGGACATCCACTACAGGCAGTCCCCTCTCGAGGAGATAGCTTTGCCTGGCAAGGAATCCGGTGAAATACGACATGTATTTCCACCAGGTCTGGCCTCTCAGGAAGGGCGTACCGATGTTCCTGGCGAAACTGGTACCCGGCGGCAGGAAACCTATCTGTGGATTATGGGTATAGGTGTGGAACACATTGTGAGTGACTCCCTCACCCATGTTGAAGTTTGCGACGTCACGGAGCATCTGCCAGTGTTCATCCCAGGTCAGGGAGAAACTTGTGAAGCTCTCCGCCGCAACCCTTGGTTTACCATATATGTGCGCAGCAGATGCCGTCGGCTTGATCGGCTTGAAATCAAGGTCACCGACGTAACCCTCGGAGAAGGGCTGCCAGAATTCACACATGGGGACATCAGCGTACTTGAAATACTCCATGGGATCCATGACCACTACGTCGCCACCAGCTGTCTCGTACTGGACCTTCATGCCCTTGCCATGGGCAAGATCAGTCATCTTCTTGAAAAAGTTCTCGCAATAGAGGTCGTTCACGGTACGTCTCCAGTCGATCAGGAATTTGCTTGTCAGTTCCTGTCCGTCAAGTACGTATCCCATAAGAGCAGGGAGATGTCCGCGAAGCTTGTAACCGGCTGATTTCTCGAAGGTTTCTTCCATTCCAGGAGTCCATGTCTGAGTGTGACACTCCCAGCTGTCCATGAGCATTCCGGAGGCTTTCCCTCCCAACGGCCCGTCCTGGAGCATTCCGACATAGTTGGCAAACTGGATTTCTGCGCCACGGGGATCGAATTTGCTGCATTCCCATCCAGTTGCCTCAGGAGGAGCCGGAGAATTCCTACGACCGGAATTGACGTGTCCTATGCGCAGCACGGTCCATTTACCTTCCGGGAAATCTCCTACGGGTGCCGTCCAGTCAAGTCTGCCGGAAGCATCCATCTTGTCCGTAATGTCGATGATGTCTTTTGAATTTACGTAGGACAAGGGATTCTGTTCAGGACGTTCCTGACTCAATTCCTTGGCAATAAGGGTCCATCCAGCTTCACCTCTCCAACTGTTCTTGCGGGCCGCCGATAGGAACCTGACGAACCTGACGGTAGCCGGATGGGCGTTGGTAAGGGTGAATGAATATGTTTTTGCATCTTCCACCTCGTTGCAGGCAAAGACCATGTCGTAGGGATTGCCATCCTGCCAGTTGCTCATCGGAAGGTCGGCATCCACGAGGGTCTTCTCTTCCCCGGAAGCTGTCTTGGCAGTAAGCTTGACATGAATCCCGGGATCGTAGCAGAAATTGTGTGAGAAAGCACCTACCGGGGGCAGTTCAAGAGTCCGGACCACACTGCCTTCAGGGAGGGTGAAGGTGACAGTGTTGGAAGAAGCTTCCTTGAGAGAAAGGCCCTTTCCATCCCTCCCTTCGACAAGGGCTTTCCATGAATCGTCAGCGGCTTCGATAACTGAAGGCTGGAGAGGTGTCCCGGTGTCTCCCAAAGGTGTGGGGAAAGCCAGGACCGCAATGTCATGGTAGTCTCTCCAGGGCTCATCCGGAGAAACAGCCTTTTCAAGAAGGGAAGAGAACTTATTGCCGGCAGGGACATCAGTCCTTGTCCAGACAATCTCACGCATTGCATTCTCTGGGGTTATCCAAGGTCCTCCGGCCATGGACCAACCTGGGCAGGTCTGCACAGTCAGCCTCAACCCCAGACTGTCTGCCTTGCGACCAAGGTACCCGACCATGTCTTCCCACTCCGGGCTCAAGGTTGTCAGCTGGTGGCCGGTCGCAGGCCATGGGCCTCCGAAATAGCCGTGGAACCACTGGATTCCTGAAAGGCCGGCATCATGGATTGCCTGCAGGTCGGCATCGATACCCTCCTTCGAGACATTGCCACCGATGAAGTGGAACCAAGTCTCCGGATAGAAGATCTTGTCAGGTTTGCGGAACCGTTCTTCATCCTGGGAAGAGAAAGGAGCGCGGAGCAAGGCTGCATCAGGCACGATGTCCACCGTCTGGGCGGCGGTGGACATCTGCGAAAGGATAAGTGCCGCCAATAGGACGGCGGACATTGAATGGAACTTCATCTACTTTTTGATGAGGGACTTGACGTAGGAATAGAATTCAGGATCCTCGCCGACGATGGTCTTGTTGATGGTTCCGTCAGGGTTGAGGATAAGTTTCGTAGGATAACCCTGGATCGCATAGGTAACTGCGACGTCAGTCTTCTCATCACCAGGATTGTAGACATGGAGCCAAGGAAGTTCATGCTCCTTGATAGCGTTCTTCCAGACCTCCTCGGTGTCATTGCAGTCGATGCTGAGTATCTCGATCTTGCCCTTGGCATCCTTATAGAGCTGCTTCATGTCAGGAATGCCCTTCTTGCACCAGTAGCACCACTCACCCCAGAAATCGAGGATGATGTACTTGCCCTGGTTGTAGATTGAAGAGAGCGTGAAGTCCTCGCCCTTCTCGTTCTTGAGGGTGAAGTCAGGAGCCTGCATGCCGTCCTTTACCTTCTCGGCAGCCTCTGATCTTGCCTTTGTCTTCTGTGCACTTGTCCTAGTCCTGTCGATCAGTGGTTTGAGGTAGCCGTTCTGAACTGTCTCAGGAATGATGCCGAGAACCTCGAGGGCATCCTTACCGTCCTCACCTATGAGACGGCTGACAAGGGTCGCACCATAGAGGCTGGCAGGATTGTTTTTTATGAAATCCTTAGTCAGGGAACTCACATGGGCAGAGACCTCATTGTAGACATTCATGATGGAATCGGACTTGGCCTCATCGTCGGTAGCGCGATACTCCTCAACGATCTCGGCCATTCTCTTCTGATCAGGCTTCACAAGTTCTGTGTAAGCTTTCTGGTCCTTGAAGAACTGGGAGCCGTCGACCACGAGAGAGTCGAGCCTTCCGCTCAACTTGGCATATTCTCCGGGAACGAAAGTGATGGAAGCTACTCCATGCTCACGTCCTCTCTCATCACCGGGCGTGTAGATAATGATTCCGCGGACTGTTGTATCGGTAAAAGGAATGGTGAAATCACCGTTGACAGCAGGGATGACAGTGGAAGAGAGAGGTGTCCTGGCATTGAGTACGTCAACGACCTCAACCTGGAGGGAATCAGCAGTCAGGCCATCGAAGTGGCCGGTGATGACATTCTTCTTTTCAGCGCAAGAAGACAGCGCAAGCAGCGTCAGGGCTGCAACTGAATAGAAAAAGATCTTTTTCATATTACTGGAATTTAATAATTGCTATTCATCTATCTGTTTCACCTCGGGGAACAGGCCGAACAGCTCGGCATCGATCCTGTCAGTGATCTTCTGGAAATCCTCAGGTTTGTTCTCGAACTTGATCTCGTCCACGTTGACGATCAGCAGATGCCCGTCATATTCCTTGATCCAGTCCTCATAACGTTTGTTGAGGCCGGTCAGATAGTCGATCCTGATGCTGCTCTCATACTCGCGTCCCCTCTTCTGGATCTGTGCGACCAGGTTGGGAATGGATGAGCGCAGGTAGATGAGGAGATCCGGCTTGCTCACAAGGGACATCATCAGGTCGAAGAGATCCGAATAGTTCTCAAAGTCACGGGTGCTCATCAGGCCCATCGAGTGGAGGTTGGGAGCAAAGATGCGGGCATCCTCGTAGATGGTCCTGTCCTGGATGATGATGTCACTGCAGCGGGAGATGTCCACCACATCCTTGAACCTCTTGTTGAGGAAATAGATCTGGAGGTTGAAGGACCAACGCTCCATGTCAGCATAGAAATCGGCCAGGTAAGGATTGAAGTCGACTGACTCGAACTTGGGAGTCCAGCCGTAATGGGCGGCCAGCATCTTCGTGAGAGTGGTCTTGCCGCTGCCTATGTTTCCTGCTATCGCGATGTGCATATCCTTGAATGTTAAATGTTATTGTCAATCGGGAAAAGTCCGTAAAGCTCTGCATCGATCCTGTCAGTGATCACAGCGAAATCTTCCGGACGGCTCTCAAAGTCCAGGTCGTCGGTCTCGATGGTAAGCACCCTGCCCTTGTACTCCGCAATCCACTTCTCGTAACGGTCATTCAGGCCGGCAAGGTAGTCAAGTCCTATGGACTGCTCGTAGTCCCGTCCGCGCTTCTGGATCTGGGCCACCAGGTGAGGGATGGAGCATTTGAGGTAGATCAGAAGGTCGGGCATGCCGGCCATCGAGGACATGACGCTGAAGAGGTCCATGTAGGTCTCATAGTCCCTCTTGCTGAGGTTGCCCATGGCATAGTTGTTCGCGACGAAAATGTACACACCCTCAAAGAGGGTCCTGTCCTGGATGATCACGTCCTTGCTCTTCGAGATTTCAAGGACATCCTTGAACCTCTGGGCCAGGAAATATGTCTCCAAGTTATAGGACCAGCGGGGAATGTCCTTGTAATAGTCCTCAAGGTACGGGTTGTAGGTGACCGACTCGTACTTGGGTGTCCAGCCGTAATGGTTGGCCAGCATCCGTGTAAGGGTGGTCTTGCCGCTGCCTATGTTTCCTGCTATACCTATATGCATGTTCTCAAAGGGGTTCAAATATATTCTTCGGTCTCCCAAGGTTCATTGAAGGGCTGCAGGAAAGGATTGGTCGTCCTCTCTTCCGCTATAGAAGTGGAAGGGCCGTGGCCAGGATAGACTTCCACGTCGCCCGGAAGAAGCATGAGTTTCTCCATTATTCCTACGATCTCCTTGTCGTAGTCTCCCCCGTCGAGGTCAGTCCTTCCGATCGCACCGGCGAAAAGAGTGTCTCCTGAGAAGAGGATCTTGTCCTTTTCGCTGTAGAAACACACCCCACCAGGAGTGTGGCCCGGGGTGACGATAACGATGAACCCCGGAGATTCTTCACTGTCGTTCAGAATGACACCTTTGTCATCCTGACTGAAGCGAAGGATCTGCCCCTCTACCAGATCCTCAGTCTTGAACGAGACGTCCGGGGCATGCAGCCCGGCGCCCATGGCATAACCTGGATCCCTCTCAAGGATCATCTTGTCCTCGGAGGACATAAATACTGGAATGGAATATTCACTGGCGAGTCCTGCGACTCCGAATATATGGTCAAAATGGCCATGGGTCAGCCAGATTGCCTGCGGGGTCAGGCCATGAGTGGAGATGAAAGCCTTCAGGACTCCGGTCTCGGTTTCATCATAGCATCCAGGATCAATGAACACGCATTCGCCCCCCTCCTCATTCCAAAGGAGATAGCTGTTCTCCCTGAACGGATTGAAGCAAAACGACTTGATATTGACCCTGCCGTGGGAACCCATAAACCTCAATAAATGACTATTCTTACAAATTTAAGAATAATTCCATGAAACATCAAAGTACTTCTTTGAGGTAAGGGCCGGTGACTGAGTCGGGATCGGCGGCAAGTTGCTCGGGAGTGCCCTGGGCTACGATCCTTCCACCACCCTGGCCGCCATCGGGGCCGAGGTCGAAGATATAGTCAACGCTCTTGAGGATATCCAGGTTGTGCTCGATGATGATCACCGTGTTGCCTTGGTCAACCAGTTGCTGGAGCACTCCGAGAAGGACTTTGATGTCCTCGAAATGAAGCCCGGTAGTGGGTTCGTCAAGGATGTACAGGGTGTTGCCGGTGGCCTTGCGGAACAGTTCGGCAGCCAGTTTCATCCTCTGGCTCTCGCCTCCGGAAAGGGTCACGGCGCTCTGGCCAAGGTGGACATAACCCAGCCCGACGTCTACGAGAGCCTTAAGTTTGCGGGCTATGGAAGGGATGGGCTTGAAGAACTCGTAAGCCTCACTTATCGGCATTTCAAGCACGTCGTTGATGTTCTTGCCCTTGTAATGGACAGCGAGGGTGTCTTCCTTGTAACGGCGTCCGCGACACTCGTCACACACAACATTGACAGAGGGCAGGAAGTTCATCTCGATAACCTTTATCCCCGCTCCGTTGCAAGCCTCACAGCGTCCGCCGGGAACGTTGAAAGAGAATCTGCCGGCCTTGAATCCGCGCACCTTGGCGTCTGGTGTGTCCTCGAAGAGATTGCGGATGTCGCTCATGACTCCGGTAAATGTCGCAGGATTGGATCTGGGAGAACGGCCGATAGGACTTTGGTCGATCTCGATGAGCTTATCGATATTCTTTATCCCTTCTATCGAATCAAAGGGCAGCGGGCGCAATTTCGCCCTGTGAAGCTTGTTCTTGAGGATCGGCATCAGGGTCTCGTTGATGAGGGTAGACTTTCCGCTGCCGCTGACTCCCGCCACACCGATGAAGCATCCAAGAGGGAAGGTCACGTCGAGGTTCTTGAGGTTGTTGCCTCGGGCACCCTTGAGTTTCAGGTAGAAGCCGTTGCCTGGACGCCTGATCTGAGGAACCGGAATATTCTTGAGGCCTTGAAGATATTCAAGGGTGAGTGAATTTCCGATGATGGTATGCGGCTTGGTTTCCTTGTCGAGCGGGCCGCCGAGCAGGGCTTTCAGAGGCGCGCTCAGGCAGATCTTCCCTCCGTTCTCCCCAGCGCCCGGACCGACGTCCACAAGCCAGTCCGCGCTCATCATGGTTTCCATGTCATGCTCCACAACCATCACTGAGTTGCCTTCGTCCCGGAGTTCCTTGAGCGAGGCTATGAGCTTGCGGTTGTCCCTCTGGTGCAGTCCTATTGAAGGTTCATCCAAGATGTACAGAACTCCGACAAGCTTCGAACCAATCTGCGTGGCCAGCCGGATCCTCTGGCTCTCGCCTCCGGAAAGGGAGCCGGTCGGACGATCAAGAGATAGGTAATCAAGGCCGACGTCAAGCATGAACCGGACCCTTTCGTACAGCTCCTTCAGGATGTCCCTGGCAATGTTGTTCTCCCTTTCGTTGAACTTGGATGGCAGTGATTCAAGCCAGGCCTTCAAGTCCGTCATCTCCATGGCGGCGACTTCTGAAATGGTCTTGCCATCGATCTTGAAGCACTTTGTGTTCTCGTTCAGACGGGTGCCATGGCAGACTGGACATTCCACCTTTTCATCGATGTCATCAACTATGCCACCGAAAGAGACCATCTCGGAAAGGTTGCCCTCACCTACGCGGAACAACTCGTCACTTCCGAATATTATATGTGAAACAGCTTCATCAGGTACCGTGTCGACCGGATCGTAAAGCGAGAAATTATATTTCCTGGCAATGGACCTAATGACATCGAATTTCTTGTTCTCGCGGACCTTCCCTAGCGGGACGATTGCACCGTCTGCTATGGAAAGGTGACGGTCAGGGATGATGGTGTCCATATTGACATCCACTATCATTCCAAGGCCCTTGCAATGAGGGCAGTAGCCTTCCGGAGAATTGAAGGAGAAGGAATGCGGAGCAGGCTCCTGGAGGGATATTCCCGATTCAGGGTCCACAAGGTGTTTGGAGAAATGGCGGAGGGTGTCCGAGCCGCTCTCGAGCATTGCCACGGAGCCCTTGCCGAGATTGAGGGCCGTCATGACGGAGTCCCTCACCCTCTTGGTATCCCCCTCGGCTGGCTTCAGCTTGTCGACGACGAGTTCGATGAAATGGCCTTTGTAGCGGTCCAGGGCATCAATCTCATTGAGAGGATGGATCTCACCGTCCACCCTGACTTCGGTGTAACCACGACGGCGAAGCTGGTCGAAGAGTTCACGGTAATGACCCTTTCGTCCACGCACGAGAGGAGCAAGCAAGTAGCACTTCTTACCTTTGTAGCCTTCCATGATGAGGTCCACGATCTGCTCATCAGTGTAGCGGACCATCTCCTTGCCTGTCGCCGGGGAATATGCCCTCGAAGCCCGGGCATAGAGAAGGCGCAGGAAGTCGAATATTTCAGTGATGGTGCCAACCGTCGAGCGTGGATTGTTGCCGGTGGTCTTCTGTTCGATCGCGATTATCGGGCTCAAGCCTTCGATGCTCTCGACCTCTGGCTTTTCCAGGATCCCCATGAAATGCTTGGCATAAGTCGAAAGGGTGTCCATGTAGCGCCTCTGGCCCTCGGCGTAGATCGTGTCAAAGGCAAGCGAAGATTTTCCGCTGCCGCTGAGACCTGTCACGACGACGAATTCGTCGCGGGGAATGTCCACATTGATCCCTTTCAGGTTGTGCGCCTTCGCACCACGTATCTGGATATATTCCTTGTTCTTCATCTGGAACTGCTGTCGCCTGCAAATTTAGCGAAAAGAATCCTATCATTAAAAAAGTACCGCTCCCTTAAAGGAAGCGGTACCTTATTATTATAGAATGTCTGACTACCAGGCAAGGGCGGATGCGCCGAGGATGGCGGCATCGGACTCCTTAAGCGAGGAATAGACAAGCTTGACCTTGCCTCTCCACAAAGGAAGGACGTTTGCATTCATTGACTTCACTATAGGCTCGGTAAGGAACTCCTTGCTCCTTGCGAGACCGCCGAAGAGAACGATAGCCTCAGGAGCGGAGAACTCGATAAAGTCTGCGAAAGCCATTCCGAGGAGAGTACCGGTGTAGTCGAAGACCTTGAGGGCGAGGGCGTCACCTTCCTTGGCGGCTTCGTAGACATCCTTGGAAGTGATGGTGTCGAGCTTACGCAGGAGGGAAGGTTCATCGCTCATCTCAAGCCACTCGCGGGCGGTACGAGCCATTCCTATTGCCGAGCAATAGGTCTCGAGGCAACCGGTCTTACCACAGTTGCAGAGACGTCCATTGTTGCGGACAAGGGTCGTGTGGCCGAGCTCGCCGGCAAAGCCGTCGTGGCCGTAGACCATCTCACCGTTGATGACTATTCCGCTTCCGACTCCGGTTCCGAGGGTGATCATGATGAAATTCTTCATGCCCCTGGCAGCTCCGTAAGTCATCTCACCCATGGCAGCAGCGTTGGCGTCATTTGTGAGAGTGACAGGAATCCCACCCATGGCGTCCTTCAGGAGGGCGGCAAAATGGATGGATCCTGAACGTCCCCATGAAAGGTTGACGGCGTTCTCAATGTCACCTGTATAATAGTTGGCATTGGGAGCTCCGACTCCGATACCACGGATCTGTCCTTCTGCTCCGGCCTCTGCAATGAGTTTCTTGAGAGCTTCCGAAAGATAGGCGATAAAAGGCTCGACGGTGTCGTGATTGTCGGTCCTGATGACAGTCTGGGCAATCACGGTGCCACGGGTGTCAACAATACCGCATTTGGTGGTCTGGCCGCCTACATCGACGCCGATAACAAGGTTCTGGTCAATATTTTCCATTATTCAGTTTGATTATTAGTCGACAGGGATATCTTTGTTGACATTCTTGCAACCTACCAGGGCATAGTAAAGGAGGTAGCAGAGCATGGCGATAACAAGCCAGTAGCTGTTCATGTAGCCTGCAGGTCCCTTTGCAATGAGTTCCTGGATGAAAGGCATGATACCGCCACCGACGACCAGCATCATGAAGATACCGGAAGCGGCCTCGGTGTACTTGCCGAGTCCCTCGACTGCCAGGTTGAAGATTGCACCCCACATGACTGATGTGCAAAGTCCGCAGAGGACGAGAAGCAGACAGCTCAGAGGAACCTGGAACATCGCGAATCCATCAGCGGCGCTGTAACCGGGCATGTTGACAGTGACAGTCTTGGGGATGAAGATGGCGATGAGGACAAGGACGATGGCTACCGTACAGACGGAGATCATCTGGGTCCTGGTGCTGACCTTACCGGAAATGAAGGTACTGCACATACGACCGACCATCATGAGAAGCCAGTAGATAGCAGCGATTGCACCACCGATGGCTGCTCCGTTGACAGCGATTCCGGCACCCTTGGATGAAGCGTCGGCAAGGAAGAAGTTGACCTGTGAAGGGATACCGATCTCGATACCTACATAGAAGAAGATAGCAATTGCTCCGAGCACGAAGTGACGGAAGTTCCATGCGCTGTGCTCGTAGACGGTCGCGTTGCGCTCCTTTGCCGGCTCGGGGATCTTCACGAGAGAGATAATCACGAAAGCGAGAGCGAAGACACCCATTGCGATGAAGAGAAGGGGAGCCACATCGGACATGGAGGTACTGGCTGTAACGGTTCCGATCAGGGCGCCGACAAGCAGCGGAGTAAGGGTTCCGGTCAGGGAGTTCAGGGTACCGCCGATCTGGATGTACTGGTTGCCCTTGTTACCACCACCACCGAGGATGTTGAGCATCGGGTTGACGACGGTGTTGAGCATACAGACGCAGAAACCGCAGACAAATGCTCCAAGGAGGTAGATGTAGATGGCGGAGCCACCGGTCACCTTGCTGGAAATCCACTGGATGACGATTCCGACGAAACCGGTTGCAAGGGCGACGAGGGTCGTGTTTTTGTAACCGATCTTCAGGAGCATCTTACCTGCGGGAATACCCATGAAGAGGTAGGCCGCGAAGTTCATGAGGTTACCGGCCATCTTGGACCAGGGGTACTGGTTGCCCCAGATGTTGCCGAAAGGAGCTGCCATGTTGGTGACGAAGGAAATCATCGCGAAGATGAAGCACATCGTCACGATGGCCACCATGTTAGATTGTTTCTTTTCCATGCAGAAATGATTTTATTGATAATACTGTTGTGTCAAATCCGTGGCAGATTACACAAAGCTACGAAAAAATCATTAAAAACAAAAAGGAGCCCGGCGCTTTCCCCAAAGCACCGGGCAGTTGTATATAAAACGAACTTAACAAATAGACAACAAAAAGAACTTTTGTCTGTCTGGAAGCAAAGGTATCAAGAATTATTTAATTTGCAAATTATTTTAACCAAAAATTAAAACGATTTTTACTAAAATATTTTAGTAAAAAATCTAAAATTCGATTAAACATTAAGCAAATCCACCGTTCCTGTACTCGCTTGGAGTCATGCCGGTATGAGCCTTGAAATATTTGTAAAAGACTGAAGGATTGAGGAAATTGAGTCTAAAGACAATCTCCTTGATGCTGTCGCCGGAATAACGAAGCATGTTCTTGGCTTCAAGGATGACGAAAGAATCTATCCAGTCTGGAGCCGATCGTCCGCTGTATTGCTTGACTAGTTTGGACAGATATTTCGGAGTAAGACCAAGACGTCCGGCATAGAATGCTACACCTCTCTCCGAGATGTGGTACTCTGACACCAGTTTCATGAAGCTTTCAAAAAGGAGTTTGAGCCTTATCTGGGAAGAACTCACTACCTCTGGCTGGTAGTTGGATTCCATCTTGGCCTGGTAAAGGCCGGACAAGACATAGAATATGGAAGAGAACAAAGCACCGAGGGCGCCTTTCTTGCCTGGTATGTCAGTGTCCATGATATCTTTCATCAGAGACAGATACTTTGACAGGAAACGCCTCTCTTCCCTGTCGATCTCGATACAAGGTGTCTCAGAGAAGAAGTAATGACCGTCCGTGGCCTTCCTGATGTCAATGTTGATGTCTGTCAGGAAATCCTTGGAAAAAGCCAGGACAAGGAAGCGTCCGTCCCTGGAGTCTTTGTTCAACGGAGTTACCACACGGAGGATGCTTCCTGGGAGACTGATGAGAAGCATGTCGGAAGAAAGGGAATATGACTTCAGGTTTACTTCAATATCAAGTCCCCCGTTGACACAGTAAACCAAAAAATATGCATCAGCACGGAAAGGATCATTCATGAATTCCAGATTCTGTCCGCTGTCCACGTCGACAAGGAAAAAGTCTTCTCCAAGCCTAAGCCCTTCATAATGAGGTATCAGGCGGGAAACCTGCTTGAGGCCTATGTTCTGCATTTGAGGAGCCATAAAATAACAAATGTTTTAAAAGATGATGTTCGCATAATATGAATAAAAAGTGAAATAATTTCCCTGTAAACTCAAAGATTCGACCTTCATTCACAAAATTAACTATTTATTTTGTAAATAATGGTACTTTAGGCAACTTTTTTGCAGCAGAAAGTTCTCGCTTGAAAAAGAATATAAAACACAATGGACAAGAGAATCTTCTACATCCTCGCCATCATGGCAATGATTCCGGCAGGAGCCGGAGCCCAGCAGACATTGACACTGGAGCAATGCCGCCGGATGGCAGTCGAAAACGACAAGAACCTGGAGCAGGCCCGTACAAAGGTCGAAATGGCCGGTTACGACAGGAAGATCGCATTCGCAAACTATCTTCCCAACGTCTCTGCCACAGGTGCTTACATGTACAATCCAAATGATGTTTCAATAGTCAGCGATGCAACTTCTGCAACCCTGCAGAACATGGGGACCACGATCCATGGAATCTCGCAGCAGTACCAGCAGCAGGTGATGAACGACATCACCACCTACATACAGCAGCTCGCAGCCAAAGACCCTGCCAGCGCAATGAAATACATGCAGCTTATGCAGGATCCGCTCTTGCAGACTCTCCTTGGGAAACTGTCATCTACTGACATGAGCGCCACGATCAATGCCATCGGACAGGACATCGACGATGCACTGCACCCGGACCTGGAAAATATAATGATAGGAACTGTTACGGTGCAGCAGCCAATCTTCATGGGAGGTAAGATCATCGCCGCCAACAAGATTGCCAAATTGGCAGAAGAGTTGTCAGAAGCTGGCTATGACCAGCAGTACCAGCAGACAATAGTGGATGTCGACCAAGCTTACTGGCAGATTGTCTCGATAGCTGCGAAGAAGAAACTCGCCGAATCCTACGCCGACCTGCTTCACAGCATGGAACATGATGTCAACCTTGCCGTCCAGGAAGGAGTTTCCACCGAATCCGATGCGCTCCAGATCAAAGTCAAGGCCAACGAGGCAGACATGCTGAAGACAAAAGCCGAGAATGGTATCACCCTTGCCAAGATGCTCCTCTGCAAAAGGATAGGTTTGGATCTGGGAAGCGATATCACACTTGCTGACGAACAGCTGGAGGCTATTCCTGTAGCCCAGATCGGTACCCGGAAGAGCCTTGAGGAGATCTACGCTGACAGGCCTGAAACCCGCAGCCTTGAGCTGGCCTCCAAGATCTACGACGGGAAGGTGGCCCTCGCAAGGGCTGACATGCTTCCTAAAGTTGCAGCCATGGGCGGTTACATGATGTCGAACCCTAGCCTGAAAAACGGCTTCGAAAAGCAGTGGAACGGTTACTGGGGTGTGGGAGTCGTAGTCAACGTCCCTCTGTTCCATGGCTTCGAAGCTCTCAACAAAACCCGCAAAGCCAAGGCAGAAGCGACCCTTTACCGCTCGCAACTTGAGGATGCGAAGGACCTGATCAACCTGCAGGTCACCCAGCTCCGCAAGCAAGAGTCCGAAGCACTTGAAAAACTCACCATGGCAGAAAGCAACCTCTCAAGCGCGGAAGAGAACCTGCGCACCGCGACCATCGGCTTCAACGAAGGAGTCATCACTGCCAACACCGCCCTTGCTGCCCAGACAGCCTGGCTCCAGGCTCATTCTGAATATATCGACGCAGGCATAGAGCTGCAGATGCTGGCCGCCAACCTCGACAAGGCGGAAGGAAACCACAGAGTCAAATAATAATAAGGAATTATAAAAAGCAACATATCATGGAAAAGGAAAAGAACAACTACAACCTGGTGATCGGCATCGCAGCCTTGATCTTGATCATCCTGGCAATTGCAATCATAGGTTATTTCGTGTCCAAACCGAAACCGCTGGTGATCCAGGGAGAAGCTGAGGCCAGCGAGTACCGCGTCTCAGGGAAGGTCCCAGGGAGGATTGAGGAATTCTATGTCAAGGAAGGCCAGCAGGTCCACAAGGGAGACACCATCGCCTTTATCGACTCCCCTGAAGTACGTGCCAAGCTGATCCAGGCAAATGCAGCCAGGAATGCGGCCACCGCACAGAGCAACAAGGCACGCAAAGGTGCCCGAAGCGAGCAGATCCAGGGAGCCTACCAGCTATGGCAGCAGGCTATTGTCCAGGAAGATGTGATGCGCAAGTCCCTTGACAGGGTCCAGAGACTCTACGACCAGAAAGTCATCGCAGCCCAGAAATACGATGAGACCAAGGCAAAGTACGATGCCGCAGTGGCTCAGACTCTCGCTGCCAAGAGCCAGTACGACATGGCAGTGAGCGGGGCACGCGCAGAAGACAAGGCTGCAGCACAGGCCCTTGTCGAGCAGGCATCAGGAGCGGTCCAGGAAGTTGAGTCCTATCTCGGAGAACTCTATCTCATATCTCCCGCAGACGGAATAATCTCTGCCACCTATCCAAAGGTTGGAGAACTCGTCGGCCAGGGCTCCCCGGTTGCTAGCGTCATAGATCTCAATGACATCTGGTTCACCTTCAATGTCCGCGAAGACTACCTTCACGGCATGAAGCAGGGAGACAAGATCGCGGTCATCATCCCCGCCCTCGACGGCAAGGAGATATCCGCAACCGTCAACTACATCGCAGTCCGTGAGTCCTACGCCACCTGGAAGGCAACCAAGGAGACCGGAATGTACGATGCCAAGACCTTTGAGGTCAGGGCCGTTCCGGATCAGGCTGTGGAAGGGATCCGTCCCGGCATGTCCGCGATTGTAAAACAGTAAGACAAAAGGAGTTGGAAAGATAATGGACAACTGGCAAAGAATACTTCAGGTCGCACGCCGTGAGCACAGGATAATCAGGAACCGTCCTCTTTATTTCATGGGCTCGGTGGGAGTGATCGTCTTCTGCGCCATCTTCTTCCTGACCTTCCTGCACGGAGGCCTGCCACACGACATTCCGATCGGCCTCGTCGACGAGGACTACTCCACCACTTCACGCAATTTCTGCCAGCAGTTGGATGCAACCCAGCTGGGTGAGGTGATCCACTACGATTCCTTCGCCGCTGCAAGGGAAGACATGATCAGCGGGAAGATTTCGGCGGTGTGCGTCATACCGGAAGGGATGAATGAAGACATCCAGGCTTTCAGGCAGCCGAAGATCACGTTCTACATCAATGGACTGTACTTCGTGAGTGGTGCACTGGCATGGAAGGACCTGCTGACGATGGTAAACCTTACCAACGGTGCCGTTCAAAGGCAGGTGTTCAGGGCGAAGGGCTACAATGACGACCAGATAATGGGCCTTATACGTCCCATCGACATCGACACCCACCAGATAGGCAACGTCACAACCAACTACAACTATTACCTCACCGGAATCCTCCTCCCCGGAATCCTGGAAATGATAGTGATTCTGGTGTTCATATATTCATTGGGCGCGGAACTGAAGTTCAGCACCTCAAGGCACCTCCTGGAGACATCCGGCAATTCGATTGTCACAGCCCTGTCAGGCAAGCTAATGGTGTGGACGCTGATCTTCTCGGTCATCGGTTTCGCCCTGATAATGCTGCTGTACCATTGGCTGCATTTCCCGATGAAAGGGATTGTGTTCAACATGTACATCGCAATGTTCCTGATGATCCTGGCAAGTGAGGCCTTGGCAATATTCATAATCGAAATGTTGCCGGTGCCAAGACTCGCCCTCAGCATCGGTGCCCTTTACAGCGTACTGGGATTCTCGCTTTCCGGATTCACTCTTCCCATCGAGGCCATGCCCCCGTACATCCAGGGCCTGGCAGCCGCTTTCCCGCTCAGGCATTATTACCTATTCTATGTGCAGGAAGCCATCTTCGGTGCAGGGTTCGCAGGCTGGTGGAAGGAAGTGATCTGGCTACTCTGCTTCCTCTTCGTCCCGCTCCTCGGCCTGAAGAGGCTTAAGAATGCCTACATCCACCAGAATTTTCCTAAAGAATAATGATCATGGCAAACAAAGGATACATAAAGACATGGCTCAGCAACTGGTGGGACGTATTCAGCCACGAACTCAAGGACATCTTCTCAGACGGAGGAGTCTTGCTTATCTTCTTCGTGGCGGGACTGGCTTATCCACTTCTTTACAACGTGGTCTACCTCAACGGAATCCTTTCCGAGACCCCAGTTGCAGTAGTCGATGAAGCGGCATGCCCAGACAGCCGCCGTTTCATCCGTGAGATCGATGCAACGCGAGAAGTCGAAGTTGCAGCCAAATGCATCAACATGGCGGAAGCCGAGAAACTCATGCAGGAAAGGAAGGTCAACGGGATAGTTTATTTCCCGAAGGACTTCGGTGAAAAGCTGGCCAGGAACGAGACTGCCAAGCTTTCCCTTTACGCCGACATGAGCAGCTTCCTTTACTACAAGAATGCAATGATTGCCACTAACTTCGTGATGCTCCACGAAATCGGGCAGATCCAGATGGAAAGATATTCACTGGCTGGAATGACCGAACAGGAAGCGTCCCAGGTGGTAAAGCCTTTGGGCTATGAAGACAATAACCCCTACAACAGGGCATTCGACTACAGTTTCTTCCTGATCTCGGCTATCCTGATGATCATCATCCAGCAGACCATGTTCTACGGAATGTCACTGCTGGTCGGTACCAGGAAGGAAAGGAACCGCAATTTCTCCTCGCTGCCCGCCCACTATGGGAAATATGGTATCATGAGGATCGTCCTCGGACGTGGTGGCGCCTACTGGCTGCTGTACCTCGGCATAGGGATGTACATAGCTTACATAGTCCCGGCTATCTTCGGTCTCCCCCAGAGAGGACAGTTCATGGACATCCTTGCACTGCTGCTATTCTACATCACTGACTGTGTGTTCTTCAGCATGACATGGTGCACCCTTATCACTAGGAGGGAATCGGTTTTCCTGCTGTTCCTGGCGATGTCCCCCATCTGCCTGTTCCTTACAGGCTGCTCCTGGCCTACGGTAGCCTTCCCGAAATTCTGGAAAGTGTTCTCCTACATCTTCCCCTCAACCTTCGGAGTACAAGGCTATATGAACCTCAGTACAGCCGGTGGAGACATTGCGGCTGCAGGATTCCAGATGAGGACGATGGTACTCCAGACCATCATCTACTTCCTGCTTGCCTGTGCCAGCATCAATCTCGAGAACTGGGTCACACGCCACATCGACACCATCCGCGACAAGAGGGACGACCTCGCACAAAAAGTGGGCATCGACCGTAAGGAGGATGCCCGCATAATCAAAGGAGCCTGAAAGGACTGATTCCTATTCACCGACATGGAACGCGACTCTGAGATCCTCGATCTCGGAGTCCGTTATCGGTTTGAGGCTGCCCAGAGGGGCTGCCAGGATGAGGGATCTCGCACTGAAATCAGCGACCTCAAGCCTGTCGAAGGTGTTGATCAGCTTGTCACCAGTCACGACAACCGAGTCATTCTCCAGCATCACGAAAGGACGCTTGCGGAATTCGTCGGCCAGGGCGGAGAGGTGCTCGTCGTACTGGCTTCCGAACGGGAAAGTCGGGATGTCCTGAAGGAATATCCAGCTTTCAGGAATGGTCCTGACGTCGAACTTTACGCCAGTGGTGCAGAAACCCATGAGGGCCGGCGACTGGGTCAGGATGATCGAATTGACCTTGGGGTTGCGACGGTAGATCTCATAATGCAGGGCAACTGAGCGACTAGCCATCTTGCCGGCCTCGACCATTCCGTCCTTGATCTGGACTATGTCCTCGGGATCGATGTCCCAGCGCTGTACATTGGAAGGTGTGATCAGGAAATCATTACCCTTCCACCTGACGGAAGCAGTTCCATAGGAGCTGCACATAAGACCCTGGGAGCAAGCCCTGCGGACTATCTGGCAGATCTCTGAGCGGATCGCCCGTTCGTCCGACGGATGGTCCACATTCATGAAATGCTCGAAGGGTGTGTTGACGGCCATCTCATGCCTTGTGATCTGCTCCTCGGTAAGATACTTTGGTTCTCCAAGAGTCTTGGCGTTGAGGATAGTCCTGGCGCAGAGTTCGAGGGTCTCGAAACGCTGGTAGGCATCCGCTATGTCCTCGCCGTAGAGCACCACACCATGGTTTTCCATGATGACCGCCTTGTAATCAGGATTCTTCTTGAATTCAGCAACGATCTTCTTGCCAAGGAGTTCACTTCCCGGGAGGGCATATTCAGCGAAACCGACCGGCCCACAGACGGCACGGGCCTGAGGGATGATGCTGGTGTCAGGAATCTGGTGGACTACGCTGAAAGTCACCAGTCCCGGAGGATGGGCGTGGATGACTGAATGTGCCCTGGGATTCATCTTGTAGATGGCCTTGTGGAAAGGATACTCCGATGAAGGCCTGTGGGGGCCGACTATGGTTCCGTCAGCCTTGACGCACATTATGTCTGAGGGCTTCAAGGAACCCTTGTCGATTCCTGCCGGGGTGATCCACATGTCCCCGTTGCCGTCCATTATGGAAAGGTTTCCGCCGGAAGTTGTTGTCATTCCGCTGCGGTAGATCCTGCCGATGATGATCGCAATCTGCTCGGCAGGATGCATCAGTTTGATGTCAAGTTGTTTCATTGATAATTATGCTAGCATTACCTGGCCTCCTGTCACAGGGATGGCCTGACCGGTCTCTCCGGTCTGTTCGATTGCATAGAGAATCGCCTTGCAGACGTCTACCGGGTTGCAGCCCTTGCGCATAGGCACTTTGGAGAGATAATATTCCTTCACATCGACCACTGTCTTCGCCCCGGGGGCCTTGCCTGCCTTGAGGTACTGGATGAAAAGGCCTTTTTCAGGATCGCTCCAGAGCGGGCCGTCATAGTAGTTGCCAGGGCAGATGGAGTTGACCTTGACACGGAAGGGAGCGAGCTCGAGGGCGAAGGACTGGGTCAGCCCGATGCCTCCGAACTTGCCGCCGGCGTAGGCAAAGTTTGCCTTGCTTCCTACAAGGCCGCTCTTGGAGTTGATCTGCACTATGTCGGCAAAGTATTCGGGGTCGTTGGCGGTCTCTATCTTCATCACGTGACTGGCCACCTTGGCGCAGTAGAAATAAGCCTTGTAGTTGATGTTCGTCACAAATTCGAAGTTCTCGGGAGTCATGGCCTCGAGGTCTCCGGCACGCACGACTCCTGCATTGGAGACGAACGCATCCAGGGCGCCGAAATTCACCACTGTCTCCTTGATAAGGTTATGGAGACTGTCCATGTCGGCCACGTTCGTCTTTACGAATATGGCCTTGTTTGCCTTGGCGATTTCGTTGAACCCGGCGGCCGCCTTCTGGCCGGTCACCTCGTTCAAATCGGCCACCACAATGTTGGCCCCTTCCCTGATCAGTTCACGGGCGATGCCCTCACCGAATCCCTGGGCAGCTCCAGTCACGATTATGGTCTTCCCTTCGACGCGTCCCCTCGAAGCAGCTGCAGCAACCTTGCGGCGATAGTTTTCCACCTCCCAGTTGTCAATGAAGGCAATCTGGCGGGCGGTCATCGGATGCTCGCCACCGAAACTGGCGGCATACCAGGCGACCTTCATGGAATCCATGAATACGTCCGTTACGGTCTGGGCCTCCTTGGCGTTGGAGCCTACAGCCACAAGGCCGATTCCCTTGATGAGCAGCACCTTCGGAGTGTGTCCACGCTTCTGGATGTAAGCCTCGATCTTCCTTTCAGCCTGCTTCACAAGATCCTCGGGATCCTTAGGATCAATGAATATGTACTCACTCTTGCAGTAGACAATACCATCTGGAGTGAAGGGCTTAAGGACGGCTGCAGCTGCATCCTTGCTCTGGATGAAGCTGTCGACTAGCGCATTGTTGGTCACTTTCAAAGTCTTGAGCCCGCGGCCTGAGCGGCTGAGGATCGTCCTGATTGCCGGGATTGTCTCGCTGACGCATTCGCAGATTGGAGCCTCGCCTTCAGGGACCGGCTTCACCAGCGATTCCAGTTTGGACATGATTCCGTCGTAGATCCTTTCGATCTCCTCAACAGTGTCAGCTCCGACGAAGATACCGTGGTTCTGGAGGAATATGACTGCAGGGTCGCATCCGTGCTCCTTCCTGTATTCCTTGATCTTGTCGTACACCTTCTTGAAAAGGGTGTAGCCGGGATCCGTGTATGGGATGTACAATGCATCCGGGAAGAAATGGGCGCACAAGGTCTCTGCATCCTTGCTGCACATCAGGCCATTGACAAGGGTCGGATGGAGATGGACCACGAAGGCCGCTTCCATGCAATTGTGCAGGGAAGTCTCTACTGAAGGACGCCTGTCCTTGGTGATGCAAGCTGCTGCGAGGTCGTTCTTGACCTGCTCCTCCCTCTCGGAGGTCTCGCTGCTGTACTTCTTCTCACCCATGGGGTTAAGAAGAGCCCTATCCAACACTGCGAATCCATTCTCATCTATGGTGGCAAGGGCATGGCCGCTGGCCTTGACCCAGAGTCTGTCAACAGTCTTGAAAGAGGTGTTTCCGCCTCCAGCAATCACGAACCTGTCGTCGCTGCCGTATTTGCGCGACACTTCAACCAACTTTTCAATTCCAGACATATTCCTAAGCATTTATCGTATTCATGATTATCTCCTCTCCGGCATCGGCCGAATCCGTCCCCGCCTGATGGGCTACTACCTTGCAGGCTCCACGGAAATTGATTTCGCGCAACTTCTCGCTGAGCCCTTCGGGATGATCGCTCGTCCGGAGCTTTATCGGCTCGAGGGCAGGAGTGTTGTGCTCCGAACCGAAGGTTACGGTGAAGCCCTCGTCCTCAAGGTAGGAAGCATATTCCTCAAGCACCCTGGTAGTGTTCCTGGTCGTGATGAACTCAGCAGAAGTTATCCCTCTCTTCTTCAATGTGTCGGCAGCCTTCTGGAGGTCCCCTTCGAAGTCAGTGAATTCTCCCTTGGCATTGTCGGCCAGGAAAGGATAGGTGGGGATGCCACCGGCAGCCATGATAATCTCGCAGACTGCCTCCATCGGAAGGAATGCCTTGGGATCCTCCGGCACGAAGGCAGCGCCTCCGGCTTTAAGCAGCCTCGAACGGATCTCGTTCTCGACAGCCGCGGCATTGTCCGGAGAAGCCTTGAGAGGTACTCCGCCGAATAGTTTTTCGTAGACTGGGACGACATCGATGAAGCGAGCCTCGACTTCCATCCTCACGGCCTTTGCAAGATGCCGCTCGCGGACCGATCCTTTGGTCAGATCCTTTACGATCCTCTTGAAATCCAGGTTGAATCCGGCTCCCACAGCATCCAGATGGGCATTGAGCTTGGCACACATCCTCTCGACCTGCATGTTGGACTCGTTCCTTATATCTTCAAGTAGCTTCTCCTCCCTTCCCTTCAGGACTATCGGAAAAGAAAGGCCCTTGCCGCTGATGTAGGTACGGCCGGGGTTGTTGGGGTCATTGACCCTCAATCCTGCAGCCTGGTCCTCGCTGTTAAGGGAGATGAATTCTATGTTGAACATAGGGCAAAGGTTCCTCGCCTTGCAGCCGGCACTCCATTCCGAGTACCCCTCAAGACTATAGAAATCGTTAATACCCACCACCTTAACCCCTTCCGAAGCAGCCATATTAAGGGCCTGGTCCACATCAGCGAAAGCACTGAAAGAATAAGGAGTGTGCATGTGGGCGTTGACGTCGATTAGATTCTTCATTTCAGATTTGGATTTTGCAAGTTCAAATTTAGCAAAAATTATAACTTTGTGTTCATGAAAAGACTTACAATCCTCATCGTATGGTGCCTCATCCTTGCAGGAGGAAGCATCGCGGCCCAGGAACGGCCCGGAGGACAGAGAAAGGAAGCCGAATTCGTCGAAGAATACATCACCCCCACCCGTATCATGAAAGTGACCGGAGATGTAAGGGGGCAGGAACAGCTGCTCAGACCCTATGTCGGACAGGTTTCCACCACCGAACCCGCTGTGGCTGTGCTCAAGAGCTCCAAGTCCGGCAAGGCCTCCATCTTGTTCGATTTCGGGAAGGAACTCCAGGGCGGAGTCCAGATCATCAGGGCGATTTCCTCGGACAAGAAGGCTGCTGTCTTCCACCTGTGTTTCGGTGAATCCGTGACAGAGGCGATGAGCAGCGTGGACGCTGAAGGTACGACAGCTACCAACGAACATTCAGTCAGGGATTTCGAGACTTCGGTCCCGTGGCTCGGCTCGATGATAACCGGAGAGACAGGGTTCCGCTTCCTGAGGGTCGATCTGGTCAGCGAAGATGTGGAAGTGCCCCTGGTCGCCGTCAGGGCCGTGTCCCGCTACAGGGACATCCCCTACCTCGGTTCATTCAAGTGTGACGATGAAAGGATCAACAAGATATGGGAAACCGGAGCCTACACCGTCCACCTCAACATGCAGGACTATCTCTGGGACGGCATCAAGAGGGACCGCCTCGTATGGATCGGCGACATGCACCCGGAAGTCATGACCGTAGGAACGGTGTTCGGCAACCACGAAGTCGTCCGTAAGAGCCTCGACTATGTCCGCGATGGCACTCCGGCCACCTCCTGGATGAACGGAATCTGCTCATATTCACTATGGTGGATCATCATCCACCATCACCTATACTGGTACTACGGCGACAAGGAATATCTTTCCGCCCAGAAGACCTACCTCACCGAACTCCTGCGGAACGTGATGAAGAACATCGACGGGAACAAGGAGGCCTATAAAAGCGGGCGCTTCATCGACTGGCCGACCAATGACAATCCCGACGCTATCCATGCCGGCCTTCAGGCACTGACCGTCAGGGCCCTGGAAGCGGGATCCGAACTAGCAGGATGGCTCTCCGATCCAGCCCTTGCCAAGGAATGCCGGGACGCCGCGACCAAACTCAGGACCTATGTCCCGGACAACAAAGGCAACAAGGAGGCTGCGGCCCTGCTCGCAATCGAAGGGATGCTTGACGCCAAGACTGCCCACGACATAATCGTCAAGTACGGAGCAAAGGATTTCACCTCATTCATGGGCTACTACATGCTCGAGGCCCTCGCCAAGAACGGCAGCTACGCCGACGCCCTCGACCTTATCTCGGAATATTGGGGCAGGATGCTGGACCTGGGTGCCACTACCTTCTGGGAGGATTTCAACTACATGGATTCGAAGAATGCAGCCAGGATCGACGAGTTCGTACCGGAAGGGAAATTCGACATCCACGCTGACGGCGGAGCATATTGCTATGTCGGTCTGCGTCACAGTTTCTGCCACGGCTGGGCTTCAGGTCCGACGGCCTGGCTGAGCCAGCACATCCTGGGAGTCGAACCGGCCTCGCCCGGATTCAAGACCGTCAGGATCCGTCCTCATCTTGGTAACCTCGAATGGGTGGAAGGAGACTTCCCCACTCCCTACGGCATAATCCACGTGACCCACAGCAGGAGGCCTGACGGCCAGATTTCATCTACTGTGGAACTTCCGGAAGGAGTGGAACTCTCTGCCGAATAAAGGCTTTTAAACCAGCGACAAAGCGACGTCCATCATCTGGGTGAAAGTCTTCTGGCGTTCTTCAGACGTGGTGATTTCACCGGTGAGAAGGTGGTCGGAAATGGTGAGGATGCCGAGTGCGCGGTTGCCGCTGCGGGCCGCGTTGAAATACAACGCCGCTACTTCCATCTCGACGGCAAGGACGCCCATGGAGATCCAGCGCTCGGTGCGGGGATTCTCGCGGTAGAAAACGTCGGAAGAAAGGACGTTGCCGACCTTGTAGCGGTAACCCATGCGGTCACAAGCGTCTGCCGCACCACGCAGGAGGTCGAAATCGCCTATGGGAGCGAAAACTCCGCCGAGTTCATACTGATCGCCGTAGTTGGAATCGGTGCAGGCTCCCTCAGCGATCACAAGGTCGCCGACCCTAAGATCCTTGGTATACGCCCCAGCGCTTCCAACCCGGATTATGGTCTTCACCCCATAGAAGTGGAAGAGTTCATAGGTGTACAAGCCGATCGACGGCATGCCCATTCCATGGCCCATCATGCTGACGGGCTTGCCATTGTAAGTGCCGGTGTATCCCAGCATGCCTCGCACTTCATTGAAGCACACGGGATTCTCCAGGTATTTTTCTGCCATGAACTTGACTCGCAGCGGATCTCCCGCCATGATCACTGTCTCGGCTATCTCGCCGCATTTTGCCCCGATGTGGGGTGTGGGGGTATTGCTTGCTTTCATAATAGCTTATCTTGTTTCCGTAAAGATAGCGATAATATGAATGACATACATCAGTAGAATCATTCGAAATCTCCATCATATCAATTAAAGAGGACAAAAGAAAAACGGCCTCAGAGATCCTGAAGCCGTTTTCGTGCGGTAGGGTGGAAAACTATCGAACTTTCGTAGAGGACTTCCTCTCGGTTGAGGAATTCTGCCATTGGCTTGAGGAATGGGAGTAAAATGCTATTGTTTTTCCGCCTCTCCGAATACAATACCTCTAACCAAAAACTCCCTTCCTGCTAATAGCCCTATGTAAGTCAAAAAACTATCTATCCCATACACCATGTTTAGAATGGCGGGGTATAGAGGGCTTCATGAATTCTCGGCTGGAAATTGACCAGTTCAAAAACGGGCTCCCTTTCGACAATTATTTCCTTCTAAAAGCAGGCATGTTGAGGTTCCCGGACTAATGCTTGAATAATAATCCGGTTTTTCTCGTCACTTTCCGGAGTTAGTAAGTATTTATAGTAAAAAAGCATTAGTATGGATACAAAGAATTACAAGCGAACCTCCCGCGAGATGCCGGAGTATGTCAAAGCAAAATTGAGAGCCAACGATAACCTCCACAAACCGAAATCACCGGAGACCAGGGCGAAAATATCAGCTGGCCAGAAACGGGCATGGGCAGCAATCCCTCCAAAGAATGGGAGGACAGTCGATGCTGGGGGGACTACTATAAAAGACATAATGTTGGAAAAACCTGAGCACAATGGATAAGAATAAGCAGAGTTTTGTTATGTACGCCTCGTTCTTGGAGGCGGCGGAAGGACTGGACGGTGAAGCCTTCAAGGAATGTATCCTCAAATTGAGAGATTACGCCCTATACGGGGAGGATGTCTCCTCCAAAGACCCAATTGTCAATATTATTCTGACGATGGCAAAGCCCAATATCAAGGCGGCGACGGTGCGCTATATTAATGCGGTTGATCATGGCAATGAAGGGAAAGATCATGGCTGAAAGGGCGGACGGCCGCGTAAAGGAGAGAGCCGGGAAGCCTACTTGGAGAGGAAAGCCCTCCGGATCGCTCAAAGATTGGCCGAAACCCCTCAAAAACCCCTTAATGAAGATGTAAATGAAGAAGAGAATGAAAAAAAGAATGATAATGCTGAAGTGATCCAGTCGCCTACGGCGATGGAACCCGCAAGGGGTTCCGGGAGCAGTATTAGTTTTTCTTCTCCTATTACCGTTGAGAGTATCTTCGAACCCATGCCTTCCAAGGATGATGCTCGTGTAATACTCGACGAACATGCAGGCATGTCAAACCGAGAACTCGAGGACCGTTATGAGCAGGTTATTGACAAGATTGCCAAGGCGAGAGCCAACGACGACAGGCACAGACACGAGGCATTGCTGGCAACTGAGGCGGCATTGATATGCTATCGCCATGACGGACTACCAACGTTAAAGGATGCGAAGGAGTGTGTTGTCCGTGACATCAACGCCGCAGTCCAACAGGTTCGGGAGAACAAGATCCAGCTACGGGTTGAGGATGATGAGAACGACAGGCCGTTTTGATACGTGCGGCCAATTAAGTCCCGGAAACGAGCCCAGAAAACAAAAGTGAAACGAGCACCAGAAGCCAAAATGCCAAGGTGCTCGTTTTCTGTTATTTGCGTGTTTCACTAATGTGATATGTGAAATAGATTCGTCTTTATGTGCCTATGTTTTTTATTTTAGTTTATGAGTATCGATTTGTATAGTTTTTTTCAAGCAGGATATCTTCGCATGTTTTTTGAAGCAATAAGGCTTGATTTAATGCCATGCGAAATTTCGAGAATTACATATTCTGTATCATTCTGGCCTTATGTTTATGGTCATGCGGTTATACTAGCACCGTGCGTCCTATTCTTGATCGTGCGGAAATGTACATGGAGTCACATCCTGATAGTGCTTTTGTCGCCCTTGATTCTTTGGATAGAAGGCTTTTGGACACACCGGAACTTCGTGCCCGGCATGCATTACTCTATTCACAGGCCTTAGAAAGATGTGGATACGAGATTTACAACGATAGTATTATCCAAATCGCACTGGAGTACTATTCCTCCATAGGGGATAACGAGAATATCCTAAAAGCACGGGCCTGCTTGGATAGAATCAATGAAAACGCTAGTTTGCTAGCCGCATCAGATACACTCAAGATACAGAACGCCCGTATCATCGAGGAGCGTTACTTGGACAAAATAACGTTGGTGGAGAAGGACGAACGGATGCGGAACATTATCATCCTTTCCATTCTTGCCCTGGCTGCACTCGCGCTCATCATAAATCACATTGCCAAGAAACTCCGTTCGAAACCTGACGATAAGGCGATGGCCGTGATCCGTGAGCGGCTTTCCGTGCTGGACAAGATTATCGCTTCCCGCATCTCTTCTGATGATAAACTCTACCGCAGCAGTGAGGAGGAACTGGACGTGATGATGGCTGACCGGGAAGAATTCCTGCGCTCCACCAAGATTCTCTTCGAGGAAAACCACCCTAAGTTCACGGCATATCTGGAGGACAAGGGGCTTACCGATTGGGAAATCGGCTACTGCTGCCTTTATACCCTTGGACTAAAGGGTAAGGACATCGGGGAGTACATCCAGAAGAAGCGTCACTACATCATCAGCCACGAGATTCGCCAGAAGCTGGGCCTGGATGAGCATGATACCAACATCAGCATCTATCTCCGGGAGCTTCTTTTGCAGACGGAGCGCTGATGTAAAACTTTTGGAAATCTTACGGGATATAAATCTTTCTACCAACATTGAATATCAGCCCATTACAGGCTGATATTTTTACATCTTACCAAGGTGTGTAAAACTTTTTCCGGGTAATTTTGTCTTCGACAAAACTTAAAAAACGAAATGAACGCGAAGACAGTTATTCTTACCGCAGCCACACTGTTTGCCGGCCTTGACGCCATGGCGCAAGACCCGGTGACAGAGCAGCCAGATACCATAGGAAAAGTGGAGCAACTCAAAGAAGCGGCCGTCATAGCCCGCCGTGAATTGATTACGGCCGATGCCGACAAGCTTACCTATAATGTGGAAGCCGACCCGCTTGCGGCTGGGAGCAATCTCATCGACATTCTCAGGAATGTGCCGATGCTAAGCATCAATGGTGACGAGGAGGTGCTACTGAACGGCAGCAAGGATTACAAGGTACTTGTGAATGGACGACCTACCGGTATGCTGGCAAGGAACTTCAATCAACTCATCAAGTCCATTCCTGCTTCGACCATCAAAGAGATCCAAGTCATAACCAATCCGCCTGTTAAATACGACGCAGAGGGTATCGGTGGTATCATCAATATCGTGATGGCCAAGCGCATTAAATCCGGTTATAGTGGTTCGTTAGGGGCTAATGGCAACACTATTGGTACTCTTGGTAGCAGCGGATACATTAGCGCCCGGCTCGGAAAGCTGACACTCAGTGCTAATGCGAATATCAGCGGCACCTGTTTTCCTCCTCCTAAAGCGCACGGTATTACTGACATTGAGAACTATACGAGCGAAACCAATCATTTTCAACGGTTAGATTTCGACAATATTCAGACATTTTCCTTGAAAGCATACTCCTTGGAAGCAAGTTACGAACCGGACTCATTGAACCTTATTACACTCTCAGGATGGGCCAATCGTCAGAAAATGGGAGGTGAATTCAACATAACAGAGACTTTCTGGAATACTAGCCGTGAGAAAAGCCTTGAGATGAAGGAGCCCACTGTTCGTGAAGACTTGTACAACACCTTTTCAGGAGAGCTAGCATACCAGCGATCTTTCAGAAACGACGGAGGTATTTTGACTTTTAGTTATTCTATTGACGGGAATCCAAACAGCACTGATAATAACGTCATAGTAGTACCAGTGTTGAATTATCCTGACTATCACCGACATTCTTTCAATACTGAACACACTCTCCAGCAGATTGGACAGATTGACTATTTCGCAACCCTGCATAAAAAACACCTGGTTGAGACCGGAGGTAAATACACACTCCGCAGCCATGTAGCGGAGTCCCAAGATGAATTATGGGATTATTCTAAGAATGAGTGGTACATCGACGATTCCAATGTCAATGACCTTGACTACAAACAACATATTTTCGCCGCCTACGCCAGCTACGGCTTCAAGTTCAGCGAAATCACATTGAAAGCCGGCACCCGTCTGGAATACACTTTGAACCGAGGGCTTTCCAAAAGCGCATCCGGGAATATCACTTTCGATAACAACAACTTCAACATCGTCCCATATTTTAATGCTGCGTGGCAAATAACTTCCCAAAAATCGCTCTCGATATCATATACACGTAGACTTGGACGCCCTAATGTCAGTTATCTGAACCCTTATATTAGAGAGGAATCACCCTTCAGCAGGATGCATGGTAATCCAGACTTGAGAACCGTCGTTTCTGACGCTCTCACGCTCACTTTCCGAACCAGAGGCGACAAATGGGACTTGACGGCACGCACCTACGGCAGTCTCACAGGAAACAAGATTGAATACCTGTCAGTTGTCACCCCCGATGGAGTCAAAGAATCTACATATGAAAACGCCGTCCATTTCAATCACGTCGATGCCATGGTTAATTTCAACTGGAATCCGACGAACAAAATCAGTATTCAGACTTCTGGTCAGGCCGGGTATGATTACTATTATGCTCCTGTACTTAATCAGAGGAACAATGGATTCAACTGGGCAATCAACGCCAGTGGAAATCTCACATTGTGGAGGAGTGCAATGTTCTTTGCTGCTGCTAATGCATCCGGCGGTGAAATCACTCTGCAACGCACTTACCATGGCGCAGATTACAATTACTCCCTAGGTCTCAGACAGGGCTTACTTCAAAATCGTCTTATTCTTTCGCTGACTGCTATCATGCCATTCCAAAGTCGCTACTGCGGGCCTGTCCGCGACACATACACAGATACGTATTACCAGCACAATGAATCCTGGTATCCACCACGACAACTCATTCTTAGCCTGACATGGCGCTTCGGTAAAACCAACATAAACATCAAACACGCCAAAAAGACAGAAGTGAGTGATAAGTTGTAAGGTATTCAGAATTGCAGGCTATCATATACCTCCCCCAACTCCTCCTGCCGGAGTCCCAGGTAACGGCGGGTGACCAGCGAGCTGGCGTGGTTGAATATTTCCGAGAGCTTGATGATCGCCATTTCTGCGTCAGACCCAGCCATGTCCACGACACGGCGGCCGAAAGTCTTGCGAAGGGAGTGCGTGCTGATATTTCGCACCTTGACTTGGTAAACAATCTTGATTTTTTTAAGATGGCGATTCACCATCTGCGAGGTTAATACTGTTTCGTATTTGCTGAGGAAGCATGGCTTTGTAAGATCCGGCCTCCCAAGAGCCTGCCAACAGTCGAGGATGTGCCGTTGGAATCCCTTATTGACTTTAATCTCCCTACGTTTCCCAGTCTTCTTCTCGTTGATAGCGAAGGACCCGGTGTCGGAGAGCACCTGCTCCCAACGGAGTATCCTTAAATCGGAGAACCTCAACCCAAAGAAGCAGCCACAGCCAATAAGGAGGGACATCCGATAGTCCCCGTCCCGGTACAGCCGACGGACGAGGTTCATCGCCTCGTCCCATTCAATGTAATCGGCTGTCGTGTATTGATTTCTCAGTGCCATAGCGTTGAGGTTAGGATAAAACATCAATGATGTTGGCCCAGCGGAAAGAACGGAAAGCCCCACGCTCGATGTCAAAGTAGCAGGAGCATCCCCAATTCTCGGGAGACTGCCCCCGTCCGTTGATGTGCTTCCCACAGAGGGAGGCGTTGAGGGTACCGAACGCTTCCCGGACGGTGCCGTCCTTCTTGACGTACAGGAAATGGCAGGTGCCGGAGCGCATCTGACGCTTGGCTTCTTCTATGAGAAGTGACTTGGCGATCCCGACATAGGCGGAACCTTTATTGACGGTGACGGATGCGATATGACGGGCAACGAGGGGGTTGTTGGTAGTGGCAGTAATTACGGTTTCCATTGATTTACTATTTTTATTGGTTGTTTATCACTTATTTCTAACACAAAGATAGTTACAAAATACTAATTATCAAAATATTTTGCGTAGTTTTTTACTTATTTTTATCTAATTATTGGTTTTTTTATACCAATTAAGTATTTTTACAGCCATAAAACTCGGTAATATGGAACTAAAAGTTGAGGAAATTCTCAAGAATAAGGGTATGAGGATGGCAGAGTTGGCTGCTAAACTCAACGTTGATCAATCAAACCTGACTAAAAGTTTGGAGGGGAACCCAAAGCTGTCAAGATTGAAGGAGGTCGCCTCGGCGCTTGATGTATCTGTCCGGGACCTCTTTCCTGAAGAGGCTCCCAGTCTTGCAGCGGGCGTACTTACAATGGGGAGCCGACATTTCGCCCTCGTCCCGGTCGATGTCCCTGAGAACCCTCATTTTTTGAATTCTACGCAGTTCTTCCGCTCCGTTGAGGCATTTATTCTGCGGTGCCTGGAAACGCGCGGTAGTATCTCATTTTGCGGCATGTATGAGGGGAAATACCCTTTCGGCTTAATATATGATGGAGAAAGCCGGAAGCTATTCCTATCTTTC
The DNA here is from genome assembly GCA_902801885.1 of uncultured Bacteroidia bacterium. GTDB lineage: Bacteria > Bacteroidota > Bacteroidia > Bacteroidales > UBA932 > Cryptobacteroides. The sequence goes on from CADCJX010000013.1 coordinate 51,496, forward strand.
AATCCAGGAGAGGAGGGTTTTCATACTTGGGTTTATCATCCTTACGCAGAGACTTACAAGAGTGGCACCACTTCTAACGATGAGGTAGCCAACTACATCGCAAGGTATGTAATGAACGATATTCAAGAGAGGGTCTAACCCCAAAAGATTAAAAACGCATTTGTATATTTGGTTATGTCTTCGGGCAATAATGCCCCTGCGGGGGAGAAATCAAATAATATAAATGACGACATCTCATGATTATGATGTTTATTTTGATGAAATTGGGATTACTGACGAGGAAGGAAGAAACGTTGTCCTCGGGTTTATCCGGGAACTGTTTGCGATCGCAATAGACAGTTTGAATAATGAGGTTGAGATGGTGGAGACCTGGGCATGATAAAGTATAGTGAAATCCGAGAAGGAAGGAATTGCGTCATCTGGACGCGCGTTTCCACCAAATATCAGGAGGAGAACGGCGGAAGCCTCCAAACACAGAGGGAAATCTGTGAAGAATATGCCGACCGAAATGGCTACATAGTACTGAACCGTTTCGGAGGCAAGCATGAAAGTGCCAAAACACCAGGAACCATGATACAGGAGATGGTGAGGTACGTAAAGCGGGACAAATCCGTTAGTACAATCCTTGTGTCAGAGTTTGACCGTTTCTCCCGCGCTGCATGGCAGGCGATAAAAATACTCCATGAAATGCGCGAGTTGGGTATCGTGGTCATTGCTACCAAATATGGTTTGGACACACGTACCAAGGAAGGCATGATGATGGCGCAGAGCACCCTTAGTTTTGCCGAACTGGATAACCAAAACCGTACAGATAAATTTGTCTCCGGCAAGGTACAGTGCATTCGGAGCGGTGCTTGGGTATTGAAAGTCCCCCTTGGATACTACAAAACCGGAAAGAGCCGGGAAACGCACTGCTTCCTCGATGATAAGGGGAAGTTGATAGCCAAGGCTTTCCGGTGGAAACTCCAAGGACTACCCAGCGTGGAAATCGTTGAGAAGTTGAGGGCTCGGGGCTTCCTGATTTCCGACAAGCGCCTCCACTGGGTCTTAACCAATCCATTTTATGCTGGAAAGATACGTCATGTTGCAACAGGCGGAGAACTGATAGACGGGCAAATCGAGCCCGCCGTCTCATACGTTGACTTCCTTCGAGTTCAAGATATTCTTTCAGGCCGTACCGGGAAATATGTCCAGGCCAAACGGAAGCCGGAACTTCCGCTCACAAAATATATCTTCTGTGCGCTGGACGGAAACGCTTTCACTTCCTATACCAAACGCAAGACAGCTGGGGGCTTAATTCGGGAATATGGATATTATAAGTGCAATCATGCCGGGTGTGGAACCAACGTCCCGGCAAAGCGTATACACGAGCGTTTTGAGCGATTGTTGGAGGCATACAACCTCAACCCTGATGTTCTCTCACAGTTCGGTAGTCTTGTCCGGGAGACCATGCAAGAATACACAGAGCAGGCAGCACAGGAACGGACAACTATTAAGAAGCATCTGACAGAAACGGACAACGCGATCGAGAAATTGAAGGTGCGTATGGCCCTCGGGGAAATACCTGGTGACGTGTACGAGGCAGGCATGAGGGAATTGCAGTATCGGAAGGACACTTATACGATTGAATTGCAGGGTTGGAACGAGAAATTATCGAACTGCACGAATAGAATAGCCCAAGTAATCGCAACTGCCTCAAACATAAGTGGTTTATGGAAGCAAGGGAGCCTTGAAATCAAGAGAAGAATTCAAAAACTTGTGTTTCCGGAGGGTTTGTTGTGGGACAAGCGAATTTGCGATTATCGAACTGAAAAAGTGCATGGATTTTTCGAGATAATGAGCCGATTTTCAGCCACTTATAAAAACGAAAAAGAGACAAGCCCTTGCGAACTTGTCCCCTTGTGCGGTAGGTGAGAGTCGAACTCTTGAATAATGCGCCTTCAATAGAATTCATTATTCTTATTGTAACTTATTGATATGATGCAATTTGAAAGCACACCTTTACTGACGAGGTCAGTCAATTCAAATCAAGAAAAAGCAAAATAAATCAGTTAAGTCGCCAAAAAGTCGCCAAAAATTACTAACTTTGGCGAGTGATATTGATGGATTATGGCGACTATTGTTTATTCTCTTTCGGCTAAGAAAGACAAGACTACGGGGAAGCAGGAAATCCTGATGCGCTTCTTCCATGGCCGGCTAAACCAGCGGGCTAAAACAAATCTTTTCACCATAGCAAAGTATTGGGACGAAAAGAACCAGTGTAACAAGATTCCAAAGATCCGGTTCATGTCCGAGGAAAAGGCTGTTCTTGTCAAGGGTCTCCAGCAAGTGAATAAGGAATTGGAAGAGATTTCCACCTTCATCCAGGAGGAATTCATTAAAGCTGGCGCCGGAAAGGTTGAGCTTGTGGATAAGTGGCTTTCTTCTAAACTGCTGGATCGCATCAAGATTCCCAAAGGAGAACGAAAGACTACGGTGCACAATTCGACCATCTCTACATTGGCGCACTTCATTGAGGTGCACGATATCTCTGAATCCCAGAAGCGACAGTACAAAGTCTTATTTCGGGCGCTCCAGCGATTCACACTTTATACCGGTACAAGCATTGAACTGGATGACCTGACGGCTGATACTTTGAGAGCATTCGCCGATTACCTCGCGACCGAACATCAGTTCATCGGCAAGGATAAGGAAGGGAAGCCTATCATCATCGACAGCCGCTATCAGGAAGTCTATGAGCAGGTCCCCGAGTGCCGGTTCCCGAAGCCGCGCGGGAAGAATGACATCATCGGAACCATGTCACGCTTCCGCACCTTTGTCAAATGGGCCAAGAAGAACCACCTAACCTCCAACGAACCTTTCGAGGAATATGAGATCGGACAGCCGATGTACGGGACACCATTCTACATTACAAAGGAGGAACGGAACCTTCTGTATGCGGCGAAGTTCCCGAATAATCCGGGGCTTGAAGTCCAGCGTGACATCTTCGTCTTTCACTGCTTTATCGGTTGCCGGGTTGGCGACCTTCTCCAGATGAAAAAGAGCAACGTGATAAACGGAGCCATCGAATATGTCCCCCGGAAAACCAAGGAAGGGCGACCTATCACGGTCCGGGTTCCATTGGGCCCTACTGCACTGGAGATTCTGGAGCGCTATCCGGACGTTAAAGGAGACCGCCTCCTTCCCTTCATCAGTTCCCAGAAATACAATGACAACATCAAGAAGATGCTGAGGCTTGCCGGAATAGACCGGAAAGTAACGGTCATCAACTCCCTTACCCGAGAAGAAGAGCAACACCCCATCTGGGAAGTTGCCAGCTCCCATATGGCCCGTCGTGTTCTTGTCGGGAATCTCTACAAGGAACTCAAGGATCCCAACCTCATAGCCAAGATTTCCGGCCATGTCGAGAACTCCAAAGCTTTCAACCGTTACCGCAGCATTGATGAGGAAATGGCCAAGGAAGTCATTCTCAAGTTAGAGTAACATTTATTTGAATAAGGAAAGAGGTTTTTCTAACTTTGTAATTATCAACAGACCATGTATTATGGGAAAGATTAATATACCGGATCTTCTTCTTTATGGAGAACGAATGACACTTGAATGCAAAACAGCCAAAAGCGCTTTGCCCAAATCCGTGTGGGAGACTTATTCATCTTTCTGTAACACAGAAGGAGGAGTAGTGCTTTTAGGCATAGAAGAGAATTTAGAAGAGTTTAATCGCAGTAAACGATTCAGTGTCTCCGGAGTGAAGAATCCGGCTAAAATGATTAAAGAGCTTTGGGACACAATAAACAGTGATAAAGTCAATGTCAATTTATTGAGAGACGAAGATGTGTACGAGGAGAGTGTATCCGGTGTATCCGTCGTAGTCATCATTATTCCGCAGGCAGAATACCTTGCCAGACCCGTTTTCATTAATGGGAATCCATTCAAGGGGACTTTCAAGAGGAACTTTGAGGGAGATTACCATTGCTCTGAATCCGAAGTAAAAGCCATGTTTCGAGATTCCAATGAAGATGGGAATGATGGAACTCTGTTGGAGCATTATACAATAGAAGATATTGATCTTGACGCTCTTCATGGGTATAGAAATCGATTTCAAAGCCAGAATCCCGATCATGTCTGGAATGCTGACGACGATAAAACATTCCTCCGGAATTTTGGTTGTTTAGGAAAAGATCGGAATACTGGAAAAGAGTGGCTTACAATTGCCGGGTTGATGATGTTTGGTAAGGGTCTTTCTGTTCGAGAACGCTTCTCGAATATACGCATGGATTACATCGACCAGACTAATCTTATGCCGGATAGTCGCTGGAGTGATCGGCTCACCTACGATGGACGCTGGGAGAATAATCTATACAATTTTTACTCTCTAGTTATCCCAAAGCTTACCTTTGACCTTAAACGTCCATTTATTTTAAAAGGGATAGAAAGAGAAGATGATACCCCTGTTCATAAGGCAATACGTGAGGCGTTTACAAATATGATTATTCACTCAGACCTTATGATTACGGGGGTGTTGAAAATCATCAAGATGGATCATTGCTTCATTTTTTCTAACCCAGGAACGCTTAAGTTGCCCTTGGAGCGCATATACCATGGAGGCGCTTCAAAAGCTAGAAATCCGAGACTTCAGAATTTATTGAGGATGATTGGATTGGGAGAGAATCTCGGATCGGGTTTCCCGACGATTCTATCTGCTTGGAAACAGGAAAAGTGGAAAACGCCCGATTTACGAGAGGACTATGACCTCCGACAAGTTGACTTAAGACTATGGATGGTCTCTCTCTTTCCTAAAGAGGCGATAGAAGAGCTTCAAAATCGGTTTGGAAATAGTTTTGATGCGCTTTCTGCTAATGAGCAAGCTGTTCTAGTGACAGCTCTGCTAGAGAGTGAAGTCAATAGCCCTCGTATTCAGAATCTATTGGATTTGAATATGATAGAAGTTGGAAAGTTATTGTTTCATTTAACGAACACGGGCTATTTAATATCGGCAGGAAGAGGACGGGGAACTACTTATAGCGTTTGTCACTCTTCTGCAATTAGTGTTAATCCGCATCATCCAATTAACATTAACGAAGCAGAAATTAACATTAAGGATCCGGAGATTAACACTAAGGATCGCCAAACCATAGGTTTCTTGCGCGAAAGAGTTCTTGAGTACTGCAAAACACCGCATACTGCAAAAGATATACTCTCTCACATAGAAAGATCTTATCAATACCGTAATGTCCAAGTGTTTATCAAAGCATTGGTAGAGCAGGGTAAACTCGTTCCAGAAAATGTTAACATTAAACGTAATGTTAAATATGTCGTCTCGGATGACTTTAGAGGATAAATAATTCTATTTTGAAAAAGAGATTGGCGAACGACCATCCTCAGAAGTGACATGATTGCCACAAAAGAGACCACTGCAATCAAAAGAGATGGACGCGCAACTACGCCTTCGGAAATAGAAACCATCGGCGAGGCTCGTCTTTTACTTAATCCCGAATAGAATCATTTGTGAAATAGAATTGTAATATCATTTTTATATGAATAAGAGAGCAGAGTTTTTGTCGAATAGGCCTCTTGGAAAAGATCTCTTAGACGGGCAGTCACAGGATTATGTCGCACTGGCTATCAAGAGACACATTGAGGAAGTGGATGCTAAGAAGGACGATGAAAATGCCCTTCCGCGTATTATTGGGGTTGAAGGATCCTGGGGGTCTGGTAAATCCAACATGCTTCTTCAGTTGCAGGAGAAACTGAAGTCAAATTACTATTTTTTCACATATGATGCTTGGGGGAACCAAGAGGATTTACAGCGTCGGTCAATCTTGGAGTCGCTCACTGATGAATTGATTCAGAAGGAGATGCTTGTAAAGGACACCCAAATTAAGGTTCTGGATACAGATTTAGATAAAGAGCCAACAATCATGCGATGCAGTTGGAAGAGGAGGCTCTTTTCACTGGTAGCTCGGAAATCAACAACTCATAATGTGACTATCCCCAAAATGGAGGGCTCTACCAAGGCGTTCGCCTTAATGCTATTGATCACAGCAATTGTACCAACATTGATGGCCGCAATGAAACCAGCAAATGTACCGTGTTGGTATCCATGGGCAGTATTGGGAGCAACACTATTTCCATTCTTTGTGTTTTTGATTTGTAAATGGGCAAACAAATGGAAGTGGAGCGTTATGTGGAAAATGTATCAGACAGGAGGGAAGACCGATACGGCGACCTATTCAATTAGTGAGTTGGAGCCCACGGTGACAGAGTTCAGAGAATGGATGAATGATTTGGCTGATTCTCTTATTTATGGACAGCACTTGGTGATTGTTTTCGACAATATGGATCGACTTCCTAGAGAAAAAGTACGTCAGCTCTGGTCTTCCATTCAGACTTTCTTTGCAGGAAAAGATTATAATAAGGTTTGGTGCATTATCCCGTTTGATAAAGACCATCTTGCTAATGCTTTTGCAGATGGGGATAGCGATGGTAGTAAAAAGATGCAACTTACAAATTATTTCATCGAAAAAACATTCCCTGTCGTATATAGAATTCCTGCTCCCATCATTACTGACTACAGAGGCGTATTTAAAACGTTGTTTGGAAAGTCTTTTGGTGAAATGGAAGAGCAAGACTTAGTTAATCGATGCTACCGTTTAAAGTATCCAACACCCAATATGAGGGAGATGATTTCATTCATTAATAAATGTGTATCACAGTGCCATACGTGGGGAGATGAAATACGACTTACAAGCATTGCGTTATTTGAGTTGAATAAAGATATCATTTTCAAAGATAATAACCCGGATGAAGTCATAATTAATGGTGGGTATATGGGAGAGTTGGGGGGAGTTATTGATAATGATGATGTTTTACCGATAGAGATGTCTTCACTTGTATACGGCGTACCAAAGAAGAAATCTGCTCAGTTGCCTCTCAAAAACTTGATAGAGAAAACTCTTTCTACCAAAGAGTCATCATTATTTGACCAGTATGCGAACGAACAACTCGAGTTCTTTGTAATTCTGGATGAGGTGACAAGTAGAATGGATTCTGAATATCTTGATAATGCGGTGAATCATTTAGCTTCAATCAATAGAGAAAAGCTTTCAGATGAAAACCTTAAGCTACTGGATAAGGTATGGGCACGGTTGGGTCGTGTCTATGTTAAAAAGACTCAGAATGAGACATCTTTTAGAGACGAAGTCCAGTATTTGATAAAGAATTGCTCAGAGCAAGAGCTTAAGGAGAAGATAGCAACGAAATTTCTTGACTCATTTACAGCAGGAGAGAAAAACAATCATAAAGGGGAAGAATGGTACATGGTTTACAAAAATTACATGGCCTTTACAAAGGAGGCCGGACTTAATGTACCATTGCCGGAAAGAGTTTTGAATGCGGGAGACTTTTTTGACTATGTAATAGCAGCCGGGGAAGATTATAAGAATTATCCAATATCAGGAGGAAATGAAGATATTAATGCTACTGCGATAGAAAGGATTTCTCGAGGGATTGATATCAAGTTATGGCTACAGCGACTGAAGGAAGATAAGAGGTTTGATTTTTCCGTATTACTTCTAGCTGCTAGAACTATGATTGAAGAAGGAACTGCTACTGATGGAAACATTGAGGCTGTTCTGCAGGTGTGCAAAGTTCTGTCTGAATCACCGCTGAAATTAAGCGTTAATCAGGCTTTTCTTGATAAATTATCACATGAAGGTGGTGCATTATATGATCTCCAGGTATTGAGGGCTTTAGAGGGAAAAGAGATAAGCGGGGAAGATGATTCGTATTATGTAGAGATGGCCAAAATTGCCTACTATTATACTGACACATTCGATATTTGGGACAAGACACTCTCATTTGGGACCCAGGTGATCGCAAAGATGATGAAGTGGCTTATTGAGAACAACACGCATGTCGGTCAGCCAGATGGGATTAAGGATGTTTTAATCGATATGGCTAACATTGAGATACGTACAGATGTTGAACGTCAATTGCTCATAAGATTTGTTAATGACTGGGGTAAAGTTTCGCTCAATGATGTAGAGAAGAAAGATGCGATGCAGAGAGTGTTTGACAGTGAGATATGGTGTAAAGTTCTACTTGAGACTGATTGCCCTCTCTCTAAAGCTATACTCGATAAGTATTATCGAGAGTTTAACTCCCAACCTCTGTCCTCGTTTATTAATCCAAATAATGCTTGGGTGTTACAGAATACCAGCTACTGGTTGCGTGTATTGATAGTTCTGATTGATAGCACGGAGTTTAAGCGCGCCTGTTCAGAGAAACTTGTTGAGATTTCAAGCCATGTAATCGATGGAATTTGTTCAGGACAAATTACCGAAAGGCATGGTAATCTGGATTTGCAGCATAAACTAATGTCCTGGGCAAAGTTTGATGATGTGTCAACTAAGGTAAATGACATGATGAGCAAATTTGGGAACGGACAATTGTCGATAACTGTATTTAAGTTCAAATCTCTTCATCACTATATTGAAAAGACAAGAGGGTATGAGACTCAATATCTTAATTATGTGTTAATGCCGATTATCGGAGATGCGGAAGTACAGAGTATTATTTTAGGGAATAAAGGTTTCTACGAATCGTTAATTCGAGACAATATCGACCAAGCTTCTGAGCTGAGGCTAGAGTTGATAAAACTTTACAAAGAGTCTACTAATGAGGATCTTAAGTCTATGATAGAAAGATTAGAGATTCTCCCTTTGCAAAATACTGAAAAAGAGTAACGAGTCGTTTATATTAAGGAAACCGAACAGAATGAAAACGAATTAACCCAGTTTCTCATGCGGAAAAGGGATGTTTATCAAAAGTAGATCAAGACAAGAATAAGGGGGACATTTGCAATTATGATCTCAACAGAGGTCCTTAGTCGTAAATAATGCTTATTATCTTCAACTAAAGAATAAGGTTTCGCTGTCCGCATAGTAGTTTGTTTTCTTTATTGCTAAATATGAAAGACCGATCCAGGGCTAAGTTATTTGCTAAGTATTATTACCAATGCAAGCTGCCGAAATGGGCAACTGTGTTGGGTGTTGTATTGCTCGCCTTTGGCATCATTGCGGCTGGTGTTACCGCCATCTTCCACGATAAGTATTCGTCTATCTTTGGGGCGTGGGAGACCGCACTTACCAATGTTTGGTTCATTGCATTTGTTGCCTTGGTGGGTGTTGGAACATTAATCTCACTCGGTTATCCTCTTCTGACTGCGATAGGAGCCGGTCTTTGGGTGTTGTTCTCAAAGGAAGAACCGGAAGTGATAACGGAACAGCCCGCTTCTGAAACGCCTATGGTCAAGGAAGAGGCTCCTTCCGTCGAAGAGAACGCTCCCGCAACCGAACAGCCAGAGCGAGTCATCATCAACGAGGCCCGCCTTCGTACCATCTTTAACTCTGACTTTATGACTAGCTGGTCAGACGAGCCGGGTAAGATGTACGTTGACAAGGTCGTCGAAGACCTGCAATTCGTCCGGGATAATTATAAGCGCGGGGCCAGGGATAAAGTCCATTTTTCTGATAAAAACATCATCGAGATAGCTGATATCCTTCATAAGAACAGGTACTTTAAGAAGGTTACCAACTCTTTTACTGAATGGTGTTGCGCGTTGTTCGAATGTCTGTCTATCGACTTGCCCGAGCGTGATAATATCAAGAAACCGCAAGAGTATTCCGACCTCGTCAAGAAGCGTTTCTACTACCTTCTGTAAGGAAGAATAATCCGGAGTTTACCGGGAATAATCCGGAATTATAATCCGGACTGTGCTGGCAATTGATTGATTACCATTCAATTGCCGGCATTTTCGTTTAATCCCTTTCTTTGTTCTACCAAAAAATCTAATATATGTTTGTCACGGCCGTTCAGGAGCCGTGAGATTTCCGACCACGTTTTCCGGAGGCCCGATGCCAAGTGAGATCCCCATCGGAAAGGGGATCAAGAGAGGCAAAATCCATAAATCTTTTGTGTCATGTACGAAAAGACATTGGACTTACTAGAGCTCCTCCGGGAATTTCCCGAAGCAAACCTGACCGTCCACGCCGGAGACTTGGGCCATTTCGCCCGGGAGCTCCTGGCCGAGGCCCGTCAGGACTTCGAACGCGAGCGCGCTGCGATCGCGGAGGAAAAGAAGGAGGAGTACTTCACTCCTGAGATGGTCAAGACCCTTCTCAGTATCTCGGAGAGCACGCTCTACCGAATGGCGAAGGCAAAGATCCTCATCCCTGTGTTTGTAGGCGGACAGAAGCGCTATCGGCGCTCCGACCTCGACAAGATCCTAAGCCCCTCGTAGCGATGCTTTACACGATCATCTATGATTTCATGTGGAAAGACCTGCGGCTCCGGGGCGCAGAGAAAGAAGTCTTTGCCGTAATCTATGGCTTCTGGAAGAAAGGAAAGGCTACGGTCGAGATCCCGATTCAGACGGTCATGGCGATTACCGGCCTCAGCCGGACATCGGTCATCCTGGCAAAAAGGAGTCTCATCGCCAGGAAGCTGATCGCCGCCCACGAAGTCAGTGGAAAGCCTTCCCGCTATGTAGTCCTGATTCCGGACCCGTGCGAAAACAAGACGGGTACAGAGTCTGAACGGAAACCCGTGCAAAAACAGAACGGGTACCGGTATCAAAACAACACGGGTGCAGAGACCGCACCCAAAATAAACAGTAATTATAAAACTAATTCTTATGAACGAAATAAATCAAATTGTATCAGTTCTTGTGAAGAATTCGATACTCCCGACAAGGAATGACCTTGTCGCCAAACTTCCGGCTCAAATAGAGGGAATGGAAAAAGAGACGCTGGTGGAAGCGCTCAGCCAGATCTACCGCAAGGCCGTCGAGTCCCGCGGCATCGAATTCCAGGATATCACCGGGAAAGAGGTCGGCACCAAGATCCAGAAGGTCGCCGAATGGATGATGGGCAGCCCCGTCCGTTCGGGTCTGCTCTTCCAGGGAACCACCGGCTCCGGGAAAACCACCCTCATGTACGCGATGTACGGGCTCTACAAGCAGCTCGCCTCGCCCGTGATCTACGTCACGGCCGATGATCTGTACTCCCATTTCAAACGCCAGCTGGAGAAAGAGGCTTCCCGCTACGAGGAGTTCCTCCGGGCGAAGTACCTCTTCCTGGACGAGCTCGGCTCGGAACCGGAGAGATGCCAGAGCTATGGTACGGATTACACACCCGTTCAGAATCTGATCTCCTACCGCTATGACCGGAAACTTCCGACCATTGTAACTACCAACATTGCCGATGACAAGATCCTGGACCGCTATGGTCCCAGGATGATGGACCGCATCAATGAGATGTTCTCCATCCTCCGGTTCAAGGGAGATTCCTATCGGAAGTAATGAATGGCAAACTTGACTGTGTTTCGGGGAGAAGCCTTCCCGAAACACTATTCAAGTTGTGCCTATGTCGAACAATTCCGCTGCGCGATTGTCCAACTCCCGGCGGGGAAGCCTGCTCGCAAGCTCGCATCCGTGGCGGAATTCTAACACCCTTTATTATGAAAAAGAAGTTTTTTGATCCCAACAATTTTAAGGTTAACATGACCTGCAGGATGGCCTTCCGTGCCACACAGCAGGACCGGATCGCCATCCAGGCAAGGGCGCAAGCCTGCGGCAAATCCGTCAGTGAATACATCCGCCAATGCGCCATCGGCCACAAGCCCAAGCTCCGGATGACCCGAAGCCAGGCCCAGGCTTACATCAGCATCAGCGAAGCCCGGGGCGACCTGATCCATATCAAGAACGCCCTGAAAGCGATGCCGCAGGAAGAACGCCTCCGTTGTTTCGCCGACCCTTATTTCATGAGGAAATGGATTTCCGGCGCGAACAAGCTTATCAAGCGTTGGAGAGAGATTGAACGAACCTTAACAGAATAAGCCATGATAGCAAAAGCCAAATCAATTGCACACGGCGGGGTGTCCCTCGGATACATTACCCGTCAAGGAA
>CADCJX010000014.1 GCA_902801885.1 uncultured Bacteroidia bacterium
TGTTTCTTTAAAGTTGAACTTACCAGGTTCTTTTTTAGCTCTTTAAAGTTACAGACTTTTTCCTTTTACCTATCCGGACACACTTTTCGGGATACTATCGGTGGCGATTCCTGCTTCACGGGTTTCGTTAGATGTAAGAGATGTCTTGGGGGAGAGAAGTGATAACTCAGTCCTTCCAGACTTTGAGATATTCCTGAAGGGCCCACATCTCGTCGCGGTATTTTGCCGCCTGGCTGAAGTCCAGTTCAGCCGCCGAATGCTCCATTCTGCGTTTGTCTTCCGCAATCGTCTTCTCGATCTGCACCCTGCTCATAGCCCTGATCACCGGATCCTGCAGCACAGCTGCAAGATCGGCCTTGACATAGCCGTCCACGTAGGCCGTGTTGCCTTCGCGCTTAGAGTCATGCCCGAGTCCAACGGGAACAGTGCCTCGGCCAAGCTCGCTCGGATTGGGAATATATGTCGGGTCTGACACCGAATCCTTGGCACTCACCCTTCCGCTCGGCCCGTTCGCTATCCTCGGATTGACCGCCTTCTCTCCTCCTTTCTCCATCTGCCCTCCTGTCATCCTGAGCGAAGCGAAGGATCTATCCTCCGCTCCTCCGTACAGCTCCGACACAAGGATATTCCTCTTGACCTCCACCTGCTGCGGTGTGATCCCATGGACCTTGTTGTACTCCATCTGCTTGGAACGCCGCCTGTTCGTCTCCCGGATTGTTTCTTCCATAGATTCCGTGACGGTGTCTGCATACATGATCACGAGCCCGTTGACATTTCTCGCCGCGCGTCCCGCTGTCTGGGTCAGCGCCCTACCTGAACGCAGGAATCCTTCCTTGTCAGCATCCAGTATGGCTACCAGGGAGACCGTAGGAATGTCCAATCCCTCCCTCAGGAGGTTCACTCCCACCAGCACGTCGAACAGGCCGTTCTTGAAGTCCTCTATGATCTCGACCCTCTCTGAGGTGTCCACGTCTGAGTGAATGTACCTCACGCGCACCCCGATACGGTCCAGATAGTTGGTAAGTTCCTCGGCCATCCTCTTCGTCAGGGTAGTCACGAGAATCCTTTCGTCACGTTCCGCCCTCTGGCGTATCTCTTCAACCAGGTCGTCCACCTGGTTGTTCGTAGGCCTCACCTCGATCGGCGGGTCGAGCAATCCGGTAGGCCTTACAACCTGTTCAACCACAAGCCCTTCCGAGCGTTCAAGTTCGTAGTCGGCCGGGGTAGCGCTGACATAGACCTTCTGGCCCGTTATCTCGTTGAATTCGTCGAACTTGAGAGGCCTGTTGTCAGCTGCCGCCGGGAGGCGGAACCCATATTCAACGAGCACGGACTTGCGGGAATGGTCGCCACCGTACATTGCCCTGATCTGGGGGATGGTGACATGGCTCTCATCGATAAAGGTTATGAAATCGTTGGGGAAGTAGTCTATCAGGCAGAAAGGCCTCTGTCCGGGCTTTCGGCCGTCGAGGTAACGGGAATAGTTCTCTATTCCAGGGCAGTAGCCCATCTCCTTGATCATCTCCAGGTCATTCTCGACCCTCTGCTGCAGTCGCTTCGCCTCCAGACCCTTGCCGATCTCGTTGAAGTAGTCGATCTGGGCCTTCAGGTCGTCCTGGATCATGCTGACGGCCTTGATGCTCCGTTCCCTTGTCGTTACGAAGTTGGTGGCCGGGAAGATGGGAACCTCTTCAAGGTCCTCGATCCTGGCTCCTGTGACCGGGTCGATCAGGGACAGGCTCTCGATCTCGTCTCCGAAGAACTCGATGCGGACGGCTTCGTCCGATCCTCCCAAGAACACGTCCACCGTGTCTCCTCGCACCCTGAAGGTTCCGCGTTTGAAATCTACCTCGGTGCGGCTGTAGTTGGCGTCCACAAGGTGGTAGAGGAGGCGGGTCAGAGACCTTGTCTCGCCCCTTTTGACGGTTACCGACTGGGCATGGAAGTCCTCCGGATTGCCGATGCCGTAGAGGCATGACACGCTGGAGACCACGATCACATCCCTTCTCCCGGACATCAGTGCTGAGGCTGCGCTGAGCCTTAGTTTGTCGATCTGGTCGTTGATGCTGAGGTCCTTCTCGATGTAGGTGTCCGTAGTGGGCAGATAGGCTTCCGGCTGATAGTAGTCGTAATAGGATACGAAATACTCAACCGCGTTTGACGGGAAGAAACTCTTGAATTCGCCGTAAAGCTGTGCGGCTAGGGTCTTGTTGTGGCTGAGCACCAGGGCCGGTCTCTGGAGCTTCTCGATGACGTTGGCCATCGTAAAGGTCTTTCCGGATCCGGTCACACCGAGCAGTGTGACGTCACCGACGCCCTGCTCCAAGGCCTTGCAGAGCCCTTTGATAGCCTCCGGCTGGTCTCCGGAAGGCTTGTATGTCGATTCGAGCCTGAATTGCATCCTTTATCTTGTCAGTGCTGCAAGCGGAATCTTCGCAAGGAAGATAGCCGCCTTTCCTGGAACGCCGTCAGTGGAATAGTAACTCATCCATAACTCATCACCCACGACCAGCATTCCGGGATAGCTTGTGTCCCCGTCTGAAGGCAGGGTGAATACTTCCTGGAAATCCCCGTCGAGGTTTCCGCGCAGGATGATGGTCTTGCAGTGGTTGCCAATGGCGTAAGACCTTGTTCCGGCCAGGACAGTACCATCGCCAAGGACCAGAAAATCCTGTCCTCCGATCTTGATCCCCATACGTTTGAGGTTCCAGTCGGTGTAAGGTGCATCGGCCACGCCCCATTCTCCGCGGCTGTCTTTATCGCCATAGTCATCGTAACGGACCATCATCAGCATTTCCCCGTCTGGCAGGAACCTGAGAGTGGTTTCATTAGGGAAGCCCTCGACATCGAAAGCCTTTACATGCTTATAGTTTATTCCATCAGAAGTCTCGTACAGGATCAATGTCCTTCCTTCATCGCCGGAGCCGTAGCTGACTCCATAGCCCGTGTTCCCGTTCCAGGTAACCCTCCAGAGCCAGTTGGAAGTGTTCTCCGGCTTCGGGTCATAGACGATCTTCTCGGGCTCTGAATATGTCTTGCCATCCTTGGAGAACATCACATAGCCCTGCTGCGACATGAGCTTCCTGTCGCGGTAGAGTGAACCTCCGAACAGTACCATGATCCTTCCGTCGGGAGTGACGCACAGTTTGGGGTCACGGCAGTCTATTCCTTCTATGCCTTTGTCGAGGACCGGCTCCCAGGTCTCGCCATCAGTGGATTCAAGGACCCTGATGTGCCCCTCGGCGTTCCCGTTTTCATCGAATATGTGGCTGTACCCTTCGCGGAACGAGCAGTAGTACTTGCCGTTGAACTCTATCAGCGAAGTGAACGCAGCATGGGTGCCCTCATCCCAGATCTTTTGGACTGAATAGGTGTACGTCCCTTCCTGCGTGGCAGCCTTCTTTGGGGCGCATCCGAAAAGAACCGGCAGCAGCAAGGCCGAAACAATGATGAGAATCTTTTTCATGATGTTATTCTTGAACTTGTTCAAAGAAACGAATTATTCCAGTTGCTTGAGTTCATAGTCGGCTTTGATCTTGTCGATGATGGCGCAGACGACCTTGAAGGTTCGGCCGTTTGTCCTGTAGTCGGCTGGCGCTGTGAAGCTCACTCGTTTCTGCTTCTTGAGCTTCTCGGCGAAAGCCTTTTTCTTCTCGTTTGAAGGGTCGTAGACCGCTATGGAGTGGCCTCCGAACATGGTCACGATCTTCATGCTGGGGATGTCGGTCTCGCCGTCCCCGAAGTAGATCATCTGGGGGTAGGGGATGCGCTTCTTGTCCTCGGCCACGCTTTCGTTGACCTTCTTGTTGTCGTGGGCGCTGAATATTCCCTTGCTGATCTTGAATATGAACTGAGTCTTGGCGGTGTAGTCCACGGAAATACCCGGCCAGACCGCTTCGCCGGCCTCGTTGTAGATGTAGGTGCAGGCAAATATGTGCTTGAATTCTGAAGCGATGGGGGAGCCTTCGATGATTTCCTTCAGACCGGAGGAGTTGATGTAGTGCTCTATCTGGACGCCATGTGCGGCCCCATATTCATTGACAGCCTTGAACCAGCCCTTCACTCCGTCGTACAGCTGGATATGCTGGCCGAAGCGCCGGAAGTCGGAGCGGCGCAGGGTGATGCCGTTCTTCCGGGCCTCGTCGAACATCATCTTCATGTAGGAGAGAACGTTGCTGGCATCCTGCCCGGCAGCGAGTCCGTCGCTCATGGTCCAGAACTCCTTAGGAGTCTTGCCGACCGCCTGGATGAATCCGAATTCCTGCATGTTGCCGGGAGAAAGGGTCCCGTCAAAGTCGTAGATCAGGGCTACTATAGGCTTTTTCTTCATAGTCAACTAAGATTTTCGCCACAAATAATCGGTTTTTACAAATTATCTGGCTTCAGGGACAAAGATAACATATTCTCTCATTTGAATTTTCACTTCCGATAAGTATTTTTGCTTTATGGACCATTATCTTTCTTTACTTCAGAACGCTACTGCGAAGTTTTGGGACAAGTCTGCCCTGAACACTATTGACGGCGAATCATTCACCTATGCCCAGATGGCGACCCTCATCGAGAAGTTCCATATATTCTTCGAGACTGTCGGCGTCAAGAAGGGCCAGCACATTGCCCTGTGGGCACGCAACAGCGCCCGTTGGGGCATGTCCTACCTGGCTGTCAACACCTACGAGACAGTCGTGGTGCCGATCCTGGCGGATTTCACGCCAGAGAACGTGGAGTTCCTCCTGGGACATTCGGACAGCATCGCCTTGATGACCAATGCCGACAAGTTCGCCAAGCTGGACATCTCGAAGACTCCCGAGATCAAGTTCGTCATGGATGTCGATAACTTGAAGGTGCTTTACAGCGCGGAGCCTGAGGTAAAGGCCGTGTGGGACAACATCGACAATCTCTTTGCCGGAAGGTATCCTGATGGCTTCGGCCCCAAGGACGTGAAGTACCCGATAGACAACTGGGACGACCTGGCGGTGATTAACTACACCTCCGGCTCTACCGGCAATCCGAAGGGCGTCATGCTGACTTACAGGAACTTCTGTGCCACCATAGAGTTCAGCCAGGTCAACAGGCCCACGAATGAGCACCAGAGGATGATCTCCATGCTGCCTATGGCTCACATGTACGGCCTGGTGACTGAGTTCATCTATCCGCTCTGCTACGGTACAGCGATCTACTGGCTCGGAAAGACTCCGACTCCATCGACTCTGATGAAGGCCTTCCAGCAGGTGAAGCCTTACCAGCTTATCACCGTGCCTCTTGTGATGGAGAAGATATTCAAGTCCAAGGTGAAACCCATAGTGGACAAGCCCGTGATGAAGTTCCTCTGCGCCATTCCCGGTGTCAGGAACATCATCTACAAGAAGATCCATGACAAGATGATCGATGCCTTCGGCGGTGAGGTCCAGGAGTTCATCCTTGGTGGAGCGCCCGTCAGCCCTGAGGTGGAGAAGTGGTTCAAGAGGATCAAGCTGCCTTACATGGTGGGCTATGGCATGACTGAGGCGACCCCTCTGCTGGCCTATATCGGGTACAAGGACTATGTGGCCGGCTCCTGCGGCAAGCCAGTAACCTGCGCCCATGTGAGGATCGATTCCGAGGATCCCGAGCACATCGCCGGAGAGATCCAGGCGAAGGGTGCGAACATCTGCATCGGCTACTACAAGAATCCGGAGGCTTCAGCCAATGCCTTCACGGATGATGGTTACCTCAAGACCGGCGACCTTGGCATCATGGACAAGGACGGGAATATATTCATAAAGGGCCGCAGCAAGTCTATGATCCTTTCGGCCAACGGCCAGAACATATATCCCGAAGAGGTTGAGGCGGTGATCAATGACCAGCCCTATGTGGGTGAGTCGTTGGTGGTTGACAGGGCTTCCAAGCTTGTCGCCCTCGTGTACCTCGACCAGGATGCCATCAAGAGGGACAACCTCGATGAAGAGACAATCTCCGACATTCCCGAGAAGGTCCGCCAGAATTCCAACAAGAAGCTGCCCAACTACAGCCAGTTGACCAAGGTCGAGATCCAGGAGCAGCGCTTCGAGAAGACTCCCAAGATGTCAATCAAGCGCTTCCTCTACAAATAGGCAGCGCTGCTGCGTCTTCACCAGAACGCGTGTGGCAAGCCGTCAGCTGTCCGCAGCAGGCTCAGCAATCTCAGCTATCCCGTCTTCTCGGGGTTGACAAAGAGGTCCTCGATGTTTTGTTATGACATATCTTCTACCAAAGGACTCTGAGGACCGGCCTGGTGACATTTTGTCAGCACTTCGACTCTGGAACGCAATTTGACTCCATAGGAACCGGCTGCAGCCCTGCGGCCGGTTTTGTTGTTCATTGAATACTCAAATGAATAATTGCAATCGGAAGTGGTCCCTTCGGAACCGTCTCGCTCCGCTCGACCCCACCGTTCGCTTCGCTCCGGTCCCCCCTCTTAACGTGCCGAGGGTGGCAGTGGTTCCTGGAGGGACCACTTCTGATTGCCGAATTTAGAATTGAATAGAGAATATAAACAAGAAAATAACAACAGATATGAAAAGCAAAGGACAGATCGGTGTGACGACTGAGAACATATTCCCGGTTATCAAGCAGTTTTTGTATTCAGACCATGAGATATTCCTCCGCGAGCTGGTGGCGAACGCAGTGGATGCAACCCAGAAGATGAAGGCCCTGGCTTCGAGCGGCGAGTTCAAGGGCGAGCTCGGCGACCTGAAGGTCAGCGTCGAACTGGACGAGAAGAAAAAGACCCTCAAGGTCATCGACAACGGTATCGGAATGACGGCTGAGGAGGTGGACAAATACATCAACCAGATCGCATTCTCTTCAGCAGGGGAGTTCCTTGAGAAATACAAGGACCAGAACATCATAGGCCATTTCGGCCTTGGTTTCTATTCGGCCTTCATGGTGGCGAAGAAGGTCACTATCGAGTCCCTTTCCTGGAAGGAAGGTTCTGAGGCAGTGCTTTGGAGCTGTGAGGGCGACCCTGAGTTCGAGATGGGACCTGCCAAGAAAACTGACCGTGGAACAGTCATCACCTTGTTCCTCGACGACGATTCCGCCAAGGATTACGGCACGAAGGGCAAGATCAGCCAGCTGCTCGGCAAGTACTGCAAGTTCATGCCCGTCCCGATCGTCTTCGGCAAGGAGCAGGAGTGGAAGGACAAGAAATATGTCGACACTGACAAGGACCATGTCATCAACGGTATCGAGCCGCTCTGGACAAGGAAACCTTCCGAGCTTAAGGAGGAGGACTACGTCAAGTTCTACAAGGACCTCTATCCGATGAAGGAGGAACCCCTGTTCTACATCCACCTGAATGTCGACTATCCGTTCAATCTCACAGGTATCCTCTATTTCCCGAAGATAAAGGAGAGGATGGCCATCGAGAAGAACAACATACAGCTCTACTGCAACCAGATGTTCGTCACGGACCATGTGGAGAACATCGTCCCTGACTTCCTGACCCTGCTGCACGGCGTGATCGACTCCCCGGATATTCCCCTGAACGTTTCCAGGAGCTATCTGCAGGCCGATGAGAATGTCAAGAAGATTTCCACGTACATCACCAAGAAGGTCGCCGACAGGCTTGAGGAGATATTCAAGAACGAGCGCAGCGCCTGGGAGAGCAAGTGGGACAACCTGAAGCTCTTCATCGAGTACGGAATGCTCTCTGACGAGAAGTTCTGCGAGAGGGCACTCAAGTTCGCCCTCCTGAAGAACACGGACGGCAAGTTCTTCTCCCTCGAGGACTACCGCAAGGCTATCGAGGACACCCAGAAAGACAAGGACAAGAAGGTGGTCTACCTTTACGCAACGGATGTAGATGCTCAGTATCCTTTCATCGAGGCTGCCAAGAACAAGGGCTACGACGTCCTGCTGATGGACTGCGAACTGGATGCCCACTTCGTGAACCTGCTGGAGCAGAAGATCGATAACACAAGGTTCGCCCGCGTAGATTCCGATTCGGCTGATAACCTTATCCCGAAGGAGGAGAAGGTGAAGCCAGAACTCGCCGAGGAAGACAAGAAGGCTCTCGAATCAATGTTCAAGGCTGTCCTGCCAAAGGAAAATGAGTATTATGTCGAGGCAGACAACCTCGGTGAAGATGCTGCTCCAATTCTCATCACCCGCAATGAATTCATGAGGCGTTACCGCGAAATGAGCGCCCTGGGCGGCGGAATGAACTTCTACGGAGAGATGCCTGAGTCGTTCAACATCACGGCCAATCTGCAGAATCCGTTGATGGCCAAGATAGTGGAAGGCATGAAGGAGAACAAGGAAAAGGTCGAGGAATATGCTGCCGGCAGCGAAATGCTAAAGCAGGTGACTGACTTGGCACTTCTGGCAAACGGCATGTTGAAAGGTAAGGCTCTTGCCGATTTCATTGCCCGGAGCGGCCGCGTGATGACCGATGCATATCTGAAATAAAAGGTTTTTCCTGCATTGCACACTTGTGCAAGAGGTTTTTTTTCGCTATATTTGCCAAATATGGCGGATTCGGAACCTATCTATCCTCTCGATCCTGAGAAAATCTACTATTCGATGGATGAGCTTACCCTCGACACTCCAGAGGGCCCAAAGACACTCAAACTGGGTGCCTGGCTCAACTACGACCCTGTCAGGATCCATAAGATGATAATCCGCGAAAAGACACTTCAAGTCGACCAGATCGAAGTCCTTAATCCTCTTGTCAGCAAGCTCCGCAGGGCTGATCCTGTGTATTTCAAGCAGTACATGGGTTTGAACGTGACGATTGACTTCCCTGGTTATTCATCGGACATAGTGGCCAAGATCCCCTTCGAGAACGATCCGATCGGCTTCTACAAGTGGTGGCGCAAGGGAAAGCACGAGGACAAGGTCTACCTTTCCAAGGTCAACCAGTTCCGCCTTTTCCAGAAAGTCTACCTCATGGAGCCTAAGGTTATGCTCAAGAAGGACATCCAATATGTGCAGACCTTCTGACGAAAAATTTGTCAAGTTAAAGATTTTGATTATATTTGGATAGCAGAACTTTGTTATTCATTTCAAATATCTTATCACAATGACTTACAAGATTATCGACATTCAGGGCGTAGGACCGGTCTATGCCGAGAAACTCGTCGCCGCAGGCGTTGAAACAGTTGACCAGCTCCTTGAAAGGGGAAAGACCCCCAAGGGCCGCAAGGAACTCGAGGAGACAACCGGCATTACCGGCAAGCTCATCCTCACATGGGTAAACCATGCAGATCTCTTCCGCATCAAGGGCGTCGGTCCTCAGTTCTCCGAACTTCTCGAGGCATCCGGAGTCGACACCGTGAAGGAATTCCAGCACAGGGTTGCCGCCAACCTCGTTGCAAAGATGACCGAGGTCAATGAGGAGAAACATCTTACCAAGGTAGTCCCTACTGAGAAGATGGTTCAGAAGATGATCGACCAGGCGAAGGTCCTTCCTCCGGTGGTAGAGTACTAGTCCGAAGGATAAGCGATTTGAAGAGGGTGACCAGTCTTGGTCATCCTCTTCTTTTTTCATATATTTGTGGGATATACGGAATCTGTCTGTATGAACAGGATTTTTACTTTTGCCGCAATCGTTGTGCTGGCCCTTTCCGTGCTGTCCTGCAAGCCTTCTGCAGGGCCGCTGGTGGCTTCCGGACTTGAGATGATCGAGGTTCCGGCCGGCAGTTTCACGATGGGCATCTCGGTTGACAACCGCAGGAAGGTTACACATGGGATCGCCCAACCTGTAGCGCTTGACGGTTTCGCGATCAGTGCCAAGCCCGTCTCGCAAGCCCTCTGGACAGAAGTCATGGGAAAGAATCCCAGTTACGTGAAGGACCCTGACGCTCCTGTCGACATGGTCTCTTGGGCGGATGCCGCCAAGTTTATCAAGAAATTATCGATACTCTCAGGTAAGGAATATTCACTTCCGACCGAGGCCCAGTGGGAATATGCCCATAAGGTCTGCGGAGACAAGGAATTCACAGCCGTTGCGGAATGGTGCCTCGACAGTTATGATGAGGTTCCGGAAGACGCCACGAAAGACGATTATTTCGTCCCGATGAGCCTTATGGTCAATCCCCGTGGCCCAAAGGAGACTTCTCAGAAGGTTGCCCGTACAACCCTTGAGAGGATGAGCATCGATTCCCACACCAGAAGGGCTAAGGTCGGTTTCCGCCTCGTCCAGGTGACCGACGATCCTCTGACCGAAGACATCCTTGGCCCATTGGACGGTACCACGATCGACCGTGAAAAGATCGATGCCGCAGATGGGCTTCCTGAAAAGTTCTCTGTCGGAGACGTCGCTTTCAAGATGGTGAAGGTCCAAGGGGGAAAATATTCAATGGGCTTCAACGAGTCCGACAGCCCTTACCTGGATTTCAAGGTGCCTGACAATGAGAAGAATGCCCATGAGGTGACTTTGGACGACTACGAGATAGGGGAGACAGAGGTGACAGTGGGACTGTGGCATGCAGTGATGGGAACTGTTCCTTATCTCAATGATGCGGACGAGCCGATGAAGCCGGTAGGTAATGTCTCATGGTATGACTGCCAGGTTTTTCTCCGTAAGCTCAACGCCATGACCGGAAGGAAGTTCCGCCTTCCGACCGAGGCCGAATGGGAATATGCTGCCCGCGGAGGCAAGTTCTCCCGCCACTATGGCTTCAGCGGTGGAAACGACATGAAATCCGTCATGTGGTTTCTCGACAATGCTGATTCAAAGCCGCAGAAAGTCGCTACCAGGAAGCCTAATGAGCTCGGCCTCTACGACATGAGCGGCAATGTCTGGGAGTGGTGTTATGACAGGGCTTCCGAATATACTACATCTCCCCAGACCAACCCCATCGGGGCGCTCGAGGGCGGTACAAGGATACTCCGCGGAGGCAGTTGCGCCGCGCGTTGGGATGCCTGCCGCATCACCAACCGTTCATACATGCCCGGTAAGAACTTCAAAGGAACTTTCGGCCTGAGACTCGCTTTGTAGGAATATGGACAAGCAGAAGAAAACATCCATCATAACCCTTATAGTCCTGGCTCTTCTGGGTACAGCCTACCATTTTGTCTGGGGCGGCTCTGAAAGCGCTTCTGACAATCCTGCCGTCCTGTCCGACGGGGAATGGGTTCCTGACAAGGAACTGATGTCCCGTTTGGAGATACCTTACAGGTTGGAAGATAACGAAGGGACTGTCATCGAGCACATGGGTTACGCCCTTTCTTACAATTCCGATTACCGTGTTCCCAACTGGGTGGCTTACGAGCTGCTTGCGACCGAACTCGAAACCGGGTTCAGGAGCAGGGAAGACCGGTTCGAACCGGATCCCTTGATCAAGGGACGCCAGGCCTATGACAGGGATTACGTCGGTTCCGGCTACGACCGTGGCCACATGGCCCCGGCCGCTGACATGAGGTGGAGTTCCCAGACGATGAAGGAGAGTTTCTACCTGAGCAACGTCTGCCCGCAGAACCACAACCTGAATTCAGGTGCGTGGAACGACCTTGAGAAGCAGGTCCGTTACGAAGCCCGTTATTACAAGAGAATCTGGGTGGTCTGCGGCCCTATATTCGAATACAACAATCCCAAGCATATCGGTCAGAACCATGTGATGGTCCCGGATTCCTTCTTCAAGGCCTTGCTGGCCCGCCGGAAGGATGGGACGTATGCCGCCATCGGCTTCATATTCCCGAATAAAGCCTGCGTCAGGAACCTTACGCATTACACGATGACCGTCGACGAGCTCGAGGCAAAGCTCGGAATGGACCTGTTCTTCAACCTGGAGACTAAGGCTCAGGACAAAGCCGAAGCCGTGATGGATCCCTATGGCGACTGGAGGATAAGGGATGAGGTTTTAAGAGACTAGGATATTGTTACATAATTGATAACCATAATGGAAGAAATGCTTAATCTTACCTGTCTTCATGACAGCCACCTGGCTCTCGGAGCCAAGATGAGTCCGTTTGCCGGATTTGACATGCCGATACAGTATTCCTCAATCACCGAGGAGCATCTTGCCGTCCGCAACAAGGTCGGTATGTTCGATGTCTCCCACATGGGCGAGATCTTCGTGTGCGGTCCTGATGCTGAAAAGTTCGTGAACCATGTGTTCACAAATGACATACGTCCCATGGTTCCCGGCCAGGTCCTCTATGGCATGATGCTGTACCCGGACGGAGGTACCGTGGATGACCTTCTTGTCTACAAGGAGTTTGAGCCGGATCACTATCTCCTCGTGGTCAATGCAGCCAACATTGAGAAGGATTTCACCTGGATCAAGGAACACTGCGACGGTTTTGACGTCAAGATCGACAACCAGTCGGACAACTGGGGACAGATCGCCCTTCAGGGCCCTCTGGCCGAAGAGACCCTCGTAAAGGTCCTGCCTTTCGCTGCCGATGCTGCAGAACTGACTTTCTACACCTTCAAGGATTTTGAGGATGAGGGCCAGAGAGTCATCATCAGCCGTACCGGTTACACCGGCGAGGACGGTTTCGAGATCTATGCTTCCCACAGGCTCATTGTCAAGTATTGGGAGGCTTTCCTGAAGGCTGGGGTCGCTCCGTGCGGGCTCGGCTGCCGTGACACCCTTCGTTTCGAAGCGGGCCTGCCTCTCTATGGCGACGAGCTTACTCCCGAAATCTCTCCTGTGATGGCTGGCTTCAGCATGTTCTGCAAGCTTGACAAGGACGAGTTCATCGGCAAGGAGGCCGTGGCTGACCAGAAGGCCAACGGTACTGCAAAGAAGCTCGTGGGAATCGAGCTCCAGGACAAGGCCATCCCTCGTGCCGGCTATCCTGTAGAGCTTGAAGATGGTACCGAGGTCGGAGTTGTGACCACAGGCTACCACAGTATTTCCCTGGAGAAGAGCATCTGCTTCGCCCTCGTCAACAGGGAAAACGGAGCCCTTGACACCCCGCTGTTCGTGAGGATCCGCAAGAAGGTCTTCCCCGGCAAGGTCGTAAAGAAGAGATTCTATCAGACAAATTATAAGAAGTAATTGATAATCAACATTAAAAACAATTAATCATGAGCAAAGTAGTAGAAGGCCTCCGTTACAGCGAGGACCACGAGTGGGTAAAGGTTGAAGGCAATGTGGCTGTCATCGGTATCTCCGATTTCGCACAGCATGAGCTTGGTGACATCACTTATGCTGACCTTCCCGAGGTTGACGACGAGTTCGAGGCCGGCGAAGAGTTCGGTGCACTCGAGAGTGTCAAGGCTTCCAGCGAGCTTCTTATCCCTGTCTCCGGAAAGGTCGTCGAGGTCAATCTTGAACTTGAGGACGCTCCTGAGAAGATCAACGAGGATGCCTACGAGGCATGGATCATCAAGGTCGAGATGAGCGATCCCGCAGAGGTCGAGGCCCTCATGGATGCTGCCGCTTACAAGGCTTTTTCCGAGAAGTAGACATGGCGACATTCCAGTATTTCCCTCACACTGAAGATGATGTCCGGACCATGCTGGACCGCATCGGAGTCGGGTCGATGGACGACCTCTATTCCGATGTCCCTAAAGACTTCATCTACAAGGGTGAGTACGACCTTCCCGACGCAATGTCGGAAGAGGAGGTCAGAAGCTTCTTCGAGAAACTCGATGCAAAGGATGCGAAGCTGAAGGTGTTCGTCGGGCAGGGTTCCTACGACCACTACACTCCTTCTGTCGTCCCCTACATCATCTCCAGGTCCGAGTTCCTCACTGCCTACACTCCTTATCAGGCAGAGATTTCCCAGGGTACTCTCAGGTACATATTCGAGTACCAGAGCATGATCTGCGCCCTCACCGGGCTGGATGTCAGCAACGCTTCGATGTACGACGGTCCAACCGCTGCTGCCGAGGCCGTGAAGATGGCTCCTTCGTGCACCAGGAAGAAGACCCGCGTGCTTGTCTCCAAGACCTTGCTGCCTAATGTTATACGTACTATCGAGACCTACGCGAAGTACCATGGGATTCCTCTTGGCTACCTTCCCGTGATGGACGGGCACACCTGCCCCCACCACATGAAGGCCGAGCTTTCCAAGGGTGACGTGGCCGGTGTCATCGTTCCTTCTGTCAACCGTTTCGGAATCGTCGAGGACCTCACGGGCTTCGCAGATGCGATTCATGAGGAAGGTGGATTATTCATTGAATATTGCGACCCTTCAGCCCTCGGAGTCCTGAAGACTCCCGCAGAGTGGGGAGCCGACATAGCAGTCGGTGACGGCCAGAGCCTTGGTATCCCGATGACCTTCGGAGGCCCTTATGTAGGCTTCATGGCTTGCAGGAAGGAATATCTCCGCAAGCTTCCCGGTAGGATCGTGGGAGAGACCCGCGACACCGAAGGCCGCCGTTGCTTCTGCCTGACACTTCAGGCCCGCGAACAGCACATCCGTCGCGAGAAGGCTACTTCCAACATCTGCTCGAACGAAAGCCTCATGGCCCTCTTCGTGACTGTCTATATGTCCCTGATGGGACCTGAAGGTCTGAAGGAGGTCAACAGCCGTTCCTGCGCTGCAGCCCATTACCTCCATGACGAACTTCTCAAGACCGGTAAGTTCGAGGAGGCGTTCGACCAGCCATTCCTCAAGGAGTTCGCTCTCAAGCCTCTCGTCCCCGTGGACAGGCTTCAGAAGAAACTCCTGGAAGGCGGATTCTTCGCCGCCCTTCCTACCGAGGAGGGGTATGTCACATTCTGTGCAACTGAAAGAAGGACCAAGGAAGAGATTGACGCCCTGGTCGCATTGGTGAAGGAGGCCTAGGAATATGAAATATTACGATAAGCTTATATTCGAACTGTCCAAGGAAGGCCGTACCGGCTATTCCTTCGGAAAAATGACGATTCCTGAGCCTGCCGAGGGATCCATTCCTGCCAACCTTTTCAGGAGCGAGGCTCCTGCATTGCCGCAGGTGAGTGAGATCGACGTGGTCCGTCACTACACGAACCTCTCCCAGATGAACTTCGGTGTCGACACCGGATTCTATCCCCTTGGAAGCTGCACCATGAAGTACAACCCCAAGATCAACGAGGAGATTGCCGGCATGAAGGGTTTCCAGGCCCTGCATCCGCTTCAGCCTGCATGCACCGTTCAGGGTGCCCTTGAGGTCTACTACAACATGGAGAAGTCCCTTTCGGCTCTCACCGGCATGGCTGGGTTCACTTTCAACCCTTGCGCCGGAGCCCATGGTGAGCTGACGGGCCTTATGATCATGCGCCAGTACCATCTGCTTCGCGGTGACCTGAAGAGGACGAAGGTGATAGTCCCGGACAGCGCCCATGGCACCAACCCTGCCAGCGCAGCTGTTTGTGGACTCGACGTCGTGGTTGTCAAGTCCAATGCGGACGGTCTTGTGGATGTGGCTGACCTCAAGCCGCTTCTCGGCAATGACATCGCTGGTATCATGATGACCAATCCCAACACCCTCGGCCTGTTCGAGAAGGAGATAGGGGAGATCGCAGGACTCGTCCATGAGTGCGGTGGCCTTCTCTATTACGATGGAGCCAACATGAACCCTTTGATCGGAATGGTCCGTCCCGGCGACATGGGATTCGACATCATGCATCTCAACCTCCACAAGTCGTTCTCCACTCCTCACGGTGGTGGCGGTCCCGGTTCGGGTCCTGTCGGAGTGTGCGAGAAACTCGTTCCTTATCTCCCTGTCCCGAAGGTCGTCAAGAAGGAAGACGGTACCTTCGACGTGGTATGCAGTGACGAGAAGAGCGCCGGTCAGGTTTCCGGTTTCCTCGGAAACTTCGGTGTTATCCTCAGGGCGTATGCTTATATCCTGACTCTTGGAAAGCAGAATGTTAAGCTGGCCGGCAAGTTTGCGACCCTGGCTGCCAACTATATCAAGGAAAGCCTTAAGGATTGCTACAAACTGCCCATCCCTTCTATCTGCAAGCATGAGTTCGTCTTCGACGGGCTTGTGGATGACGGATCCAGGAAGGCTGCAGACGGTACTCTCGAAAGGGAGGGTGCAACGACTCTCGACGTGGCCAAGAGGCTGCTCGATTTCGGTTTCCATGCCCCTACCATCTATTTCCCTCTGCTCTTCCATCAGGCCATTATGATAGAGCCCACCGAGACTGAGTCGCTTGAGACTCTCGATGCCTTTATCGAGGTCATGAGGGAGATAGCTGCTGAGGCCGCCGAGGATCCTGCTATCCTCAAGAGCGCTCCTCACAACGCTCCGATCACACGTCCGGATGAGACTACGGCTGCCCGCCAGCCG
The DNA here is from genome assembly GCA_902801885.1 of uncultured Bacteroidia bacterium. GTDB lineage: Bacteria > Bacteroidota > Bacteroidia > Bacteroidales > UBA932 > Cryptobacteroides. The sequence continues at coordinate 16,178 of CADCJX010000014.1, forward strand.
GTCCTCAAGTTCCAGGACGAGACCGTTTCCTAGAAGTAGTTGAAATATAATCTGTTATGAAAAACGCATAGGTATTTTTCCTATGCGTTTTTTGTATCAGTCCAGATTTCAATAAGTTACATGAAACGCTGTTTAGGGAAGCTTTTCCCTTCAAAAATTTTGCGGATTCAAGGAATGTTGTTATATTTGCAGTCCGAAAACGGGGTATTAGCTCAGTTGGTAGAGCGTTTGAATGGCATTCAAAAGGTCAGGAGTTCGATTCTCCTATGCTCCACAAAAAAAGAGTAGCATCTTCCGGTGCTACTCTTTTTTCTTTAGGTACTGCTGTCTTTCTTCTTCGGGGAACTTCTCGATGGCGTAGCGAAGCATGGTCCTCGGCATATTCATGTAGCGGGTGGCGAGGAACTCCCTGAGGGCGGATCCGTCCCGTTTGCCGGCTTCCCGAAGGAGCCATCCTGTCGCCTTATGGATAAGGTCATGGGGATGGTCGAGGAGCATGTCAGCAATTGCAAAGGTGTCATCCAGCTGGCCTTTCCGGATGAATGCCATCGTGCTTACGATGCCGATACGCTGCTCCCAGATGCTTTTGCCGTTCCTTGCAAGGTCGTAGAGGAGGCTTCTGTCCTTGTCCATAAGCCATGAGCCGAGCAGCTGGTAGCATGAAAGGTCGACCAGGTCCCAGTTGTTGATCCGCTCCGTGTGCGCGAGGTAGAAACCGATGCAGCGTTCCTGCACCAAAGGATCTTTTCTGGAATGGGAGAATATTTCTACAAGGGTAAGCAATCCGGCAAGCCTGACTTCATGATAGCCGCTGGCCAGACATTCCTTCAGGTCTTCGAATGACGTGCCCTTCCAGCAATCTTTCACCACGGAGCGGGTGACGGGAACTTTTATTCCTAGGAAAAGGTCGCCTTCACCATATTCACCCGGTCCGGTCTTGAAGAAACGGGAAAGCCCCTCCACCTGGGAGGGGTCTTCATGCTTCAGCATTTCGCTAAGAAGAAGGTTCATGCTTTAGAAATTGAGAGCCAGGCCGATGCCGTTCCGTGTGGGACCTGCCGAGATCGATGATGAATATGGTCTCGGGGCGTAGCGGCGTGCATAGTCGTCAAGCATCCGGTCGAGTTCGCGCCGGCCTTTACGCCAGAGAGGGATCCCGGCTCCAAGACTGCCGGCGAGGCCTGCGACGCCTACGATCGTGGCTCCGGGCGTGTCATTTTCAATTCCTCCGATTGCGACAAGTGCGCTGATCGGTGCAATGACTTCGCAGAAGAACACTCCCCAGTTCCTGTTGGCTTTTGCCTTGCGATATCGGCTGCCGTAGATGGAATAGCCTACCATGTCATCGAAAGGCTGCCAGTAGGCCATTTCTATCCCGGGACCTGCCGGGCCTTCGGGCTCGAACAATGGACGGTTCCAGTCGTCTTGGTCTCTTCTGTAGATGTTTTGGGCAAACAAGCTTCCTGAGATTGCCAGGAGAACTGTCAAGACAAGTATTTTTTTCATGGCGAAAACTCTTTTGACTCCTTGGAATCAAGATATGTGCCACAGATGATGCTAAAAGATCATATTCATGGCTGCACTCTGGGCCCTCCGGCTGTGGGCAGCATTCATCTTGCCGAAATTCCACTTGACTCCGAACAGGATGTAACGACCCATCACGAGGCGATAGGTGTCTTCCTCATAATTGGCGGTGACAGTGTGGGTTAGGTTCCTGGTCTGGTTGAGGATGTCGTTGATCTTGATGCTCAATGTGAAGGCTTTGATGTTCTTGGAGATTTCTCCGTTCCACTTCCATTCAGGAGCTCCGTAGCCCGCTGAATAGCCTTTGTACCAGGCGTAACTGAAGTCCGTATCGAACTCGAAGTCATGCTTTGTCCTATAGTTGGCACCGAGCCCGAAATCGGAATCCAAGGTGTTCATGTTGGCATTGGCATCAAGGGAATAGCGGGCTATGCGTCCTGAAACTGAGGAAAATGCCCTCCCTGTGAAACTCCCGGATGTGTATTTAAGTGAAAGACTCACTGAAGGGGAGTAGACTCTGGTGTCGCTCTCAGCGAAACCGCTCTTCCCTCCATAGAACAGGTCCCCTTCTGCATTCCCCCAGAACGAGTCCATAAAAGTGCTATAATCGAATGAGTCCTTGTCGAGGCCGGGCAGCGTCCCTTTGGCCTGGTAGCTTGTTGAGCGTATTGCACTACCGTTCAGACCAGCCGTGAGGAACCATTTCTTCTTCTGATCGAGAGGAGTGGTGTAACTGACGGAACCTGAGATGTTGACAGAGTTTTTGCGCGAGTTGACTGGAATGGAGTAGAGGATACCGTCAGAATCGTACCAGCGGGCAAAGGTTATCGGGTTGGTGTTGAAGTTGCCGAACAAGTAGGCCATGACGGTTGAGAACTTTTCCCTGTTGTTGTTGGTCCAACTTAGATTCACGAAGGTGTTGCCGTAGGGTTTCAGGTAGATGTTTCCGAGCGTCGGCCTGGATGGATCCATTATGTTCATTGTTGGTAGCATCCTGGAGTTCCCAGGCTTCTGGTTGGTACCTGAAGCGGAGATGTTGAAACGGTTCGTCCCAGCAGTGTGCTGGAATCTGAATTCTGGGGTAAGGAACCAGCTCCATTCTCCCAATCCGGTTGTATCGGACACATTGAAACTTCTGGAGAAGGTTTCGTTCAACATACCGTTGACCCTTGCACCTAAGGTGAGCCATGTGCCTTCCTTGAATTTGTATTGGGCGGTCAAACCATATCCTTGGGTTATGGACCGGTTCTTGGATTCAGATGAATAGTAGTCGTTCCGTCCAGCAGCATCAAAGGCATCACGTATGCTGTTCCTATTGGAATATGACCAACGGGCTTGGGTGGAGAGCAACCATTTTTCCCCAATAGGCTCTCCGTAATTGAAACCTCCGCTAAGCTGGTAGGAGTCTCCGTTGGAGATGTACTTGAGGGACCTGTTGTCTTCTCCCGAGATCATTCTCATGAAACTGTTTTCATTGCTTTCCCCATCCGTATCATCATAGGAACCATTGTAGTTGACAGAGAACACGCGGTTCTTTTTTCCTCCGATGTCCCTGAAGGTAAAGTCGCCGTAAGCAAACATGGAGCGGTTTGTGGACAAGGAGCTGTTGTTGCCTTCGGATTGGTTGACAGAAAGCCCTTCCTTCATAGTCTCTGAAGACGATGTACTGTGAGTGTTGTCCTTTGAATAGTTGAACTGCGGTCTGAAGTGGAACCTGAAATTCCCCTTTTCCTTCTGGAATTCCATGTTGGCGCTGAGCGAGTTGGAGAACTGCCGGCTGGAATTGTCGGCTGTGGAAAACAGGTTGCCGTCTTCCTGGAAGGTGGTGCGTGCCGAGGATGAACCGTTCATTGTGTCACCATATTTATAGTTGGCTCCAACCGTGGATTCTACGTTCTTGATCCTGGAAGTGTTGTAATTGAATCCGGCCTGAGCTGCAGAAGATAGCCCTCCTCCAAGGAGGACGTTTGCATCACTTTCATCACCATAGGCCACGAAAACAACGCCGTTCGAGTCATTGATGTTCATCCCGTTGCCGATGAGTGTCAGCTGGTCTTTCTCTGAATAAGCTGACGCAAGGACGTTGCCGCTGTACAGGAGACCTCGATTGTCACGCAGGGGATCTTCTTCGCTGCCTGCCAGAGTTGTCCCTCCCTTGATCCCTGCATTTCCGAACCAGCCTTTCTCATATTCCTTCTTTAACCCAACATCCAGAACCTTTTCGCGGTTGCCGTCCTGAAGGCCGGTGGCCCTTGTGCTTTCGGACTCCCTGTCTATGACCCTGACCTTGTCCACGACTGAAGCGGGGAGGTTGTTGAGGGCGGTGGACTGGTCTCCGAAGAAGAATGTACGTCCCCCGACAGTCAGCTTGTCAATCTCTTCTCCATTGAACTTCACTTTCCCGTCATCCGTTACTTCCATTCCAGGCATTCGCTTGAGGAGGTCTTTCAGCATTGCATTTGTTCCCACTTGGAAAGACGATGCGTTGAATTCCACTGTGTCCTGTTTGACCACTATAGGATTACCTACGTCGGTGACAACTGCAGCCTTCAGGTACTTGTCGTCTGTCTGAAGCTTGATCGTTCCGAGCTCCACTATCCTTTCCCTGAAATATTGCTCCTTGATAAACGGCTTGTAGCCAAGCATTTCTATGTGGAAATAGTAATTGCCGTAGGGAACTTCTTCAAGCTTGACCTTGCCTTCTGCGTCAGAGAGGGTGAAGTTGCTGATGGCTGTGTCCTTCGCCGGTATGACGTAAGCTGATACGAAAGATATGGGTTCGCCGCTGAGGGAATCCACAACTGTTGCGCGGATCTCCGAAAGCCTTCCTGTGAGGACATTGTCATTCAGTATGAACACCTGGGCACGGGAGGAAACACCGGCCAGGAGGCAAAGAAGGATGGAGACAAGGACTTTTCTCATTTTCAAATCATTTGTTTGCTTCTACTATGACGCAATAAGCCTGGCAGAGTTACAAAAAATATGCTGCAACTATTAAAAATAGTTGGAAAATTGAATTATATTTGCGGAAATCACTTTGTAGGTTATGTACAGACAAAAGGCTAATCCCCTCTATCTCTTTTCGATAGTCCTTGTTGCAGTGATCGGCGGACTGCTCTTTGGTTATGATACGGCAGTCATTTCAGGGGCTGAAAAGGGACTTCAGGCTTTCTTCAAGGGAGCTTCTGATTTCAACTATACAGACGGCCTCCATGGCTTCACCAGTTCCAGCGCCCTGATAGGCTGTATTATAGGTGCTTTCATTTCTGGAATCCTGGCATCCTCCCTGGGCCGCAAGAAGACATTGTTCGTGGCTGGAATCCTTTTCCTGCTTTCAGCTCTGGGATCATATTTCCCTGAATTCATATTCTTCCAGAAAGGAGTTCCGACGAAGGGCCTCCTCATTGCTTTCAATGGCTACCGTATCCTCGGAGGAATAGGTGTAGGCCTGGCTTCCGCGCTATGCCCGATGTACATAGCAGAAGTTGCTCCGGCATCGAAGAGAGGAAAGCTTGTGTCATGGAACCAGTTCGCCATCATCTTCGGACAGCTGGTGGTGTATTTCGTGAATTATCTGATCATCCGTTCCCATGCTTCTGATCCAGCAGTCGTGGAGTGGACCAATTCAATAGGATGGAGGGTTATGTTCCTTTCCGAGGCCGTGCCTGCAGGATTATTCGCCTTGCTGATCCTCTTCGTTCCGGAGACTCCGAGGTTCCTGGCTCTAAACGGTCGTGATGACGAGGCCATGACGGTGCTTTCCAACATCAACGGAGAGGCAAAGGCCCGTGAGATCCTGTCGGAGATCAAGGAGACTGCAGTTGAAAAGAAGGAAAAGCTCATGGCCTACGGCTTCATGGTTGTCTTCATCGGGTGCATGCTGAGCGTGTTCCAGCAGATAATCGGTATCAATGCCGTGCTTTATTTCGCTCCCAGGATCTTCGAGTCCATGGGCGTCTCGAACAACATGCTGTTCACAGTGATCATGGGCGTGATCAATATCAGTTTTACCCTGGTCGCCGTCTTTACTGTCGAGAAGCTCGGAAGGAAGCCTCTGCTCATCTCCGGTTCCCTGGGAATGGCACTCGGTGCCCTTGGAGTGGCTTTGAGCAACGTCGTGAGTCTTCCGGCATTGGTTCCTGTGATCAGCATCATGGTCTACAGCGCCTGCTTCATGTTCAGCTGGGGCCCTATCTGCTGGGTCTACATATCTGAACTGTTCCCCAATACTATCCGTTCCGAGGCGACTGCCATCGCTGTGGCTTTCCAGTGGATATTCAATTTCCTTGTGTCAAGTACCTTCGTGCCGATGTACAACTGGAGCCATTTCTTCGCTTACGCCCTCTACGGAGTTATCTGTCTCATTGCGGCTGTGTTTGTCTGGAAGCTTGTTCCTGAGACCAAGGGAAAGACCCTTGAGGACATGACTGCGCTTTGGAGGAAGAAGTAAGGTGCCAGGTAAAGACATCATATTCAAGGCTCTGGAGAGCTTTCCCAGGATTGAACTCGAGGACATCCGCCACTATTTCGGGGCGGAACTTCCTTCGCGCGTACGCAAGAGCGAACTTGTCGAAAGGCTTGGCGCCTACATAGTCGAGAGACCGGAAGTATGGCTTAGAAAGATGCTTGAGAGGGACCTGAGGCTTCTCAAGAAGCTTGTGGAAGCCGGTCCCGAAGTCCCCGTCTACCTTGAATACCCTGATTTCCCCTCGGTGCTTGAAACCGTGAAACTCCTCGGATCCGACACTTCCGATGAGAATTTCAGGTGTGTCTGGATTCCGAAAGAGATGTACGACATAGTGGCCGGACATATCGACGGAGTCCTTCAGGCTGCGGAGGAAGACGGAACTTTTGAAATGGAAAGGGCGGCATTGGGTTACCTCAATCTATATGGGGTGATGACCATCGACGAGTTTTATGACAAAATGGTGGACTACTGTGAGTGGAGCGGCCGTTGGAGCGTCGAGGAGTTCGCTACGAAGCTCTCAGGAAGCCCGGTCATGAAGCTCTGCAGATTCGACATCGGTGGCGAGCCGTACGTGTGCGCTCCATGCATATTCGAGCCGGAGGAGATAGTCTCCGGCAGGAAGGAATATCCTGGAGTTGAGGAATTCAAGGCTTTCTCTCCGGAAGATGCCATCAAGGCTGGTTCTGGGTCTCCGTATTTCGTTTTCGGCCTGGATTCTCCCGCAGGAATGAGCCTTGTGGAGATGCTGGATAACCTTGGTTACAATGGGGAAGACCTTGTACATGAGGAACATGACATCTGGATGAACGCCCAGATGACCGGAGGTGACGATTCCACGGAGGCAATCTTCTCAGCTGTCTCCAGGATGCAGGACAAGATCGATTCATTCGAGGACTACAATGCCTGCATGGAAGTCGTGTCTGCCTATGCAAACTCGCTTCCCAAATGGCTCCTTCGAGGGCATTCGGCAGATGAGGTGAACTGCCTCAAAGTCATACTCCAGTCGGAAGATGACCCGGTCACTGCAATGATCCGCAGGAATCCGCTTCTTGGTCTCTATGTCCGTCCGGTACCAGCCGACGACCTCTGCCCTTGTGGCAGCGGCCTTTCGTACCGTTTCTGTCACGGACGCCGTCTGAACTGATTATCTATCCGTTATTCCCTTCCAGAAGTTCCGGTCTCAGGGCCTTGGTCCTTTCAAGGGCCTGTTCGTCCTGCCAGGCACGGATCAGTTTCGGGTTTCCGCTCAGGAGGACATCCGGGACTTTCCATCCCTTGTAGTCTGCCGGCCGGGTGTAGACGGGAGGGGAGAGGAGACCGTCCTGAAAGCTGTCGCTCAGGGCTGAAGTCTCGTCAGTGAGCGCTCCTGGTATCAGCCGGATTATTGAATCGGCGAGGAGTGCAGCCGGAATTTCGCCTCCACTGACTACATAGTCACCCACCGAGATTTCCCTGGTGACAAGATGCTCCCTTATGCGGTGGTCGATTCCCTTGTAGTGTCCGCAGAGGATGATAAGGTTCTCCTTGAGGGACAACTCGTTGGATATTCCCTGGTTGAGCCTTTCCCCGTCGGGGGACATGTAGATGACCTCGTCGTAGTCCCGCTCTGCCTTCAGCTCCTCGATCATCCTGTCCACAGGTTCGACCATCATGACCATGCCTGCATCTCCTCCATAGGAATAGTCATCGACGTTGGCACGTGGACCAAGACCATATTTACGAAGGTTATGGACATGAATTTCAACTATTCCTTTTTTTATTGCCCTACCCACTATGGAGTGGCTCAGCGGGCTCTCCAGAAGCTCCGGGACGACTGTGAGGATGTCGATGCGCATTGGTAGAAATTTAGCTTTTGCAAAAATAACTTTTTTAATTGTTTTTTTTAGGTATATTTGTAAAATGCAAAGTAGGTTTGCATGATGTTAAACCCTCAAAAGGATTTATTATGAGTGAAGAGAATGTACCTGAGGTCAATGTCACCCCAGATGTAGAGGAAACTCCGAAGATTGAGACTCCTATCGTTGCCGAAGAGGCTGTTGAAGCAGTTGAGGAAACTGTCGAGGCAGTTGCTGAACCCGTCGTAGATCTTGGCAGCCTGTCGCTGGCCGAGTTGTCTGACATGTTCGACCGGCTCTCCCAGGACGAGAACAGGATGAAGAGATATAAGGAAGCTGAAGCCATCAAGTCGGCTTTCTACAAACGGCTTTCCAAGGAGAAGGCCGAAGCCGGGCTCGGTACCAAGGTGGACGAGCCGTCATCCAGGGAGGATGTGATCGAGGAAGTTGCCCAGGTGCAGCCTGCCGAGGTCAAGGACAATCCTTTCGAGGCTATGGAAGCGGCTTTCAAGGGTGTATATGCCAATTATAAGAGGGAACGTGCCGAATACAACAGGCAGCAGGATGCGCAGAGGGAGGAGAACTTCGTCCAGAAGCAGGCTGTCATCGAGGACCTCAAGACCCTTGTCGAGAAGCAGGAGGACATCAGTTCCACATTCCCTGCTTTCCGCGAGCTCCAGAACCGCTGGAGGGAGATCGGTCCTGTTCCGGCCACCAAGTTCCGCGACCTGAATGACACCTATCAGTTCTATGTCGAGAAGTTCTACGACATGGTCAAGATCAACCGCGACCTTCGCGACCTGGACTTCAAGAAGAATCTCGAGGCAAAGGAGGAGTTCTGCCAGGCTGCAGAGAAACTTGCTGAGAACGAGAATGTCGTCGAGGCTTTCCGCGAGCTTCAGAAGCTCCATGAGCAGTGGAAGGAATTCGGCCCCGTGGCCAAGGAATTCCGCGATTCCATCTGGGATCGCTTCAAGGCGGCTACCGCGGTGATCAATAAGAAGTACCAGGCTTATTTCGAGGGCCAGAAGGAGAAGCAGCAGGAGAATCTCGAGGAGAAAACCAAGCTCTGTGAGCAGGTCGAGGCTATAGCCGAGAAGGAAGTCAAGTCTTCCAACGAGTGGAACCAGCTCTCCAGTGAGATCGAGGAGATCCAGAAGAAGTGGAGGACCATCGGATTCGCTACCAAGAAGGAGAACCAGAAGATTTACGACCGTTTCCGTGCTGCCTGCGACAAGTTCTTTGCACGCAAGAGGGAGTATTATTCCCAGTTCAAGGATTCCATGAACGAGAACATGGATAAGAAGATTGCCTTGATCGAGAAGGCTGAGGCTCTAAAGGACAGCAAGGAGTGGAAGAAGACCACCGAGGCCCTTATCGAGCTCCAGAAGCAGTGGAAGGAGATCGGTGCCGTGCCTCGCAAGAAGTCAGAACAGCTCTGGAAGAGGTTCCGTGCCGCCTGTGACGCTTTCTTTACCGAGCGCGACAAGAACTCCAAGCCTGAGAATGATTACTATGGTAACCTCAAGGCCAAGAGGGCTCTTATTGATGAGATCAATGCTTACGAGTCCAAGGGCGCAGAGGCCGACCAGGAGGCTGCAAGGGAGTTCGCTGAGAAATGGCGTGCCATAGGTTTTGTCCCTTACAAGGAGAAAGAGAATGTGCAGAAAGCCTACTCTGAGGCGTTCCAGGCCAAGTTCCCTGACTTCTCGACCAGGAGGCCGAGGACAGAGGGCAGGGGCGTTGGTTCATCCAGGAAGCCTCTCAGTGAGAAGGATCGCCTTGTGCAGGAATATAACAAGCTCCAGCAGGACATCGTTACTTATGAAAACAACATAGGATTCTTCTCCGCGTCAAAGAATTCCGAACCGCTCATCAAGCAGATGCAGGAGCGCATCGAAGCGGCAAAGGTGGAACTCAAGGAACTTGAGGCCCAGATTCTGAAGGCCCAGGAAAGCGAAGAAGAAAAGTAAGGAATGGATAAGAATACGTTAATCGGTATTGTCCTGATGGGATTGCTCCTGTTTGGCTTTACCTTCTATCAGAACAAGCAATATCAGAAACAGGCCGCCTATCAGGCACAATTGGACTCAATAGCAGCAGTCGAGCAGTTCAGGGCTGACTCGATTGCGGCTGTGGAGGCTGCTGCCCTCAGGCAGGCCACCAGCCAGGACAGTACGTTGTTAGCTGATGGTTCTGTCAGTGTACTGTCCCAGCAGGCCGTCTACAAGGATTCCCTTCTTGAGGCTGCCCATAATGGTGAGGCCCAGATCATTACTCTCTCCAATGACAAGTTCGAGGTTGCTTTCACCACAAAGGGTGCCCAGCCATGGTCTGCAAGGCTGAAGGATTACAAGACTTACGGAGGAGAGGATCTCTATCTCTTCAAGCCGGAGAGTAGCCTCCTGTCATTGCAGGTCTATGCGGGTGAGATGGTCAATACTTCGGAATTCAATTTCAATGTAGCCGAGAAGACCGATACTTCTGTCGTGATGCGCCTTCCTTTTGCAGGAGGCGGCTACATCGAGCAGAAATATTCAATCCGCGAAGGTGAGTACATCGTTGACAACGCCCTTTCGTTCGTCGGCATGGAGAATATCATCCCCAAGAATGTCTTCAACCTTGACATTGACTATTCGATGACCATTCCCAGGATGGAGAAAGGCTACAAGAATGAGAGTCAGTATTCCAAGCTGAACTATTATTTCTCCGGTGAGAAAAAGCCTTCCGATCTGGGACGCTCCCGCAGTTCAAGCAAGAGGGTAGACAACAAGATCGCCTGGTTCGCCTTCCAGCAGCAGTTCTTCTCTGCGATCTTCAGGGCGCCCAATGAATATACTTCAGCTGATTTCGACATCAAGTTCTTCCCTGAGGACGATGAGTCGCACAACCTCATGACCTGCCAGGCCAAGGTGAGGACCGATTTCCAGCCGGGCCAGCATGAGACTGTGGTTCCTTTCCAGTTCTATTTCGGACCGAACCACTACAAGACCCTGAAGTCCTACGACCAGAAGTTCGAAAGGATGATCCCGTTGGGCGGTAGCGTCGTGGGAATATTCACGAAGTATGTCATCATCCCGACTTTCGATCTCCTGAGGAAATCCATCTCCAATTTTGGAATCATCATCTTGATCATGACGATCCTGATCAAGCTCGTTGTCCTGCCTTTTGCCTACAAGTCCTATTCTTCGTCGGCAAAGATGCAGGCCATCAAGCCGGAGATCGACAAGTTGAACGCGAAATATCCCAAGCAGGAGGATGCGATGAAGAAGCAGCAGGCCCAGATGGACCTCTACAAGAGGGCCGGCATCAGCCCTATGGGCGGCTGTCTGCCGATGCTTCTCCAGTTCCCGATCCTGTGGGCGATGTTCCGTTTCTTCCCGGCTTCCATCGAGCTTAGGCAGCAGCCTTTCCTCTGGGCCGATGACCTGAGCGCCTACGATTCGTTCATCAATTTCGGTACTAGGATCCCTCTGCTCGGCGACCACATCTCGCTGTTTGCCTTGCTGATGGCGATCTCGATGTTCTTCTATTCCAAACTCACGACTGCTTCCCAGCCGGGATCCGACGATCCTCAGATGGCTTCGATGCGTTTCATGAGTGTCTGGATGATGCCGATCATGATGTACTTCATCTGTAACAGCCTCTCTTCCGGTCTTAGCTACTACTACCTTCTTTCCAACCTTATCACTATGCTGGAGACTTGGGTCATCAAGAAGTGGTTCGTCCATCCTGAGGAGATCCAGGCAAGGTTGAAGGCTACCGAGGGGAAGAAAGCTCCTAAGAGCAAGTGGCAGCAGCGCCTGGAGGAAGCCCAGAGAATGCAGGCACAGATGCAGAAGGAACAGGCCAAGAAGAATGGTAAGAGATAATCTCATAAAGGTCTACGAGGAACTGCCGCCAGAAGTCAAACTGGTGGCAGTTTCCAAATTCCATCCATGCGAGGACATCATGGAGGCTTACGATGCCGGCCAGAGGAGGTTCGGAGAGAACCGCCCGCAGGAGTTTGCTTCCAAAGTGCCCCAGCTCCCGTCTGATATCGAGTGGCATTTCATCGGCCATCTCCAGACTAACAAGCTCAAGATGGTTCTGCCTTATGCTGCCATTGTCGAGTCAATCGATTCGAGGCACTTGCTGGATGCTGTCCAGAAGTGGGGAAGTGAAAACGGTAAGGTCATAGATGTCCTTCTGGAACTTCATCTGGGTGCAGAGGAGACAAAGGGAGGATTCTCCGAGCTGGAAATAGAGGATATCCTTTCTTCTGCAAATGGAGCTGCCGAGGGGGAGTTTTCACATGTCCGTTTCCGCGGCTTGATGGGTATGGCGACGAACACTGACGACATGACTGTCGTAGAGGCTGATTTCGCTCGTATTGAGGCTTTCAAGAGGCATCTGGACGCCAAGTTCGCCCTGCCGGATTTTACTGAGCTTTCAATTGGCATGTCCGGTGACTGGCCCATCGCCATTCGCCACGGTGCCACCATTGTCCGCATCGGCACCGCCATCTTCGGCCCCCGTTCCTACTGACCATCAATGGTGATGCGTGGCAATCAGGCCCCCGCTTTTATTCGGTGTAATAAAAAAAGCTGACTGGGTTGCAGTCAGCTTTTGTTTTGCTATGCGGCGGGAAGACTATTCGAGGGTGCCGTTCTCGGCGGCTTCGATCATCTTCTGGTTGGCAGTGATGTAGATCTCGACGCGGCGGTTCTGTGCACGGCCCTCCTTGGTGCTGTTGTCAGCAACAGGCATTGAGTAGGACTTGCCCTCGGTGGTCATGCGGGAAGTAGCGATACCGCAGTTCTTCAGGTAGTTGGCAACGCTCTGTGCCCTCTCATTGGAGAGGCGCTCATTGACAGCGTCAGAACCGGTGTTGTCAGTGTGACCGTAGATCGTGATGTCAGTGTCCTGAAGGTCGGACATCTTGGCAGCGAACTGTGAGAGCTCGTTCTTTGATGCCTGCTTGAGATCAGCCTTGTTGGTGTCGAAAAGAATACCGCTGTTGAATGTGACCTTGATGGCCTCGAGTCCGTTGGCGTCCTCTACAGTCTCGATCTGTGCATTCTCCAGTGCTTTGAGTTCCTCAGCCTTCTTGTCCATCTTCTTGCCGATGACGGCACCTGCGCCGGCTCCGACTGCAGTTCCGATGGCTGCTCCGATGGCTGCACCCTTGCCGTCCTTACCGATGATGGCACCGAGTCCGGCCCCGATGGCTGCTCCGGCTCCTGAACCGATGAGGGTTCCCTTGCCTGTCTTGGTCATGTTGCTGCAACCTGAGAAGACAATAGCTGCGCACATGAAGCTCAAAATAACCTTTTTCATAATACTGCGATTAATAAGTGTTTAAAGTTCGCTGTTGATTTGAAAAAAGGCCAAGCCCGAAGGCCTGGCCTTACAATCACAAATATAAAAAATTATTTTGTAATAACGCGCGCCATTTCAAGCACTTTGTTGGAATAACCCCACTCGTTGTCGTACCATGCGCAGACCTTGACGAAGGTAGGATCAAGCTGGATACCAGCCTTGACGTCGAAGATGGAGGTGCGAGGATCGTTGCGGAAGTCGGTGGAGACAACAGCCTCGTCGGTGTAACCGAGGATGCCCTTGAGTTCGCCTTCGGAAGCAGCCTTCATTGCAGCGCAGATCTCGTCATAAGTGGCGGGAGTGTTGAGCTCGACGGTGAGGTCGACGAAGGAAACGTCGGAAGTGGGAACGCGGAGTGACATGCCGGTGAGCTTGCCGTTGAGTTCAGGAAGAACCTTGCCGACAGCCTTGGCTGCTCCGGTGGATGAAGGGATGATGTTCTCGAGGATACCGCGGCCGCCTCTCCAATCCTTCTTGGATGGACCGTCAACGGTCTTCTGGGTAGCTGTAGCAGCGTGGACAGTGGTCATGAGGCCGCGCTTTACACCGAACTTGTCATTGAGGACCTTGGTAAGAGGAGCAAGGCAGTTGGTGGTGCAGGAAGCGTTGGAGATGATGGTCTGGCCTGCATAGGTCTCGTGGTTGACACCGTAGACGAACATAGGAGTGGAGTCCTTTGAAGGAGCGCTCATGATGACCTTCTTTGCACCAGCCTTGATGTGAGCCTCTGCGAGCTCGGCGGTGAGGAAGAAACCGGTGGACTCGACGACTACGTCGACACCGAGGGCACCCCAAGTGATGTTGGAAGGATCCTTCTCTGCGAAGACCTGGATCTTGTGACCGTCAACGATAAGATAGTTGCCTTCAACGGCGATGTCATGCTTGAACTCTCCGTGGACGGAGTCATATTTGAGCATGTAAGCAAGATAATCGGCATCGAGGAGGTCGTTGATACCTACGACTTCGATGTCATTGGAGAAATTCTCAACTGCTGCGCGGAATACCATGCGGCCGATGCGGCCGAATCCGTTAATACCAAGTTTTACCATTTTTTATAAAATATTAATTAAGTTGTTTAAATACATTCCAGTCTGCAAAATTACCAAAAAAAGCGGAATTATAGTATATTTGTCTTCCAAATTTATAAATATGCTCTCCAACCTCAACATACTGATAACGAACGATGATGGATTGGGTGCAAAAGGACTCCTCGAGCTGGTGTCTGTAATGCGCCCCTATGGTCATTTGACAATTGTCGCTCCAAAGCGCCCTCAGTCGGGAATGTCTGTCGCTGTGTCTCTTGGTGCTACACTCATGTCATTCAAGACGGTCCATGAGGAAGAGGGGGAGACATGGTCGTATCTCGATGCGACGCCCGCCAGTTGCGTCAAGTATGCACTTGACAAAATATTCCCGGACAGGAAATGCGATGTAGTGATCAGCGGCATCAACCATGGGACGAATGCAGCAACTGCCACTAATTATTCCGGAACTCTGGGAGCGGCTGAGGAAGCTGCTATCAATGGTATCCCAGCTTTCGGTGTCTCGCTTTGCGAGTTTGACGACGAGCCGGACTTCTCGAATGTGAAGAAATATTTCCCGGCAATCTTCGAGAAAATAATGTCCAACCTGCCTCAGAGGAAGGGCATATCGTATAACATCAATTTCCCTCCGCCTTATGTGCCGATCAAAGGTGTCAGGGTCTGCCACCAGGGCATGGGCTACTGGATCGAGGAACTTGAGCCTTGGAACGGTTCCATCCCGGAGGAAGGGATCGAGGAAGGGGAAAAGATGTTTGTCATGAGGGGGAAGTTCGTCGACGCCACTCCAGAGGAGGACAGGCTGGCTGACCATCATGCCGTCAAGGACGGTTACGTGTCCATAGCCCCTCAGACATTCATAAGGACCGACTTCGTGGAAGAAGACCGACTGAATGGTTTCATGAATGCCGATTTCTGATGTCAAGGTACTACATCATAGCCGGTGAGGCATCAGGGGATCTTCATGGATCAAACCTGATGAAGGGAATATATTCAGAGGACCCGGATGCGGAAATCCGTTTCTGGGGAGGAGGGATGATGGCTTCCGTGCGTCCGGAAAAGGGCGGCCTCGTGGAAGACTACCGCGAAGGGGCTGTTATCGGCTTCACTCAGGTTCTCCTCCATCCTCGTAAGTTCGCACGCAGGCTCTCAAAATGCGTCTCTGACATAATCGACTGGAAACCTGATGTGGTAATCCTCATTGATTATCCCGGGTTCAATTTCCGGGTCGCGGAGGCTGCGCACAAGGCAGGTTTCAAGGTGTTCTACTACATAGCTCCGAAGGTCTGGGCCTCACGTGAGGGCAGGATCAAGAAGCTCAAGGCTTATGTAGATAAGCTGTTCATTGTCTTCCCTTTCGAAATACCCTATTTCACTTCCAAGGGCGTGGACTTTGTCTATAAAGGCAATCCTCTTGTCGATGCAGTAGACAATTCCGTGGCGTTGTCCGAGTCAAGGGAGGAATTCCTCTCAAGGGCAGGACTCCCGGACAAGCCCATGATTGCCCTTTTGGCCGGCTCCAGGACGGGTGAGATCAGTTCCATGATGCCCACTTTCATGGAATTTGCTGACATGATGCATGGGCTCGAAGACTATTCTGATTATCTCTTTGTCGTTGCTGCTGCACCTGCGAGGTCTGAGGATGATTACAGGAAATACATAGGAGACAGGGAATATGTACGAGTGGTCTCCGGGATGAGCTACTCAGTGATGAGGCAGAGCAGGGCAGCGGTGGTGAATTCCGGTACGGCTTCACTGGAATGCGCCCTCATCGGTACGCCCCAGGTCGTTGCCTACAGGACTGCAACCATCAACTACATGATTGCAAGGACCATAATTAAAGTCCGTTTCATAAGTCTCGGGAACCTTATCCTAGGAAGACGCTGCTTCTGCGAACTGCTTCAGGACTATTTTACCCCTGACAATGTCCTTTATGAGGTCCGTAGACTACTCGAGGATGGGTACTACAGGAAGGAGATGATGGACGGTTACGGGGAGATCCGCTCTTCCCTGGGAGGTTCGGGAGCTTCTGCTGCCGTTGCCCGTGCAATGATTGAAGAATTGAACAAACATTGATGAATATGAAAAAGTTTCTTTTGCTGGTTCTCGGAATCGTGGCCGGATTCGCCGCATTCGCCCAATCTCCCGTCCTTCCGCATGAGGTTTTCGTGGAAGGCGGCTCCCACCATGTCCAGGGAATCGTCTGCGACAAGGATGCAGGACGCATGTATTTTTCATTCACTGACACCTTCATCGTCACAGACATGGAGGGCAAGGTGCTTGGCTCTGTCAACCGTATCCAGGGCCATCTCGGCGCGATGACCTTCGACAGCGAATCGAGGAAGGTCTATGCCTCGCTTGAATGCAAGGATGACGTGATCGGTCAGGGACTTTCTGATTTTGCGAAGGGAAGGTCGATGTTCTATATCGCGATAATCGATGTCGACAAGGTAAAACATGTCGGCATGGATTCAGAGAACAATGAGGCTTTCAAAATCGTCTGCGTCAAGGATGCGACCAAGGACTATCATGCCAAGGTCAAGGGCCAGGATGGGACTGAACTTGAGCACAGGTACGGTTGCTCCGGAATCGACGGGGTCGCTATAGCTCCCAAGATCGGTAAGAAGAAGGGTAGGAACTATCTCTATGTGGCTTACGGAATCTACAAGGATGAGAACCGCCAGGATAATGACTGCCAGGTACTGCTTCGTTATAAGATGAAGAAACTGGACAAGTACGCAGGTACGGTCAAGTTCGGGGAGTTTTATTCAAAAGGCCCTTCCAGGCCTCTCGACAAGTATTTCGTGTTCACAGGCAACACCAACTGGGGAGTCCAGAACATGGCCTATGATCCTTCTTTGAAGAAGATGTTCATGTTTGTGTACAAGGGCTCGAAGCAGGTCTTCCCCAATTATGATACTTTCATTTTCGACATCGCTTCCAAACCTGTGAAGAGGCATGTTGACGGGGTCTCCTATGACAAGAAGAAGCATCCGATGATCGGTTCTCCTGAGAATCCGGTGGGCGGAGTACGTTTCAAGTACGGTTCCACAGGAGTTTCCCCGCTTGGCGACGGGCTGTTCTATATTTCTGAAAACGGGCGCAACCCTGAAACTGGACTTCAGAACTGCAATGCCAGGCTTTACAAGTGGGACGGGATGACTTTCTCGCCGGTTTCTGATTAATCTGCGAGCATTACGCTCAGGTAGACTTCTCCCGGCACGCCTTTCACTACGGCCCTGTCGGTGAACTGCCACCAGGTCCAGCCTTCAAAGGCTGGACTGTCTTTTTCGTAGTGGGCTACCCAGACAGGATAGTTTGCAACGATGTCTTTATCCAGATAATCCTTTATGAACGAAGAGCTTGCGTAGATGATCGGTTTCTTTCCGTAGCGCTTTTCCACTGCTTTAAGCCACTGTTTGGCGCGGGAATTCAGCAATTCCTTTGAACAACCAAGGTGGATTGTCTCTATGTCCAGTACCGGAGGAAGATCTTTGAAACGCAGTTCTCCGACAGTGTTGATGAAGTTGCGGGCCTGGATCTCTCCGTCTTTCGAACTGCGGAAGAAATGGTAGGCTCCACGGCGGAGGTCCGTCCTGCCTGCTGCCTTCCAGTTTTCCTTGAAATCCTTGTCTTTGAAGGAGGCTCCCTCCGTAGCTTTGATGAATACGAAACTGACAGGCTTGATCTCATTGGCAATGTAGGGATCCCTTACCGTCCTTCTCTTGGAGTCCGTCATGACAAAGAGGGAGTCCCACACTATCTTGCCTTCATTGTTGTGGGAGATGTCTATCCCATACCTCCAGGTACCTGGCGGCACCTTTGCCCCTCTTTCGGCATCATTCTTCCAGTCCCATCTGTGGAAGGCCAGGAACAAGGCCAGGAGGATGAATGCTGCAGCTCCCACGGCAGCCCATGGGGACACCTTGATTTTCTTCTTCCTTTTCTTTCTTCCGGCGGCCGTCATATTCTTTTTCAAAAGCCTGCAAAAGTAGTTATTTTTTACTACATTTGCGTTTGTCCACTATAGTGAAATATTGATCGATATGGAATTGAAAGGAACCAAGACTGAGCAGAATCTTCAGACTGCTTTCGCCGGTGAGAGCCAGGCTCACACCAAGTATCTTTATTATGCCTCCAGGGCCAAGAAGGACGGTTACGTCCAGATCAGCAAGCTCTTCGAGGAGACGGCCAAGAATGAAAAGGAACACGCCAAGATCTGGTTCAAGCTTCTTCATGGCGGTTCTGTACCTGCAACCGAGATCAATCTTGCAGATGCTGCTGATGGCGAGAACTACGAGTGGACTGACATGTATGCCGGTTTCGCCGTAACCGCCAGGGAAGAAGGGTTCCCCCAGATCGCAGATCTCTTCGAAGGCGTCGCCGCCATCGAGAAGGCCCATGAGGAACGCTACAGGAAACTTCTTGGCAAGGTCAAGGAAGCTGTTGTCTTCACCCGTGACGAGGATGCTATCTGGGAATGCTCCAATTGCGGTCACATTGTCATCGGAAAGAAGGCTCCGGAGGTCTGCCCCGTCTGCAACCATCCCCAGAGCTATTTCCAGGTAAAGGCTGAGAATTATTAATTTTAATATTCAATTATTATGAAAAAGAACTTATTGATTGCCGCAATCGCGGTAATGCTGATCCCCACAGCATCTTTTGCACAGCAGCCCAGGCCCCAGGCTCCCCAGCCGGAGTATAAGTTCACTGTGGTAAAAGAGAACCCTATCACCTCCGTAAAGAACCAGAACAGTTCCGGTACTTGCTGGTGTTTCTCAACCATCTCATTCCTCGAATCCGAGGTAATCAGGATCAAGGGCATAAAGGATGCCGCACAGTATCCTGATCTCTCCGAGATGTTCGTCGTCGGCCAGTCCTACAAGGACAGGGCAGAGAAGTATGTCCGTCTGAACGGTAACCTTACTTTCGGCGCCGGTTCCGAGGCTGATGATGTTCTCGATGTCATCAGGGACTATGGTATCGTTCCCCAGGCTGCAATGCCCGGAAAGCAGGCTCTCCCCGTACACGGTGAGATCGACGCCGTCACCAAGGCCTATGTCGAGGCTATCGCCAAGAAGCCCAACAGGGGCGCTCTCTCAGAGAACTGGAAGGCCGGTTTCGACGCTATCGTCGACAACTTCCTCGGTGTTCCTCCGACTTCTTTCGAAGTCAACGGCAAGACCTTCACTCCTGCTTCTTACAGGGATGAACTCGGCATCGTTCCCGATGACTATGTGACCATCACTTCCTTCACACATCATCCGTTCTACACCAAGTTCGCCATCGAGGTTTGCGACAACTGGAGGTGGGATACCGCCTACAACGTTCCTATCGACGAGTTCATGCAGATCCTCAAGACCGCTGTCGAGAATGGTTACACCGCAGCATGGGGCTCTGATGTAAGTGAGGCCGGCTTCGGCAGGACCGGTGTCGCCCGTCTTATCGATGCAGCTGCAGCTATCCCTCAGACCGATCAGCAGCGTCTTACCGGCAACGGACCCGCTACTGCCCAGAGGGCTCCCGTCGCCATTCCCAAGGAGATCGTTCCCACTCAGGAATATCGCCAGAAGGGCTTCGACGAGCAGACTACCACCGATGACCATGGCATGCACATCTTCGGTATCGCCAAGGATCAGGAGGGAACCCTTTACTACATGGTGAAGAACTCCTGGGGTGAGAGCGGCAACTACAAGGGTATTTACTATTGCTCAGAGAACTTTGTCGCCGGCAAGTCCATCGACATCGTCGTCCACAAGGACGCCCTCTCCAAGGACATGAAGAAGAAGCTTGGCATCAAGTAAATGAACATCAGGAAGCACATTCCAGACTCTATCACCTCCATGAATCTCCTTTGCGGGGTCATGGGGGTGATTCTTACTATGGAAGGACGGCCTGACTTGGGTTTCGTCCTGATGATCTGCGGGGCTGTCTTCGATTTTTTCGACGGATTGGCAGCAAGGCTGCTGAAAGCATCTTCCGGAATCGGTAAGGAACTGGATTCCCTTGCCGATATGGTCAGCTTCGGAGTCCTCCCGTCTCTTATGCTTTTCAAACTTGGCGATCCATCTTGGGGAGTATTGAGGTACGTCCCTCTTCTGATCGCTGTCTTTTCAGCTTTGAGACTGGCCAAGTTCAACCTGGATGAAAGGCAGCATCAGGGCTTCCTCGGACTCCCGACTCCTGCTTCCGCAATGGTCTGTGGTTCGCTGGCTTATTATGTCCATTCAGCACCGGAAAGCCTTCTCTCCTCCTGGTGCCAGGGGCCTGTAATTATTCCAGTTCTGGCCGTGGTGCTCAGCGCACTTCTTGTCTGCGAGATTCCTATGTTCTCCATGAAATTCGGGGGTGGGAATAAAGCATCCAAGAGGGATGTGACCAAGCGGATTTCATTTGTCGCAATCTGCGCTATTTCCTTGGTGGCCGTGCTCGTCACCAAGTCCTCCTGGGCACTCGCAGTGCTTGCTGCATTCGTGGGCTATATTATCATCAATCTGGTCTTCGCCCTGATTCCAAGCAGGACCTGATCGTTTTCCATTGTCATCCTGAACGAAGTGAAGGATCTGCAAGAAGTTAAGGATCTGTCTACCCGCCACAAAGTTATCCTCTATGTCCATGGCATGGGCGGTGGAGGTGACAGTCGTATCCCTTCCATCCTGAAAGACATCCTTGGACCGGATTTCGAGGTAGTGATAAGGACCTACAACTTCAATCCGGAGACGGCAAGGGAACAGATAGGATCATGGGTCCGTGAAAAGTCTCCAGACCTTGTGATAGGGGAGAGTCTCGGAGCCACCCATGCCATTGCAGTGAAAGGCATTCCGCACCTTTTCGTGTCACCGTCCCTTAATGCCCCCATATTCTTCCGTGTCTTGGCTGCATTGGCTTTGATCCCCGGTGTGACGAGGTTCTTCGACTGGTATTACAAACCCAAGGAAGGTGACCGCCAGAGTCTCCATTTCAGCAGGGAAAACCTTCTCGAATGGAAGACGGTCCGTCAAGAAGCGCTTAAGAATACTCCCAGAGGCGGGAGCGGGGATTATTTCCATGCCTTTTTCGGAACCAGGGACAAGTTCCGCAGGAGCGGAGTCGTGCTCATACGTACATGGAAGAAGTATTTCGGAGAGGGAAGCTGGACCATGTACGAGGGTTCTCACTTTATGGAAGAGGAATACATACGCAGCCTGCTGGTCCCCGCCATTCTTTCTTTGTTGAAATGATTTTACTACCTTTGCGTTGTCAATAAATCAATTGTAGTGAAAAGGTATCTGCCCATATTCATTGTCATCGTCTTTCTGGCTTTGTCCTGCAACCGGAAGGTCGTGAATTCTTATGACAGCATACGTTTTGTGGACGACCTGCTCAATGATTCCCTCCCTGCCATGCAGAAACTTGCTTCTGCGGCGGGGAAGTCTGACGGCTCAATATTCCTTGTAGGCGAGCCTCTCGAGTGCCTTTCGCTGAGTGAGGAAATGATGGTCTTCGACGGATTCGACAATGTCGATGCCAGGCAGGTAAAGGACGGGCTTCCGGATTTTGCCGGAGAGACAATAGTATCCCTGCTGGATTTTGCAAATGCCCCTTATGATTCTCTCTATCCTGGAGAGGCAGGTAAACTGGCTTTGCGAGAGGTGGCGGTCCGGGACGCTCTTGCTGCAATCGATTCCTCTATACGCTGCAAAGTCATCATCCTGTGCTCGTCTGAACTGGCTGAGAATGGTGGGGACGACATCAGCAATTTCTTTGAGCAGATCGGTTGCGATGTCCCGGTGATTTATTCTACCGATTCCGCTTTCTCATATTCAGAGACCTGCTTCAGGATCATGAGGGAGAAGAATCTTTTCACTCACAAGATAGCCTATCCAGTCGCAGATCTGCTGATGACGGTCAAGAGTGCATCTACTAAGCCTTTTGAGACCGTCAGTTTCGAAGACCGCCTTGTTCCGAGTTCTTTTGCTGACACGGTAGGGGTCTTCGCTCCGAACACTTTCGTCTCCTATGTACAAAATAAGCATAAGCCCTGAAGAAATAGAGAAACTCGAACCTGCCTCCTTCCCGGGTAAGATAAAGGTCATAGACAGCCTGGGGCTGGAGTACCTTAAGGCAGTCAGGTATCTGAAAAAACAGAAGATAGTTGGTTTCGACACCGAGTCGAGGCCGAGTTTCTCGCCTGGGCAGCCACATTACGGAGTCTCTCTACTCCAACTTTCCGGGGCTGAAAGGGCTTTCCTTTTCAGGATCAAGTTGATAGGCGACATTCCAAGGGCCCTCAGGTCTGTACTTTCCGACGAAAGGATCCTCAAGGTCGGGGCTGCTGTCAATGACGATGTACGAGGACTTGAGAAGCATCACAACTTCGTTCCTAAGGGTTTCGTAGATCTCCAGAAGATTGTCTGGGAATATGGGATCAAGGACAAGGCTGTAAAGAAAATGGCCGCCATCATCATGGGGATCCGTATCTCCAAGACCCAGCAGTTGTCCAATTGGGAGGCCGAGACTTTGTCAGAGGCGCAGCAGGCCTATGCTGCGACCGACGCCTGGGTTTGCAGGCAGATGTACATCAAGCTTCTTTCTTCGGAGAAGAATCCGCTTACTCCGGAACAGATGCTCCCCAATCCACCTAAAAACGCCGAGAAGAATGACAAAGATCATATTAAAGAAGGGTAGGGAAGAGTCCCTGCGTCGTTTCCATCCGTGGGTTTTTTCCGGAGCTATCGCCCAGATAGTCGGGGAACCTGCAGAAGGTGACATTGTGGGAGTTTTCGCCCATGACGGTTCTTTCCTGGCATACGGCCATTACCAGATAGGATCTATAGCTGTCAGGGTACTGAGTTTCTCAGGTGAGGATGTACTCGGACCGGATTTCTGGACGGTCATGCTCTCGAAGGCGCTGAAGATGAGGCAGGCCGCCGGCCTGACTTCAGATTCTTCCACTAACTGTTTCCGCCTCGTCCATGGTGAGGGGGATGGCCTTCCTGGACTGATAATCGATTGGTATGATGGCGTCTGTGTCATGCAGGCTCATTCCGTCGGTATGTTCCGTGCGAAGACTGCAATCTGCGAGGCTTTGAAATCTGTTTTCGGTGACAGTCTCAAAGCTGTCTATGACAAGAGTTCCGGGACTGCTCCTTTCAAGGCTGGCCTGGATCTCGTGGATGGCTACATCTATAAGGCCGATGGCTTCTCCGATGACGAGCAGGTGGTCCTGGAGAACGGCAACAAGTTCCTGGTCAACTGGACTGAAGGCCAGAAGACCGGCTTCTTCCTGGACCAAAGGGATAACCGGAATCTCGTAGGAAGGTACTCTAAGGGGAGAAATGTCCTGAACCTTTTCTGCTACACGGGTGGCTTTTCCATCTATGCCCTTAATAACGGGGCAGTGCATGTGGACTCTGTAGACAGTTCGAAGAAGGCAGTGGAGATGGTCACCAGGAATATGGCTTTGAATGGCTTTGATGCCGGACTCCATGAGGACATCTGTGCTGATGCCATGGATTTCCTCAGGGACGTACCAGAGGATAAATACGACCTTATGATTGTCGATCCTCCGGCATTCGCTAAGCACCGTGGAGCGCTTGGCAATGCTTTGAGGGCTTACCAGAGGCTCAACGCGGCCGCGATCTCAAAGGTCGCCCCAGGCGGATTGGTGTTCACTTTCAGCTGTTCGCAGGTAGTTGACAAGGAAGTCTTTGCGCTGGCTGTATTCTCGGCTGCAGCCCAGACCGGTCGCTCCGTCAGAATCCTCGATCGGCTCAACCAGCCCGCAGACCATGCCGTCAACATCTACCACCCCGAAGGTGAGTACCTCAAGGGCTTGTTGCTCTACGTGGAATAAATGATTTTTTGAATATCAAATAATATTCGTATATTTGCAATCCACATCTGGTGCTTTGGCCGAGCGGTTAGGCACAGGTCTGCAAAACCTGGGACAGCGGTTCGATTCCGCTAGGCACCTCAAAGAGAGAGACATGACTGAATATCGTGTCTCTCTCTTTTTGTGCACCTCAGATTCCTTGGGCTCGCACATTAAGGTTATTTGCCAACCATGGCCCAGGTCGTGTAACCGGCGCCGGGGATGCGGTTGCCGACGGCGTAGTAGGGGATTGCCGTGAATACGTCTTTCCCATCCTTCACTCCGACTACCGTGTTGATGCCGCCGAGCAGGTCTTCCCTCCAGCGTGACTCCAACGTAACTTCCTGACTGATACTGCCGTCGAAACCGTCGTTGTCTACGGACTCTATGCAGTACACGATCGGGCCGCAGGCGATTGCGGTCTTCCCTACAAGTTGTTTTACGTCCTCGTGGGCTCTCACGAAGCGGGGTTCCATGGGGATGTTCAGCAGGATTTCGTCACCGTCGTGCCATTTGCGGCTGATGACGGCATAACCGTCTTCAATTTCCATAGGGACTTTCTCGCCACAGACCTCAATTTCAGGCTTCCCGTTGACGATGCTTGTGTAGAGACCAAAGGGATTCTCCTTCCCGGCAGCCCAGCCAGGTATGCGGACCTTCACGTCGAAGTGTCCTGCCTTTTCAGGATGAAGGACGATCCTCACTTTACCATCCCACGGATAACCTGTCTCCTGGGAGACGGACACGGCCTTGCCACCGACATGAAGGGAAGCATGACTTGAAGTGAACAGGTTGACGAACAAGGAATTGTCGTTGGCGGCGAATATGTAGCCCGGCATCGCTCCCATGTATTTCAGGAACATCGGAGGGCAGCAGGGGCAGCCGTGCCAGGCCCATCTCGCATGGTGCTCTGCATTCAGGGGATTCTGGTAGGTGTAGTTGTCCCCGGAAAATGATATTCCTGTAAGGACATTATTGTAGAGTGCCCTTTCATATTCATCCATGTAGAATGCCTTGGCGGTGAGTTCGTTCATCCTCTGGCTGAAGAATCCGGCTCCTACGGCCGCACAGGTCTCAAGATAGGCGTCGGTAGGAAGATATTTGTCCGGGCCGAACTTTTCATCGAAGTGGACTGCTCCGACGCCTCCGGTTATGAACCATTTCTGGCCAGCCATGTTGTTCCAAAGGCGTTCTGCCGATTCGATGTAACGTGGATCATGGTTCTCGATCGCTGCTGCGGCGAGTCCAGTCATGAGAAGCGTTGCCCTGACAGCATGGCCTTCAATTGTCTGTTGTTCGAAGATAGGGATCGAATCCTGCGCATAGGTCATCTCCGATGGCCTTCCCTGAGGTTCTTCTCCGCCATAGTGCCCTCTTTGTTCGATCCAGAACTCTGCCAGTTCCTTGTAGTGGGCGGCTTCCACAGGTATGTCCAGCCTGGATGCCAGGCCTGGCTCATCGGTGTACAACCTGTAAAGCTTGATGAGGGCCTCTTCCGGCTGGGCATGCCCCGGCACCACGTTCCATTTGGGTGCGGGCCCCATGACTTCGTACATGTAATTGGCAAGCTTTGTGGCTGCCTCGAGAAGGTTCGTCTTGCCGGTGGCACGGTAGAAATGGATGCCGGCTTCGACAAGACATCCGGAATTATACACGTCATGCTGCCAGCGGAGCTGGCCTCCGTTCTTTCCCCACCGCTTGTCATTGCAGTTCAGCTGGGTGTAGGTGTTGATATAGCCTGTAGGTTCGTTATCCTGGGCCGCAATGATGTGGGTGATTACCGTGTCGAGCCTCTTCTCGAGCCTGTCGTCGGGATAGAGGATCAGGAGGTCCGAGATTCCCCTGATGGACTCATAAGTGAGCCCGTCGTACCAAGGCGGACCAGCATGGAATCCGATATCGCGCTTTCCTGCGGCGACCGAATCGAAATTGGCGAAGATGCCGTCCCTCTCAAACTTGTCCAGGACGTCATTTGCAGTTATTGTTGCCCATTGGCTCATTTTAGGGCCCCAGAAACCTCCGTCAAGGCTGACGTCTTGTAGGGGAGGCACGCCGAGGGCTCCCTGCGGGGAATCTCCTCCTGAGCAGGAAGACAGGAATATGGCGACCAATACTGTAGCCAGAAAGGATTTGTTCATGATTCTCGGTTTGTGGTTATGGTGGTTAATACAAATATACGAAATTGAGTTGTTTTTTGATTATATTTGACAATAATTGCAAATCAACTAAAATGAAGAGGTTATTCTTAGTTTTGGCGGCAGCCGCTGTCTCGCTGACCGCATTCTCACAGAAGAAAACAGCAATGGAGCCTTGGCAGGATCCCAATGTGTTCGAAGAGAACAGGATGCCGATGAGGGCTACTTTTGTCACTGACCAGCAGAAGACCCTGTCCTTGAACGGAATATGGAAGTTCAACTGGAACAGCACGATCGAAGGCCGTACAAAAGGCTTTGAAGTTCCCGGCTATGACGATTCGTCATGGGGGACGATGCCTGTCCCTGGGATGTGGGAACTCAATGGCTATGGTGATCCGCTCTATGTCAATATCGGTTATGCCTGGCGTGGTCATTACGAGAATAACCCTCCTTATCCGGCCACGGAGCACAACTATGTCGGACAGTACCGCAGGACTTTCAATGTTGACAGCGACTGGATCGGCAAGCAGATCTGCCTATTCATAGGTTCAGCTACGTCCAACGTACGCGTCTGGGTCAATGGCAAGATGGTCGGCTACAGCGAGGACAGCAAGCTGGAGGCCAGGTTTGACATCACCAGATTTGTCAAACCAGGGGAGAACCTGATTGCACTTGAAATCTTCCGCTGGTGCGACGGCAGCTACCTGGAGGACCAGGATTTCTGGCGCTTTACGGGAATAGGACGTGATGTCTTCGTCTACACCAGGGAAAAAGAAAGGCTTGAGGATGTCAACATCACGGCCGGCATGGACGGACGCTTCACCATCAAAGCTGATGTTACTTCAGGAATAAGCAAGGTGGCATATGAGATCCTTGACAAAGCGGGCAGGAAGGTCGCTTCCGGAGAGGCTGCACCATCCAAGAAGGTTGTTTCATGCTCAGGTACCGTTGCCAATCCCTTGCTTTGGAGTGCCGAGATTCCTAATCTATACACTCTCAAAGTCACTGCTTCCGGTAAGAGGGGTGTTGTCGAGAGCACTTCACTCGATTTCGGTTTCAGGACGGTGGAGGTCAAGAATTCCCAGCTCCTTGTGAACGGATGCCCTATCCTCATCAAGGGTGCCGACAGGCATGAGCTCAATGCCGACAAGGGTTATGTCTTGTCGGTTGAGGACATGATCAAGGATATCCGAATCATGAAGGAGCTCAATATCAATGCGGTGCGTACCAGCCACTACCCCAATGACCCCATGTGGTACTCCCTCTGCGACAAGTACGGAATCTACGTCGTGGACGAGGGTAACATCGAATCCCATGGTATGGGCTATGGAGACAAGACCCTTGCCAAAAGGGAGGACTTCAAGGCAGCACATCTTATAAGGGATAAAAGGATGGTTCTCCGTGACTTCAACCATCCTAGCGTAATCATCTGGAGCCTTGGTAACGAGGCAGGCAATGGTGACAACTTCATCGCTTCTTACGATTGGATAAAGGCCTACGATCCTTCAAGGCCGGTCCAGTACGAGAGGGCTATGGACGACAGGAACACAGACATCATGTGCCCCATGTACGCAACTCCCGATTGGTGCGTCAATTATCTGACGAACAATCCATCGAGGCCTCTGATCCAGTGCGAATATGCCCATGCGATGGGTAATTCGATGGGTAATTTCAAGGAATATTGGGACCTCATCAGGAAGTATCCCAATTACCAGGGCGGTTTCATCTGGGACTTTGTCGACCAGGCTGTGCGCTGGCCTTCCAAGGGAGGCACTGACCATATCTTCGCTTTCGGAGGCGATTTCAATGAATATGATGCTTCGGATGGCTCTTTCAACTGCAATGGAGTCATAGCTGCCGACAGGAGCTTGCATCCGCATGCTTACGAGGTACGTTACCAGCAGCGTAACATCCTCACTACGGCAGTTGATGCCAAGAGGGGCAGGGTCAGCATATTCAATGAGAACTTCTTCAAGGATCTTTCGCAGTACAGGCTCCTTTGGACAGCCGTAGTGGAAGGACAAGCTGTTGCTACCGGAACGGTCGAGACTCTCAATGCAGCACCCCAGAAGTCTGTTGTGGTCGACCTCCCGATACCTGCTATCGACGCTCCCGGAAAGGATATATTCATCAATGTCTCTTACGTTCTGAAGACTCCGGACGGCCTGCTCCCTGCCGGTCATGAGGTAGCCTACGACCAGATAGTTGTCCAGGAAGGCTCACTTGAGCCGTATGCCCCTAGTCCTGTTTCATGCAGCGAAGCCAAGGTCTCCCATGTCGAGACAGCATCCGCTCATGTGTTTGCGGGCTCTTATGCATTTGCCGGAATAAACGCACAGCGTATCTCTGACTGGAAGGTGACTTTCGACAAGTCGACGGGCTTCCTCACATCTTTCATCGCCGGAGGTGATGAGATGATGTCCGAGCCTCTCATGCCTGAATTCGCCAGGGCACTGGTGGAGAACGACATGGGTGCAAAGATGCATCGGACCATGGCGGTCTGGAGGTATCCTGAGTTCAATCTCAAGTCAATGGAAGCGAAGGAGGAGAGCAACGGATGGCTTGTCGTTGCTGAATATGCTCCTATCGCCGATGGTGCGGCCATTGTAACTTTGAATTATCTGATCCATCCTGACGGTACCCTTGAATGCCGGGAAATCATGAAGGATGCAGGTGGATTGGATAAGGCTCCGGATCTCTTCCGTTTCGGAATGAAGTTCGCCATGCCTGGGAAATATTCAGTAGTGGATTTCTACGGCAAGGGCCCTTGGGAGAATTATTCAGACCGTAATTCTTCGGCGATGGTTGGACATTATGTCCAGACCGTGAACGAGCAGTACCACTACGGCTATGTACGCACACAGGAGTCCGGCACTCACACAGGACTGAAGTACCTGCGTTTGCTCGATGCGGCAGGCAACGGTCTGGAGATTACCTCTGACGGACGTTTCTCTGCCTCTGCTCTTCCTTTCCCGATGAATGTCCTGGATTGCATGGAGAACGGAACCCCCTCAAGGGAGAACAAGTCAAATACACAGGTCGGTGAGCCTCGCCATTCGCTTTCCTTGAAAGCTGCCGCCCATGAGAACGACAGGGCTGCTGGGCAGACTTATGTCAACTTCGACCTGGTGCAGGCAGGTGTCGGTGGAATCAATTCCTGGGGCAGGCTTCCTCTCGAACAGTATAGGGTGAAGGCCGGCGAAAGATATTTTTACTATATTATTCGACCTATTAGCAATTAATTAATTTATTTTGATTATATTTGCGAATGATAGAGTACGTTCCGCCGGGCAAATATAGCGGAATGTATTGATATTGAAGTTATTAATTATATTATAATTTCTGTAGTAATGAAAAAAGTATTCAGTATCGTAGCAATCGCCCTGATGGCTATGTCAGTTGCGTTTGCTCAGGAAAACAACAACCGTGACGAGAACGGAAACATCGTCAGAGGACCTTACCTCACCAACGAATTTGGTGACAACTGGTTCATCAGCCTTGGTGCTGGTGCCAACACCCTCTTCTCAACTCCTGATGTCAAGTGGGGATTCGGCGGTCTTGCAGTCGAGGCAAATCTCGGCAAGTGGTTCACTCCTAGCGTTGGTGCCAGGATCGGCTATAGGGGTATCGACAACTCCTTCAAGGTAAAGTCAGGTTATACCACCATGATCGACAATGGTACAGGTGACTGGGATGCAATGCACTATGCACATGCAGATCTCCTTTGGAACATCTCCAACGCTCTCAGCGGCTACAAGGAGACCCGTTTCTGGGATGTCATTCCTTATGCTACCGCTGGCTGGCTTGGTTTCAAGAGCCCGTACTACAAGGTTCTCAATGGTGACGACCGTGAGGTCGAGGACGAGTGGACCGTCGGTGCTGGTATCCTGAACAAGTTCCGTCTCAGTGACAGGGTTGGTCTCTATGTTGACCTCAGCATTCTCAGTACCCGTCATGAGGTTCTCGCAATCAGCCCTAGGGCTACTGTGAACCACATCTTCGCTTTCGTTCCTGCTGCTACCGCCGGTATCTATTTCAACCTTGGCCGTACCAACTGGGATCGTTACAGCTCAGTTGCTCCGAAGCCGGTTGTCCTTCCTTTCACCGAGGCTGACTACAAGGCTCTCCAGTCCAAGGTCAACTCCCTCGAGGCTGACAAGAAGGGTCTCATGGATGAGCTTGAGGCTGCCAAGAACTTCAAACCCGAACCGGTCGTCATCAAGACTGAGGGCAAGAAGCAGGTCGTTCTCTTCTTCGACCTTGCAAAGGACACTCTCAATGCAAATGAGATGGCTCACCTCAAGGCTTTCGCTTCCAAGCTGAAGCCCGACACCAAGCTCACCGTCACTGGTTCTGCTGACTCCGGTACCGGTAACGAGACTATCAACACCAGGCTTGCTACCAACCGTGCCAACCTCGTTGTTGACGTCCTCACCAAGCAGTTCGGAATTCCTAGGGAGAACATCACTGTTGAGCACATGTTCGACCTCTTCGGTAACAATCCTCAGAGCCGCGCCGCTCTCGTCGAGTAATCCGAAACGACATACATCATCAAAAGGTGACCCTCCCGGTCACCTTTTTTTATGACATCCTACGGATGAATGAATATATCCCCGGAGGACTCCGTTCCGCTTCGCTCCACTCCGGACCCTCCCACTGTATCCTTCGTCCTGCTAACGCAGGACTCGTCTCCAGCGGGCCCCTCCCGCTTCCCGTGAGCGCGGGAGCTCACGCCTCCGGGGGATATATTCATTCATCCGAACGAAGCAGTGCGGTATGGGGACTCGCTCCTGAAAGGCCTGTCCACCCCCGGACAGGGGCAGGGGGAGGGGCCCATTGGAAGCAAGTTATCGCGGAGCGATGACGCAGATGACAATGGGAGGGGCCGGAGCGAACGCAGTGAGCGAAGTCCTTCAGGAGTGAGTCCCCATACCGTATGAATGTAGTCCTGAAACTGATATACTACATAATAGATAATAGAATAAGGCAGCCGGGTGGGCTGCCTTGGATGGTTATAGGTGAAATGTGTATAGCTGATTAGTAGCGGTTGAGAGGACGGCCGGCGGTCATGTTGTGGACCTTGTGCCTTACGTTCTCGAGCACAGCCTCGTACTCATCCTTACCCTCTTCTGTCACCCCATTGACCACATCAGCATACTTTGCGACGGCAGTAAGGACGGTGTCAATCAGATCTACAATGTCAACCATGTCCTTCTCGACAAAACCACGTGAAGTGATGGCGGGGGTACCGATCCTCACGCCGGAAGTCTTGAAAGGAGTGCGGCTGTCGAACGGAACCATGTTCTTGTTGAGGGTGATCTCAGCCTTTTCAAGCTCTTTTTCAGCCATCCTACCAGTGACATCCGGGAATTTGGTGCGGAGGTCGATCAGCATGAGGTGGTTGTCAGTGCCTCCGGAAACAACTTTGTAGCCCCTGCTGATGAATTCCTCAGCCATCTTCTTGGCATTTGACATGACCTGCTTCTGGTACTCTACATATTCAGGCTGCATGGCCTCGTAGAAAGCGACAGCCTTGGCAGCTATGACATGCTCGAGAGGACCGCCCTGGACACCGGGGAATACGCTTGAATTGAGGATGGCGCTCATCTTCTTGACCTCGCCCTTTGGAGTCTTGATCCCCCAGGGATTGTCGAAGTCCTTGCCCATGAGGATAATTCCACCACGAGGACCGCGGAGGGTCTTGTGGGTCGTCGAAGTGACTATGTGAGCATATTTTACAGGGTTCTTGAGGAGTCCTGCTGCGATCAGGCCGGCAGTGTGGGCCATGTCGATCCAGAGAATCGCACCGACCTTATCGGCTATTGCCCTCATCCTTTCATAATCCCATTCACGTGAATAGGCTGAAGCGCCTCCGATGATAAGCTTCGGCTTGCACTCAAGGGCAATCTCCTCCATCTTGTCATAGTCTACCATTCCGGTCTCTTCGTTGAGTCCGTAAGGTACGGCGTGATAGAGGATACCGGATGCATTGACAGGTGAACCATGGGTGAGGTGGCCTCCCTGGGAGAGGTCCAGGCCCATGAAGGTATCACCGGGCTTCAGGCAGGCCATTGTGACGGCCATGTTTGCCTGGGCGCCTGAATGAGGCTGGACATTGGCATATTCAGCATCATATATCTTGCAGAGACGGTCGATGGCGATTTGCTCGATCTGGTCAACTACCTGGCATCCGCCATAGTAACGCTTGCCGGGATAACCTTCCGCATACTTGTTGGTGCAGATGGATCCCATCGCTTCGAGGACGTAGTCGCTTACGTAGTTTTCAGATGCAATCAGTTCAAGTCCGGAAGATTGCCTTTCCTTCTCGTTTCTTATCAGATCGAAAATCTGAAGATCTTGTTTCATATTAAAATGCAGTTAGATAAAACTCGTTGGTCTTGTCCAGCAAAGATACGATTAAAAAACCATTTTTACTATATTTGTATTATAGTATTGCCAAGTCTTGTTAAGTACCAGATAATACAATGTTTTTTAAGAAGTTACTATATCTTACAGCGCTCTCAATCGTCTTTGTCGCCTGTGGGGAAAAAGGTTACATCATAAAGGGTGACATTATCGATCTCGATGAAGGAACTATCAGCCTCCTGGATGTCTACGGACACACCATTTCTTCAACCGAAGTGGTGGACGGGAAGTTTACCTTCGAGGGCAAGGTCGACGTGCCCTGTCTTGCTTATATCAATAATGCTCTCGGTGTGGTTTACCCCGTTGACATCCCCGTCCTTCTTGAGAACACAGTCATTAACGTGAATGGAGACGCCAGGATAGGGCATATAGACATCACAGGAACGAAGGCCAACGAAGACATGGTCGAATTCAAGGTCCGGAAGGATGCACTATCCCCCAATGACAATGAAGGCTACCTGTCCCTGGTCAAGGAAATGTTCGAAAGGAACAGTGACAATGTCTTGGGAGCCCTGCTGATATCCAACCTTTATAACCTGGTCAGCGACAAGGAACTCCTTCAGTACTGCGACAGATTGTCACCCGAATTCCATGACGATCCCATGGTCCTCCATTACAAGAATGTCTGCCAGGCCAGGGTGGACACTGAACCTGGGAAACAGTTCGTGGATATGGAGATGCATGGGGCTGACAGCGTGGCCGTCAAGCTTTCGGACGTAGTGGCTTCCCATAAAGCTACGGTCCTTCTTTTCTGGGCTACCTGGGCGCGCGAAGCTGATGAGGTTGTCCCCGAACTGGTAGAAGGCTGCCGTCCGTTCAAGGATAAGGGCCTAGCCTTGTACACGGTGTCCCTGGACAGCGACATGGACCGGCTAGAACACAAGAGTGATGAGTACGGTCTTTTCGGAAACTGTTTTGGTGAGGGGACTGAAAAAGGAGACAAGGCGGCCGGCCTTTACGGTTTCGAGGGTCTTCCCAGGATGGTCCTGATAGGCCGGGACGGAACTATCCTGGCGAGAGGACGCTCGTACCAGGATATATCGGAAGAGCTCTTGAAGTTGTTTAGACAGTAATCTTTCAGATGAAAAAGAAATACCTTGCAATACTTGTCTATGCCGCGATGGCAGCCGTGCTGTTCCTCAAACTGGGAGTTGTGAGGAAGTTGTTCGAGCTATCGTTGTGGCCGGACATGACATTCTACACCAATTTGGGTTTGCAGCCAGGTGTCCTGCTCCCGATCTTAGGCAGTATACTTACCCAGGTCTCCGGACTGCCTGTCCTGGGAGTTTTGCTTGTACTCCTGAGCCTGGCCTGCCTGACGTCTTTGGTCAGGAAGCTTTGCGGCGACAGAATGGTTTCATTTATCCCTGCTGTCGCAGCATTCCTGTTCATTGCCGGGTTCGACTATTCGCTCTACGTTTTCAGGGCACAGGGCCTTATTTTCTCCCAGACTTTGGGACTTATCTTCGCCACCCTGCCTGTCCTATGGTGGGTTCGCACTGAGAGTACGTCTTTGAAGTCTGTCATCCCAATCCTGATTGCCGTTGTGGGATACCCTCTGATTGGAGCATATTCATTGGTGTCATTGCTTGCCATCGCCATAAAGGCCTTATGCGGCAAAAAGTGGCTCCCTGCCATCGTAGCTGTCTTCTCAGGTGTTCTTATTCCTCTTTTCTACACGCACCTGGTGTTCACCCATATAGACACTCACTACACCTTCTACGCCGGCTTCCCCTACATGGATTTTGTAGACAATCACCGCCGTTTCATCCCGTTGGCAATAGCGGTCGTGTCTTTGGTTCTGCTTCCGTCCCTGGAGTTCCGAAAGGCAGAATCTGCAAAGGTGTCCATGGCCATTGTGGCGGTGCTACTTGTATGTTTGGGTGTGTTCCCTTACTGGAACAGGAATTTCCATTTGGAGATCGCGATGCAGCATAGCATTGAAAAGAACGATTGGGACAGGACCGCCAAGCTTGCATGGAAGTCTGCTCATCCTTCGCGGATCATCGTGATGTACAGGAATATAGCCCTTATGAACAGTGGTGAGCTCTGCGACAGGATGTTCGCCTATCCGAACGAGTCAGTGAATATCGACACTCCGGCCCAGATCTCGCAGACTGAAGTCTGTGCTCCGGTGGTCTTCTTCTACAACGGTCTTATCAATTACAGCACCCGTTGGGCATGGGAAATGTCAATGATGTTCCAGCGCACTCTGGAGAGGTACAAGTACCAGGCGAAGGTGGCTTTGTTCACCCGGCAGGAGAATCCCGAATTGGTTGAGAAGTACCTGAAGATAATTGGCAGGAATATGTATCAGCGCCGGTGGGTCAGGAAATACCGGTCCATGCTTCATGATCCTTCCCTTCTTGAAAGGGACCCTGAGTACCGTATGTTCAGCCAGCTTGACGCCTTCGAGGAACTCAAGTACATGAGCAGTGCCGTAGTGGAGAACACCATCCTGAACCATTACATGCTTCAGGAAGACCCTAAGGGCGTGATGCTCGACGCAAGCCTTGCAGCTGCGATGACCTCCAAGGATATCGACACATTCTGGTATTATTACGACAAGCTTCTTGAAACCGGGCGTAAGATTCCAGTCCATGTTGGGGAAGCTGCCATCCTTTTCGCATATATAGGCCGTAACCAGGCCGAGATTGATGCTGTTGCCAGGGATCTTGGCGGCCCAAATTCACCGACTGTCAGGCGCTTCATCAACTTCAGTTCCCAGGCATCAGCGGGGGACGTAGAGTCTTGCAGGAACAACTACGGCGACACTTACTGGTACTACAGTTATTTTGTCAAATCAATTACAACCGATTGACAATGAGAAACAAGATTTTATTCCTATCCCTCTCACTCCTGTTCTTTGCCTGTTCAGTCCCAGAGGGCGTTCGTGAGTCTGGAGAGGAAGCGATAATTTTTCCGGACTATAAGGGAGTAGTGATACCTCCGAACATTTCTCCACTTGATTTCAAGATACTCAATGATGGAGAGCGTTATGTGACGACCATCTCCGGGGAAAATGCCGGTACCATTACTGTTCGAGGACGTGATGTGAAACTGCCATCCAAGGAGTGGAAGGCCCTTGTCGAGGCCAATAAGGGTTCAGACATTGTCTACACTGTCAATGTCAAGCGGAAGGGGGAGTGGCTGAAACTCGCTCAGTTCAAAGGAACCGTGGCTGAGGATCCTATAGATGATTACATGGTTTACCGCCTTCTTGCTCCGTCCTACGAGTTTTACACGGCTTTCTCTATCAGGCAGAGAAACCTGTCGACCGGAGAGGACAGGGAAGTGTACAATAACAGGATGCACTACAATCCGAAGGAGCAGCAGTGCATGAATTGCCATCAATTCCAGAACTATAGGACGGAGAACTGGCAGATGCATGTACGTCAAGTCCTGGGTGGAACCCTGATCGTTACCGGGGATGAGTCCAGGAAGGTTAACCTGAAAACTGATTCGACCATGTCTGCTGGTGTCTATCCAGCATGGCA
The DNA here is from genome assembly GCA_902801885.1 of uncultured Bacteroidia bacterium. Classification (GTDB taxonomy): domain Bacteria; phylum Bacteroidota; class Bacteroidia; order Bacteroidales; family UBA932; genus Cryptobacteroides. Next base: position 52,317 of record CADCJX010000014.1, read on the forward strand.
TCCTACGGAGAAACTCATCGCTTATTCCGTGAACAGGACCAGGCAGTTCTTCCATGAGAAGAACATCCAGAAGCTGGAGGTCCAGGATCCTTTGTCTGATTTGATCCTTTACGATATCGATAAGAATGAAGTCTCGAAGGTTGCTGCAAATCCTCTCGCATTTGAAACCTTCCCGGCATGGTCTCCGGATGGGAAAACCCTTTACTATTCATCAGCGCGTCAGCCTGAGATAGCTACACTGCCTAGTGACAGCATAGCTATCTGTTTCGACCAGATCCGTTATGATCTGATGCGCAAGAGTTTCGACCCTTCGACAAAGTCATTCGGACCTGAAGAGCTTGTCTATGATGCCAAGTCACAGGATTTGAGTGCCATGGAGGCGAGGATTTCCCCTGACGGGCGTTTCCTGCTCTTTTCACTTGGCGGCTATGGTACCTTCCATATATGGCACAGGGACAGCGACCTTTGGGTCATGGACCTTGAATCCGGTGAGTCCAGGTCGCTAACCGAAGCCAACAGCAATGATGCGGACAGCTTTCATAACTGGTCTTCTAACGGTCGCTGGATAGTGTTCACTTCCAGACGCGACGATGGCCTTTTCAGCCGTGTCTATTTCAGTTACTTTGACCGGGAAGGCAATGCCCATAAACCTTTCATGCTTCCTATGAACGATCTTTCAGGGCATAAGGATGAAGTCTATTCCTATAATGTCCCAGAATTCTGTGTTGAGCCGATAAGGCAGTCGGTTAAGGATTTATCCCGCATGATTGAGCAGGACGCAAAGCAGGCCGAGTTCAAATAGTTTCATGAATATAATAAAAGAGGGGCGCCGACCGGCGTCCCTCTTTTCTATCTGAATGAACTTGGATATTAATATCCAGGGTTCTGGGTGAGGTTGCTGTTAAGGCTGAGGACGGTGACGGGGATCGGGAACACGGTGGTGTAACCTGTTGCGTCATAGACCCAGTCGGAAGCGACGATCGCGTGCTTGACACCGACGTACTTGTCTTCGTCAGCCTCGGTGTAGAGACCGCAACGTACCATGTCACCACGGGTACCCATGGTCTCCCAGATCTCCTCGCGGATCTTCTCGTCGAGGATGGACTGGAGGTCGACACCGTTGACGTCAGGCATACCGACCCTGCTGCGGACCTGGTTGACCAGCTCGGTAGCAGCGGCCATGTTGCCGAGACGGTACTGAGCCTCAGCGGCAAGGAGGAGCATGTCGGCATAACGGAAGATGACGCGGTCAGCGTTGAAGTAGTTCTGTCCTGAAGTGGTGGGGTCGTACTCGTACTTCTTGATACGGACGCCTGCCCACTTGACGAGGTAGAGACCCCAAGGATCGCTGTAGTCATCGGTGGAGAAGTCGTTGCGAGCCTCGTAGCCGATGTAGACACCCTCAGGATACTTGTCCTCGGACACACCAGCGTTGACGATGACACCGTTGACGGAGCAAGGTCCGTTGAAGAAGGAGATGTCAAACCTGGGGTCTTCGCACTCGAAGGTGGAGTTGGAGAGGTTGTTCTTGTCAAGGTTCTCCTTGTAGTCGAACACCTTCAGTGCATGCACTGTAGCAGCGGTTCCGTTCCATGAGGAGAAACCGATGGTCTTAGCGTGGTTGTAGTGGAGTGAACGTGTGACCTGCGTGTCGGAAGTACGGTGGACGTTGTCATCCATAGGCTCGACGAAGATGTTCTCCTTGGAGGACTCGTTGCCGGTCTTGAAGTTGTCCTTGAAGCTTGCTGCGAGCTCGTAACCCTCTGCCTTGATCTGCTCCTGACAGTAGACGACGGTCTCCCAAGCGTTCATGGTCTTTCCGTTGACTGTGATCTTCTGGGCGTTACCTGCAGCAGTTACACCGGCCTCGACCTTGGCGATACCACCGGTGAACTGTCCCTGGTTCCAGTTGTCCTGGCTGAAGACAGCGGCGTTAATTGCAAGACGTGCGAGCATGGCATAGGCGACGGCCTTGGTCATACGGGCGTAGTACTCGCTGTTGACATCCTGGCTCTTTGCTGAAGGAAGCATGGGGATGATGTCGCAGATCTCGTCGCGAACGAAGCCGTAAGCCTCGCTGCGGCTGGACTGCTTCACGTCGCCGATACCGGCATCCGGGGAGGTGACAATCGGAATCCTTCCGAAGAAGTCGACAAGCCACATGTAGTAGAATGCGCGGATACCGCGTACCTCAGCCATGTAGGAATTGACGACGGCCTCGTCGAGGGAGCCGAGTCCCTTGATCTCCTCGAGCTTCTTGAGTGAAGCGTTGCAGAGCGCGATGTCAGAATAGGAATTGTTCCACAGGTTGCGGATGTAGTCGGTAGAGGGATCCCACCTGTGAAGGAACGCGTTCTGGTGCTTACCACCGTCGACCCAGTCACCCTGGCGTCCGGGGAGGAAGAGCACGTTGGCGGTGAACTCGGACATGTAGTTGTAGTTGTCGTCACCACCCTTGAAACGGCTATTGAGCTTGTTGTAGAGGCTGGCGACGGTGTTGACGTACACAAGCGTCGAGCTCTTGTAGGCCTCGCCTTCGTCGAATTTGCTCAACGGTGTCTCTTCGAGGGAGCAACCGAACAGCATTGAAGTCATGGCCAGAACAACTGCACTATAGATAAATTTCTTCATGATTGTCTATGATTATGATGTTCCTTAGAATTTAACCGAAAGCATTGCAGTGTAGGTGCGCATGATCGGGAAGACGTTGTTGTCGATACCACCTCCGATAGTTGCATTGTTCAGGATCGGAGTCAGACCGGAGTATCCCGTCAATGTAGCGACATTGTTGCATGAGAGAGCGAACCTCAGGCCCTTGATGTAGTTCAGGCCGAGCTTGCTGGCGGGGAGGTTGTAACCGAGAGTGATGTACTCGATATTGACATAGTCACCCTTCTCGAGCCAGTAGGAAGTGTGCTGTGCGTTGTAGACGCCGAGCTCTTCCGCGCTCTTGAGAACATTGTAGGTCGGGAATGCACCGAGGTTGGAGAGCCTCAGGCTGGTGAAGTTGTAGATGTGGTGTCCGAAACCACCGTTGAGCTGGGTGGAAAGATCCCAGTTCTTGTAGCGGAAGGTACCGCCGAAGCTGGCGAACACCTTCGGAGTTGCCTGTCCGAGGAACTCGCGGTCACCTTCGTCGTCGAGGGTGATACCACCGTCACCGTTGACATCCTTTACCTGATAAGTCTTCTTTCCTGTGTCGTCGGTCTTGAAACCGTCGTGGACAGGGAGGCGGAAGATGTTGACAGGATAGCCTTCGGTCATGTAGACAACGTTGGTGTTGGAGGTCAGACCGTTACAGCTTGCGCTGTTGAGGGCGATGTACTTGGAGGTGGTCAGGTCCTGTCCGTTGTAGGTACCGGAAAGGCTGACGAGTTTGTTCTTCTGGAAAGCGACGTTGCCCTGGAGGGTAAGTCCCATGTCCTTGGTCTCGATGGGGGCTGCATGGAGTCCGATCTCGATACCGTTGTTGGACATTTCACCCATGTTGGCGAGGAGGCTCGTGTAGGTGAACGGAGGGACAGGTACCTGATAGGTGTAGAGGAGGTCGCGGGTGGTCGACATGTAGGCGTCGATTGTACCGCTGAACCTTCTGCGGAACATCGAGAAGTCGATACCGGCGTCGAAGGTGTACTTGGTCTCCCACTTGAGGTCCGGGTTAGGGTTGGAGTCAAGTGCGTAAGTGGTGACGGTTGCACCGTTGTAGGTGGTGGTACCGTTAGGAGACATGAGGGAGAGTGAACGGTAAGGATCGATCGCATCCTGGTTACCGGTGACACCGTAACCGACACGGAACTAGAGGTTGTTGAAGAGCCTCTGGTTCTTCATGAATCCTTCATTGCTGACGATCCAAGCCAGGGAAGCTGAAGGGAAGAAGCCCCACTTGTGGTTAGCACCGAGCTTGGAGGAACCGTCAGCACGTGCGTTGAGTGTAATGACATAGCGGTTGTCGAACATGTAGTTCAGACGGCCGAGGTAGGACATCAAGGTGTACTCGGTAGCATTGGACTGGACATCGCCCCACTTGACGGTGGAACCAGCCTGCATGTTGTTGTACTTGAAGTAGTCGGTCTCGAAACCTGTTGACTTGGCGTAGTTGTACCAGTAGTTGTACTTCTGGGCCTCAGTGAGGGCGAGAGCGCTGATGGCGTGCTTTCCGATGGTCTTGTTATAGGACAGCTGGAAGCTTGCCATTCCATTGGTATTCAGGTTGGTTGAGTTGTTGGCTTCACCACGGGCTACCCTGTAGCTCTTCACATCGTGAGGGAAGTAGTTACGGTTGAGACGGTTGGTGTAGCTGTAGGATCCGAAGACACTGGCGGTGAGGCCGTCGATGATCTTGTAGGTGGCACGGCCGCTTGCAACGACGCGGGCGACACTCTCCTTATGGATGTAGTCGAGATAATCTCCGGGGTGGGTGATGGTCTCGGCATTGGGGTCATAGTCCCAGAGACCGGTGCTTATGTTGCGGTGTCCAGGGAACGTAGGGTTGTAGGCGGCGGCACCTGTGAAGATACCTGTGTCGATCCAATCCTTGTCCATGAGGGTAGCCATGATGTTCATCTCGAGGGTGAGCCTGTCATTCAGTCCCTTCTGGCTGGCGGACATACGGGCCATATAGTTGGTGTTGCCTGCGTTCTTGACGACATTGTCACGCTGCCTTACGCCGATAGAGGCGTTCATGTTGGATTTTGCGTTTCCTGCGGTGAAGGAGAGGTTGTGGTTGTTCTGGGTCACCATGTCGTTCATGATCCAGTCCATCCAGTAGGTGTCATCGCCCATGTCGATACCAGCACCACCGAACTTGCCGGAGTTGAGTGCCCTGTACTCGCTGGCGTTGAGAACCTGGAGCTTCTTGTAAGGGTTGGAGATACCAAACTGACCGCGGTACTCGATCTGCTGACGGCCCTCACGGCCCTTCTTGGTGGTGACGACGATGACGCCGGCAGCACCACGGGAACCGTACTGAGCGGTCTCGGAAGCGTCCTTGAGGACAGTGATTTCCTGGATGTCATCCGGTGAAAGTGCGAAGAGCATTCCCACGTCGCCGAAGACACCGTCCATGATCACGAGAGGGGTGTTACCTCCGGAGAGGGAGGTTGTACCACGGACTCGGATTGTAGGATTGTCCTGGACGTTGCCACCATTGGAGGAAATGACGAGTCCGGGGACCTTACCACGGATGGCGTCGACAGCAGTCGACACGTAACCGGTGTTCATGTTTTCTTCAGTGATACGGTCAACGGCACCGGTGATGGTGCGCTTGTTACCGACGGCATAACCGACGACGACGGTCTCGTCAAGGGTCGTGTTTTCCTCGACAAGCACGAAGTCGATGACGCTTCTGCCTCCAATCTCTACCTCCTGGCCTTCGTAACCGATGCAGGAGACTGCAAGGACAGGATTGTTCTGTGTGTAAGTGAATGAATACTTACCATCGACGCCCGTGGAGGTTCCGACGGTAGTACCCTTGATCATGACGGTCACGCCAGGAACCGGCGCTCCGTCTTCACCTTTTACGGTTCCGCTGATGCTCTTGGACTGTGCGTTGGCGAGAACGCCTGCCATAATGGCCACGACAGTAATCAGCATCGCTTTTAGCGAAAAAGATTTGGTCATAATGAATGATTTGTGTTAGTTGGTGTGTATAGAATAGTAGTATTAGTTATCTCTGAATGCCGTTATTAAGTCATATAAGTATGCAAATATAAGTATTAAAACTGTTAAAACACAACATATTTAATTGTGAACGTTTTAATTTTAGCGAATTAGTGATTATCGAGTTTTAATTATAAACAATTGAAATGTAGCAATTCGTGTAATCTTGTTATATTTGTGTCATGGATGAACCCAACAGAAAACTCCTTAACATTGAACTCGGCCGTGTGAGTCCGGAGGAGTATCGTTCAATACCTGAGTCCGGAATAGTTGTTGTCCTTGACAATGTCCGCAGCGCCCACAATGTGGGTTCTGCCTTCAGAAGCTGCGATTCTTTCAAGATTGACAAGCTCTGGCTTTGTGGAATCTGTGCAGTACCACCTTCTGCCGAAATCCGCAAAGCTGCTCTTGGAGCCGAGGAAAGTGTTCCATGGGAGTATTCGCAAAATACCATCGAAGCGGTCGAATCACTGAAGGAAAGCGGCTATGTAGTAGTGGCGGTTGAACAGACTGTCCATTCGGTCAGCCTGGAGGATTTTGAACCTGAGTGTTGGGATGCATCGTCGCAGACGGGAAAGAAGTACGCCTTTGTTTTCGGCAATGAGGTCGACGGAGTGAGCCAGGAAGTGGTTGATGCCTCAGATTTTTCCCTCGAAATCCCACAGTTCGGTACCAAACATTCACTCAACGTCTCGGTGTCAGTGGGAGTGGTCCTCTGGCATTTTACCTTCCGAAAATTATTATATAAAGTAAATCCTCGATAATCATGCAGAACAAGAAAAACCTTACGTTCTGGGATATGTGGAACCTGAGTTTCGGGTTCTTCGGCGTGCAGATTGCCTACGCCCTCCAGAGTGCGAACATCAGCAGGATATTCGCGACCCTCGGTGCCGACCCGCATCAGCTTAGCTTCTTCTGGATCCTTCCTCCTCTGATGGGAATGATAGTCCAGCCACTCATTGGAAAGTATTCAGACCGCACATGGTGCAAGATGGGCCGCAGGAAACCATATCTCCTTGTCGGAGCCATCGTGGCCGTGCTGGTGATGATATTCCTTCCCAATGCCGGCAACCTCAGTTTCTCTTCAAGGCTCATCCTTGGCCTGAACGGTGCCATGTGGTTCGGCCTTTTCTCCCTCATATTCCTTGACACATCCATCAACGTGGCCATGCAGCCTTTCAAGATGATGGTCGGTGACATGGTGAACGAGGAGCAGAAGGCCCAGGCCTATTCAATCCAGTCTCTACTGTGCAACGCGGGAAGTCTCGTAGGGTACCTCTTCCCGATCTTCTTCACCTGGATAGGAATAGCCAATACCGCTCCTAAGGGTCAGATCCCCCAGTCGGTGATCTGGAGCTTCTACTGCGGGGCCGCCATCCTGATTGCCTGCGTCATGTACACCTTCTTGAAAGTCAAGGAGATGAATCCTCAGGAATATGCTGAATTCCATGGGATTGAGGATCCTTCGGCTTCGCTCAGGATGACAGAGAAGGGGGGCAGGAAGACAAAAGAGGGGCTTTTCAGCCTCCTGTTCCATGCACCGAAGACTTTCTGGACTGTCGGACTCGTCCAGTTCTTCTGCTGGGCAGCCTTCATGTACATGTGGACTTATTCGAACGGTACCATCGCAGCCAACTGCTGGAATGCCACCGACACTGCTTCCGAAGGTTATCAGGCTGCAGGTAACTGGGTCGGAGTGGTCTTTGCCATCCAGGCCGTGGGCTCGATCCTGTGGGCCATCGTCATTCCCAAGTTCAAGTCCCTCAAGCTCGCTTATGTTGTGAGTCTGCTGCTTGGAGCCATAGGATTCATCTCAGTGGCCTTCGTACACAACCAGTACGTACTCTTTCTCTCCTATTTCCTTATAGGAGCAGCCTGGGCAGCAATGCTTGCACTTCCTTTCACCTTGCTGACCAATTCGCTCAGCGGCGAGCACATGGGCAGCTACCTCGGCCTCTTCAACTGCACCATCTGCCTTCCCCAGATCATAGCTGCTGCCCTCGGCGGCGTGATCCTGAAGCTCTGCGGTGGAGTCCAGGCCAACATGATGATCATCGCCGGAGTTCTCCTCATTCTCGGTGCGGTCAGTGTACGTTTCGTAACAGAGAAACATTCTAAATAGTTAGAACCATGACCATCCATGCAAATGCCCGCAAGGCCGTATTCGCCGTGCTGGCGATAATAACCGTTGCAGCTTCCTGCAGCCGGAACCCCAAGGCTCCTGTCGCTGCGAATGACTGGACTGAGGACGCCGTCATCTACGAACTGAACGTGCGTCAAGCGACTTCCGAAGGTACTTTCAAGGCGGCTGAGGCCAAGCTTCCTGAACTGAAGGAACTAGGAGTCGACGTGGTCTGGATAATGCCACTGTATCCTATTGGAGTCGAGGGGCGGAAGGGAACCCTGGGATCATACTATGCAATAAAGGATTATTGTGATGTCAATCCTGAATTCGGCACCCTGGCAGATTTCGACAGTTACCTTTCGAAGGCCCATGAACTAGGCCTCAAGGTGATTATCGACTGGGTTGCGAACCACACCTCGCCGGATCATCCGTGGGTGACGGAAAAGGCTGCCGACTGGTATGTCCGTGATGCTGACGGCAAGACAGTCGTTGAATATGACTGGACGGACATAGCAAAGCTCAATTACGGCAGCAAGGACATGCGTGCCGAAATGGAGAAATGCATGCGTTTCTGGCTGGACCGAGGGATCGACGGCTTCCGTTGCGACGTGGCGCCCCAGGTCCCGCAGGACTTCTGGTCCGCTGTGTTTACGAAATTCAGGAATGAATATTCCAGAAGGCTGTTCTTCCTTGCAGAGGGGGAGGAGACCTGGCTCAATGATGCAGGATTCGACTGTACCTATGCCTGGAGGCTCCATCATCTGCTCAATGACATTGCCCAGGGCAAGGCGGATGCCGACAGCTTGCTCAAGTACCTGAAATGGAACGAAGAAGGGTATGGCAATTCCCACCGGCTGATGTTCACCTCCAACCATGATGAGAATTCCTGGAACGGCACTGAGTTCGAGAGGATGGGAGATGCCTGGAAAGCGATGGCCGTTCTTTGCTGGACACTGCCAGGCAGCCAGCCCCTGATCTACACCGGCCAGGAGGTTGGCTATGACAATGAGAAGCACTTCATGAAGACCTTCAAAGCCATGTGCGGAGTATCTCCCGGAGAGTATAGGAAGAATATGACAACCTGATGGCGAAATGGTGGCAGATGATCTCATGACTTAGAGCCAAGGGATCACTTGCCACTGGAAAGAAAACATACATTTTTGAATCATGGATTCAAAAATGCAGCAAATAGGCCAATTGAGAATG
>CADCJX010000015.1:0-19143 GCA_902801885.1 uncultured Bacteroidia bacterium
GTTATTATATTCAGAAACAAGATAAAACAGGTAGTTTTCACCAACCCAATCATCACTATCAATGAAGGTTACAAACTCCCCTTTCGCTTCAAATAAGCCACGATTTCTAGCCGCTGAGACCCCGGAGTTCTCTTGATGGATTACCTTGAAACGAGGCTCTCTCACACTCCAGAGATCGCAGATTGCTCCACTGCCATCTGTAGATCCATCATCAATCAGTATACATTCCCAATTGAGAAATGTCTGAGACACAATCGACTCTAAGCAATTCTCCAGAAACTTTGCTGAATTGTAAATCGGTATTATTATCGAAACCATCTATTCTAATGCAAGTATTTCAAAAAAGAAAGCCAAGGTTTATTCTCAAGCCACAATATTAGTCTCGCTATACCAAGCGCAGCAATAGTAATTATTAAATAACGGGCCAAGCTGAATTGGAAGATAGAATATACCTGTGAATTGCGAGACAGATAATTATCACAGAGAAGGCTATATAACCAAATTAAGAGGAACTGTGTCATATAAAGTATTATACTCATTTTCCTCAGTGTAACCAAATTATTAGAGTGGATATCAATCCTCTCAAATAGAGGGAAGATCAAGACAATCGAGAAAAGTCTGTACAGAGGATCAATCGGTAAAAAAAATGAAGCAATGAAGATCGTCACATAAATGCCCAAGAGAACCAAAGAAGGAATTATGTCTAATGAAAACTTGTCATAATATCTAGCCAGCAACGCGCCTATACAAAAATAAGCTGTATGATAATAGAAACTATAATATGGACTGAATGGAACAGAAACAAAACCAAAAACATAATTATATGACCAAAACAAATAAACTACTAAAGAGATAATCAAGCACAATAAAAGCCTCTTCTGACTTCTACAGAAGAATAATAATAATGTGTTTACAATCAACGCCTTAATAAACCAATATCCATTCAATGAACAAGATAGTAATACAGCATAGATAGATTCCTTGATTGTAGCGAAACGCCAAAAGCGTTGCCAAGTCATAGGGAACATCAGGATATACCAACATATGAATAGATATACCGTCTGCGCCGGAGGTTCCAGAGAATCAATCCGCTTTATAAACAGAAAAGAAGACATTGCAAAAAACAGTGGTACAGCTACACTTGTAATTTTGCCGATAATATCTTTAAGCAAAGGATATTCGACTGCGAACTCACAGTGTGCTGCAATTATGAGTAGGGCGAGGATAAACTTCAATAGATCCAATCCAGGATAATAAGCAATACTATTCTTAAGATCAGAATTATTCATCATAAAAAATACTTATAACAAATCTTCAATCTCAGCAACAACATCCTCAGCACAATAAAATAGACCTCTTTCTGAGGCTTTAAAAGAATAATGCTGCCTAATAGAGCTATCACGAACCATCAATTGTAACCCCTTTAATAGAGATTTATTATCATTCTCTACCACAATCCCGTACTCTGAATCCCCTAGTTGTTCTCTAACTCCCGAGCAATCAGTAGAGACGATTGGTTTCCCAAGTATCAATGCTTCAGTTATTGCCGTATTATAACCTTCTGCGAATGATGAACACACATATATATCTGAAGCTGCCATGTAAGGATAAGGATTCGACTTATATCCCAAAAGATCAGCATACATAACAAGGTTTCGTTCCATAATTGTTCTTTCTAACTCTTGCTTCTCCACACCTTCACCTATAATCCACAGGCCACAATCAATTCCTTCAGAAACAATATCATATAAAACACTCAAAAGACGATCAAATCCTTTTCGTTTCGTCAATGAACCTACTGCAGAAATTTGGATATCATGCTTTTTATGTATTGAATCCCTATACTTTTTTGACAATTCTATTATCAGGTTTCGATCGATAGGATTATAAATAACAAGTGCTTTATCGTGATATCCAAATAAATCCTCAAACTGGCTCTTAACAATCTTGGAGACACATATAACCTTATTTATAAGAGAGTATGTATCAGACTCTTCAGCCACACTCCGATAAGCAACTTTTGTCCAATGGTATGTAGATAGTTCAATATGTATCCATGCGACCTTTCTCATTGAGCTTGGAGCGCCACTCAAAATACGAGTAGCATAACCTTCTATGAATGCAATACCGACTTCATACCGCTTGCGAATGAACAAACTATAAAAAAGTCTAGCTGAAAAATTGTAATAAATAATTAGCTTTATCTTATTACAAATCTTTTTAAACAGAACTCTTATTGGATTATCTGTATTATGGATAGAATCAAACACATAGTGATAGTGAACATCAAAAGGATATAATAAAGGATCTACATCTTCACACTTATTTGAGTATAAGGTCACATCGAATCTATTATAATCAAAGTATCGGAGTATTGTCTGGAGTATTCTTTCCACTCCTCCTCCATAGAGGTTTTCAGTAAAAAATGCTATATGCTTCTTTGTAACCATGAGATGTGAAAAATAACTATCGAAGGAGACTTGTCTTTATCCTTCCCAGTAAAGAGCTGAGTTGCTCGATAATTCTGAAAAGAGATGGAGAAGTATAATACAAATACAATGAATCTGATGTAATATATTCGAAGATTCTATCTCGATCCATATCTAAGAACGAATAAAAATTAGTCCGAGGATTCCTTATCATATTAATAATGGAATTGTCAATTACTCCAGATTCTTTTATCCTTGAAAACAACATTTCCATTTGAGGGGAAAGCCGCGACTCACCATTATTTGAGTAATAATGAATAATCTTAGCATTTCGAAGATAAGGATACCCTCCCATCTTGAACTGGCAGTTCCAGATTCCTGGCAACTCTTGAATAGGCTTTGCCAACTGAACATTTGTCTGGCACAATGCAGGCTGATCATAAGCTATTCCTTTCACCACAGACGATTTCCAATTCTCAATCCACCTCTTATAAAACAAATGAGTGTTTGGAGTGTCCTTAACGAACATAACACCGCTATTGAAATAAGGCTGACCCTCTAAATTGTTGAATCCAGCAGCTTCACACCTGGAGATTACGGTTTGATCGTGAAGTAACGGATGAGTGTCGTTAGTATCAGCCACAGCTCCCATCTCACATTTATAAGAATCGATGCCACCAAGGGAATCACAAATAATGGTATCGCTATCAATGAATAAGTAATCACCGTCCACTAAATTCCTGAGATTAGTTTTCAGAAAACGTGAACGATGCATTTTACACAAGTATTCAGGTGCTTGAACACTGATGATCTGATTAACATACTTATCCAATCCGGAACGAGAAGCTTCAAGAGATGAATATGTGAGATGGTCAGCTACTACTATAATGGTCGCATCCGGATTATAAAAACGCAACGAACAAGCACTGAGCAAAGTCTGCTCATAATATAAATCCGTTCGGTCACTCGTAAGGATGTAGACACATTTTGTTCTCATCTCGTCTTTATTATTGCTTGAAAATATCCTTCACAAGTGATAGTAGATATCTATAATCAGTTGACTTTAATAGCAAAGACATTATCCAATATGACAATGCACCAACAAGGAAACCCACTATAATCTGCATCCATAAGTGCCCTATCGGTCTGATAGCTAACCACACCAATGCACCCATTAATAGTGACATTAACAATGAAGGAAGCAAGTCCTTCATTTGTACTAAAAAACCCACATCAATCATTTTACCGGTATAATATGTGTTGATTAACAAACTCAACACTGCCACTGCAACGCTACCAAAACACATTACCAAAATACCATGTGGTATTGTAATAAAGAGAACGATTATACAAAGTACTTTCTGAACGATTTCCACCCTAAGCCTCAAATCGGCTCGACCTGTAGTCTGCAATAAATTATAATTCAATGAATGGATCGGGCTCCACATCAAAGCAAGACACAGAACTTGTAAATAAGGGACACAAGCCTCCCATTTGTCAGTAACAAGAACAATGACCAAAGGATGAGCCAAGACGGCAAGACCTATCATTATCGGAAAAACCACATATCCTGATAGGCTTATCATCCTGCGATATGCAGAACTTAAACGAGGAAAATCATCTTGTATTTTACTCAGGATCGGGTAACTTACACTACCAAGAGTGTTGGCGACAGTCTCAGCGGGCATTGACGCATAACTATTGCCCCTATTATAATAACCTAGATCCTCAGCTGTAAATTTTCGTCCAATAACCAAAGAATAAATATTATTATAGATGGCCTTAAGAAGAGCTGTCAAGGTGATCTTAAAACCAAATGAAAACATTGACTTAAACGAATCCTTGGAAAAGTCTATTTTAGGGAACCAATGCTGGACTTCCCAATATGCAATACCTCTGACGGCAATAGCCAACCCGCTTGGTATAACCAACGACCACGCACCGTAACCGAGCAATGCCATAATTATAGAACAAATTCCAGTAAAAACGTTAATGATGACATTTATCACACTCTGCTCCTTGAATTGTAGATTTATCGTTAATCTAATATTCTGAACAGCAATCAAAGAACCCAAAAAAAGAAAAATAGCATTAACAATAACAATACTTTTCAAACGTGGCTCATGATAAAACTCTGACATCCAGGAGGAGAGAGCGATTAAGATCAATGAGAAGAATAACGAGAGGATTACGTTGGTAACATAAGCAGTTGAGTAGTCCTTTTCAGTCCTTTCGTTCATCCTAACCAGAGCCGTACTGAAACCAGAATCAATCAGCAGGTAAGACACTGCAAAGAAGATGTTTGCCATAGTCACCAATCCATAATCAGAGGGCATCAGCAACCGCGCCAGCACGATACCGACAACGAAACTGAAAGCCTGTAGAGAAAACTTCTCAAGAAACTTCCAGACAACTCCAGAAATGGCTTTTTGTTTTAAAGAGTCGGTCATCAATAGTTATCGAATGAGATCAGTACAGTCCTATGATTCGATATCGGCTTGGAAGATGATTTCTCAGAATTATCATGGAATAGAATAACCCTGCACATATAACGCAATCCTGACTTCATAGTACTCATATCATCTGTAGGTACAGCCCATGAAGAAAATGCCAAACCGCTCTCTCCAAAACTGTTATGATGGATATCTGACAAAATATTGTTATAAATCCTAACACCAGAATCAGAAGTGTTGTTAAAGAATGATAATGTAAAGACACCAAACAATAACTTTCCTATAGACGAATTATCCCTAGTAAAGGTACAATCATGAACGACAAGGTTCTTCGCAAAACTATCTTCATAGTTAATGTGATAGTTAGTCCCACCTACCATAAAGTTCGGAATTTTTTTTCCAGTATAATTACAATCCTTTGAACTTTTGGAAAAACAGCAGAAACGAATTTTATTATAATTAGATCCCCCAGAAATTCCTCCACGATGGTTGTCATGAATTGAACAATACTCAATTATTACATTGGAGGAAATAATGTCGGAAACAGTGGCGCTATGCTTAAAGCTGCCATCAGATACGCCATCATCATGAAGACTCCTATATCTAACTCCGGTTTCGTCTGGCAAAAGCTCAAAGTGCTCAAGATATGAACTATTAAATCGACGTATTGGTTTATCTTTTGAGATCCTAGAATTATATGTAAATACTTCTATGTTAGAATAAACGTTAGGGATTCTCGTATAACCTCTGTTGTTATTTATCGTATAGTGTCGTTTTGCCGCAATTTTTTGCATTACCGGATGAGCATCAGCTCCCTTATACAAGAAGTCAGTTCGCATATAAGATGACAACGTTGAAAAATAATCATCTTTTAAAACCGTCAGTTCACCCATTTCAGAATAAATCGGCCCACGTAATACTCCGTCATATTCATCATAGAAATTGCCGGTTTGGCCGATTGAGACACCATCTGCCATAAACTCCGAAAGATCCAAATGATGAAGACGTATGTTCTGACAATATGAAGACAAGGCAAATGCTCCGGAGTTTTCTAGATTTCTTTCTGCACCATCGTCATAATCGCGAAGTTTACGATCTCCTACAAATCTTCCATTATGAAGTTGCAGATTGATGCAACAGGCAACAAAAAACATTGTTCCACCCTGTGCGTAAGGTTTTTCTGGAGATACAGCAAAATGCTGTGATTTCTTCTTACTGTCTAGAATCAAATAATAGGATCCGCCACCGAAATCTATGTCAAACTTGTCCAGATCCTGGACCAACACAATAGGCCCTGTTGCAGGCTTGTCGTTCTTTGTTGTCCTGGGAGTGAAGCAATAATCGTTCTTCGGGAAGCGGATCCCATCATAACCATTGTCATAGGCCCATCGGATGGCTTTAGTGAAGCCGATGCCGTTGTTGTACATGAGGCCATACTGCTTGTCGGTGTAGTGGTTGTCACTCCCCCGCTTCTGGTAGCCGGGAGTTATACCGAACTTCTTGAGCTCGACCAAGTACACCTTCTTGGGAGCTGTAGTATCCCAAGGGAACAGCGGCTCAGTCTGCTCGCCCCAAAGATCGACCAGGGTCTCGTAGTATTCACCGGAGACCTTGACCTTGCTGATGTTGCGCTCCTTGGATATGCCGTATATGGGAGTGACAAGGGTGGTATTCATCTTCAATGAACCGTTCCTGAGGCTCCCCTGCTCAAGGTCGAGGATGCATCCGTCCGGCATGGAGATGGTCTTCCCTCCAAGGTCCATGGTGCCGTTGACGACATAACGTCGGTATGGAGTGCAGATCTTATCCTGTGTCAAAGAATTACCCTTCAGTTCTACCCTTTCCAGGACCGAACCGATGGCACCGATATGCTCACGGTAACCCTGCTGTGAAAACTTAGATTGAGGTTTTGTGGAGAATTGCACGGCATTTTCAGTCTTCTTTTTACCAAGCAGCTGATCCAATGAAATGGATTTCACAGGCTTACTCCACTGCCCATAGCAGATCCCGTTAAAGACAAAGGAGAAAAGAAGCACAGAAATGACAAGTCGTTTCATGCCAGCATCAAATCTTTGAGTTGAGTGAGAGTGGATTCCTTGAGTTTGATGTCGGTGTACTGCTTCTGAATTGCACGGAAACGGTGGCAGTCGGAACCGACCATGGTGTAGAAACCTTTATCGAGGAGAATCTGGGCTTTGACTTGGACCTCTTCTCCATAAGCTCCGAGAATAGAAGGGAGGTTGAGTTGGAGGACTGTACCCATTGTGAGTAGGCGCTCATAATCCTTAATGGTCATGTAGCGATAACGCTCAGGATGAGCGATGAGGGGACGATAGCCATAGCTCATCATCCTTTCGAGAATCTCCCAAAGGTCGATTGGCGGAGCCCAAGTCGATGTCTCGACCAGGACGGTATCGCGTCCGTGAGTAAGAAGGTCGCGTTCCTCTAGCCGCTGCTCGAAAAGGGTGTCGATCATATATTCCGAAGCAAGCCGGAGCTCGATCGGACCGGCATAGATTGCCTTCAGCTCTTCAAATCTGGCCTTCAGTCCTTTCGTTGTGTTAGGTACATCCTCCATGGTGTGAGGAGTGAGCCAGAGGGTCTTCAGGCCCAGTTTCTCGTAAAGGTCGAGAATCGCGATGGTATCTTCTTGGGTCTTGACTCCGTCGTCCAAACCCCACAGGATATGGGAATGATTGTCAGTGGCCCCACGCATGAGGCCACTCGCTTCGATAGTTTTCTTAGGCTTCAGGAATCCAAACATCAGTCTTTGACCTTCTTTTTCTTCTTTCCGTCCTCACTGTCCTGCTCGCCATAGCTTCCATAGCCGTAGCCATAGCCATGGCCCTTGCCGTAGCCGTAACTACCATAACCATAACCGTAGCTGCCGCTGCCGTAGTGCTGGCCATAAGTTCCTTGCATCCGCTCGACTCCGTTGAGGATAAATGCCATGCGGCTGTAATTGCCCTTGGTGTAGAGTTCATCTAGTGCCGGAAGAGCTTGCTTATCGAACAGACCGGCACGGATGATAAAGACCGTGATGTCGGCACTCTTTGAGATGATGGAAGTGTCAGCAACGATGTCAATCGGAGGGCAATCCATGAAGATGTAGTCATATTCCTTCCTCATTTCCTCGACCATTTGCTTGAATTTGTCAGAGACAAGCAGTTCTGAAGGATTTGGAGGAAGTGAACCAACGGGAAGGATCGAAAGATTATCGACAACAGTTTGGATGTGTGGATGATAGTCATCAGCACGTCCGTTAAGATATGATGCAACACCGGAGCCCTTGATGTCAAGAGAATTGCTCAAGGATGCCTTGCGGAGGTCAAGGTCAAGAAGAAGAACCTTCGAGCCCTTGACAGCCATGGAAGCGGCCATGTTCATGGTCGTGAATGTCTTGCCGGCATTAGGATTGAATGATGTCACCATAACGACATGGCAACCGTCAGTGTAGCCGGTCATCATGTCAAGGTTGGTCCTCAGAACCCTGAACGCCTCGTTGATCACGTCACGCTTCCCCTGCTGCACCATAATCTTGCAACTCTTATCATCGAAACGGTTGACTTTATGGAAGTCAAAGAATCCCTTCTTCTCAAGTCCCATCTGCGGGATCTCGGCAAGGAAAGGAACCTTAAGTTTCGAGACGTCAGCCCTGGTACGGACAGTTGTGTTGAACAGAATACGGAGGAAGAATATGGCGAACGGAATACCAAGACCGAGCAACAGAGCAATCAGATATATCTTCTTTGCAACCGGAGAGATAGGCACGCCATTGGTAGCCGACTGGATCAGCCTGTTGTTAGAGACATTAAGCTGCGTAGCAAGCTCGTTTTCCTCGCGTTTCTGGAGCAGATAGATATAAAGGGATTCCTTGACCTTCTGGTCTCGGCTCATGGACTGGAGTTCAAGGGCCTGTCCTGTGGTGGAGGATAACTTCCCTAAGATAGCGCCTTCCTGGGCAAGGATCTTGTCCTGCTGTAGTTGAAGGGCCGAGATGTTATTGTCAATGGAACGAGTGATGTTGGCCTTCATCGCGTCAAGATTGGCGTTGAGGTCCGCCACCATAGGGTTTGCTTCAGAGCTCTCCTTCAAGTACTTGTCCCTCTTCATGAGAGTAGCGTTATACTCGCTGATCTGGCCCTCTATAGTTGAATTGGTAAGTCCCGAATTAGAAGGGAGCAGCGTACTGTTTCGCGTAGGATCGGTCAGCCTGTCACGGATCATCTGGGAGATAGCCAGCTGGTTGCTATTGGCAAAGGCTTTTTCTGAATACGCAGAAGACTCCGACAAGTACTGCCCGGAAACGGCTCCGACATCCGTAATACGGTTTTGTTGCTTGTACACCTTGATGTCATTGTCGATGTCGCCAAGTTCCTGCTGAAGGATAGTCAGCCTCTCAGCAATGAACTCCGAAGTGTTAGCCGCTGCCCTGTTCTTATTCTCAACCCACTGCTCGTTGTAGATGTCGAGCAAGGTGGCAAGGACATTCTTGGCGCGTTCCGGGGAATAATCGGTCATTGTAAGTGTGACAACAGATGATTCATCCCGTGGGGCAGTCACACCCATCCGCCCTGCATAATAAGCAGCCCGATTCCTGGCATTGGCCCAGGAGATACGAATGTCGTCTCCCCATGTGTGGAAATACTGGGACTCAGTCAGGCGAACGCTGCCCACAGGGGTCACAAGAGAATCTCCGAAAGAACCTACGACTGGTTTGGCCTCCATTTCCACTCCTCCGACAGTAAAACTGTCAAGGATAAAAGAACTCTTGTCCCGCTTCTTTACGATGAAAGAGAAAGACGATGCAAGGTTATCGTCTCCAAGCACGGACAGGAAGAAAGGAGTCTTGTTGTAGAGCTCCCTCTCGCGCAAGAACATAAGATCCGTGTAGTTTGTCTCGAGACCGAGTCTCTCAACGGCCTTTGTCATCAAATCGGAAGACTTGAAAGCTATAATCTCATTTGCGACATTCTGACCATAGGCTGAGCGGCGCCTCATCGAAGCAGACATGTCACTCAGGACATCTGCACTCTGGTCGGTTTCAATAATGATCTTCTCGGAACTCTGATAGAGTTTTGGAGTTCTGTACAGATAGAAAAACGCGATGGCACCAGCGACGATCAAAGAAAGAAGGTACCACCACTTGTGCCCCCAGAACAGGGCCCATATATCGCGTAACGAAAAGAGTTTCTCGTCGGAATCGTCCTGGGCGGACCAGGTGTTATCAAGTTCTTCTGCCATAATTATCTCTTGAAATAATCACCGTTACGAATCGCAACTATCAACAATGCAGATGTCGTCATGGACAACAGCATTGAAGGTATTGAGACCCAGAAGTTGAAACTTCTGAAATTGTTCTCATTGATCCTGGACTGTCCTGCCCTGACCTTACTGGGATAGACGTAGACCACGTCGCTCTGCTGAAGGTAGTAAGCCGGAGAATTGAAGATCTCAGTGTCGCGAAGGTCGAGATGGTAGAATGTGCGTTCCTTCCCCTGCTCACGTAGAACGGTTATGTTGTCACGTTTGCCCATGATGGTGAGGTCCCCGGCCAAACTCAAAGCCTGGAGGATAGTAACCTTATCACCTGAAATGTTGTAAGTCCCGGGAGAACCAACTTCTCCGAGTACTGAAACCTTGAAGTTCATAAACTCTACCGTCACATTCGGCTCTGTAAGAAGATTCCGGTCAACAAGCATCTGACGAACGTAATCCGACAATTCCCAACGGTTCATGCCTGCAACGTGAATCTTACCAAGACCTGCCATATTGATATTCCCATCATTATCAACGACATATCCTAAGACATTACTACTTCCTCCAGATACATTGTCTCCTTCCGCTCCGAGATTGAAAGTCACCCTCGGCAAATTATACGGTTTTGCAAGCTCGGAATTCCTGGTCGACACCACAATCGAAATCTTGTCCTGAGGCTGGATCACGATTCCCCTGTTGACATCCATCGGCAGAGACATGTCCTCCTCCACATCCTGGAAATACGCTATGTTCTTGTAGGTTTTATGCCCGCAAGACGCCGCTCCGACGGCCAGAATGGCCATCAACAGCAGTTTTAAATGAGTTTTAATCATTGGTATTGAATTTATTGTTTCTTGTCTTCAACTATCTCTAGGCATGACGGAGGGATGAACCTCGTCGCAAAGGCAGCCACTCCTTCGATCGTGACGATCAGCTTGCGGTCGTGGCGGATTCGCTTGATGTGGCCCTCGAAGCCTTTGAATATTCCTTCGGTCACCCGCACCCGGTCTCCGAGGTGGTACTTCGGTTCGTCGTTGCCAAGATATTCAAGGCCAGCCTCCTTCATCTCACAGAGGCGCTTGAAATCGGCCATCTGCCTTTCCGGGACGATCAGTGGAGCGTTTGTCAGCCGGTCATAGTAAGGGACTATAGTCCCGCCGAACTTCATCTTCAGCAGTCGCAGTTCCTCCCTGTCCGTCTTGATGAAGAGCAGAGACTTGACGAGAGGTTCTTCAATAAACTTAAGCCCCGACGAAGTGACTTTCTCGGCCATCCTCATCGGGTAGAAATACTCAATATCTCCTTCGTCCAAGGCGTTCTTGATCATTTCCGCCCTGCCGAAGAAGACCCTGATCGGGTACCAGTTAAGTTTATCAGAATTTGTCATCGTACTACTATAGCTCCCCTCGCCTTGAGCAAGGGTTGCCACGGTCGTCAGCTTTTTGTCTCCTGATCCCGACTCACTCCAATCCAAGAGTGCCTTTCGTGACCGATTTGTAATTTACAAATCTAATAAAAATAGCCCTAAAATAAAATAAATAATAAATAAGACTATTTTGCTATCTTTGGAAAACTTAGCCCTCCCATCCCCAAGGAAAGGATTCAACTATGCTTAACAATTTTATAACAATATGAGATTTAACTATTTGATTATGGCGGCGCTAGCTGCTGCCTCGTGCTGGACTTCAAATGCTCTGGCACAGAAAAAGCCCCTCGACCACGATGTGTATGACTCGTGGCAGAGTGTTTCCGGAGTCAAGAGAAGTGACGACGGGCGCGTCCTGGTGTGGAATGTCAACCCGCAGGAAGGGGATGGGACGCTGTATGTCAGATCCTTCGCTTCGCTCAGGATGACAAATGCGTCAAGGATGACAAAAAAGAGCCGCGCTGCAGGTCATTCTGAGCGCAGCGAAGAATCTACCCTTGCCATCCCCCGCGGCTACCAGCCGACAATAGATCCGGACGGGAAGTGGGTCGTCTGCCGGATAAAGCCTGAATTCGCCAAGACCAGGCAGGAAAGGATCGACAAGAAAAAGAAGGACGAGCAATCTAAAGATACTCTTGCAGTGATTGATATAAACACAATGCAAATCAGGAAGTTTGCATCTGTAGAGTCATATTCTGCAGGATCCTTCGGAATGCCCTTCATCGCGTATAAGTCTACTTGGAAGAATGACAAGAAGAACGAGTCCGGACTGATTGTTCTCACTCCCGGAATCTGGCAGGCCGACACCCTGAAGCACATCGACAACTATGTCTTCAGCAACAGCGGTTCACTTCTCGCACTGACTACGAAGGAAGACAAGAAGGATTCCCTCTCGGCGACATCCATTGTCCTGGCATCATATTCCGGAAACAAGATCGTCCTGGACACCTTGAAGAAGGGTGCCAAGGAATATTTCCGTCCGGTGTTCGACGATGCGGAGGCACAGCTTGCGTTCACGGCGACAACGGATTCCAACAAGACCGGAAGCAAGAGGTGCGGGATGTACCTGGCTCAGATCCTTCGCTCCGCTCAGGATGACAAGAAAGCCGCTCAGGATGACAAGAGGGCCGCACAGAAATACAATACCAGCGTCAGGGAACTTATCCCTCAGGGCACGAAGGTAGCCGGAACTGACGGTTGGATGCTGACTGAGAACAGCAGCATATTCTTCACTCCTGACGGCAAGAGGATCGTCACCGGCATTGCTCCGGTCAGGCCGCCGAAAGACACCACCATCGTCGACTTCGAGACGGCGCAGTTGGACATCTGGAACTGGGATGCTCCCTACACTCCGCCGCAGCAGAAAAAGAGGCTGGATGGAACACTCAGGAAGACTTACACGGCTGTGATCAACCTCCCCGATGCCAGAATCATCCCTCTTACGACCTCATTCTTCGACAGCATCCGTCTGCTGGGTGGTGGCAATTCAGAGTGGGCACTCTCACGCGACAACGCTGACTACGCCCGCGAATCCATGTGGGCAGACGGCAGTTTCTCCGACTATTCACTGGTCAATCTAAACGACGGAAGCCGCAAGGTCATCGCCAAGAATTTCAACGCCGGAAGACTCGATGCTTCACCCTCTGGAAAGTATCTTATCTGGTTCGATAACAATGACAACAATTGGTACACTTATAATATCGCTTCAGGTGAAAAAGTCAATCTGACCGCCAAGGCTGGAGTGGCATTCTACACTGAAGATGACGACCATCCGACCGCATATCCTGGAGCTTACGAAGGCTCCCCCAAGTGGCTGGAGAACGATCAGGCTGTCCTCATCATCGACCGCTATGACGTCTGGAAGTTTGCCCCTGACGGCAGCAAGGCAGAGAACCTCACCGGAGGTGTCGGGCGCCAGACACACAACCGCTTCAGGACCATGGATCTCCGAATTGACAAGCGTACTGACAACGAGCGCCGCAGCGGTGTCGTCAATCCATTCAAAGCCAAGGATGAACTGTTCCTGAGCCTCATCAACGAGGACGACAAGAAGAACGGCTACGGAAGGCTGAACCTCGCCAAGCCGGCCAAGACATTGAAGTATTTCACTGACACTGTGACCTTCCAGGGTCCTCAGATGGCCACCGACGGCAGCATAACCTTCCTAAAGGGCAATTTCCGTCACCCATTCGACCTCTACCGCACCAATGATTTCTTCGCTTCGAGCGAGAAGCTTTCAGCTATCAATCCTCAGATGGCCGACTACCGCTGGGGCACCGCCAACCTGTTCGAGTGGAAGGCCTACGACGGCACCCCTCTTAAGGGTCTCGTATTCATACCTGACGACATCAAGCCAGGCGAGAAACTCCCCGTGATGATCTATTTCTACGAGAAATATTCCGACCAGCTCTACAACTTCTGGCAGCCGGCTCCTTCTCGCTCGACCGTTAACTTAAGCTTCTACACTTCAAGGGGTTACATCGTATTTGTCCCGGACATCGTCTACAAGGACGGCCATCCCGGCGAGAGCGCTTACAACTGCATCTGCTCCGGTGCCGAAGCCCTTTGTGAGAAATATTCATGCGCCGACAAGAGCATGATGGCTATCCAGGGCCAGAGTTGGGGCGGTTACCAGACAGCATGGCTGGTGACGCGTACGAATATGTTCGCAGCCGCGGGCGCAGGCGCTCCCGTGAGCAACATGACCTCTGCATACGGCGGAATCCGTTGGGAATCAGGCATGACGCGCGCCGGTCAGTACGAGCACGGCCAGAGCCGAATCGGCAAGACCCTCTGGGACGAAGGCGGCCTCGATCTCTACATCGAGAACTCCCCCATCTTCCACGCAGACAAGGTCGAGACTCCCCTCCTGATCATGCACAATGACAACGACGGAGCAGTTCCGTGGTACCAGGGCATTGAATATTTCTCCGACCTTCGCCGCCTCGGTAAGCCTTGCTGGCTCCTTGAATATAACAACGAGGCACATAATCTCGTTGAGAGGCGCAACTGCAAGGACCTCTCCAGGAGGCTCCAGCAGTTCTTCGACCACTACCTGAAGGGCGCCCCGATGCCCGCCTGGATGAAGTCAGGTGTCCCCACCGACCGCAAGGGCGAGTACTTCGGCTTCGAGTATTAGAGCATGTCGGCGAGCTGGTCGTAGTACTGTTTGCTGACAGGGATTCGCTCCAGCCCGTCACGGGTGAACTCTGTGTAGATGATCCCGTCTTTGCCCCGGCTAAGCACCTTTATGTGCCTGGGGTTCACATAATAAGACCTATGACAGCGGACGAGGCCGTGCTTTCGGGCATCGGCCTCGAAGCTTTTCATGGAGTTCCTTAATTGATAGACCCTAACACGGTCGCTTTCAAGATAATGAATCTTGATGTAATTGGCATCGGCTCCGACATACAGAATCGCAGAAGGATCTATAGTGAGTTTAAGACGCTTATGCTCGTCATAGAATTTGACCAGTCCTTCCTCCGGCTCCTTGCCAGCCGCCTCTATATCCTTGTTCTTGTTATCGATAATCCTCAGCAAGATTGCTGTCAGGTAAGGATAGATCATCGTCATGAAAGTAAACTGGAAACAATATGACAGCGAATTGAAATAAGGCATCCCTCCGTTTTTCAAATAGAATAGAGAGGAGTATAAGGCAAAGAAGAATGAACAGAAGAGGACTTCGCCAAGGCACCAAACAACATAATGCCACCACTTGAATGGAACGTACTTGTACAGGAAAGAAAACACCAGTCTCGTCAAAGCAAGTCCTCCTGCCATGATAAGAGTCAGCATCAACAAGTGAAAAGTCCAAGATTTACCGCCGACGTCGAACCATTCCTTGAATTCAAAGGGGGTATAGACGAATATGAACATGAAGAAAAAGGCCGGCATCAAGACGGCATATTTTACCTGGCTGGCGTAGCCTCTGGAGACTCTGAGCGGAGTGTTCATAGCCAATAATTCAATCCCAAATCTTAAAATACCGTCCCAAAATTCAAAGGGACATAATCTGATTTTACTCAGATTTCGTCCCAAATATATGCATATTTTCCCGCCAAACAATGTTTTTATCACATTTTTAAGATCGCATGCCACAACAATTTCGTCACATGGAAGATGATTGATACTTTTGTGATGAAACGAACAAAAATACTTTAAGGATTATGAAGACTTTCGAATATTCAATCACTCCGGAAGCGACGGCAAAGGACGGCATGGCCACCGTCTCTTCCATCTGCGGCTACATGGTAAATGCCGCCTTCAGGACCCTTTCAGATGAAGGCTACGGCATGTGCCTGCTCTCCAGGTGCTCGATTGAGATAGATGAACGCCCTAAATGCGGAGAAATGGTCAATATAAGGGTCGATTCTGGGCTTAACAATATTGTTACTCTATTAAACAGAAATGTTGTATTAACTGATAGTGAAGGTATTGAAATAGGAAGAGGCAAGATAGAGTGGTTAATGCCTAAAACCTCGGAAAAAGACGATTCAATAGAGTCCCCTGCCAGACTTGCCAAGCGATTCATCAACAAATTCCATGGTATCGTGCCAGATATCGATGCAATTTCTGACCTCCAGTTGAGGATTGACATGGATTTCAAGGAGGAAGCAAGACGCAGGAACAATTTCTCTGTCGCTTTCAAGAAGATCTGTGACTCCCGCTACTTCTTCCTCGCCCGTTCAGGCGCCGACACCCTCTGCCGTGCCATGCTCCAGACGGCATAAGATTCCCTTTTTATTATTATATTAGAGGTATGAAAAGGATATTCATACTTCTTACAGCTCTGGGAATAGCCTTCACGGCCGCCGCCCAGCACAATCTGGTCGATCAGAAATGGTACGATATTCAGAAGGCCGACGTGGACAAGGCCGAAGCGATCATTTCAAAGAAATTTAAGAAGCATGTCACCTTCCCTAACCCGGCCAAAGGCGCCCAGTGGTTCCCGGACGCCAGCCTCGGTCTCTTCATGCACTGGGGCATACACAGCCCCATCGGCGCCCAGCCTTCCTGGGCAATGATCAAAGGCTACCGCTGGAACGGAGGCTACAATTCACCAGAAGAATATTACGGCCAAGCCAAGACCTTCAACCCTGACTATCATCCAATTAAGTATCTCAAGGAAGCAAAGGAAGCCGGCTTCCAGTACGCCGTCATGACCGCCAGGCACCATGACGGTTACTCCCTCTGGCCGTCGAAGTACGGCTTCGGGGTAAAGCAATATATTCCCGGACGCGACCTAATCAAGGAATATGTAGACGCCTGCCGCGAGGCCGGTCTGAAAGTCGGGCTCTACTATTCCCCGCGTGACTGGATGTTCCCTGGCGACCGAACGGACGCATGGTTCGACGTTGAGACCTGGGCCGACTCTCGACCTAAAGTAACACCAGAAGAAGACCATGCTAACTACATGAAATTCTTGGGGTATGTAATCGCTCAACTCGAAGAACTCCTGACGAATTACGGCAAGATAGACATCCTTTGGCTCGACGGAATGGGCTGGACCGGCATAACCGAACACTACAGCGAGCAGATATATTCATGGATCCGTACGCTACAGCCGGACATCGTTGTCAACGACCGCTGGGCCAACATCGTGGATCCTGACAATCCTGCCGGAACTTCAGCCCGCATCGGCGACTTCACAACTCCCTTCGAATGCATGAAACCTACCTACAGGCCTTCCGAATGGTTCGAACACTGCCACATCTGGACTTGCGGAGGCGGCGGCTGGGGCTACGACAGGACTCAGACTTTCCGCCCTTTGAGTTGGTTCTTTGAAGAATATGTGGCTTCCCGGTCGCTGGGAGGCAACTTCCTTCCCAATGTCGGTCCAGACGGAGAAGGGAATATGTCTGACCGGTTCTATGCCAGACTGGACAGCCTCAAGGCCTGGAGGGCCCACAGCGGAGAATCCCTTGAAGGGGCCGGACCCACTCCCGGAGTCGAGCTTTCAAATGTTCCCCTTACCACTCGCAATCGCAAGAAACTATCTGCAAGGCCCTCGAAGGGCGAAATCTGGTACGCACACCTCCTCCCCGATTTCACGGCACAGGTTTCGGTCCTTACCACTTCTGCCCACAGGAACGGGCGCATCGCAAAGTCCATCGGGCGCCGTCCAATCTCCGTCACCTATCTCAGAACCGGTGAACCAGTTCCCTTCCTATTTGTCGAAGGAGCAATAGTCTTCAAGATCTCCCCCACCGACCGCACACAAACCGACGACGTCGTCAAGATCCAGTTCTGATCCCCAAAGCAGAATAATGCCGTTTTCCTGCTCAAAGAGTATCGCGAAGTACTCTTTAAGCAGGAATAGAAGGGTTTTCTGCTCAAGTAGTACTACGAGATACTCCATGAGCAGAAATAAAGGGTTTTTCTGCTTCGACAGTACGATAATAGGAGGCAATCTGGAATAAAAAAGCGAAAATCTTGTAACAATCCGGGAAAGTTTTCGTTTATTATGTGGAGGCGGCAGAAAAAGGATTGCCTACCAATAAGATTGACAAAAAAGAGTCTTCTGAAGACCGATGACCAGGGAAGAATCCATAGCATTTTACAAGGAGCATGCGCGATGGCTGTTCAACATCAGCCTGAGGATCGTGCGGGAGCCTGCCCTGGCGGAAGAGATCATGCAGGACACGATCCTCAAAGCCCTTAGGCAGACTCATGGGCCGGAAGGAAACAGGAAGCTGCCGGAAAGGGCATGGCTGGCGAAGACTTGCATTAGGGCATCGATCGATGCCTTGAGGAGGATCAAGAGGGAGAGGCTGTTCCTGGATGAATATGCCTCCGATGGGGCTTCGGAGTACTTTTCGCCTGCAGATTCTGATATACCGGAAGAAAGGTTAAGCGTTAATAAGATAAAGGCAGCAATAGAAAGCCTTTCAGATCCATACAGGCTGATCCTGAACCTAATCCTGATCGAAGGGCTGGACTATGAGGAGATCAGTTCCATCACTGGAGAGCGCGAGGGAACGCTGAGGACGCAGTACTCGAGGGCAAGGAAGATGCTCGCAGCAAGGTTGATGGCCGGCCAAGAAGGCCTGTAATGCAAGTAAAGCACGTAAGGCAAGTAAGACCAAGTAATAGAAACGAAAAAGATACATCACATAGAACATGGACAATCTAAAGGAATACATCAATAAAAACCGGGAATCCTTTGACGATAGGGATCTTCCAGAAGGACACCTCGATCGGTTCGAGGAACGTTTGGGAAACCGTTCCCTGAACAATCGCTCCGGCATGCTCAGGACAGTGCTCACTGGCAGCGAAGCAGCACTCAGGGAGCAAGGAACGACGATCCGTGACCGGGTGATAAAGCTCAGAGGAAACCGGAGGAGAATCGGATGGGCAATAGGGATCGCTGCAGCATTGGCTGCATTGGTAACGATCGGCTGGCCGGCAGAAGAGGGAGTCCCAGGCGGATATGGAAAGGGAGACGAAGGCAGCTCTATCATCACCACTGCAAGCCCAACCAAGGACTGGTTTGCAGGAGTCGGAAACGACCAGTTCGAGATCTGCACCACCTACTACGACAAGGTCGCGGAACTCTATGAGGATCTGCTGCGGACCA
>CADCJX010000015.1:19160-77145 GCA_902801885.1 uncultured Bacteroidia bacterium
GAGCTGATTTCCGAAGAGAACATTTCCCTGATCGAACAACTGCCGGAGGAAATGGAACCGGAAGCCAGGGCCGAAGTGCTCAAGGAGTACTACGGAAACCTTCTCGACGGCCTGGAAAGGATAAGGGAACGGCAGCAAAAGAACATCCGGATCTAACGTAAAGATAATATTCAAGTAAAATCATAAAACCTCAAGAACATGAAAAAGTTAATCATTGCAATGGCAGCCATGATGATGGCCTTCGCCAGCCTGGCTGCAGCAGAAACTACGAGCGACAAGTACGTCACCAAGGACTATGACCTAAAAGACTTCACCGGCATCGTTGCCAGCGGAATCTACGACATCCAACTCCAGAAATCCAACACCTGGAAAGTCAGCATCTCCGTTCCTGACGCACTCGAGGAATATCTTGACGTAAGGGTCACCAACGGAAAGCTTGTCCTGGCCATGAAGCAGGTTCCTGTGAAGATCAGCAAGAACTACACCCACTGGACCCTCACGGCCAAGGTTGCCATGCCCGTACTCAAGAGCCTGAACATGAGCGGGGCCACTAAATTCTCCTGCGATGACACTTTCGACATCGGCGACGGAACGTTCAAAATGGAAATCAGCGGTGCTTCAAAGGCCAACGGCCTGAACATCAAGGGAAGAGACCTTGACATGGAGATGAGCGGAGCGACCTCCGGCAGCATCAAGGGCTCATTTGTAACTGCCGACATAGAGATGAGCGGTGCAGCGAAATGCAATTTTGACATCGACGCTGAAGAATTGGATCAGGAAGTCAACGGTGCCGCAAAGGCTTACCACAACGGTAACTTCTATTCAATAAAATTGGAAGCATCGGGGGCCGGAGTGTTCTCCTACAAGAATGCAGCTGAGAGCATGACTTTCGAAGCCTCGGGTGCAGCGAAGGTTGAGACGTCAAAAGCTATGATCAAGAATGTCAGGGCCAGCATCTCAGGAGCCTCATACTGCGAAGTCAACGCCCTCTCGAACCTCATCGTCGAAGCTACCGGCGCCTCCAGCCTAAGGTATGTCGACAACGAAGACATGGACCTGAACATCCGCTCTATCAGCCGCGGTGCCTCTGTGGCAAAGATGAAATAACAGGACCACCAAGACTTCATAAAAACGACAATGCATGGGCAGAAACCCATGCATTGTTCGTTAATATATTCAGAGAGAGAGCTAATTGTCTCCTCCGTCGTCATCCCCGCCGTACTGGGAGATGTTGTCGTCGGGAAGGGTCGAATCGGCCGCTGCGTCAGCAGAGGATCCTGCCACTTCCTCGTTCTCGGCATCCTCTTCACCTTCAAGCCACCTTTCGAGGGCCTCGGCGTCATCGGTCTTAAGCTTGATCTTCACAAGATAGATTGAATCCGGAGTTTCGATGGTGACAGCATTGAACGGGGTACCGTCCGGCTTGGTGTATTTGACAAGGTCGGGAAGGTAATCACTGAACCCTTTGGGATATTTCTCATTGAAGATGGCAGCGAGTTCCTCTGACATGTTCTCGTAGCTGACCACGTGCCTTTTCCTTGTGTCTGGAGCCATATGAGTAATTTTAGTTCGTCTGTTTGCGGTGCAATATTAAGACTTTTTTCTGAATTGCAACACACTGGAACTACTTTTTTCTGAAGAAAAATGATTTCTGTCGTTTTTTGCGTTCCGGATCGCGTTCCACAAAGACAGGTTTGAGGTTTCTGGGGTCAAGTCCGGTGTAGTACATGACAGACGAAGTGGTCATGGGGGTGGGCGTGAAATCCTGTACCTGGTCCATGAATATTCCCTTCAAGGCCGGATGACGGGAAAGGTTCTCCATGTCTTTCATGGTGCAGCCCGGATGGGATGAGATGAAATACGGGACTATCCCTGTCCTTCGTCCGTTCTCGGCACAGATCCTGTCGAATTCATGGCGAAGCCTCTCGAATAGTTTGAAGGACGGCTTTCCAAGGTATTGCAGGACCCTGTCCTCGGTGTGCTCGGGAGCGACTTTCAGGCGGCCGGAAGTGTGATCCAGGATCAAAGTCTTGAGATAGGGCCTGGAAGTCTGGTCCACATAGCCCTTCTCATCAAGGAAGAGGTCGTAGCGGATGCCGCTGCCGATGTAGGAATGCCTGACCCCCGGGACAGAATCAACAGCCTTGTACAATTCGAGCAGTTTCTGGTGGGAGCGGTCCATGTTGGGGCAGACTGCAGGGAAAAGGCAGGATTTCCTGCGGCATTTCTCGCAAAGTTCCTGGTTCTTTCCACGCATCATGTACATGTTGGCCGTAGGAGCACCTAGGTCAGAAATATTCCCGGAAAACTCAGGCATGGCTGCGAGTTTGCGTACCTCAGCCACTATGGATTCCTTGGAACGGGACTGGATGAACTTGCCCTGGTGGGCAGCTATCGTGCAGAAATTGCAGCCTCCGAAGCATCCCCTGTGCGTGATGATCGAGTCCTTGATCATGTCATAGGCAGGAATCCTCTTGCCTTTGTAGCGAGGATGCGGTCGCTTGGTGAAAGGCAGGTCCCAGAAAGAATCCATCTCCTCCGTCGTGGATGGAGGGTAAGGTGGATTGATCTGGACATATCCGTCCCCTACCGGCTCGATGATAGTCGCCGGATGCATCATGTTGGCATGGGTCTCGATCAGGTGGAAATTCTCCGCAACAGCCTTCTTGTCGGCCAGGCATTCCTCATAGGAATGCAGCACCAGAGGGTCCTTGACCTTCCATTTGCCGCTCATCCTGAATGCAATCTGCGGAATCTGGTGGATGGAGTGAGGATTCCTCATGTCCTCGATAGCCCTGGTGAGTTCTAGCATAGGCTTCTCCCCCATCCCATAGCACAGGTAATCGGCAGGACACCACTCCAGGATGGAAGGAAGCAGACTGTCCTTCCAGTAGTCGTAGTGGGTAAGGCGGCGCAGCGAGGCCTCCACTCCACCGATCACGACAGGCACTTCAGGATACAGGTCCTTCAGGATCTTGGTGTAGACGCTGACGGCATAGTCAGGCCTGGCGCCAGCCTTCCCCTCGGGAGTGTAGGCGTCGTCATGACGGAGACGCTTTCCTGCCGTGTAGTGGTTGACCATGGAATCCATGGCTCCTGAATTGACAGCAAAATACAGTCGCGGAGCGCCGAGCTTCTTGAAATCACGAAGGTCGTCCCTCCAGTTAGGCTGGGGGACGACCGCTATGCGATAACCGAATTTCTGGAGCCAGCGGGAAATGCAGGCTGTTCCGAACGACGGATGGTCCACGAAGGCATCACCCGTGAAGAAGATTATGTCGATGTAGTCCCATCCGAGGGCCTCGACTTCCTTCTTCGAAGTCGGAAACATGTAATCCATCCTACATCCTTTCAGGGAGTTCGATTCCTAGGATACCCATTGCCCTGCGGAGAACGGCGGACAAGGTGTCGATGAGCACGAGACGGGCCTGGAGCATGGAGGGATCCTCCTCCTTCAGGATCGGAGTCTCATGGTAGTACTGGTTGAACTCCTTCGCGAGGTCGTAGGCGTAATTGGCAATGACTGCCGGTGAATATGCTCCAGCGCCTTCGGCCACCTTGGAGGGGAAGAGGTTAAGGAGCTTTATGAGCCTGATTTCCTTTGCGCTGAGTTCGACTGAGGGAATATTCCCGGAGCTGTACTCCACTCCCCTTTCAGCCGCCTTGCGAAGGATCGAACGGATCCTCGCATGGGTGTACTGGATGAAGGGGCCGGTGTTGCCGTTGAAGTCGATCGACTCCTTTGGATTGAAGAGCATGGTCTTCTTGGGATCAACCTTGATTATGAAGTACTTCAGGGCACCGAGACCTATCATATGGTAGAGTTTCTCCTTCTCTTCCTCGCTCATGTCGGCGAGTTTGCCGGATTCCTCCGAAGTCGCCTTTGCTTCCTCGTACATCTTCTGGATGAGATCGTCTGCATCGACAACCGTTCCCTCGCGGGACTTCATCTTACCTTCCGGAAGCTCCACCATTCCGTAGGAAAGGTGGAAGATATTCTGGGCCCATGAGAAACCGAGTTTACCGAGGATGAGCTTCAGGACCTGGAAATGGTAGTTCTGCTCATCTCCCACGACGTAAACATGGGAATCGAGATTATATTCAGCAAAACGCCTCTCTGCCGTACCAAGGTCCTGGGTAATGTAGACAGAGGTACCATCGGAACGTAGAAGCAGCTTGCGGTCAAGGCCGTCGGCGGTGAGGTCGCACCAGACTGAACCGTCTGGATCCTGGACAAAGACGCCCATATCAAGTCCCTTCTGCACAAGCGACTTGCCCAGCAGGTAGGTCTGGCTCTCATAGTAGACCTTGTCAAAGGATATTCCAAGGGACTTGTAGGTCAAATCGAAACCATCGAGCACCCACTTGTTCATCCTGGCCCAGAGGTCGCGGACCTCGGGATCGCCAGCCTCCCACTTCTGGAGCATCTCATGGGCCTCCTTGAGGCAAGGAGCCTCCTTCTTGGCCTGCTCCTTGTCCATTCCGCCCGCTACGAGCTCTTCGACTTCCTTTGTGAATATGTCGTTGAAAGCCACGTACATGTCGCCGACAAGGTGGTCGCCCTTCTTTCCTGAAGACTCCGGTGTCGCACCGTTTCCAACCTTGAGCCAGGCAAGCATTGACTTGCAGATGTGGACTCCACGGTCATTGACCAGGGTGGTCTTTATTACATTGTTGCCGCTGGCCTTCAGGAGCCTCGAAACGGAATCTCCAAGGAGGTTGTTCCTGATGTGGCCCAGGTGGAGGGGCTTGTTGGTGTTGGGGGAACTGAACTCTATCATCACGTTCCTGCCGGTCGATGGCAGGTAACCGAAAGTCTCGTCAGAGGCTATTTCGCTGAAGAGTTCATTCCAGTATATGTTGGAGAACAGGAGGTTGAGAAAACCCTTGACGCAATTGAAGCCCGAGATCTCGGGAACATTTGCGACAAGCCACTCGCCTATCGCCTTTCCTGTGTTTTCAGGTGTGGAACGGGACACACGTAAAAGAGGGAAGACGACCAGTGTGTAGTCGCCTTCGAACTCTTTCCTTGTCACGCTCACCTGCAGCGCCGATGCTTCGACGTCCGCTCCGTATAGTGCCTTGATTGCTTCTGAAGCCTTCGAGGCGATGAACATGTCCGGGGTCATCTATCCGAGATAGGTTTTGAGAAGTTTGCTTGCTGATGGTTTCTTAAGTTTGCGGATGGCCTTTTCCTTGATCTGGCGGACACGCTCCCTTGTGAGGTCGAGCCTCTCGCCGATTTCCTCGAGAGTCATCTCCTGGCAGCCGATGCCGAAGAAACTCTTGATGATCTCACGCTCGCGGGCAGTGAGGATCTGGAGAGACCTTTCGATCTCAGTGCTGAGGGATTCGTTTACAAGGCCTCTGTCGGCCATAGGAGAATCGTCATTGGGAATGACGTCTAGAAGGCTGTTGTCCTCGCCTTCCACGAAAGGAGCATCGACGGAGACATGCCTTCCGGAGACCCTGAGGGTGTCGGAAATCTTGTCCTGGGGAATGTCGATCATCTCGGAAAGCTCCTCGTTGGATGGAGCCCTCTCGTTCTTCTGCTCGAACTGTGAAAGAGCCTTGTTGATCTTGTTGAGTGAGCCTACCTGGTTGAGAGGGAGCCTCACGATCCTGGACTGCTCGGCCAGAGCCTGCAGGATTGACTGGCGGATCCACCAGACCGCATAGGAGATGAATTTGAATCCCCTGGTCTCGTCGAATTTCTCGGCGGCCTTGATAAGGCCGAGGTTACCTTCGTTGATAAGGTCGGGAAGGCTGAGGCCCTGGTTCTGGTACTGCTTCGCAACAGAGACTACGAACCTCAGGTTAGCCCTTGTGAGCTTTTCGAGAGCCGCCTGGTCACCCTTGCGGATCCTCTGTGACAGCTCGACTTCCTCTTCTGGAGAAACCAACTCTTCGCGTCCGATTTCCTGGAGATACTTGTCCAAAGAGGCGCTTTCGCGGTTGGTGATCGATTTAGTGATCTTAAGTTGCCTCATATATTTTCTAAAAAAATATTCCCTGACAAGACTGCATGAGCCTTGTCAGGGAACAAAGTCTTCAAGCAGCTTGTGCTATTCCTTTCCGAAGCCGAAGAATGCCTTCCTGCCGTTGGCGGTTACGCCTTCGACGTAGACGGACCTCTTGGCGGCCTTGGCGATGTCAATGACATCCTGAGGTTTGGTGACGGCCTGGTCGTTGACGTAGGTAATGACCATTCCCTCGGAAGCTCCTGCCTCAAGCATCTTGCCCGTGCTGACCGAAGTCACGAGGACTCCGCCCTTGAGACCCAACCTGTCGAGCGTCTCCTTCGGGGCTTCCTTGAGGACTGCGCCGTAGAAAGCGATCTCACCTTCAGCAACTACCGTCCCTGTCTCAGTCGAACTACCCTGGAACGTGACCTCTATGGTCTTTTCCTTGCCTTCCCTGAGGATGGTGAGCTTGGCCTTGTCTCCCGGATGGTACGAATTGACCTTCACCTGGACTGCCGATCCGTTCTTCATCTTGGCGCCGTCAATGGCCAGAAGCACATCGCCTTTCTTGACACCAGCCTTGTCGGCTGAACCACCTTTGACAACCTCACCAATATATACGCCGTCCAGCGAAGAAAGTTTCATTTTTTTCGTCATGTCGTCGACGGATTCATATTCAAGGCTCTTGGCAAGGCCTTCGGTCAGGTCTGACATCTGGATGCCGAGGACTGCCCTCTTGACGGAACCGAAGTCGATGAGGTCGCCGACGATCTTCTTGACGATATTCACAGGCACTGCGAATGAATAGCCCGAATAGGATCCTGTCTGGGAGACTATAGCCGTGTTGATACCGACCAGTTCACCTGTCTTGTTGACAAGGGCGCCACCTGAGTTGCCGGGATTGACAGCTGCATCGGTCTGGATGAAGGACTCGATCTGGAGGGACACTTTCTCACGGGGATCATGTGCCATCTGGCGGCCCTTTGCACTGACGATACCGGCAGTGATGGTACCCCTCAGCTGATAGCCCATGGGGCTGCCGACTGCAAGGACCCACTCTCCCAGACGAAGCTTGTCAGAGTCGCCGAAAGGAAGGGTTGCCAGACCCTGTGCGTCGATCTTGATAAGGGCGATATCCGTGGCCGGATCAGTTCCGATAATGGTAGCGTCGTAGGTCTTGTTGTTATTAAGGGTGACGCTTATCTTGGTAGCATTGGCTACCACGTGGTTGTTGGTCACTATGTAGCCGTCCGGACGGATGATCACACCGGAACCGCTGCCCTGGACCTGCCTGGACTGGGGAGCGCTCTCGCCGAAGAAGAAACGGTAGAAGGGATCGTCGATCTGGTACTGCTGGGTCGCTGTGACTTCAACGTACACGACGGCATCGACTGCAGCCTCTGCCGCGTAGGTGAGGTCAGGATAGTCCGTATCCGCCAGATTGACAGTCTTGGTGACCGAATTGGTAACCGGACTTGCCACTTTGTCCGAATTGACGGTTGCTGCCTTGAGCACGCCGTAGGCTGCCAACACGCTGAGTAGCACTGAAAGCAGCACTGTAATAAATCCTTTTTTCATTGCTGACATATTATTTCGTTCAATTAATATTCCGGCGTTTGATTTTTCAAATAAGATGCCAAGGAATTCGGGAATATTCACAGATTATTCTTATATTTGTAATTACGGTCGACTAAACCGCTGAAACAATAGACGAAATTAAAAATTCATGATATGAAATTCAACGTATCCAGCACAGAACTGCTCAAGGGACTGATGAATATTTCAAAGGCTGTCCCGGCCAAGTCTGCCCTGCCGATCCTGGAGAACTTCCTCTTCGACCTCAAGGGCAACATCCTCGAAGTAACCGCTTCGGATTCCGAGCTTACCCTCAGGACCGAGATCGAGGTCGACACCACGGAAGAAGAAGGCAGGATCGCCGTCCCCGCAAGGCACATAATCGACCTTCTGAAGGAACTTCCCGACCAGCCGGTCAGTCTCAGGACATCCAGCGACAGTTCCATCGAGTGCACCTGGACAAGCGGTAATTCCGTACTCCCCTTCTTCCCTGCCGAGGACTATCCCGAGATCAAGGGTACCGGAGAGGACGCGGAGAAGATTGATTTCCCTGCTGAGAGCCTCATCGAAGGCATCAACAGCACTGTCTACGCCACTGCAGACGACGAGATCAGGCCCGCGATGAACGGTATATTCTTCGACTTCGGTCCGGAGTCCACGACCCTCGTCGCCTCCGACTCCCATAAGCTGATCTGCTACACCTCGAAGGATGCCAAGGCTCCCGGAAAGTGCTCATTCATCCTGCACAAGAAGCCGGCTAACGTCCTCAAGTCGATCCTCGACAAGGAAGACGGCAACGTCGAGATCACCTTTGATTCGAGTACCGTGGTCTTCACCTTCGGCAGGACGACCATGGTCTGCAGGCTGATCGTTGGCAAGTATCCCAAGTACCGCGACGTGATCCCCCAGAACAATTCTTCAGTCCTGAAGATCGACAGGGTCCAGTTCCTGAACACTGTCCGCCGCGTGGCCGTCTGCGCCAACAAGGCTTCCAACCACATCAAGCTGGATCTCAAGCCTGGCCAGATGGAGATTACCGCCCAGGATCTTGGTTTCGCCATCGCCGCCTACGAGAAGGTCAGCTGCGACTACAACGGTGACGAGCTCGCAATCGGATTCAAGTCGACCTTCCTCGGCGAGATTCTCGCGAACATGAACTGCGAGACAGTCGTCATGAAGTTCGCAGATGCCCGCAGGGCCGCTCTCATCGTTCCTTCCGAGGAAGACGCCGAAAGCGACAAGATCTGTGGCATCCTGATGCCTATAATGGTCCAGTAGACTCCATAATCAATTAGCTGTGGAACTTTCATTGAAAAGGCCCCTGCTGTTCTTCGACATCGAGAGCACGGGGCTCAATATCGTTAATGACTGCATCGTCGAACTCAGTTTCGTCAAGGTTTTCCCTGACGGCCACCACGAGACGAAGACCTGGCGTGTCTTTCCTTATGACTATGTAAACAATTGCCAGAAGCCTATGGATCCGAGGGCCAGCGAGGTCAACGGAATCAAGGATCAAGATCTAGTCGGGGAAAAGAAGTTCATCGAGATTGCGCCTGAAGTTGTCGAATGGTTGCGCGACAGCGACCTGGCAGGCTTCAATTCAGCAAAGTTCGACCTGCCACTTCTCTCGGAGGAAATCGAGAGGGTAAGGGCATATTGTCTCAGAAGGATAGGAGATCCGCGGACTCCTGAAGCCAACAAGGAGAAGGCGAATGAGATGATGGACAAGATCGACATAGATCTCCATTCTAAGCAGATGGTCGATGTGCAGACCATCTACCACTACATGGAGCCGCGTAACCTCCGGGCTGCCTACAGGTTCTACTGCGGTGGGAAGGACTTCGAGAATGCCCATTCTGCGGAGGCTGACACCATGGCCACCTATGAGGTCCTGAAAGGGCAGCTGGAGATGTACAAGCAGCCTGACAAGTACCATGAAGTAGTACTGAAGAACGATGTCGATTTCCTCTCTGGGGTCGCGGGTCGTCCAAGGACCATAGACTACGCCGGAAGGTTGGTCTATGGAAAGAATGACGAGCCTACCATCAGTTTCGGAAAGCACAAGGGACGTACGGCCAGGGAGGTCTATGAGACGGAACCGGCCTATTTCGCCTGGATCGAGAACGGCGAATTCACCATGGACACCAAGAGGCAGTTCTCCCGCCTCAAGGAACAGTTCGACAGGGAGAAGAAGGAAGCAAGGAGCAAGCCGCTCGAGGGTGAGGCTCTTAGCGAGGCTCTCGCGAAGCTTCAAGGGAAGTTTCAAGGTGGTAAATTATTCTGAATGAAGGCGCTTCCACATGCCGTTTTGTTTTTGGCCGTGCTTTGCTCAATGTTAGGATGCAAAGCAGACGGAGACAAGGGCGGCCATGTGGACGATAGCGTACCTCAATTCCTTTCGCTTGCTGAGCGACCTGGCGGTGGCTGGGTTGCTGTTTCAGTCTCCCCCTTCGACGGTTCTCGTGACACCTTGGTCATTGATCATCCGCTCACGAACCTCATCGTCATGAGCACCTCCCATGTCGGCTTCCTCGACGCACTCGATGCCCTCGACTGCGTCTCCGGCGTCTCTGGACTCGATTTTATCTATACCAACCCTGACGCAACGAATATGCCGTCAGGCTCTGACCCATATTCCTTGGCCGTAATGCACAGTGGTTCGGACGCCTCGCTGCGCGAGGCCCCACCGATCGCTTCACATCGTTCCGCTCCGGTCCCCCCTCTAGTGCCGAGGGTGGCATTGTCCTCACACACTGTGCCTTACGGCCAGAATCATGAAAGTGTTGTGAATAATAGTGGCGCACTGTCGTCAGGTCTGGCAAGTCCAGACCGTAGCCACCCTCGGCTCGTAAGAGGGAGGGGCCCGCTCGCGAAGCGAGTGGGAGGGGCCGAGCGAAGCGAGGAGTCTGGACTGTCAGGGCCTGACGACGGAAGCAAATCGTCCGAACCACCAATATCTTCTGACAGAGGTATATTTTCACCGCCAGCCGACGTCGGCTACGACGCGGCGCCGGACTACGAGAAGATCGTGGCACTGAAGCCGGACGTGGTGCTGACATACGCGGTATCAGGGGCAAAATCACCCTTTGTGACGAAACTCACTCAACTTGGCATCAAGGTCTTCATCGTCAACGAACACCTTGAAAGACATCCCCTTGCACGAGCCTCCTACATCCGCCTCTTCGGCGCACTCACCGGCAGGATGCCCGAAGCCGATTCAATCTTCAACTCCGTCAAGGACGCATATTCATCAATCGCCGGCTCGGTCGATAACGCCGATCTGCCGAGACGGAAGGTGCTCCTGAATATTCCATACAACGACCAATGGTTCGTCCCCTCGACAGACAGCTACCTGACCTCCCTCATCAGGGACGCAGGCGGTGATGTCCTCGGTTGTGAAGAAGGCCGGGCAGCATCTACGGTGATGCCGGTCGAGAAAGCATATTCATTGAGCAAGGAGGCCGACTGCTGGCTCAATGTAGGCTGGTGCACCACCCTCTCCCAGCTGCTAGGAGTGAACCCAGTCTTCGAAGACATGGTAAGGAACATCCAGGACAATGCCCTCAAGCTAGGCTACGGCAGTTACCCTGTGATCTGGAACGACAACAAGAGGGTGAACGCCAAAGGAGGCAACGACATCTGGCAGAGCGGAGTAGCAAGGCCGGACCTGCTACTTAAGGACCTTGTCACCGTACTGCATCCCGACAACCAGGGAGAAGCCGCCGAAACGATCTACTACAGACAGATAAATTAAAATCAAACGACGATATGGGAAAATACAATTTCGACGAAATGACCGAAAGACGCGGGACCAACTGCGTCAAATGGGATGCTGAAAGCCCCGCAGGTCCGATTGGAGAGGATGTCATCCCCCTCTGGGTAGCCGACATGGATTTCAAGGTGGCTCCGGAGATCACGAAAGCCCTGAGAGACAGGGTTGACCAGGGAATATTCGGATACACCCATATTCCAGACAGTTATTATGAGAGCGCCATCCGCTGGTGGGAGCGCCGCCGCGGCTGGCACACCGAGAAAGACTGGTACCTTCCCGTAGCAGGCATAGTACCAGCCATGTCGATAGTGATCAAGGCACTGACGGCTTACGAGCTGGACACTGAAGGAAACGTAGTTGAGAAACCGAACGGAGGTAAGGGACCTAACGGGGAGCTCCCCAAGGTAATCATCCAGACTCCGGCCTACAACTGCTTCTTCTCATCCGTGCGCAACGACGTCTGCGAACTGGCTGCAAATGCCCTGATCTACGACACTGAGGGCGACCAGGCCACCTGGTACCTGGATTTCGAAGACCTTGAAAAGAAGGCCGCGGATCCGATGACAAAAGTCTTGCTATTCTGCAACCCTCACAACCCTTGCGGAAGGGTATGGCCCAAGGAAGACCTGAAGAAGGTCGCCGAGATCTGCAGGAGGAACAATGTCATAGTGATAAGTGATGAGATCCACTGCGAACTTGAGATGCCCGGCTACCATTTCACACCTATGGCCACGATCGACCAGGACAACACCATCACGATGAACTCCCCCAGCAAATCATTCAACATCGCAGGACTTGGAATATCCAACATCGTCACGAACAATCCGACTTGGAGGAAGCTTATCGACAAGGTTATCAATCTCTGGGAGCACTGCGACCTGAATCCTTTCGGAGTACTTGCCCTGCAAGCAGCCTACGATGAGGGCGAACCATGGCTCGACGAGCTCAAGGAATATCTTTACGGCAACTATCAACTCCTTATGAACTACTTCGAGCGTGAGCTTCCACAGTTCCCGGTCAGCAAGCTTGAGGGAACTTATCTCGTCTGGGTGGATGTAAGTGCCTTGAAAATGCCGTCCATGGAGATTGAGAAGAGCTTGATCGAAGAAGAAAAAGTCTGGATAAACGGTGGTACGATGTACGGACGTGACGGCTTCGTTAGGATCAACCTCGCCTGCCCCAGGGCCAGGCTTGAAGATGGCCTGAAGAGAATCGTCAAGGGATTCAACAGACTGCTCACCAAATAATTATCAACATGAAAAGGATAGCCATCTTGCTGGCAGCCATGGCAATGGCTCTCAGCGCGAACTCCCAGGACCGAACCCTGAGGGTTAACTACATATTCAGCGGCACTGCCAAGGAGCAGGAGATCTCGGTCGCCGAGCTCTGCTCATTCGAAGGCTGGGCCGGAAGGAGGGTCAACATGGACAAACTCCCCCTCCGCGGCAACGGTCAGATTATCATGGAAGGAAGGAGCACCAAGGATGGAGACTTCGACAAGGTCCTCTACAAGACTTCTTTCTCCACACTTTTCCAGGAGTGGCAGGCTACAGAGGAGGCCACGACCACCAGGAAGGCTTTCGAAAACGTATTCCTTCTCCCCATGCCGGAAGAAGTGGCCAGGATCACAGTGAGACTGTTCGACTTCCACGACAACGTCTCCTGCGAGCTGAAGCATGTCGTGAAACCTGACGACATACTCATAAGGCCGACAGGAGGCAGCACAACCCCTCACGAATGGATCTGGAAAGGTGGTGATGACCTCAATGCCGACCTGGACGCAGAGCACAGGATCGACGTTGCGATAGTCGCAGAGGGTTATACTGAAGAAGAGATGGACACCTTCATGGCAGATGCAAGGGAAGCAATGGCAAGCCTCTGGGCGCATGAGCCTTTCGGAACATATAAGGACAGGTTCAACATCGTCTGCGTCAAGTCGGCTTCCAAGGAGACCAACGTGAGCGTGCCGCGGAAGAATAGCT
Source organism: uncultured Bacteroidia bacterium (assembly GCA_902801885.1). Lineage (GTDB taxonomy): Bacteria > Bacteroidota > Bacteroidia > Bacteroidales > UBA932 > Cryptobacteroides. Next base: position 32,453 of record CADCJX010000015.1, read on the forward strand.
GGAAGGACACCGCCGTCGGATCACACTTCGACACCTTCTACTCGAACAGGTACCTCACGACCCTCCACCTGTTCCGCCTGCATGACATCCTTGCCGGAATCCCCTACGAGCACATAATCATCCTCGCCAACACCGCAACCTACGGTGGCGGAGGAATCTACAATTCCTACACCCTCACCACAGCACATCATTCCGGTTTCAGACCGGTCGTGGTCCATGAATTCGGTCACAGCTTCGCAGGCCTGGCAGATGAATATTTTTATGACGACCAGTACGAGGAACAGTACTATCCAGACACTGAGCCCTGGGAGCAGAACATCACCACCATGAAGGACTTCTCATCGAAATGGGAGGACATGGTGGGCAAGAAATTCTCAAACCAGAAAAGTTCAATCGACTGGAAGGGCAAGAAAAAGAATCCCGGGAAGATCACCGTCGGGACCTACGAGGGCGGAGGCTACCAGAGCAAGGGCGTCTGGAGAGGCAGCCTGGACTGCAGGATGAATACAAACAGTTATCCGGCCTTTTGCCCCGTTTGCCAGAGAGCAATAAGCCGGATGATAGAATTCTATACGGAAGAAACTGACTAGTAGAGCTTTGAGCTCACTACGGTGCTGACAAAGTTCATACTGACAGTGGGCTCGAAGCGGGCTACGACTTCACCCTTTGAATCGACCAGGAACTTGGTAAAGTTCCATTTTACATCCGGTTTGGATGCGTAGTCAGGATCCTGCTTCTTCATCATGTTATCCATGAACTGAGCCTGCTGGCCATTACCGAAGCCCTTGAATCCCTGCTTTGATTTCAGGTAGGCGAAGAGAGGGCTTTCGTTTTCTCCGTTGACATCGATCTTGTCGAACTGGGGGAAGGTCGTGCTGTACTTCGAGGTACAGAACTCATGTATCGATGCGATGTCACCTGGAGCCTGGCCACCGAACTGGTTGCAGGGGAAATCGAGGATCACAAGACCCTTGTCCTTGTACTTCTCATAAAGAGCCTGAAGCTCTTCGTACTGTGGAGTGAAGCCGCACTTTGTGGCGGTGTTGACGATGAGGAGTACCTTTCCCTTGTACTCGGAAAGGGAAACTTCCTTTCCATCCATGTTCTTAACCTTGAAGTCATAGATGCTCTGGGCGCTCATTGAGATGCCCATAAGGGTGGCAGCAACAGCAGCGACTAATAATTTCAATTTCATTTTGTCCGAATTATAACTTTACAACTTACTGCAAATCAAATACCATTGTCAACTATAGGGTAAGAAGCCTTGACCGACCATGTCTTAGCCTTCTTCATCTTGTAAGGTGCCGAACGGCGGATGTCGCAGACGTTTCCGCCGAACATGACATCATAGACGCCAGCCGGAGCCTCCCAGGAATTCGTAGCATCATTGAAGGATGCCAGTGAGTAATCGTCGATATGCATCGTAAGAGTCTGGCTTTCGCCGGGGGCCAGAAGCCTGGTCTTGGCAAAAGCGCGGAGTTCTCTTACAGGCTTTTCCAAGCCTCCGTCCGGAGCCTGGACGTAGACTTCGACGACCTCCTTTCCAGCAACTGATCCGGTATTGGTAATAGTCACTGATGCATCAAAGCCATCTGAAGAAGCTTTGACGACAGGGGTTGAATAGTTGAACGAAGTGTAGCTCAGTCCATAACCGAAGGGATAGGAGACATCTACTCCCCTGGTCACGAAATGACGGTACCCGACCCAGATGCCTTCTGAATAGTCGGTGTAGTCGACATCTTTCTGAGGTGCCCTGCGTCCAAATGGCATACGAACTTGCTGACCCTGATAATTATAGGGGAAATTGGCAGATGACGGATGGTCGATGAAATTGACCGGGAAAGTCATCGGAAGCTTGCCTGAAGGATTGACCTTGCCGGTCATGACATCGGCGATTGCATTGGCTCCTTCCTGACCCGGAGACCAAGGAAGGATGATCGCGTCAGCCAGGCCTTTCCATGACGCAGTCTCAATGACACCGCCAATATTCAGGATCACAATGACCTTCTTCCCTTTGGCACGGAAAGTAGTGCTGACATTCTGAAGGAGTTCCCTCTCGACAGATGTCAGTTCAAAATCATCCATCTGCTTGCGATCTGCTGCTTCTCCTGCATTACGGCCAAGGACGACAATGGCCAAGTCATTGACTTCTGCCTCCTTACTGATGGCTGCGGCAGGAATGGATGACTCGGCTATCCTTGGAACATTGAAGAAAGACCTTCCGGCACCAGGAGTCAGTGCCTTGAGCGCATCATCGTAGGATTTGTAATTCTTGTAATAGTTTTTCAGGGTCTTATCAAGGGTGAATCCGGCGCTTTCCAAGGCATCTTCCATATTCACAACATAGGCTTTGTTCACATTACCGGAACCTGTGCCTCCGGCAATGAAGTCTATGGAAGTTACACCGTAAAGGGCGACTTTTTCATTCCCTTTCAGAGGAAGGGTCTCCTTCTCGTTGCGAAGCAGGACGAGGGACTCGCCGGCAGCCTCGCGGGCAACCATGGCATGGGCCTTGAGATCCGGAGCATCGGAATTCTTATATCCCTTGAAATGAGGGGTCTTCACGACGTATTTCAGCATGTTCCGGACATTCCTGTCGATTTCCGCCTCGGAAAGGGTTCCTTCCTTGACGGCGTTTACGATACGGTCGATTTCCCTCTGGTTTCCGGGCTCCATCAGGTCATTGCCGGATTTGGCCGACTTCACGGTGTTCTCCTTACTGCCCCAGTCCGTCATCACTATTCCGTCAAAGCCCCACTCGTCGCGCAGTGTAGTAGTCAGGAGTTCCTCCTTCTGCTGGGTGTACTCACCGTTGAGCTTGTTATATGACGACATGACAGTCCAGGGCTTTCCCTCCTTCACGGCTATCTCGAAATTCTTCAGATAGATTTCACGGAGGGCCCTGGGGCTGATCCTGGAGTCGTTTTCATTACGGTTGGTCTCCTGGTTGTTGGCAGCATAATGCTTGATTGAAGTTCCTACACCGTTGCTCTGGATGCCGCGGACATAGGCCGCAGCCATCTTGCCGGAAAGGAGAGGATCTTCGGAAAAATATTCGAAATTACGGCCGCAGAGCGGGTTCCTGTGAATATTCATTCCTGGAGCGAGCAGGACGTCGACCCCATATTCCAGAACCTCGTTTCCCATCGCCGTAGTGACTTTCTCCACGAGGTCGATATCCCACGAACTTGCCAGCAGGGTTCCTACCGGGAAGCCGGTGGCGTAGAATGTCTTGTCCGTGCCCTGCCTGGTAGGGCTGATCCTGACTCCTGCGGGACCGTCAGCCAGGACGGTTCCGGGAATTCCAAGACGTTCTATTGGCCTTGTGTTGCCGGCAGCACCGGGGACCTGGGCAATCATGCCGGAGGTAACGCCTTCCACCATCGCCGCCTTTGCACCACCTACAAGAAGAGTGGCCTTTTCCTGAAGCGTCATGGCCTTCAAGACTTCATCAATGTTGTCAGAAGCGAGCTTAGGCTGGGCATAGGAGAAGACAGCCGTCCCTACGAATGCCAGAATGGTAAATAATCTTTTCATGAGTGTAATCAAATGCAGTTATTCTGCAATATAGTGATAAATGTCGTAAAAACAAGACGGCGTCGAACGGGGAAGAGTCTGCAGGTTAGTCACATCCTTGGCCGTACAACCGTTACCTGCATCGATCGAACGGAGGGCTTCCGCCGAAGCCTCGAAAGCAAGTGACGGAGTGTTGTTGTTTTCACTGAGGTGGCAGAGGAATATATTCCTGAGCCCCGGATGCCAGATCCGCCTGACGGCCGATGCACATTCGTCATTGCTGAGATGACCGTTACCCTTGCAGATCCTCATCTTAAGCTGATGGGTGTAGGGGCCACCGATCAGCATCCCCATGTCGTAGTTGGACTCGATAACGACCGAATCCGACTGTGAAGCATATTCAAGAGCCTCGTCAGTCACCCTTCCGGCATCTGTCATGAGGAAGAAACGGATCCCGTGCCAGGTAATGAAGTAGCCCACCGTCTGGGTTGCGTCATGAGGGACAATGAACGGACGGACAACGGGGCAATCTGCTTCAGGCAAGTCAGGGAGCAGCTTAAGGAGGGTCTGCCCATCATCAAGGACACGACGGCATGGAGCGATCCAGTCACGGGTGAAAGTGTGGGCTGAAAGGGCGTCATGCAGCACTGCAGTTGCGTAGACTGGTTTCGCAAGATGCTTGCACCACGCTCCAAGATGACGGATATGGTCCAGATGGTCGTGGGTCACAAGGACAGCCTGGAAAGAATCCAGACTGAATCCACGCTCTGTCAAAGTTTTCTTGAGCCTGCGGAGGCTTACACCCGCATCTATGACCAAACCGGCCTTGCCGTCTGAAAGGAAATAACAGTTGCCGCAGCTTCCGCTGGAGAGACTCATGAACTTCAGCATCAGTTCTGTTCCTCCTCGCAGTACTTTGAGATCACACTGTAGGCGTCGCCTACTCCCAGCTCACCGGCACGGGAAAGGTCGATGCAGCCTTTCTCCTTATCCTTCAGATAGATGAGGACGAGTCCCCTGTTATAGAAAGCATCTCCCATGTAAGGGAAGACATCGATTGCCTTGGTGTAGCTGTCGACGGATTCGACGAACTTGGATGAAAGACAGTACAGATTGCCTAGGTTGAAATAGATGTACGGTACTCCGGGGAGGAGCTTGTCTGCCGAAAGCATGTCATCGATGGCTTCCGAATAGTCATAAGTACTGCTCACCTGGTCACGAACCCTGGCCCTCGTAGTACCCTGGTCATCCATTGTAAGGGTCTGGACACTGTTTTCGATCGAAGAGATGAAGTCAATCATCTCCGCCCTCAGCACCCCGCGATTGAGATAATAGAACGCCTTGTAGTACTCTGAATATTTTCCTTGGGGAGCAGCATTCACGGCGGCATCAAACTGCTGGAGCGCGGTCGCGAACTGCTTCGACTGGACGCTGTACAGGCCTCGGATGAACTGCCTGTCAGCCTCGGTAAGTGACTTGGGATCTCCCGCCGCAAGGTAGGAATCACCGTAGATCGATGCATCGATGCCATTATCGAACTTCGGCTTCACAATGGAATCGGAATTGGATATAGTCATGACGATCGGGGAATCGGAGATGAACTTATCGATCAGGAGATTCTCGTAACGGTGCCGCAGGGCGATGTTCTGGTTGTCCCGCTCGGCAGACAGGCTGAACTTGTACAGAGGTTTCAGGCGGATGTTGATGTCCCTGTTCTGGAGGAGTTCGTTGTCGAAGCCTTTCTTCGCAAAATCAGCGTCCAAGGCGATAAGCGAACTGTATTTCTTGGTCGTGTCGGCGAAAGACCCCTCATCCGTAAGGTTCTTGGCACGGTAGTCCCGTACTTTTTTCTGAGCGGTGTCGTAGTCCTGCTTGGAGGACTTGGTCCGCCCGAGCATGATTTTGACATAGGAGCGGTTCAGATAGGCTTTCGCGAAATCAGGATAGAGTTCGATTGCCTTGTCATAGTCGTCCAGGGCATCCAACCATCGTCCCATCTGCACGAAATAGGAGGCTCGGTTGTAGTAGGCCAGGACGTTGTCAGGATTGATGTTTATGACATGGTCCATGTCGGCCAGGGCATCCTCGAAATTACCCACCTGTGCACTGATGAGACTCCTGTTATAGAGGGTCAGGGCATTGCCGGGTTCGTCTCGCAGAACCCTGTTCAGGTCGGCCATGGCAGCATTGTAGTTATTCTGGTCGTAGTACATCAGGGCCCTGTTGAAATAGGCGAAAGTGTTAGTGGTGTCAAGGGAGATCGCCTTGTTCATGTCTGAAATGGCGTCGTCAAAGTTCTTTTGCAGAGCATGGACACGCCCGCGCCTAATGTAGCCCTCAGGATCGAAACGGTCCAGGCTGATAGCCACATTGTAGTCGGAAAGCGCTTTCGTCGTGTCAGACAGGAAGAGATATGTGGCTCCGCGGTTAAGGTAGGCGGAAGGATCCTTCGGTTCCTTCTTTATGTACCTGTTGAAATCTTCAACAGCCTTGTCGAACTGCTGGGCGAGGAAATAGGTCACTCCCCTGCTGTAATACAGGCCGACCAGCCCTGGGCGAAGCTTCATCGCCGTGTCCAAATCCCCGAGAGCCTCATCGTATTTACCTGAACGGCTGAGGGTTATCGCTCGGAAATGATATCCGTTGGTGAAAACCGGATTAATCTTCACGGAAGAATCGAAATCGGTCTGGGCACCTCTTATGTCACCGAGGTTGTATTTGGCGATTCCACGGTAGAAATAGATCCAGCAATCGGCAGTGTCAAGCCTGGCAAGGATATTGAACTGACCGATAGCATCGGAATACCTTCCCTCGGCGAGGGCCTGCCGCCCCCTGAACATGAACACATCCTTGTCGTACTGGGCATGGACTGCCGCAGAAACGCACAAGAGAAGCATCAGGGAAAGCAGAAACCTTTTCACGTCGATTTATTTTATAATAAAGGGTAAAATTCCTATTTTTGTCAATTGCAAAGATAAACATTTATCGTGCCTTGAAGACGATTTCACGCATTTTTTTGATATACATCCTCCTCTCCTGCCAGTTATCAGGGCTCATGGCACAGGACAAGGGAGTCAAGATGATACCTTCCGGCAGGAATGCCGAAAGGGTTGTTTCAGCAGAACAACTTGAGCGGCAGGTCGAGTTCCTGACCGACACCCTGATTAAGGGAAGGGCCACCGGTAGTTACGGGGCGAACGAGACAGCTTTCTGGATCGCACGCCAGTTCCGTGAGGCTGGTCTGAGGCAATTCGGAGAAAGTTGGAGCCGTTCCTTCAACGTAGGCAGCGAGATAGGACATAACGTGATGGGATTCATGCCCGGCAAACGCCAGGGAGGCAAGGAGATGTACGTCCTCGTGACCGCCCACTACGACAGTCACGGTGTGATAGAAGGCACTCTCTATCCCGGAGCTGACAGCAATGCTTCCGGTGTAGTGGCCATGGTCAACATCGCAAGGATGTTCGCCAAGATGAAGGATCTTGGCAGGTCCTATGGCAAGAACCTGATATTCGTAGGTCTCGATGCCAGGGAAAGGAATTCGTTAGGGGCCGAAGCCCTCTGGAACGACATCGAAAGCGGAAGGCTGAAGGATCCGGGGACCGGAGAGACGATCACTCCCGCGAAGATCCATTCCGTAGTCGTCCTGGACATCCTGGGCAGCACCCTTTCCCCAATCCATAAGGGAAAGAAGGACTATCTCATCATGCTCAGCGGTGGCAACTACGCTTATGACCTGCAAAGGGCTAACGAGAATCCCGGCCTTGGCCTGGACCTTGGATTCGACTACTACGGCAGCGAAGGATTCACCGACATGTTCCGCGCGAGGGTAGGAGACCAGAAGATATTCAGCCAGGAAGGAGCTTTCTGCGTAGTTTTCACTTCCGGTATCACGATGAAGACCAACAAGGTCGAAGACGATTACCTCAGCCTTAACTATGATATTTTCAAGAGAAGGATATTCCTGATCTTCCACTGGCTCACCAAAGTGCTCTGACGATGAAAGAATTCATGAGAATGATGAGGCGCTACATCGCGCCCTTCAAGAAATACCTTTGGGGATCGGTCGTGCTGAACATCCTTTCGGCGGTGTTCAACATCTTCTCTTTTGCCATGATAGTTCCCATGCTGAGGATCCTGTTCCGCATGACCGACAAGACCTATGTCTTCACTCCCTGGAACGAAGTCTGGCACATGCCTCTGAAGGACATGGGCAACTCCCTGATGCAGAACGTCTACTATGCTCTGGAATCGAACATCGCCCAATACGGGGAGATAAAAGTCCTGCTTGCCCTGTGCATCTTCCTGATAGTGATGACTGCCCTGAAGACGGCCTGTTATTTCGGCTCTTCGGCAGTGATGATCCCTATCAGGACCGGCATAGTGAAAAACCTCAGGATGAAGATCTACAACAAGATCCTCTCCCTGCCCCTCGGTTTCTTCTCCGAGGAAAAGAAGGGGGACATCATAGCCAGGATGAGCGGTGACGTCCAGGAAGTGGAAACCTCAGTCGCCGGTTCCCTGGAAATGCTCATCAAGAATCCGATCCTGATCCTGATCTACTTCGTCGCCCTCATATTCATAAGCTGGCAGATGACCGCCTTCACAGTACTCTTCGCTCCGCTGATGATCTGGGTGATGGGAGTCATCGGAAGGAACCTCAAACGCAAATCCCTTGACGTCCAGACTCTTTGGAGTGATGTGATGTCCCAGGTCGAGGAAACGCTCGGGGGACTCAGGATCATAAAGGCCTTCATTGCTGAAAAGAAGATGTCAGGGCGCTTCGAAAACGTGACGGAAGCCATGAGGAAGAAGACCAGCCGGGTGACCATGCGACAGGCCCTCGCCCACCCTGTGAGCGAGTTCCTCGGGACATTGCTCATCACGATAGCACTGTTCTTCGGAGGTACCCTTATCCTGAAGGGACACTCCATGATCGATGCTCCGATCTTCATCTACTACATGGTGATCCTCTACAGCATCATCAACCCTATCAAGGATTTCGCGAAAGCAGGCTACGCCATTCCCAAGGGCATGGCCTCCATGGAGAGGATCAACAAGATACTGGACGCCGAGAACAACATCAAGGAAAGCTCCTCACCTGTTCCGCTCGCTGGCTTCAAAGATAAGATCTCATTCAAGGATGTTACCTTCCGCTACCCTGACGGATCGAAGAACGTGCTGGACGATGTGAGCCTGGATATTCCTAAAGGGAAGATGATTGCCATCGTCGGGGCATCCGGTGCCGGCAAGACCACCCTGGTCGACCTTATTCCCCGGTTCTACGACCCCGAGTCCGGCGTGATCAGCATAGATGGGACTCCGGTCCAGGATGTGAAGCTTTCAGACCTCAGGAACCTCATAGGTAACGTCAACCAGGAATCCATCCTGTTCAATGACACGATATTCAACAACATAGCTTTCGGAGTCGAGAATGCCACCATGGAACAGGTAATCGAGGCTGCCAAGATTGCCAATGCCCACGATTTCATCATGGAGAAGGAAGGCGGCTACCAGTTCAACATCGGCGACCGTGGAGTCAAGCTCTCCGGAGGCCAGAGACAGAGGATAAGCATCGCCAGGGCTATCCTTAAGAATCCTCCTATCCTGATCCTCGACGAGGCTACAGCCTCGCTGGACACCGAGTCTGAAAAGACCGTCCAGGAAGCTCTGGACAGGCTGATGTCCACCAGGACCACGATAGCCATCGCCCATAGGCTTTCAACGATCCGAGGAGCTGATGAAATAATAGTGATGGACGAAGGACGGATCGTCGAAAGAGGGCGACACGACGAGCTTCTGGCACTCGGCGGACACTATCGCAAACTTACTGACATGCAGGCACTTTAGGAATATGAAGACTACCAAAAGAATAATTGTTCCACTCATTGAAGGGCTCGAGAACATGGGCCAGGAAGAACTGGACCTCGCCATGGAGATGAAGGGTTCCAAATTCGCCGTTGCCAGCATCAACTGGCCGAAGCAGTTCCCTTATGCTCCTGACTGCAACGGGGCTATTGCCAGAAGCAAGGATTACCTTGCTGTCATCTACCATGTCCGGGGACTCGATCTCAGGGCGACTGCGATGGAGGACAACGGGAACAGCTGGGAAGACAGTTGCTGCGAATTCTTTGTGACAGATCCGTACGACGGTACCTACTACAATTTCGAACTGACGTGCATAGGGTCCTTGCTTGCTTCCAAGCGGACCAGCCGGATCAACAGCGAGATGATCCCGGCGGAGGTGCTCAAGAGAGTTATCCGCCATTCAACCCTGAAGCATGGCCCACTCGATGAGAAGGACAGCATATTCAGTTGGACTGTTGCCATGCTTATTCCTTTCGACATGATAGGGATGAATCCTTCCAGCCTCCCGGTCAGCGTACGTGGCAATTTCTACAAGTGCGGCGACCTGACCGCCCATCCGCATTTCCTTAGCTGGAATCCTGTGGACACCCCGAAGCCAGACTTCCACAGACCTGAATTCTTTGGTGAACTCATTTTTGGTTAGATCATGCAAAAGCGCAACATCATCGGGCTCATCCTGCTCCTGGTCTATCTGGGAGCTGTTGCCTGGTGCTGCTTCGGCCATTTTGACAATCTACCAAGCGTCCAGAAAGAGTTCTTCGGAATCCCGACCGACAAGATCGTCCATTTCATATTGTTCCTTCCGTTCCCGGTCCTGTCTTTCTGGGCTTTTGACTACAAGGCTGGAAAACCATGGAAGAGCGTGCTCCTGGTCTTCATCCTTTTCCTCCTGGGATGCATCATTGCTGCAGCGACTGAAATCGGACAGTACTATACGTCTTACAGGAGTTCCGATCCGAGGGACTTCGCGTCTGACATCCTGGCCCTTGCGATTTCATCAGTCGCTATCATCGTGATTTACTTTTCTTGTCATAAAAGGAACTCCTAGATGAGAAGGAAGGTACTTCTGTCCGTTATCTTGATCACGGTCTTTTCTTCCTGGGCCAATGCACAGAAGGTCAATGACTTCAAGTCTACGATCGATTCCATCCAGGTCAGGATGGAGGAACGGACTACCGTCAAGGTCGACCTCAAGCTCAAAAAAGTGGTTCCAAGGGACAACTACCTGGATTTCTATTTTACCAACACCCTGGGGGACTATCCATGGAGAAGGACCGACATCAGCTGGTTCAAATCCAGGTTGAAAGAAGTACTGCCAGCAAAATGGAGGGCCAGGTCCGTCGGAAATATCTTTGTCGGCAACAACAAGCTGGACACCTATGTCATGCCACCTGTAGACGACAGCGGAAAACCCATATCTGCCATGTTCAGGACAAAGGACAGACGAGGCCAGGATCCATTTATCCGGGAAATCGGCGGACAGTCCTTCGACAAAGGGCTTTCCGGTCGCACTGTCGCCTTATGGCAGAGTCACGGTCGTTTTTTCGATGAAAAGACACAACGGTGGAAATGGCAGAGGGCTCCCCTCTTCCAGACAGTCGAGGATATGTACACCCAGAGTTACGTCCTCCCCTTCCTCATCCCGATGTTGGAAAATGCAGGTGCCTATGTGATGACACCAAGGGAGAGGGATCCGCAGAGAAACGAAATAATCGCCGATAACGACAATGCTTTCAAGGAAGGACGCGGAGAAGATGTCAGGACTGAAGGAAAATACTCTGAATCAGGGAAATGGTCTGTCGCAGGAGGCGGTTTCGCCGATTATAAAGCCATCTACACCGGCCGGGACAATCCTTTCCGTGCCGGGACTTCCAGACAAGCCTCCTGCCTCGACGGGAAAGCATCTGCAAGATGGACGCCGGAAATCCCTGAAAGGGGGGAATATTCAGTCTACATCTCTTACAAGTCACTTCCTAACAGTACCGAAAACGCACATTACTCCGTCAAGCATCTCGGCGGGACGAGTGAATACCTTGTCAACCAGAAGATGGGCGGAGGAACCTGGATCTACCTGGGAACCTTTGAGTTCGATGCCGGAACGGATGGTTACGTGACCCTGGACAACGATCTGCCGGAAGGTCTCGCCCATAAGGTCAATTCCGTAATCACAGCGGATGCCGTCCGGTTTGGAGGCGGCATGGGCAAGATAGCACGTGGGACTGCAGAACAGGACACAAGCGAATTCGTCACATCCGGTCTTCCCTCATTTGCGGAAGGAGCCTTCTACTGGATGCAATGGGCGGGGGCCGACACTACCATCCTGAACCTTCACGAAGACGACTACACTTCTGACTTTGCTGACAGGGGCGCCTGGGTCGGCTGGATGTCCGGAGGTTCCAGGACAAATCCGAAATCCGAGGGACTTGGAATCCCTGTGGACCTTTCATTTGCGATGCACTCGGATGCCGGTATAACCCCGAACGATTCGACTGTAGGCACTCTCGCTATCTACACCTTGAAGTGCGAAGGAGAAGACAAGCTCCCGACCGGAGAGAGCAGGTGGCAGCATCGCATGTATGCCGATTTCGTGCAAACCCAGGTCGTTGACGACATCAGGGCTTGTTTCAACCAGGAATGGAGCAGAAGGGGCTTGTGGGACAGGTCCTACAGCGAGGCACGTACCACGACAGTTCCGGGGATGATCCTGGAGCTGCTGTCACACCAGAATTTTGCGGACATGAAGCATGGACTCGACCCATCGTTCAGGTTCGTAGCCAGCAGGGCTGTCTACAAAGGGATGCTCAAGTACCTCAGCAGCAGGTATGGATTTGAATATGAAGTCCAACCGCTTCGCGTGAATTCCTTCGCCACCTCATTCAGGATTCCGCCTGTAGCAGGGAATGCAGCCCAGATCAGGTTGAGCTGGGCCCCGAGCCTGGATTCACTGGAAAGGACGGCTGTTCCCAAAGGATATATCCTTCAGACCAGGATTGATGACGGAGCTTTCGATTCAGGAGAGATAATCGATGTTAAGACAGCCGGAGGCAGATGTTTCTATGACATGACCATACGCCCCGGGAAAATCTACAGTTTCCGGATCATAGCCTTCAATGATGGAGGACGGAGTTTCCCTTCAGAAGTGCTCAGCATAGGCGTTCCTGCGAGGGGAAAAGGGAAAAGCGTGCTGGTCGTGAACAATTTCACCAGGCTCTCAGCTCCCGCCTGGTTCGACACTCCTGAATATGCCGGGTTCAGCAATGAACTTGACGCCGGAATGCCTTACATCAGGGAAATCAATTTCATCGGCCCTCAAAAGGAATTCAGGAGGAACCTGCTCTGGGAGGATGATGACAATCCCGGCTTCGGAGCTTCCTCAAGCGAATACGCAGGTAGGATCATACCTGGCAACACCTTCGACTTCACTTACATCCACGGCAAGGCTATCTTCGCTTCAGGGCATCCATTCCATTCCGCCAGCCGCGACGCTTTCACAGCAGGTCTTTCATTGGAAAAAGGTGATTATGCTCTTGACCTGATCTGCGGCAAGCAGGTTGCCACTCCGTTTGGTGACGGATCCTCGGCCGTCAGGCACGAGGTATTCCCGAAAAACCTGCAGGCTGCTCTCCGGGACTTCACCGAAGGAGGCGGCAGCATCATGGTCTCTGGATCATACATCGGGACTGACGTGTGGGACAGGGTGTATCCTATCGGGATTGACTCATTAAAAAGGTCTGAATCAATCGATTTTATCCAGGAGGTACTTGGGTTCAAAGCCATGACCAATTACGCAACGAGCGGAAACGAGTTGTGGCCTATGAAGAATGAATCCCTTGACTTGGGAGCCAAGCTGGGGAAGATGGAATTCTGGAAGGAAATCAACGGGAAAATCTATAACGTAGAGAATCCTGACGGTCTCCTCCCTGCTTCAGAGAAATCACACACTTTCCTGAGATACACCGACACCAACATCTCCGCCGCGACTTGCTTCGATTCGGAAGGTTATAGGACAGCCTGCCTTGGCTTCCCGCTGGAAGTACTTAAGAGACAGGAGGACATCAATGCTTTGGTAGAAGAAATCCTTTCATATTTCGAGAGACAACCATGACAGAACGCGAATCAGAAATCATCGAACTGCTCCATAAGGAGGTTAAACCGGCTCTCGGGTGCACTGAGCCAATCGCTGTCGCCCTTGCTGCGGCAAAAGCATCTGAGATCCTCGATGCTCCTGCTGCAGAAGTTGCAGTGGAAGTGTCAGGGAATATCCTGAAGAACGGCATGGGAGTAGGTATCCCAGGTACGGACATGATCGGACTTAACATCGCAGCTGCGCTTGGAGCGATCTGCGGGAAGAGCGTATACGGTCTTGAGGTGCTGAAAGACCTCACTCCTGATGACGTGGAGAAGGCTAAAAAGATGGTGGCAGAAAATATGGTGAGCATAAGCCTGGCCAACACTAGCAAGCTTCTCTACGTAAAGGTCACGGTCCGGAACAGGAATGATGAAGCCTGGACCGTTATCGAAGACGATCACGACAAGATAGTTGAAACAGGTCATAACGGCGAAATTTGCAACTTGCGCAACGGCTGTGACGGAAAAGCTCCCACTGATAAGTCAACATTAGACTATAAGCTCACGGTCAAGGAGATATATTCATTCACCAAAAGTGTAGCTTACGATGACATAAAGTTCATCCTTGGCGACCGTGACCTAAATCTCGCCCTGGCACGCGAGGGTCTCGAAGGATCTTACGGTCTAGGAGTAGGCAAGGCGATCAGGGAGAACCAGCATGAGATCTTCGGAGATGATTTCATGTCTTTTGCAATGGGCATGACGGCAGCTGCTTCGGACGCCAGGATGGCTGGCTGCAAACTCCCGGCGATGAGCAATTCAGGAAGCGGTAACCAGGGTATCACAGTCAGTATGCCTGTAATAACCTATGCTATCAAGTACGATGTAGACGACGAAAGACTTGCCCGAGCCCTCATACTCAGCAATCTTGTCGCCATACACATAAAGGGTTATCTCGGGAAGCTTTCTGCCCTCTGCGGCTGTGTCATTGCATCGACCGGTTCTGCCTGCGGCATCGTCTACCTTCAGGGAGGGAGTTATGATCAGATCTGCGCGACAATCAAGAACATGATCGGCAACATCACCGGCATGGTCTGCGACGGGGCAAAGGTTGGCTGCGCGATGAAGGTGGCCTCGGGAGTGTCCTGTGCCATACAGTCGGCGGTCCTGGCCCTCAGGGGGAAATGCGTCTGCGAGACTGACGGCATCATCGACAAGGACATAGAAAAAACGATCCGGAATCTCGGAGAGATAGGATCGTTTGGAATGAAAACCACGGATCAGTTGATCCAGCGGATAATGGTCTGCAAGTAAATTACTTCCTGTCGATAAGGAGGGCCTTGATCCTAGCGAAGATCTCAGTGTTCTCCATGACCTGGCCGAACCTCCATGCAGAAGCTCCGTAAGCGAAGATAGGGACTGGACTTGCTGAGTGTCCGGTCGTAGAGTACTTGACCTCTATTCCGCTCTCGCCCTTTGTGAAATCCTTGCTTCCGGAAAGAAGGGTGACTCCTCCGGTCTCATGGTCGGCTGTTATCACCACCAAGGTACCCTTGTGGGTATCGGCATAGTCGAAGGCTGCATTTACCATCTTATCGAATTCCTCCATTTCCCAAGTCAGTTGCTCAGTGTTGTTGGCATGGGCAGCATGGTCGATATGCGAGCCTTCGATCATGGCGAAGAAGCCTTTCTTGTTCTTCCCGAGTATGTCCAAGGTGTGAAGAGTCGCATCGGTCAGGAAATCAGTGTCCCTTTCAATAGCCATCGGATAGCTCTCATCAGAGAAAAGGCCAAGGATAGGGGTCTTGTCGGTCACATAGAATTCCTCCGGGGAGGAAACATAGGTAAAACCTGCCTCGACTGCCTTGTCTATCATGTTCTCAGGGACATACTTCTCTTCTACGAAATACTTGCGGCCGCCGCCTACAAGCACGTCAGGCCTCATCTTGAAGAGATCCTCGATAATGCCTTTGCGGTCTCCCCTATTCTTGACATGGGCGAAGAAGGCTCCTGGAGTGGCGTCAAGGACATAGGAAGTGACAACTATTCCTGTAGAAAGCCCTTTTTCCTTTGCAAGTTCAGCAATGCTGGCGGGTTTCGAGCCATCGGGAAGCATACCTAGCATGCTGTTGTTGGTCTTGTGACCGGTTGCCATCGCTGTTCCTGAAGCAGCTGAGTCAGTCACCCTGTTGTTGGCAGAGTAAGTCTTGCTGACACCTACGAACTGGGCCCTGTCGAAACAGGTCGGGGCGTAATTCTGGTCAATCATCCAAGATGAGCAGGCACCGAGACCCATGCCGTCACCGATGATAAGGATAACGTTCTTTACTTTTTCATCCTTGGGAGCTTTGTCAGTTGAAAACATCGGCGCAAAAGGAATCAATGCGACAATGATGGAAATGAGAATTCTCTTCATCTTCAAATAATTTTCGCCAAATATAGGAAAAAAGACCGGATTATTCGTATCTTGTCCCAAACGGACGACACTATGAGACTCAAAGTATTATTATTGTCATTACTGGTCAGTTTCAGCGCGATAGCGCAGACTGAACCTCAGATGCTCCGGTTCTCTGCAAGCGGTACGGTTGTAGATTCAGAGGACGGCCGTGCCTTGCAATATGTCAACGTGACAGTTCCGGGACAGCAATATGCGACCGTGACCAACTCCGAAGGAGGTTTCACTATCAAGACTTCAGAAGAACCCGAGTGGATAGATTTCAATCTTCTCGGTTATAAGACGGCAAGGGCGGTTTTCCCTAAAGACGGTTCCCCGGTAAAGGTCAGGATGGAAAAGAACAGGCTGACCCTTAATGAAGCCATTGTGGTTTCCGGAGATCCGTACAAGATCATGGATGAGGCAATCCGGAAGATCAAGAACAACTACCCCTCAACGCCCGACCTTTTCGAATGCTTCTACCGCGAAACCATCCAGAAAAGGCACCGCTACATCTTCATTTCCGAGGCTGTAGGAAGGATGTTCAAGACTTCCTACTCCCGCGAGAGCATATTCGGAGACAGGATTACGATCGACAAGAGCAGGGTGCTCGTCAGCCCCGACAAGAAGGACACCTTGTCGGTCAAGGTTGCCGGAGGCCCCACTCAGGCCGTGGACCTGGACATCGTCAAGAACAATGAACTCCTGACTGTAAAGGAATTAAGCAATTACACCCTGGAGATGGAGACACCTGCAATGATCGGTGACCGCCTTCAGTTTGCCATCAGGCTCATCCCCACCATCATGCAGCCCTACCCTCTCTACGAAGGAGTTGTCTACATCGATCGTGAGACCCTGGCATTCACCAGGTTCGACCTGAAATTCGACATGAGGGACAAGGACAAGGTCACCAGGCTCATCCTGGTCAGCAAGCCCGCCGGACTGAGATTCACCCCGACTGAGGTTTCGCTCAGGTACGACTACTCTACTTCGGAAGGGGTCACGAGGGTCAGCTATGTCAGGACCAGCATGCGATTCAAATGCGACTGGAAGAAAAAGCTC
Source organism: uncultured Bacteroidia bacterium (assembly GCA_902801885.1). Classification (GTDB taxonomy): domain Bacteria; phylum Bacteroidota; class Bacteroidia; order Bacteroidales; family UBA932; genus Cryptobacteroides. Next base: position 49,401 of record CADCJX010000015.1, read on the forward strand.
CTCAGGACTGATTTCACAGCCATCAGTGAACTCGTTACGACAGACAGGAAGCCAGGAGATGTCGACATGATTCCAAGGAAGGAGTCATTCAGCAACCGTGATGCCCTCTCGGACAAGGCAGCCATAGACTTCGATCCTGAATTTTGGAAGGACTACAACATCATAGAACCTACAGAAAGCCTGGACAGGGCTATAGGCAGGATCAAGCGGCAGACTGACAGAAAATGAGTATATTTGTCGTGAAATGGCAAACGGCAGATTATTCCTCATTCCATCTCCACTTGGAGACAACGATCCTGCGGAAGTGATCCCGCAGAAAGTTCTGGAAACCATACAGCACATTGACAAGTACGTGGCAGAAGAGACGCGTACCGTCAGGCGTTATCTCTCTTCCGCTGGTCTCAAAGGCAGGATCGGAGGCCTTGAATTCCGTGAACTGAACGAACACACCAAACCGGAGGAAGTAGAATCCCTGTTGGAAATGTTCAGCTCCCCGGATGGCGAACCCTGCGATGTAGGCCTCATCTCAGAAGCCGGTCTTCCTGCCGTGGCAGATCCCGGAGCACAACTCGTCGCCCTTTGCCACCGGCATGGAATCCAGGTTATCCCCTTGGTAGGTCCTTCTTCGCTGATGCTTGCCCTGATGGGATCAGGGCTGAACGGACAGAGTTTCGCATTCCGGGGCTATCTTCCCGCCAAGGCGGATGAAAGGAAAAAGGCGATAAGGGAAATCGAGAAACAGTCAGCACAACTTAAACAGACAGAAATTTTCATAGAAACCCCTTACAGGAACGATTCCATGTTCATGGACCTGATTGCGACTTTGCAGCCAGGCACCTTGCTCTGCTACGCAGCGAACCTTACCCTTCCTGACGAAACGATTATGACGAAGACAGTCAAGCAATGGCGCTCCACTCCTCCCTCGATCGGGAAGCGGCCATGCGTATTCCTTCTTCTGGCCAAATAGATTATCCATGAATATGCTTATAGACAGTGATATGACCATAGAACTCGTGGGGATGGAATTCCACTCCTTCCACGGTTGCCTGGAAGAGGAGCGCAAGGAAGGGAATACATTCCTGGTGGATTTCCGCGGGAAAGCCGATCTAAGTAAGGCTGCCAGTACTGATGACCTCGAGGATACGGTAGACTACAGCAAGATTTACGACATTGTGGCCTCCGAGATGGAAAAGCCGTCCAATCTCCTGGAGAATGTAGCCGGAAGGATCGTGGATGCTATTGAAAGGTCCGGGATGAAATTCTGGTTCGTCCAGGTAAGGGTTTCGAAGAAGAATCCTCCGGTCGGTGGAATATGCTCATGGTCCAGGGTCACTGCCACCAATGGTACCGAGAGTTTCAAAGGCAGTTTCAACGAGGGACTCTGAAGATGAAGATAGCGTTTCTTACACTTGGCTGCAAGCTCAATTACGCGGAGACCTCCACTTACGAGAGGGGGTTCGTAGCTGCAGGAATGGAGGTGGTGGACTGGGAGGAAAAGGCTGATGTGTATCTGGTGAACACATGCTCAGTGACAGAGCGGGCTGAGAAGAAGTGCCGCAATGTCATAAGAAAGGTGCACAGGGTGTCGCCAGAGGCGAAGATCATAGTGACGGGGTGCTATGCGGAGTTGAGACGGGCTGAGTTGGAGGCAATCGAAGGGGTTGCAGCTGTCTTCGGTGCTGCTGAAAAGACCCGCGTTGTCCCAGACACTTTGTCCATTATCAGAGACTCATTCTGGCAGAATGGTCAAGCCATGCCGGAGGAGGGTGTTGCCCCCGAAGGGCCTGGCCGCCCGTGGCCAGGTGAACGGGAGGGGCCCAGAGCGAACGAAGTGAGCGATGGGAGGGATTTACCCGTCGGGGGTAACACCCTCCTCCGGCAAAAGAACATTCTTCCGGCATACTCTTCTGAGGAGAGGACACGGTCGTTCCTGAAGGTACAGGACGGCTGCAACAACTTCTGTGCATATTGCACCGTTCCTTACGCCCGCGGCACCTCCAGGAACATCCCCATCGCCACCGCCGTTGCCCAGGCAAAGGAAATCGCCGCCACAGGCATCAAGGAAGTAGTAATCACAGGAGTTAACACCGGCGACTACGGAAGGACAACAGGAGAGAGTTTCCTCGATCTTCTGAAACGGCTGAATGACGTTGAAGGAATCGAACGCTACAGGATATCCTCCATAGAGCCAAACCTGATCACGGAAGAAATCATTGACTGGATCGCATCAGGCACCAAGTTCCAGCCTCACTTCCATATTCCGCTGCAGTCCGGGTCAGATCAGATCCTCCAGCGTGTACGCCGCCGCTATACCACGGACTTCTTTGCAGAAAGGATCGATTACATCCGTTCCGTCATGGATCCCCGTCCTGGAGAACCAGAGGCCAACCTCAAGCCATTCGTATTCTTCGGGATAGACGTAATAGCAGGTCTGCCCGGAGAAACTGACGAACTGTTCGAGGAAACATATTCATTCCTGAAGGAGAGGGTCAGGCCGGCATTCATCCACATATTCCCCTACTCCAGGCGGCCGGGCACCGTCGCTGCCGGTTGGAAGGACCAGGTCAGGGATTCCGTCAAGACAGAAAGGGTGGCAAGGCTTGAATCCCTTTGCGAAGAGCTCCATTCAGACTTCGTCTTGAAGAATAAAGGAAGGATCTCAAAGGTCCTCTGGGAATCTGATGTCAAGGACGGAATGATGGGAGGTTATTCGGGGAACTATATCAGGGTAACGAGGCCTTATGATCCGGGGAAGGTCAACACAATAGAAGACATTATCTTATGACGGGAGGAAAAGCAAGACTTACGTTCCTGGGTACAGGCACTTCCCAGGGAGTCCCGATAATCGGATGCCAGTGCCCTGTCTGCAGGTCAGAAGACAGCAGGGACAAACGCTTCAGGGCTTCCGTCTTCGTGGAATACTGCGGATTGTACATCCTGGTCGACGCCGGCCCCGATTTCAGGATGCAGATGCTGTCCCACGGCTTATGTCATCTAGATGCCATTCTGCTCACCCACAACCACAAGGACCACACGGGAGGCCTTGACGACGTCAGGTCGCTTAACTACATCGACCGACGCGCAAGCGAGATCTACTGCGAAAAGAATGTGCTTGAGGACCTGATCCGGGAATATCCTTACGTGTTCAAATTCCCTAAGTACCCCGGAGCTCCTGAATGGCACCTGCATGTCATAGATGAAAACCCTTTCGTTATCAGGAAGGACATTTCCAGCAAGGAACTTGTCTGGATACACGATGTCGGTTACCACTACCGCCTCCCCGACGGTTCCCTGATCCCTACCGCAAGGTCACTTGAAGACATGATCGAATATGAAACAGCACCCGGGCCTGAAGACGAGGCTGTTATAATCCCGATACGCGGACTTCATGACCGACTCCCGGTACTCGGATTCAGGTTCGGTGACATAGCTTACATAACGGACATGAGTTCCATCCCGGAGAGTGAGTTCTCCAAGCTTGAAGGCTTGAAACACCTTACGCTCAACACAGTAAGTTACAATAGGCATCATTCCCACTTCAGCCTTGACGAGACCCTTGAACTTGCCGACAGGATCAGGCCGGAACACACCTGGCTCACCCACCTCTCACACACTTTCCCGGTGCATGAACAGTTCTGCAAGGATCTTGAACGAATGTGTTCGAAAAGGAATATCCACTCTATCGTCCAGCCGGCTTGGGATGGACTCGTGATTGACTAATTGTGCAGTCTCAGGACAATGTACTCCGACCTGGTGCCGACGCGGAACTTTCCTCCCCAGATGCCCAGACCGGAGCTGATGTAATACCGGGTGTTTCCACGCTGGTGAGATCCGAAAGCTTTCTCGTACATCGCATCGGTCACCCAATTGCCGGGCCAGACCTGACCATGATGGGTATGACCGCTGAACTGGAAGTCTATTCCGGCCTCTTCAGCCTCTTCCAGATGGTAGGGCTGATGATCCAGGAGAATCGTGAAAAGTGAGTCCTTGGTGGATAAGACCTGAAGTGAAGCCCTTGAGCGGTTGGTCCTGTCATCACGGCCTATTATCCTGATTCCGAAGTCCTCCACGGAATAATCACGCAGCAACCGGATTCCGGCTTCTTCGTAAAACTTTTCTGAGCCTTCTTCTCCGGAGATATATTCATGATTCCCGAGGCATGAATATACAGGAGCCTTGATGCTTCGGAATACTTCACTGTAATTGCCGTCAAGCACCGGACGGATAGCGCCGTCGAGGATGTCGCCGGCAAAGAGGACCAAGTCCGGATTCTCTGCATTGATAAGACCGACCCAGCGGGATAGTTCTTCCTTGCGGTTGTGATAGCCGGCATGAAGGTCGCTTGCCATGACGATTGTCAGCGGGCGTTCAAGCGGCTTTTCAGTCTTTATGTCGAAGAACTCACGGTACTTATGCTTATAGTGGATGTTTCCATAGACAAGGATCACTGAGATAGCACCGACAACGGTCAATGTGCCAGCCCAAGAATCTCTCAGGAAGCCTGAAGGGACTATCCGGAATAATCTTCCCAGGGACAGTACAGCAAAGATGATAAGGGCATAAAGGAAGAATATCATCCACGAGGTTCCGATCTCGTAAGTGGCAGTTGCAAGGGGCATTGGCATCCTGTCACCGCACATGAAATGAGGGAAGATGACAAGGAAAGCCAAGATGTAGACTGAAACGGACAGCCACTTTCCACATATCGGGAATGGTAGGATCCTCCAGAAACGCCAGGAGGTCCACGCGATGCATCCAACAAGGATGATCAGAGTCATGATGAAACCACTACGCATCTTTCATTGTGTTTCTGATGGCAACCATCTCAGTCATTATAGACCGGGACTTCACCGTCATCGATCAGCTGGCGAAGAATCTCCAGATAATCAGTCGAATAAAATTTCGAAGGATTGTCAAATTCAGCTACTATCTCCGTAATAGAATAATCTCCACCCTTTCCTTTGATGAACTCCACCAGCTTTCTTCTGGTGTACTGCCTCACAGTCGCTTCTGACCTCCCGGCACTTCTATCAAACTGCCCGGCAATTCCTTCTAGCTGCACAGACGTTCCTTCAAACTGCCCCGGCAGTTCGGACGCCTCGCTCCGCGAGGCCCCACCGCTCGCTCCACTTCGTTCCGCTCCGGTCCCCCCTCTAGTGCCGAGGGTGGCATTGTCCTCATCTGCCGGGCAGTTTGAAGGAACTACCTGATGATATGGAAAGCCCGCAGCCTTGGAGCGGCAGACGTCACAAGTGCCGCAGTCGGAAGATTCTGTCTGGCCAAAGTATCGCAGCAGGAAACGCGAGCGGCACTCGTCGGTCTCGGAGGCATATTCAAGCATGGCCTGCGAACGGTCATGGTAGCTGTCTTTCAGCATGGCGAACCTTTTTGGCATCAAGTCCAGGTTTCCCGGTCTCAAGCGGTCATGATGCAGGAAAACCACATCGGAATGGGCTGCCGGCACATAGGAAATGACGTGTTCTAGAGACAGCGAATAAAGAAGCTGACGCAATTGAGGTACAGTGGTTCCAAGGCGTCCTGCAAGATATTCCTCATCCACGGTCTGGAGGAATGAGAAGATCCCGGTGTAAGAACGCATGAGCACTTCCAGGAGGGACGCCAGTTCCTGACTAGGCAAGTCAATGTCGTAAAGCGACTTCCGGTCGACGGAGATGCGCACCTTCGTAGGGATGTCGACTTCTTCCGAAAAAGTTATGTGGCCGGTCCTCTCAAGGTACTTCATGGAATAAAACACTGGCGCACGCTGTAAACCATAGGTCTTGCAAAAGTCCTCGAGGGAGAACTTCAGCTGGCGGCCGATACCGGCATCGTAAGGTATTTCGAAAAAGGCATGTAGCTTCTGGTAAACATCCGCTATGAAGTCAAGAGATGGGAAAGAGACATTTTCGATCTGGCCCAGTCTCCTGACATCGATACCGTTCCAAAGAAGGAGGGCATAGGAACGCTTTCCGTCGCGCCCTGCCCTGCCGGCCTCCTGGAAATAGGCTTCAGGACTGTCAGGAAGATCGTAATGAGCCACGAAACGAACGTCCGGCTTGTCGATCCCCATTCCGAAGGCATTCGTACAGACCATTACCTGGATCTTGCCTTCCTTCCATGCTGCCTGACGTTCTGAGCGCGCAGCCTGTCCAAGACCAGCATGATAGTATGAAGCGTCTATCCCTTCAGACCTTAGCATCGAAGAGAGTTCCTCGCACTTCCGACGGTTCCTGGCATAGATAATTCCGCTACCGGACACTCCCTTGCAGATGTTGACTATCTGGGAATATTTATCCTCGACATTTCGGACAATATAACTGAGGTTTGGCCTCTCGAAACCACTTCTCAGGACATTATTTTCCTTGAATGACAATTTGTCCATGATGTCCTCCGCCACTGCAGGAGTGGCAGTGGCAGTAAGCGCGATCACAGGGGCACCGATACGTTCACGCAGATCACCGATCTTAAGGTAGTCCGGCCGGAAGTCATAGCCCCACTGAGAGATGCAATGGGCCTCGTCTACAACGATGTAGCTTACATCCATGACTTCCAGATAAGACTGGAAAAGCCTGGTAGCGATCCGCTCAGGAGAAAGGTAGAGAAATTTATAGTCACCGTAAGCAGCATTGTTAAGAGCCAGGTCCACCTCATGACGCGACATTCCGGCATGGACGGCGATGGCCCTCACTCCCCTACGTTCCAGGTTCTGCACCTGGTCTTTCATCAAGGCGATCAGCGGGGTCACCACAAGGGTAAGCCCCTCCGCCATGATGCCAGGCACCTGGAAACAGACTGACTTGCCACCGCCTGTCGGCATGATAGCCAGGACGTCCTTCCCCTCCAAAGCTGAGTTGATGATCTCCTCCTGCATCGGACGGAAACCATCGTAGCCCCAGTATTCCTTCAACACTTCGACCGGCAACATATTTAAAATTTTAAATCGTTTTATCACAACACTTTGCGAGGCTGCATGGCAAATAATTTGCAGTGAGAAACAAAGCTTTAACAAATGTACGAAAAATACCATATTTTTACGTAAATTTGCCGCGCATTAAAGAAAGCAAGTTTAACTCAATAATTTTTTAAATTTATTCAATTATGTCAAAGATGGATTTACGCAAGTACGGTATCAAGAAAGTAAAGGAAGTCCTTTACAATCCTACCTATGAAGTTCTCTACAACGAGGAGACCAAGCCCGAACTCACCGGCTACGAGAAGGGACAGGTTACCGAACTTGGCGCAATCAACGTTATGACTGGCGTGTTCACCGGACGTTCCCCCAAGGACAAGTACATCGTCATGGACAAGAACTCCAAGGACACCGTATGGTGGAACACTCCTGAATATCCCAACGACAACCACGAGATGTCCCAGGCTGTGTGGAAAGAGGTCAAGAAGCTCGCTCAGGACCAGCTCTCCGGTAAGAGGCTTTTCGTTGTCGATGGTTTCTGCGGTACCCACAAGGACACCAGGATGAAGGTCCGTTTCATCATGGAGGTTGCATGGCAGGCCCATTTCGTGACCAACATGTTCATCCGTCCCAAGAACCAGGCTGAGTTTGACCAGGATCCTGACTTCGTCGTCTACTGCGCTTCAAAGGCAAAGGTCGACAACTACAAGGAGCTCGGCCTCCGCAGCGACACCTGCGTTGCATTCAACGTTACTTCCCGTGAGCAGGTCATCCTCAACACCTGGTACGGTGGTGAGATGAAGAAGGGTATGTTCTCCATGATGAACTACTACCTTCCTCTCAAGGGCATCGCTGCAATGCACTGCTCCGCCAACACTGACATGAACGGTGAGAACACCGCCATCTTCTTCGGTCTCTCCGGAACCGGCAAGACCACCCTCTCCACCGATCCTAAGCGCAAGCTCATCGGCGATGACGAGCACGGTTGGGACAACAAGGGTGTCTTCAATTTCGAAGGCGGCTGCTACGCCAAGGTCATCAAGCTCGACAAGGAGTCCGAACCTGATATCTACAACGCCATCCGTCGTGACGCCCTCCTCGAGAACGTCACCGTAGATGCTGAAGGCAAGATCGACTTCAATGACAAGAGTGTCACCGAGAATACCCGCGTAAGCTATCCTATCTACCACATCAACAACATCGTACGTCCCGACAGCCACGGTCCCGCAGCAAAGCAGGTCATCTTCCTGTCAGCCGACGCTTTCGGTGTCCTTCCTCCGGTCTCAATCCTTGATTCCGAGCAGACGAAGTACTACTTCCTCTCCGGCTTCACCGCCAAGCTCGCAGGAACAGAGCGCGGTATCACCGAGCCCACTCCTACCTTCTCCGCCTGCTTCGGCCAGGCCTTCCTTGAGCTCCACCCGACCAAGTACGCCGAGGAACTCGTCAAGAGGATGAAGAAGAGCGGTGCAAAGGCTTACCTCGTGAACACCGGCTGGAATGGTACCGGCAAGAGGATCTCGATCCGCGACACCCGTGGTATCATCGACGCCATCCTCAACCACAGCATCGACGCCGCCCCGACCAAGAAGATCCCGTTCTTCAACTTCACCGTCCCTACCAAGCTCGAAGGAGTTGACACCGGCATCCTCGATCCTCGCGACACCTATGCAGATCCCGCACAGTGGGAGGAGAAGGCCAAGGATCTCGCAGGAAGGTTCATCAAGAACTTCCACAAGTACGAGTCCAACCGCGCTGGAAAGGCCCTCGTAAAGGCTGGTCCCCAGCTCTAGGCTTTTTCTGGAATAGATAAACGAACCCAAGGCTGCCCGACTGTCGGACAGCCTTGATTTATTTTTTGTATATTTGTCTTAGATAATAACAACACTATCATGGCACTCGAACAACAGATCCAGGAAGACATCAAGGTCGCGATGAAGACAAAGGATGCCGTAGCCCTTGCAGCCACAAGGGCGATAAAAGGTGAGATTCTCCTATTCAAGACTTCAGAAGGAGGCACGAAGGACGTCACTGACGGGGATATCCTCAAGATGATCCAGAAGCTCGTCAAGCAGCGCAAGGAAGCCGCAGAACAGTTTGTGGCGGCAGGCCGCCAGGAACTTGCAGACAATGAGCTGGCTGAGGCTGCCGTGATGGAGAAATACCTTCCCAAACAGCTGAGCGAAGCCGAAGTCGAGGAAAAGGTCAAAGAGATAATCGCCCAGGTCGGAGCCAGTTCGATCAAAGACATGGGTAAGGTGATGGGTGTCGCCAACAAAGCCCTGGCAGGCCTTTCTGACGGCAGGACGATCTCCACGGTCGTTAAAAGACTTCTTTCCTAGAGAGAATCTTATTTGTAGACTTTCCTTATCAACTTCAGTTTCTCTCCGTATGGAGGCTTGAGAAGATCGAAGTTGAACCAGGAAGACTTGTAAAGGACGGACTTCTGATGCGAGAATGTATCGAAGCCCGTCTTTCCATGATAGGCACCCATCCCGGAGTTTCCCACTCCTCCGAACGGGAGGTTCTCATTGCCGAGGTGCATGATGGTCTCATTGACGCAGCCTCCTCCAAAGGATACCTGCGACAGGACTTTCCTGACATCCCCGCGATTCCTTGAGAATATGTACAATGAGAGGGGTTTCTCTCCTGCCTTTACCTTATCGATCACTTCGGACTGCAAATCCTTGAAGACGATGACCGGTAGCACGGGTCCGAATATCTCTTCCTGCATGGAAGGGTCGTCCCAGCTGCAGTTGTCAATTACCGTCGGGGAAATATAGTTGATCGACGCATCAGTGTAGCCGCCAATGACAGGACGGCCTTCAGGAATGAGAGAGGCAACTCGGTCGAAATGGCGTCTGGTGGCCATGAGAGTCATTTCAGAAGGCCTGGAAGAGATGTCTCCGAAATACTCATGAATAACTTCCTTCATGTTGGCGATGAACTCCTGATGGACACTTTCATGGACAAGGACATAATCGGGGGCGACACAGGTCTGGCCAGCATTCAAGAACTTGCCTTTAGCAATCCTTTCACATGCCAGGCGGACCGGAGCGCTCTCACAGACTATAGCCGGACTTTTGCCTCCAAGTTCGAGGGTGACCGGAGTAAGGTGCTTCGAGGCTGCTTCCATCACTATCTTTCCCACTCTCGGGCTGCCGGTGAAGAATATGTAATCGTATCTTCCGGACAGCATCTCCTCATTGGAGACAGAGTCCTCCAGCACCTCGACCACTTCGGAGGAGAACACAGCACGGAGCATGTTTCCCAGGACCCGCGAGACATTCGGCGTCTGGCGGGAGGGCTTCACAACAGCTGTATTGCCTGCTGCCAATGCTATTGCAAGCGGGGCGACAACGAGGTTGAGCGGATAATTGAAAGGTCCGACTATAAGCACCTTCCCATAAGGTTCGAATATGATCCTGCTCCTGCCTGGCCACAGGACGAAAGGCGTAGGTACCGCCTTTGGCTGCATCCAGTCACGCAGATGGGAAAGGATGTACCCGATGCCGGTATAGACGTAGCCTATCTCGGTTGTGTAGGCTTCGAACGCTCCCTTGCCGAAATCCTTGTCAAAGGCTTCCACGAATTCATCTTCATGAGCTTTAAGACCATCTTGAAGGGCATAGAGCCTGCGGACCCTGACACCATATTCAGTCTTCTCAAGTTCCCTTACCTCCTCGAAAGCGAGGGTAAATGCAACAACTGCCTGGGCAAGGATATAGGTCGACATCACTATGAACCCACGCTGAGGCACCCTCAAATCCGTAAAAGCCCCGATTGCAACAAAGGTGTCAGAGAATGCAAATACTGCAAAGCCTAGGGCGACGAGAAAGTACAGCGGACACTTCCTGTCCACGGCCGCCACTATGCATGCATGGATCAGGAAGGCAAAAGCACAGGCATAGAGCGTCACGGCTGTCTTCATGAATCCTTCCACCGGGAACTTTCCTGCGAGGGAAACCACACCTGCAATAAGGCATGCGAGCAGAAGCAATGAGAATATCTTTCCTGAAATACCCTTGACTTTCCAGGGCGCAGGGATTGAGCAGAAATAGAATACGTGACCAATCAGGAATGCCAGCATACCCGCAAGGAACCATCCTGTGCCTCCTACCATCAGCAGAACGTCGCCAATGGCACCGAAAAGGAGGGCAAGGATAATGGTCTTCACCCGTGGTCCCCTGACTCCATGGTCTTTCATGAGAAGCCAGACGGAGAGTGCCAGCAAGGGCATCAGCAATGGTTTTGACAAATCGGTCATGACGTTGCTGCCTAGCAGCTGACCGGACAGGTTCAGTGCCGCCGGAACGAGGAATAAGTATTTCAGAAGCTTCATATTCTCAAAGTTAATGAATTCCATGGTTTTTGTCGACACTTTCCGTCATTATGTCGAATAAAGTACTACGGAACGAAGGATACTCTTATATTCACAAAGATTCATTACTGTTCCTGTCTCAAAACAGGAGTGGCCCTTCCAGGCCAACTATTACGAGAACGCCGCAGGACTGCATCGTCACTCGAAGCCAACAACATTTCCCTCCACGGAGGCAGGAACATTTTAAAAATGATTAACTTTGCCATAATGAGCAAGAAGAATGGCTCCAGGGACTTCACCTGGTTGATTCACATAGCGATCTGGGCAGTGATTTTCAGTACCCCGCTGTTTTCCCCAAGACCGGGACATCCGCTTCATGGAGGGGTGGACTACGCACGTTTCATTCCTACATTCATCTCTTTCCTGGTAATATTCTACGCAAACTATCTATTTCTGATCAAGAAGTACCTCTACAAGAAAGACTTCGGGCTGTTCATCCTGTGGAACATCCTTCTGATAGCAGTGGTCAGCCTGCTGGTCCATCTTTCATTCAAGTTCTTCGTCCCCATGGGCCCGGAAGGTCAGATGCCTCCCGGATCAATTCAAGGGCCGGGGCCACGTCCAGGACCCGGGCACGGACCAAGGCCCCCTGAACTGCAAATGCCTCACAAGGAAATCTTCGACAAGATCGGCCATCTCGGACGCAATACCCTGATCTATATAGGGATCGTGTCAGTCGCTATTGCATTGAAGATGACGGAAAGGTGGTACAAGGATGAAAACAAAAGGAAGGAAATGGAGAAAGCTACTGCAGAAGCGGAGCTTGCCGCCCTCAAGAGCCAGGTCAACCCTCACTTCCTTTTCAACACGCTGAATAACATCTATTCCCTGATACAGATCGACCAGGACAAGGCCCAGGAAGCAGTCCACGATCTCAGCGGGCTGATGCGGCATGTCCTTTATGAGAGCGAGAGGCCGACAGTGCCCCTTGCCAGCGAGACTGCCTTCCTTCAAGACTACATCAAACTGATGAGCATGCGTTGTTCTCCAGACGTACGGCTCGAAATAAATCTTCCAGAGACGCCGTCCGACATACAGATCGCGCCGATGCTTTTCCTCCCTTTGGTCGAAAACGCTTTCAAACACGGCATAGCTGACGGTGAGGAATCCTTCATAAAGGTCGATCTTCATGAGGAGGGCGGCTTTGTGTCATGCCTGGTTGAGAACAGCAACCATCCTAAGGATGACAGGGACAGAAGCGGTTCCGGCATCGGAATCCAGAACCTATGCCGTCGCCTTGAGATGCTTTATCCAGGAAACCATTCATTTGAATATGGTACGGCGCAGGATGTCTACCGTTGCCTGCTCAGGATCAACACAACCAATCCAGATACTTCCAAGACATGAACACGATAAGCTGCATAATAATAGACGATGAGCCGCTGGCAGTAAAGTTGATGGAGTCTTACGTTCAAAAGACCCCGTTCCTCGACTTGAAAGGGTCTTTTACAAGCGGAAGCTCCGCATTTTCTTTCGTCCATGACAACCCCGTGGATCTTCTGTTCTGCGACATCCAGATGCCGGGACTGAGCGGCATGGATCTTTCGAAGATGCTGCCTGAAACTACCAAGGTCATATTCACGACGGCTTTCAGCCAGTATGCCATAGAAGGCTTCAAGGTCCATGCCCTGGACTATCTCCTGAAGCCAATCTCCTACGACGATTTCCTCGCCTCCGCCAACCACACCTATAAAGTCCTCAACATCTCAACGGCGGCTGCGCCAAGGAGCATATTCGTGAAGACGGAGTACCGGCTGCAGCAGATAGAACTGGACAACATCGCCTTCATCGAAGGTTTCAAGGACTACGTCAGGATCCATCTCGCAGACGGCTCAGCCCCCGTGCTATCGTTGATGCGCATGAAAGCCCTTGAAGAGCAGCTGCCTGCCGACAGGTTCGTACGCGTGCAGAAATCCTATATCGTCCAGATCCAGAAGATCGAGGCGATAGAAAGGAGTCACATAATCATAGGGAAAGACAGGATTCCTATTGGTGAGACCTATCAGGAAGCCCTGTTCACTGCCTTAGCCGGATCTTCCCTCCTTCCGAAATAAGCAGTTCCTCGATCACCTGCGGGAAGTGCTCCATCTCAAGGACGTGTTCCTTGGCAGCGATATCATCAGGAGTATCTCCCTGGGAAATCGGTGTACTGAACTGGGCGATGATGTCGCCTCCATCCACTTCCCTGCTCACCCAGTGGACCGTCATACCGGTCTCCTTCTCCCTTGCCGCCTTGACCGCCTCATGGACGTGATGGCCGTACATCCCGATTCCGCCGAACTTGGGAAGCAGGGCCGGATGCAGGTTGATCATGCGGTGTTCATATTCATCGATAAGAAAGCCAGGGATGACTAGCAGGAAGCCGGCAAGGACGATAAAGTCCACTGAATATTCCTTCAGGAGCGGAAGGATCACGTCAGGATCGTTGAGGCCCGACTTAGGAACGACCTTGACCGATACTCCGAGCCTTTCGGCCTTCTCGATGGCACCGACTCCGGCCTTGTTGCTGATCACAAGCACCGGACGTGCTACCTCGGATCCATCGAAGTACTTTATTATGTTTTCGCAATTTGTCCCGCCACCTGAGACAAAGATAGCCATGTTCACCATAGTATTATTCCTTTATGTGTACATCCCTTTGAGGGAAAGGTATTTCTATTCCATTCTCCGCCAATGACTTGTAGATAAGTTCATTAGCCTTGGCCACATAGGCAAAGCGCAGGTCGACCAGAACGTACTGCTTTACCATGAGATCCACGCTGCTGTCGCCGAATCCGTTGACCGTCACCTGGATTCCGTAGCTTGGCTTCACAGTGTCCCTGCCGAACTTATCGGGCCGGCAGAGAGGCTTCAAGGCTTTGAGAAGCACCTTGCGTGCCTTATCCACATCCGTACCGTAAGCAACACCCACCGGTAGGGCGACATATTCATAGGAATCGCTCTTGGTGAGGTTCTTGAAGGTCTTGGAGAAGAGGGTACTGTTAGGGAAGGCAATAAGGCTGCCGTCAATTGCCTTGATGGTTGTGGTCTGGTAGCTGATGTTGTCAACGGTTCCGCGGATTCCGTCACATTCAAGGGTATCTCCTACCCTCAACCTTCCAGACATGAGCTGGACTCCGTAGAAGAAATTGTTCAGGATGTCCTTCATTGCGAATCCAAGGCCGGCAGCCAGACCGGTTATGACCATGTTAAGTGACTTCGTGGGGATCTTGAGCAATCCAATCGTCACGATAACGTACATGCCCCAGACAAGGAGCCAGATCACATTGTTGGCCAAAGTCAGGTTGACTTCATTATCCCTTAGCAGACCGGTTCCAGACTTGGCGATTGCTCCGCGTACCCTGAAGATACGATACAGTGAGCGGGCAGCATATTCAATGTAACGGAAGACAAAGAACAGCCCGACAGCCAGAAGGACCTTGTACATAGACAGGGTGATGAAATCAGTGTCCAGGAAAGGATAGAGAAGGGCTGTCTTGCAGATCTCGGTGAGGTCGAAAACCCTGGAAGCGAAGAAGAGGCAGCCGGGAATAGAGACCAGGATCAGCAGAGGGATCAGCACCATGTCGAGAAGATCGTAGATCCAGGTTACGAGGAAGAAGGAGCCTTTGTCATTGCCGACTTCAGCCATGTGGTTGATCCTGTAGGCCCTGACCCTCTTGTCAACTACCTTGCGGCGGTACTTGCGGACAAGTTCCTTCACCGCAAGGATAAGGTGCAGGACTGTGAGCTGGAATATCCACCAGATATAAAGCTGGAGTCCCATAAGTACGTAACCCAGTACAGACAGGATGAAAGTGATGACTGTCACCACAATCGATGCGACTGCAAGGGACCTGTCCGTCCCCGGGACATTGTCGGAATACTTGTGGAAAACAGAAGTCTGCCATAGGCCGAAAAGCAGGAGGACCGGGGGGAAGACCAACGTAATCAAGCTGTTCGGAATGAATATTATCCTGAAGGCGATGACAAGGAGGCCAAGCATCATGACAGGGGTGTACAACTTAAGACCGTTGTCGATCTGGGCACCTGTGAACCTAATCAGCATGGAAGTCAGCACTGCAATCAGCAGCAAGGAGAATTCCACCAGCAGAGTCGACGCCATCAGGTAGAAATGCGTACCGATCTTAGGCGAAAGACCTGCCACGACAATGATCAGGACAAAGAGGATAACAGCTGCCAGAAGGATGAAAGCGAACTGGCGGCTGATGAAGCCTTGGGTCTTGAACCTGCCCACCCGCTTCTTAAGGGACGTTATGACCAGATAGCTCAAGAGGGCTGCAATTGCGAGGTAGACCAGGATGATGAATGAGAATCCCAGTACAATCGGTCCCCTCCACTCACTCTTGACAGTCTCATTGAAATAGTCGCGGGAATACTTGTCATTGAAATCCCGGAACGCCCTCCTGGAGGACTGGCCGAGATGGGTCAGGATGTACCAGTAGTTTCTCTGCCCTTCTACGAAAATCTTCTTCTGGACAAGCTTGTATCGCTCCTGGGCGTAGTCATAAGCTTCTTTGAGACGCTGGTCGGTAACTTCGTAATGTCCGCTGTCTTCGACCATGTGGTCCCTTATGTCAGTGAACATCTTCAGGAGCTTGGAAGCAAAGAAGACACAACTGTCCCTGTCAATCCTGGAAAGGCTGTCAAGCTGGAAATCTATGTGCTCATGGACCTCCTCAGCATGAAGGTGCCCGGAATGGTCAGGATCATTGTCATGGAAAGCCGCATATGAAAGATTGGGAAGCAGGTTTACATGGAAAGTCAGCGCCAGGACGTCTATCAATGAAGGCCCGAGGCTGTCCGGACGTTCCTCAAGTTCAGGAGGTATGGCTTTCAGGGCCTTTACCAGACGGTCATAACGATCGATTTCCACATCGAAGTAGGAAATGATGTTGTCATAGGGCATCCGCCTCTGGGTGAAGGTCCTGTACTGGTCCGTCACCTGCCTCAAGGCGTAGGTAAGGTCGAAGGTGAAGTCCTGTTTCTGCGAATATAGCATGAGCGAAAGCTCATTGCAGCTGTTGACAAGGTTTATCAGTTCCTCATGCTGGCCCTCATCCTGTTTTTCGAAGGCAAGCTGGCTCATTTCCATCTCATTGAAGGCTTTCCCCAATTCGTACCTGAGGACCCTGAGGGTCTGGGCAAGGTCTTTCTCATTGAAGACGGCCCACGAACTGTTCACCGGGATGAACAGAAGGGAAACCATGAGAAGGAAGGGCAGTATTTTTCTTTTTTTGAACATATTCCTATCTAACAGTCAATGAATCTATTATGTGTTTATATCGGATGTATGCAGAATCCAGGGCCGCCAGGTTCTCGGGACGGATAGGATCGGCAGAAGGAGAATCAAGTTTGAGAGGATTCACAGGCGTACCGTCTTTCCAGACCCTGAAATCCAGATGAGGGCCGGTAGCCACACCGGTGGCGCCGACATAACCGATAACATCTCCCTGATGGACATGAACGCCCTCCTTTATCCCTTTGGCATAGCCGGAAAGATGCATGTAAGACGTTGTGTAGGAAGAATTGTGACGGATCTTCACTGTCTTGCCACCTCCGTTCGTCCAACCTGCACTAAGCACGGTTCCATCTCCGATAGTCATGACCGGAGTCCCTGTAGGAGCGGCATAATCAACTGCAGTGTGGGGGCGTACCTTGCCAGTGACAGGATGCCGGCGATTGTAAGAGAAACCGGAACTTATCCTCGTGAACTTGAGAGGGGCCTTTAGGAAAGCCTTCCTCAGGCTCTCACCATCCTGCTTCCAGTACATGTTGCCACCGTCTCCCTGATCGTAAAGGATAGCAGGCACAACGTCGTCTCCACTGATAAATTCGGCATAGAAGACTGAGTCAACGGCTATTACCTCTCCGTCGCAGGTAGTTTGCCCGTACAGGACCTTGAACCTGTCTCCGGTCTGCAGGGCAAAGAAATCAACTGACCACGCATAGATGTCCGCAAGAGAGACAATCAAAAGAGTCGGTGCCCCAGCTGCGGTCATGTCATTCCAAAGGGATGAGGTGATAGTGACATCAGCATATTCCCTGGTAGTCTCGACAGGTCTGGAATAGTTCCATACGGACAGCGAATCAGCAGTCTTGAAAACCGTCCGGTGAATCTTGTCGTGCTCATAGATGACATATTCAAGGGAAGATCCATAGTAGGCTTTGACAGTGTTGCCTGCACGCATCTTCCTGACATCGAAGACAGTGTCACAAGCATTTGCAAGCATCAGCGCCTGCCCATGGTCCATCCCGAGGCGGGTCATCAAGGCAGTGAATGTCTCACCTTCCCTGACCTTTCCCTCCACCACATCCAAATAATCTGATTGGAAGCCCTCAGGTGGAAGGATGGGAATATCCTCTTCCACGACAGGAGGTACCTCCCTGTTTCTGCAACCGGGAAGGATGGATACGGCGGCAAGGATGAAAGAAACAAAAAGATATTCAAGAATCTTCTTTGCCATAAACGCAAATTTAATAAAAACCCCTTCCAAGTCGAAGGAAGAAGGCAAAAAAACTCCCAACTTAGCGGCAAACCTGCAAGAATCATGAAAAACTTCCGACCGATAGTCACAGCATTCCTCCTGGCTGTCTCACTGAATGCCGCAGCCCAATCCAAGAAAGACACCACACTGGTGATCAAGGAATCCGTCATTTCCGACATCCGGACATCGAGGATCCCGAAGGCTGGGACAGGTGTCATCGAAATTCCTGAAGCAATGGTCAAAGGGACACCTGCATTGCTGGGTGAACCGGACCTTATGAAAACCTTGCAACTTTTACCCGGGGTTCAAAGCGGTACGGAAGGATTCTCTGGAATATACATCCGCGGAGGAAGCCCGGACGAGAACCTGATCCTGCTCGACGGCATACCTCTCATGAGCCCGGGTCACATGCTGGGTTTGTTTTCCGTGTTCCAGGACGAAGCGGTCGAAAAAGCCATTCTCTACAAAGGATCATTTCCTGCACGTTATGGAGGAAGGGTGTCCGGGGTGATTGATGTGAGGTCTGCTGAAGGGAACATGAAAAGGATCAAAGGTAGCATAGGAATCGGGGTACTGAGCGACAAGTTTCATATAGACGGTCCGGTCTTGAAGGGAAGATCCGCATTCTCGGTCAGCGGACGTGGGATGCACACTCTTCTTACAGACGGTCTCCTGAAAGCAGTCAGTTTTCCCGCCAATTACTATTTTGATGACCTGGATGCCAAGGTCACGCACCGCATAGGCGAAAGGGACCTCATAACATGCGGCTATTTCACAGGCAAGGACCACCTGTACTATAAAGAGGATGGAGACAGGACCGACATCAGCTGGGGGAACAAGGCAGGTTACATAAAATGGAAGAGAATCACCGGCAACGGTCTGGAATGTGAGTTTACCGCCGGGACAAGCGACTACGCAATGGACACCGGTTTCCTGTCAAGGGACTCGACTTCGGAGAAGTACCGCACAGGAATGAAAGATCTGGTAGTAAGAACCGACGTGACAGTCGGTCACCATGACAGTCATGAGTTCTCTTCCGGTGCAGGGATCACTAGGCATAGATTCCTTCCGAAAGGGTCCGGTGTTGAGTTCTCACTTTATGCAGAAGATGAAATGGACTTAAGGAAGTCACTGAAATTAAATGTTGGGCTGAGGACCTCCACCTTTATTTCTTCCGGAAAGGTCTTCCTTTCACCAGAACCGAGGGTGAGTTTTTCATGGGCCCCATCAGGAGTTATGCAGATGAAGGTCGCATATTCCAGGATGTCCCAATACATCCATCTGCTCTCTCCCACCCTTACGACTCTTCCGGTAGACATCTGGGTCCCAGTCACAAAGAAAATCAGGCCAGTCCGTACGGACCAGTTAAATGCCGGAGTGGTACTGGAAGGAAAGACAGCCTGGAGCCTTTCTGTCGAAGGCTACCTGAAAGCGATGGCTAATGTCGTAGAATACAATGACGGGATCGTATTCATCGAAGACTTCGACACCTGGGAAGACCAGGTCAGCAGCGGGATCGGACGTTCGGCTGGTCTGGAATTACTGGCCAGGAAACACACGGGAAAGACAACAGGATGGATCGGCTACACTCTTTCCCGAAGCGAAAGAAGATTCCCCGACGGATCCATCAGCGGAGGACACTGGTACCCATGCCGTTATGACAGCCGGCATGCGATAACGGCCGTACTTGATCACAGATTCAGGGATAAATGGAGCGCAACGATCTCATGGACATATACGAGCGGAGGCGCAATGACACTTCCCTCCGATGACGGGAGCATCCCGGAGAGAGGTAATTATCGGCTACCTCCAAGTCACAGGATGGATGTAGGGA
This sequence comes from uncultured Bacteroidia bacterium, assembly GCA_902801885.1. GTDB lineage: Bacteria > Bacteroidota > Bacteroidia > Bacteroidales > UBA932 > Cryptobacteroides. The sequence continues at coordinate 69,014 of CADCJX010000015.1, forward strand.
TAAGGCATGCCAAAGGCAAGGGAACCTGGAATTTCGGAATATACAACGTCTATAACAGGAAGAACCCGAACATCGTCCTTTACACTTCGGGAGAAGAAGACGGTCCGGGTTCCGTAAAAAAGGTATGTATCCTGCCGATTATTCCTTCGGTCAGTTACTCTAGAGTTTTTTGATGATCTCCATTCCTTTCCTGATGGCCTCCTCATTCTTTGGGATGAGGTGGTGATGGCGCTCGGGAAGGGTCTTGCGCAGAGCGGCAAGTACGCTTTCAATCTTAACGACAGGGTGGATCTTGAGGAGTCCGCCCAGAACGATCATGTTGAAAGTCTTTATGAGATTCATCTCGGCCGCGGCATCCATGGCATCGATCCTGTAGATGTTGATGTCTGGCCTTGTCGGAGGTTCACTGATGCCGTAACCGTCGTAGATGATGGTTCCTCCCGGCTTGACCTTGGGCTCAAACTTCTCAAGGGATGGCTGGTTCAGCACTATGGCCGTGTCGTAGCTGGATAGGATCGGTGAAGAAACCGGATCGTCGCTGACGATGACCGTAACGTTGGCAGTTCCGCCACGCTGTTCCGGACCATAAGCCGGCATCCATGTAACTTCCTTGCCTTCCATAAGACCTGCATAAGCCAGGATCTTACCCATCGAGAGGACACCCTGTCCTCCGAATCCTGCAATTATAATTTCTTCTGTCATGGCCTTTACGATTTATTTGTCTGCACCTGCATCCTTGAGGTCTCCAAGATGATAGAACTCGAACATGTTCTCTTCCATCCACTTATTGGCTTTCTCTGGACTCATCTTCCATCCTGAGTTGCAGGTGGAAACGATCTCGACGAGATTGGATCCCTTGCCCTGCATGGAATACTCAAAGGCCTTCCTGATCGCTTTCTTCGCACGATTGATGGCAGCGACCGTGTGGACTGCCTGGCGGGTCACATAGCATGTTCCGTCCAGGGTAGCCGCGATCTCAGTGACTTTCAAAGGGTAACCGTGGAGACTCACTTCCCTGCCGTAAGGGCAGGTCGCCGTCTTCATGCCGAGAAGGGTTGTCGGGGCCATCTGGCCGCCGGTCATTCCGTAGATGGCATTGTTGATGAAGATGATGGTGATGTTCTCTGCGCGGTTGAGAGCATGTATGGTCTCCGCAGTTCCGATGCAGGCAAGGTCACCGTCTCCCTGGTAGGTGAAGACCAGCCTGTCCGGCCAGAGCCTCTTGGTCGCACTGGCGAGTGCCGGAGCCCTTCCGTGGGCAGCCTCCTGCCAGTCGACATCGATGTACTTGTAGGCGAAAACCGCACATCCGACGGGCGAGATCGCGATCGTCTTTTCCGTCATCTCCATTTCCTCGATGACCTCAGACACGAGTTTATGCACTACACCGTGGCTGCAGCCGGGGCAGTAATGCATCGGAGTGTCATTCAACAGGGTAGGCTTGTGATAGACTACCTGTCCTTTCTCTATTATTTCTTCTCTTGTCATGGCTTCAAGGTTTAGAATGAACGTTTAAGGGCATCGACAACCTCATCCGGATCAGGGATGATACCACCGAGACGGCCGAAATGACGCACGGGCACCTTACCTTCGACAGCGAGACGGATGTCTTCAACCATCTGTCCTGCGTTGATCTCGAGTGACAGGATGCCTTTCACTCTTTCGGCAAGTTTCTGGACTTCCTTCGTAGGGAAAGGCCACAGGGTGATAGGACGGAGAAGACCGACCTTGATGCCCTGTGAACGGGCAATCTCTATGCTCTTCTTGGCAATACGGGCTGCGGATCCGAAAGCGACTATTGCGTAGTCGGCATCGTCGAGCATGAACTCTTCGAAACGGACTTCCTTCTCTTCTATCTCGCGGTACTTAGCCTGGATGCGAAGGTTGATCACTTCCATCTCCTCGGAACGGAGCTCGAGGGAAGTAATGATGTTGGGCTTCCTTCCGCCTACACGGCCGGTCGTGGCCCAGGGGCATTCCTTGATGATTTCTTCCTCTGTGCGGCGGGGTTTGAAAGGAGGAAGGACGACCTTCTCCATCATCTGCCCGATGGCACCGTCGGCAAGAATCATGGCAGGATTGCGGTAACGGAAAGCGAGGGTAAAGGCAAGATCCACGAAATCAGCCATTTCCTGGACTGACGCAGGGGCAAGGACGATCAGGTGATAGTCTCCATGTCCACCGCCCTTGCAGGCCTGGAAATAGTCTGACTGGCTGGGCTGGATGGTGCCGAGACCAGGTCCGCCGCGCATGACGTCCACGATAAGGGCCGGAAGTTCGGCTCCTGCCATGTAGGAGATGCCCTCCTGCATCAGGCTGATGCCAGGACTTGAAGAAGAAGTCATGACCTTCTTTCCGGTGCTTGCACCGCCGTAGACCATGTTGATTGAGGATACTTCGCTTTCAGCCTGGAGTACTACCATACCGGTCGTCTCCCAGGGCTTCTCTGCGGCAAGGGTCTCGAGCACTTCGGACTGAGGGGTGATAGGATAGCCGAAATAGCCGTCGCAACCACAGCGGATCGCTGCATGGGCAATGGCCTCATTGCCCTTCATCAATGTGATTTCCTGATCTGCCATAGCTTATTCAGTTTTAAGACGGTAAACAGTAATGCAGCCATCTGGGCACACTGTCGCGCAGGAAGCGCAACCGGTGCAGGTGTCTGCAAGAACCTCATGGGCGAAGTTGTAGCCCTTACGGTTCACTTCCTTGGTGGTCAGAGCAAGGACGTCAAGCGGACAGGCGACAACACAGAGATTGCACCCCTTGCATCTCTCGGTGTCGACGACGGTCGCTCCTTTCATTTTAGCCATAATTCCTTATATAAATTATTGATTGTACATATCCTTGTTGTAGAAGTCCAGGATGTCGTTGGCAATGCTGTAGGCATTCCGGGCCGGGCTTTCCGGATTGATCTCCATGGCCTCAAGATAATTGTTGATGGCCCCCTGCCAGTCCCCAAGCTTCCTATGGGCATTGCCCAGGAGATAGTAAGCCCTGTCAGAAGGAACGACAGCTGCGGAAATATATTCATCAAGCAGCCTGATCGCCTCTTCGATCCTTCCATCCTGGAGGATGACTTCTATCTCATCTAAACTTGGCATGGACTATTCGTCAATGAACAGGCACCAGCCGCGGGGATCCTCTTCCAATCCCTTCTGGATGCCAATTATCTTCCAATAAAGCTTTTCGCTGATTGGACCGCACTTGTCCGGAGAACCGATGTTGTAGCGGCGGGTGACCTCCTCCCCTTCAAGAGTCGGTTTGTCGTCAATAGCGCAGATCGGAGTGATGACAACAGCAGTGCCGCAGGAATTCACTTCGTCAAACTCTGCGAGTTCCTCTACGTGGATAGGGCGCATCTCAACCTTTAGTCCCATGTCTTCGGCAACGGTACGCAGGCTTGCGTTGGTAATCGAAGGAAGGACACTGTGGGACAGCGGTGTGACATAGGTGTCACCCTTGATGGCGAAGAAGTTGGAGGAACCGAACTCTTCGATGGTAGTTTTGGTCGCCGAATCCAGGAACAGGAGTTCGCGATAGCCCTGCCCATGAGCAATGTTGTAGGCATGGAGGGACTGGGCATAGTTAGCTCCGAGCTTGTAGCAGCCTGAGCCGAATGTGGAAGCACGGTCGTAATTCCTTGAAAGGACGGCCGTTCCGGGTGTCAGGCTCTTGTCACCTGAATATGTTCCAACGGGTGAGCACATGACGGCAAACATCACGTCCTTGGCAGAATGGATTCCGAGCTGGGGATTGATTCCGAACAAGGTGGGCCTGAGGTAAAGGGATGCCCCGGAAGCCTCATAGGGAGGGAGGTATTCCAGATTCGCCTTGACGCATCGCACGCACATGTCGATGAACATCTCGACTGAAGGTGCGGGCATGTCAAGATAAGCGGCGCTGTCCGCCATCCTCTTGGCATTCATGTCCGGGCGGAAGAGCCTGATCTTCCCGTCCACTCCCCTGAAAGCCTTCAAGCCTTCGAAACATGCGGGGGCATAATGGAAGACTCCGGCGAACGAACTCAGGGGAATATTGAAATCCTCTGTTTCAACCGGTTCTTCCCACTTGCCGTCAATGCAACGGCTGTATATAAGTGTCTTGGTCTGAGTATAGCTGAAAGACAGCTTGCTCCAATCTAAATTAACCATATCTGTAGTTTTAGAGAGTTCAATCTTCAATCAGATGATCCTTGTTGTAGGTGTGGATCTTCGTCTTTCCGGAAAGGATGATGTAACCGTTCTCGGCAAGGCTGTTTATTTCGTCTTCACCGGGGAAGACTTCCACAGGTGCAATGAATCCGATCTTTGCCTTTATTGCTTCCATCAGTTTCTTGCTATGGGCTATCCCGCCAGTCAGGAGGATGGCATCAACCTTACCATCCGCAGTAGCTGACATGGCAGCGATGTATTTGCAGATGTTCAGGACATAAGCCTTGAGGAAAGTTATCGCCAATTCGTTGCCTGCGTCAGCCATGTTCTCGACATCGATCATGCTGTTGGTTCCGAAATAGGCTACGGCTCCTCCCCTTCCGACAAGTTTCTTCTTGATTTCTTCCTTGGTGTACTTACCGCTGAAACACATGTCGATAAGTTCGAAAGGAGGGCAGCAGCCAGCCCGCTCAGGGGTGATGGGGCCGTCTCCTCCGAGACCATGGTTCACGTCGAGCACCCTGCCGTTGCGATGGAGCGAGATGGTAGCACCACCACCCATGTGGGCGACTACGACGGTGACGTCGTTGGTCGCATGGCCGTGCTCGCGCAGGTATCTTCTTACTATTGCCCTGGAATTCAAGGCATGGAAAAGGGTCTTGCGGGTGAATTCCGGGATACCTCCCATCCTGCATTCAGGAAGCATCTCGTCTGCCATAGGCGGATCGGCGACATAGGCCGTAGTCTTCCCGAAGCGGGGTTCAAGCCCTTTGGAGTCGCGTATCTCGTTGATCTCCTTTGCAATGTCATCAGCGAGGATAGCGCTGAGGTTGCAGGCATGGTTGCCGTCGCGGCAGCTCAGAAGGACGTCCCTCATGTCCTGGTTGACATTGTAGACACCTGTGATCACCGGTACGAAGAGTCCGCCCCTTGCCATGACGATGTCAACGTCCTCCAGGGGAATCCCCCTCGATCTCATGAAATCCTTGATGGCCTGAAGGCGCATGTCGCTCTGGTCCATGACGGACTTGTATTTGGCGACGTCTTCTGCGGTGTGTTCAAGCTTCTCATCGAAAACCCTGACACCATCGGAATAGTACCCTAGCTTGGTAGTGGTGGAACCAGTGTTGATGATCAGGATATTGCCCTTCTGGGTGTCTGTTTCTTGCATTCTGTCTATCCCTCCAATATATTTATTGTATAACGCCAATAAATATATTACATTTTTTTAACAATTTCAACTGTCTAGTCAAAATATATAACATTTTAATAATCCAAAGGATCAAATTGACACTTAAGAGCGTTCCGCACCAAGTACAGTGAGGACCGACCCTTCGACTTTGAAGCGGATTTCACATCCTTCGAAAGCCATCGTGTAGACTTTGGCTGGATCATCATGGTAAGCAGGTCGGGGATCGAGGGACAGGACCTGGCGGAGGGCATCCAGGTCAAGGCCAGAAGCCTGAAGGCTCTCTGGCATGACCACATCCAGAACCGTCCAGCCGGTCGAATCCGTGAATCCGGAGCGGACACCCGGATGGGAGTCGGCATATTCAATATAAGGTTTGATGTCGTAGATAGGTGTTCCGTCCATCAGATCGGCCCCGGAGACTTCAATCACAGGTCCTGATGGCTTCCCGTCCGCTCCCTTTGCTTCCAGGTCGATGGAAAGGATCCTGACCGAGGAAAGACCGAGGCGGTTCGGCCGGAACGGGGACCGACTGGCAAAGACTCCTACCCTTTCGTTGCCCCCTAGCCTGGGAGGACGTACTGTCGCCTTGAACACCTTTTCATCCACCTGGGCTTCAGAGAATTCCCAGATCAGCCAAAGGTAGTCAAAGCCTTCAAGGCCGCGTACGGCTTCAGCCGAGCGGAATTCAGGTTCGAAAACTATCCTTCCACGAAGGCCGGAAGCAAGTCCTGCCTGCCGGGGAATACCGAACTTCGTGGGAAAAGGAGACCTGAAACGGGCTATGGGCTTTATTTCCATTCCACCTGCTCCCATTTGAGCGCGTTCTCGTCATGAGGCTTCCTTTCATCTATAGGATGGCCTATGCCCACCAGGCAGAGGACTGAATATTCATCCTTTATCCCAAGGATAAGTTTGACCTTTTCCTCAGCTGTCACTCCCTCATCACAGCTCTCGCGCCCGCGAACCTGGCACCAGCAGGATCCCAGGCCGATGTCCTCGGCCATGTACTGCATTGTGACTGCAGCAATCGCCCCGTCCTCGATCCACATTTCCTGCGCGGCCGGCTCGCCTAGCACGGCAACGACAGCGGCGGCTCCGGAGATGAAGGCGGAGCCGTTCGGCCTGATTCCTCCGAGTCCGGAGATCCTTTCGGGGTCGCGGCTCACTATGAAGCGCCATTTCCGAAGGCCCTTGGACGTAGGGCACATGAGCGCCCCTGAAAGGATGGTCTTCAGCTGCTCGTCCGAAACAGGTTCCGGAGAGAATTTCCTATGGCTGCGGCGCTGCCTGCAAAGTTCCTTGAATGAGTCCATATTACTGAATCTTTATTGCCTCATAATACAAATATAGCAATTCGCAGCGAGAATCAGCCTACCTCGACGGACGTACAGGAATACCGAAATTATTCTTAACCTCTCCCATCACGAAGAAGCTGTTCAGGCCGCCGATGCAATCCAGGTCGCCCATTATCCTCAGGACGAAACGCTGGTATTCCTTCATGCTTGACACATAGACCTTCATCATGAAATCATAATCACCGGAGATGTTATAGCATTCCCCTACTTCCTCAATGTCCTGGACGGAATCCATGAAGCGCCTGGCATTCTCGAAAGTATGCTGCTTGAGCTTGATGAAACAAAAGGCGATAAAGGAGCAGTCCAGCCTGTCAGCATCCAACACGGCTGCAAGCTTTTTTATGTACCCTTGCTCGCGAAGCCTTTTCACCCGTTCGAATACCGGTGTCGGGGAGAGATGCACCTTGACAGCCAGTTCCTTGTTCGTGACATCAGCATCATCCTGCAAAGCCCTAAGTATCTCGGCATCCTTTTCATCCAAACCATTCATAAGAGAAAAATACTTTAATTGTCGTCAAATCCCTAAACTTTAGTACGATTTTACCTGCAAATAGTCCAAATTTAGTTATTCTATCTATTTTTGCAAAAATTATTGGAAAAATAACTCAGAGGGAATAACTTTGCAACAGAAAAGAAAGCGAACTTAACATCACCCCAAAACCATGAGCAGTTCCAAACTCCACATCGAAACCCTGGCGATCCATGCAGGCCAGGAGACTCCGGATCCGGTAAGCGACGCACGTCTTCTATGGTGCTGATGCATCGTCTTCCGCCGTCCTCGCCAGAGAACTTATGAATGACCGGACGGCCACTGAAAAAAAGCTTCATGGCCAGCAGGAGAAACTCCGCAGTCTGCGCGAAGAATCAAAAAAGAAGTCCTCGGGCGAAAAGGTTGTCTCCCCGTTCCCGGCTGATAGTTTCATAAAGGGCGATGTCTTCATGAATATCCCTGCCCACGAACTTGGCATCAGCGATGTCGAGCCCTACTTCGACTGGAATCTCTTCTACGCCATCTGGGGACTGAAAGCCGGAAAGGGAATGATGGAACGCAGGAAGCTGAGGGCAGACGCTGCCAGGGAACTTGACCTCCTAAAAGCAGAAGGCGGAGTCAAGATAACGATAGCTGCACGCTTCGACCAGGCCTGCTCCAAGGATGACACAATAGTCACGGGATCATATTCATTGCCGATGATGCGCCAGAAAGGAGGGCGCTCGCTCTGCGATTTCGTCCCGCCCGGGGAATATGGTTTCACAGCCCAGATGGGCATGTTCGCAGTAAGCGTCCACCAGACTGCCGCAGGCAATGGGGCCGAAGGGTTGGACCCGGACGAGATGCTTTCCCGCTCCGTAAGGTTGACCCTGGCCAAAGCCGGCGGCCGGCTATTCGAGCTGCCCCGACCATACCCTCAAGCGCGACATCCTTTCCCTCCT